>CAYOOD010000022.1:0-85670 GCA_964405435.1 uncultured bacterium
CCCTCTCCCCCTCTCCCCCTCCCCCCCTCCTCGACTTTCCGGGGCAGCTTGCCAAAATAGCAGCCTTGCGGCGCGAGTTGCCCCGATTGGTTTGGAAAAGTGCCGGCATCTGCCGGGGAAAAGCAGCTTTGCAAGAAGCGATCGCCCAGGTGGAAACCTGGCAGGCAGAATTTGCCTCGCTTTCTCTCTCCCACTACCTCCTCAATTTACAGCCCGAACAAACTGTCAGCTTCTCTTTCCCGGCTGCTGACGAACACTTGCGGACGTGGGGAGAAACCCGCAACTTACTTGATGTAGCCTACTTAATTCTCACGAGCGCGCTCTTTCGCGCTGAAAGTCGCGGCGGACACTACCGCGAGGACTTTCCCTCTCCCGATCCCAGTTGGCAAGTCCACACGCTGGTACAGCACGACAACTGGTGGAAGTCCTCGTAACCACTCGAGCTGAGAAATCCTTTACCCGTCCTCACTTGCGGGCCATTCTAGAGGCGCTTCGCGCGCTGAAAGTCGCGGGTTTCTGCAAGCACGGCCTTCCTATCACTTCGATTCTGCCTTGTAGCGGGTTCCCCCGTCAGATTGCGTCGGCGGCTCTCCCCCTTTATCTGGCGGATCTTCTCCATTCAAAGTCACGGGCTCGATCGCAACCTCCCTAACTGCCACATCCGTTAATCCATTCAGTTTGACTGCTGCAGTTGCCATCCCTGATACACTCATTGACGCCCCAACTACCAGAGCAATTATACTGGCTGATTTCAAGAAAGTACCCATAACACCCTTTACCCCCCAAACAGTCATCAACTGTAGATAAGCCCCTTTGACTGTTATTCTATCAGTATATCCACGGAGGTGTCTGCGAAAATTCGCCAATTTGCCGTAAATCTACGACACTCTCAGATATCTTTACAAAACTACACAAACTGCCAATTTAAACAAAAATTCTTAACAAGAAAGTGAGTATTCAGTCGAGAATTAGCCATCCAGTGTTTCTGAATGGCTGCCATTTGAGAGAATTGATGTAAAGAAATGTAAAAAATTTAATTAAATTTTAAAATTTACGCGATCGCGACAGCACCTCCCAATCGCGCTAGCACGGCAATAAATCTACGCAGCTTCGTATCGGTTTTTACCGAGTTCCTTAGCTGCATACATCGCCGCGTCAGCTTTGTTAATCAAACTATCCACATCGCCAGCGTGCAGCGGGTACAAGCTCAGCCCGATACTGGCGCTGACTGAAATCGTGCATCCCTCTATCAAAAACGGCGCAGACAAAGTATTGAGTATTTTTTCCGCAACCGTAGCCGCATCTTTCTGTGCGGGAATCGCCGGCAGGATGACGGTAAACTCGTCGCCACCGAGCCGAGCGACGGTATCGCTGCCGCGCAAGCTGCTGGCGAGCCGAGCGGCAACCGCTTTCAGCAGCAAGTCGCCCATCTCGTGCCCGAGGGTATCATTGACACCTTTAAAACCATCGAGATCGACGAACATCAGGGCCACTAACTGTTGATTCATACTGGCCCATTCTAAAGCCTGACTCAAGCGCTCGTAGAACAATTTGCGATTCGGCAAGCCCGTCAGGGGATCGTGATAGGCGAGATAGCGCAAGCGGTCTTCGGAAAGTTTTAATTCTTCGTTAGAACGGGCGAGTTCCGTGGCGGTGCGTTTGAGTTCTTCCTCCATCCGCTTTCGCTCGGTGATGTCGCGGATGACACCGACTAGAAAAACATTGCCAGCAGCATCTCGATGCAGCGATCGCTTGGTCGCAATCAGGTGAGTATTGCCGCGAGCGTCCGTGAATTGTTCCTCAGATTCCTGTTCTTTCCCGCTATCGATAACCCTTTTGTCTTGATCCCAAAAGAAATCCGCCTCTGACTGCGGGAAAAAATCCAGCTCAGATTTTTCAATTAATTGCTCGAAAGGATAGCCGATAAATTGACAATACGCTTGGTTTAAAATAATCCAGCGGTGGTTTTTATCTTTAACAAAAATTGGGTCGGGAATGGTATTGATAACCGTCGATAAAAATTCTTTAGATTTCTTCCATTCCTGCTCGAGATAGGCAAAATGACCGACGATCGCCACAGCAGATCCGCCCAGAGCCAGGAGGGGCGGGACAGCGGGCAGCCACCAGCCGGCGAGAAATGCCAGATAGCAAGAACCAGCCAGCAGCACAGCAGCCAGCGCCAGACTCGGGACGAACCATTTCGGAGAACGGACGCGCCAACTCAGAGCAGCACCCACCCAGCTCCAGATAAAAATCCAGACCCATTCTAGGGGGTCTGGCCAGACCTGAATCAGGGCGCGCCCGTTGAGAGCGGCAGCGAGGATCTGACTGATGAAATGGGCGTGTATTTCCACGCCGAATAAAGGCTGCGGCGTGCTGTAGGGAGTGGGAAAAAAATCTTTCAGGCTGGGTGCCGTCGAGCCGATGACAACAACGCGATCGCGCAGCCAATCCAACGGCACCCGATCTTCAAGCACGTCCGCGATCGACACCAAGCGGAACGGACAGCGCTGCGGGGCCTGCTTGCAAGAAGGCCCCCGATAATTCGCCAGAACTTGGTAGCCGCCCGCCTCCGCGTTCGCATACCCGCCGTCATTCGCCTCAAATCGCTGCAAGACAGCGCCGCCGAACTGGAGGTACTCGGAACCGGGAGTCAGTTGCGAAGTAATGCCCTCTGCCTTGAGGTACGATCTTGCCAACTGAAGCGCAAAACTTTTGCGCGCTTTGCCGTCAACGTACAAGTAGAGCAAGCTGCGGCGCACTTTCCCATCCGAGTCCAGCACCAAATTGCTGAACCCAACCTGGTCAGCAGGATTTAAGACAGCAGGCGGAGCAATACCCTGGTCGCTAGTCGGAGCAATTTTCTCGATCGCAACCACATTGGCAAGGCGGGTAAAAACCTTTTTTAATTGAGCGTGACCCGGTTCGACGGGCTGAGAGCGATAAATGTCCAACCCGATCGCGCGTGCCCCTGCGGCGTGCAGCTTTTGCAGCAACTGGGCCATAACCGCATCGGGAATCGGAAAGCCGTACTGCTGCAAAGCCGCTTCGTCAATCCCGACGATCGCCACCCGCTCGTCGCGCGGTTCTGGGGGACGCCAGCGAAAACCCTGATCCAGGGCCGCCCACTCCAAGGGCTGCAATATGCCTGCAAAACGCAAAACAATGACAAAACCGGCAACCCCCGTAGATGTGATGAGGGCTCTGCGCCCTCCCCCGATCTTGTGCTTGAGTGTTGCCCAAAAAGAATATAGGGGGTGTCTGACTGGCTGCTCGTTCATTAGCGGAATTCTCCAGCAGTCGGTTAGGATGACACCCAGATATCTCAAGTGTTTGCCAGCCAATTATGATAGCGCGTCAGAAAAGTGGCACTGAGGGGCTGGCAGTTTGCTGAATGCGAGAAAGTTAAAAATAGAGTTTCCGCGTCCAAGCGCTTGCATCTGGAGAGTTTGCAAAAGTTTTTGGCAGTTTTTTTCCGCGAGCAGCCGAGAATAGCGATTTTTGGCTGGCGCGTCGGTCGCCAGTAGACGGCACCGCCAGCCCCCGATCGCCGCCTTTGGAAGCCGCAGCGATAAACTGTAGCGTTTTCTGCGCTTGTCGTGCTTAAGGAGATTTACTGGACTTGTCGCCGGAGAGCGGCGCGGCTGAGGAGCCAGAATAATCGGCGATCGCGAAAATATAAACAGCGTGAGCTAACACGAGCAGCAGCCAAGAGCCCGTCACCCACGGAGTCCAAGACCAGGGTTCTGACTGCAAATTGCGAAAAAACCAAGCCCCTGAATTGCACGCCGCAAAGATAGCCACATGCAAAGCAAAATTCATCCGATCGTCCAGGCGTCGGTAGTCAGGGTCGTTCCGGTCGGGTTGGCGAGGCCAGCGAGGAGGCATAGAGAACCTTTGGAAAAAAGAATCGGCACGGCTAGCGCGCTCGATCGATTTTAAAGCTTTCCCGGCTGTGCGACTGACATCGCGGTTGGAGATAACTTGTTGTAACAACTAGGTTGGCAATGCAGGCAGTAGCGTTAGAATGCAGATAAAGACCCTCAATATCCCCTCCACCCAGGACGTGTGTTGTGACTGCCTCGCGATTCCTGCGCAAAGCCTCTCTCAAGCGAGCCACCTATCTCGCGATCGTGGCGCTTCCCGATGAAGCCTCCGCTTTCCAAGCCTACCGCTTGCTGCAATATCACGGCATTTCGCCAGAACATCTGGCCATTGTCGGAGAAGGCTACAGCTCCCCCGATCGCGTGGGTTTGCTAGAGCCGATGCACATCGCCCTCAGCAAAGCCCGCAGTTTTGCCAAAATTAGCGGATCTTTGGGCGCGGCAATCGGTTTAGTGCTGTTTGTCGCCTTAAAAGTCAGCCTCCAGATGTCCCTGACTTTCAGTTTGATAGCCGTCATCCCATCGGCTGCGATCGTGGGAGGATTTTGCGGGGCTTTCTTGGGAGCTCTATTTGGCTTCCTAGGAGAAGGCAGCACCGCCGGAATTTACCACCACCACCTGCGACAGGGGCATTACTTGCTGATGATGGAAGGGCCAGAAAAGCTCGTCCGCTTGGGACAGGAAGTTCTCAAGCAGTATTGCGTCCCGAAAGCCCGTTGAATGCGGAGTTTTGAAAAAAATAAATCGTTTTTCAGTCTGTTGATTAAAATCTGTTGTTTGTCCCGATCGCCCCGATCGCTCCTTTGTCCCTCGGCGCTGGATTCACCCCCCAAAAACCAAAAATAAATGCCCCGGCTGTGGCTCTCCCGACTCCTTGGTGATAAGAAAAACTAATATTTTTGGTGAAAGCCTTGCAGGAAAAGCATTTTCCATGCCATGAGCCATAAGCCATAAGCCCGGAAAAGCCCGGTTTTCCACCACAAAGTCAGGAGAGCCCCGGCTGTTTTTCGATCGCTCGCAAATACAGCCAGAGGGCACGAGCGCGCTGCTTATTCCTGAATCTGATAGTCGCCCGACTTGCCGCCCGTCTTGCTCAGCAGCCGAATGCACTCGATCTGAATGGACTTTTCGATCGCTTTGGCCATGTCGTAAAGCGTCAGAGCCGCCACAGAAACAGCAGTGAGGGCTTCCATCTCCACCCCCGTTTCTGCCTTTGTCACCACCTCCGCCAGAATCTCATACCCGGGCAGGTGGGGATCGGGCATCAACTGCACGCTGACTTTTTGCAGCGGCAAGGGATGGCACAGGGGGATTAACTGAGCCGTCTGCTTGGCAGCCATAATGCCGGCGAGGCGTGCCGTTCCCAAAACATCGCCTTTTGGCGCGTTGCCCGCTTCGATCGCCTCAAAAGTCGCCTGCGACATCCGCACCCGAGCGGCGGCGACGGCTTCTCGGCGAGTCGCCTGCTTGGCGGATACGTCCACCATATTCGCTTGGCCACTGGCGTCTAAATGGGACAGTTGACCTTCTCCAGAAAAATTTGAAAAATTTGAAAAAAGCTCTTGCGTCATTTTCTGAGGCTGTGCTACTATATATTTTCGTGAGGAAAGAAAGCGAAACGCTAAAAGCCGAACGAAATCACAGGGGCCCGTAGCTTAGTGGATTAGAGCGTGTGGCTACGGACCACAAGGTCGGGGGTTCGAGTCCCTCCGGGCCCGTTAAATAAAGTGAAGAGTGAAGAGTGTTGAATGTGGAGTAAAAACTCTCAGTTCAAAACTCTTCACTCTTCATTTTAAATTCACAATTGATTCAAGGCGTAGACATCTCGTTCGCGACCGATCGCAAACTTGAGCGAGTGGCGCAAATTTTTGCTCGACTGGGTGAGGAAGGTAAAAAAAGCCACCACAGCCAGAAGGGCGCAGATCGCAAACATATTTCGCAAACCCACCACCTCGGCGATCGCGCCCAAAGTCGGCCCCGCGATCGCCATTCCGAAGTCAAACCCGCCCACGCAAATCGAGAAAAACTGACCGCGCTGTTTGGGCAAACACCGGTCGGAGATGAGCGCGACAACAGAAGGGAAGAGCGTACCCGCCCCCGCACCTTCCAGCAGCGCCGCGACAACAAAATCCGTGCGGCTGTGGGCGTTCCACAGCGCCAGCATTGCCACAACGTAGCAGGCGAGCGCGCCAGTGATAAAGACCCCGCGCCCGTAGCGATCGGACGCCCGCCCCGTCAGCAAGCGGACGCTAAAACTGGCAACGGCAGCACAACTGTAAAACAAACCGGGATTGAAGTTAACTTTGGTTTCTTCAAGAAACAAAGGCACGAAGGTACTGAACGTGCCAAAAATTAACCCGACGAGCAGCATCACCAGGGTGGGGATGCGAAGGCGATCGCTCCACAACACCTGCCAGAATGACTCTTCTGGCGCTGACTCGGCGGCTAAATGGCCGGCAGATTGGGCCTGGATTTCGGCAGTCGGTTCTGCGATCGGCAGGTTCCCCAACGTGCTGAAAAATCCCAAGGCTGCAGCCATCAAAAAAAGAGGCGAATAGCCCGCTTTCTCCAGCAAAAATCCCCCCAGCGCCGGTCCGACTGCCACGCCAATCGGCTGAACCAAACTCATGTAGCCGATCAATTCCCCCCGCTGTCTGGGTGGGGATAAATCGGCGACGAGGGCGCTGTAGGCGGTGGTATAGGCGGCAATGCTGATGCCGTGAAATGCCCGCAACACCATCAACAGGGGAATCGAGTGAACAATCAGATAGCCAAACGGGGCGATCGCCGACACCCCCGTTCCCAAAAGCAAAACCATCTTCCGTCCCCGCCGGTCTGCCATTGGCCCCAGCCAAATTCGAGACGGCAGCAGCCCCAGGGCAAACGCCCCGATCACCAAACCAATCTCTTGTTTATTACCGCCTATATGCTGGACGTACAGCGGCAGTGTTGGCAGTAAAGAACCCATACCAGACCAAAACAGCAAGCTTGCTGCGGCTAAAATCAGCAGGCTGCGTCGTCTGTGCGGTTCAAGCGTGCTAAAAACTTTCAAAGCGCTTTCTTCCCCGTTAAAGGATGGGAGCTATAAGAGGCTGTGGGGATCGCCCTCCCTCTCTTTATCCTAGTGTGCCCCAGCCTAGTTTGTTAAGCAATATTGCGCTTTTTAATTTTTGCGTCGCGTTTCTTCACAAAAAAACCAAAGTAAAGTGAGAAACAAGCGCGAGAAAATCTAGATCGCTTTTTTCCACAGACCGGAACTCGCCCTAAGCCGCATTCAACCCTTGCAAATACGCCACGCGCTGCCGCCAAGCCTCGCGCAACCGTTCCAGCAGGTGGGGAAACCGCGCCCACAAAGCATCGTGCTGCCGTACCAACGGCTCGACTGCCTTCAAAAACGCAATGCTCGTATTGTGAATCACCGCTTCTAGGGCGGTTGCAAAGTCTTCTGCTTCTACTGCGCGGGGCTTGCAGTGTTCCAACTGGGCGCGGCGGCAGGATAAACGATCGCGCAACTCTTCCCGTACCGCTTCAGAATAAATATCTGAATACTTGACAAACTCGGCTTCTAGGGATTTCGCCAAGGCACACAGGCGACGCCAGCCCTTACAAGTATCGATCGCCTCCCGCAGCCTCGGAAGCCACGTTGACAGGCGGCGAAAGCTGAAAGTGATGGGGAGCATTCCATCGCGCGTTACCCAGCCGCCAAAGCGCCAGTGATAAATTTTCAGAATCCTTTCTACAGGCGTATTCGTCAGTGCAGAGATTTCAGCCCGGGGGAAAGGCAGGGTTTTCGGCTGAACGAAACAGGGTAGGGGAATTGCGTTGGCCATTTTTTTGTCTCTCTGTTGCTTGGCACGTTCCCTTACAAAGGCGTTAGCATGGCCCACTTCAACTTTTTGAGGTGTCGGGACGGCTAGAGAGAAAATATCATTCTTGCTAGCTTCCGGACTGTTGGTAAGTCTGTGAACACCATAGGCCGCTCCAAGCTGCTTTAAGCTTCAGAGTGGTTGTAAAACTAAGCCCCGTTGGGTTTTCGGTTGATTTGACGCTGCAAATTTCACCGATTGCCCTATTATATGCTGCCTTCTGGAAAGTGGGAAAAAGACTTTACAATTTTTTACACTTTTCGGAAGTGGGGAGAGCGCGACGCGGAGGAGAGGACTGCACGGAGTGAGTCCCTAACTCGACTGGCGACAGAGAAGCGATCGGGAAAACCGCCCTGAATAGCCGCGCATCCGTGCTGAAATCCGCGTCGAACCCTCCCCTTACGCCTCACTTCTGACTTTTGGCTCAAACACCTCGCGCACGCGATAAATCGGGCGTCCCTGCGACTCGTGGTAAGTGCGCATCAGCAGTTCTGCCATCAAACCAAAGCCAAACAACTGCACGCCCGTCACCAGCAGCAAAACCGCCAAAATCAACAAAGGCCGGTGGCCAATACTTTGACCCAGCCCTAATTTCACAAAAGTGAGATAAATGCCCAACGCCGTCCCCAACAGCATCGAAATCATGCCAAAGAGCCCGAAAACGTGCATGGGGCGGGTGAGAAACTTTTTCATAAAATAGATAGTGAATAAATCCATCAGCACCCGAAAAGTCCGCCCCAAACCGTACTTGCTGCGCCCGTAGCGACGGGCGTGATGCAGCACCGGCATTTCAGTAATGCGCGCCCCTTCAATAAAAGCCAGCGCGGGCAAAAAGCGGTGCAATTCGCCGTAAAGATTCATATCAGCAGCCAATTCCGAGCGGTAAGCCTTCAGCGAACAGCCGTAGTCGTGCAACTCCACACCAGTAACGCGCCCGATGAGCCAATTAGCAATTTTAGAAGGCAAAAGGCGAGTGAGTTTAGCATCCTGACGATTTTTGCGCCAGCCGCTTACCATATCGTAGCCTTCTTCAAGTTTGGCAATGAGCATGGGAATGTCGGCGGGGTCATTTTGCAAGTCGCCATCCATCGTGACGATAACGCGCCCTCGGGCGTAGTTGAATCCCGCAGCCATTGCGGCGGTTTGCCCGTAGTTGCGCCGCAAAATCACCGCGCGCAAATCGCTGCGGATGCGAGCTTGCTGTTGGAGCAGTTGAGCCGAGCCATCGATAGAGCCGTCATCAACGCAGATGATTTCGTAGCTGAATTCGCTAGCGCTCAAACTAGAAGCGATCGCCTCCAACAACTGCGGCACGCTCTCAACTTCATTGTAAATAGGCACGACAACCGACAAATCCGGTACAGCCCCACCCAAGCCCTTGTGGGTTGTCGGTTTATCGGGAACTAAAGAAATCTTCATTGAATTGCTAGCCCTCATCACTACCTCACACCACTAAAAATATTCAACCTGTCAGCCTTGCGCTTCGATAACCGACCTATTCCCCCAAATCCCCTTGCTCCCCCTTTTCCCGGCAACTTCCCAACTCCAAACCCTCTAATTTAACAACTTCCTGACGGCGGGTAACTGGCGACAACACGCCCCGCCCCGCGCAACTGCCGGTAATAGGTTTGCGAGACAGTATCCCCCTGCTCGGAGAGAATATCAATGCCGATGCCGTTGCGCCCTTGGTCCTTGCCCGAACTGTGGATGTAGCGCCCCTCTCCCAGATAGAGGGCAACGTGGGTGGCTTTGTGAGGTGGCCCAAAAAATATCAGGTCACCCGCTTCGAGGGAAGCGATCGCCACTGGCTCGGCAAATGCCTCTTGCTGGTAGGCATCCCTGGGCAGCCAGATGCCAGCAGAAAGGAAAGCCGCTTGCATCAGTCCCGAGCAGTCGTAATCAGGCGCGACAGTGCCGCCCCAGAGGTACTGGTTGGGCTGCTCCATTGCGGCGAGGGCAAAGGCGATCGCGGCAGGCAGTCGCGGCTGGATTTCTGCCCGGGTGAGAGCGATCGCCCGATAAGGCGTCTGGGCGAGTTCCAGATGCGCCAAGTCGGCGATTTCCAGCCATCCGGGATAGTCATCTTCCACGAGCTGCACCTTCACGGCAGCCGCAGCAGCCGGCAGTTCTAAAATGCGCAACTGACGTCCCGCTGCAGCTTGAGTTGCCAAGCGCGTGCAGTTGGGGGAATCATAGAGGTTCAGGGAAGCCAAACACTGGTATTCCGTATCGCCCGATTTTCCGGCGATCGGAGTTGCTTGCAATTGGGAGAGAGAAACCATTCAATGACGTTTTTTCGCGATGACGAACAATTAAAGAGCCTCGGCGATCGCATTGTAGAGGCAACACTGGCAGAGTTTCCAGAATTGGCCAAAAATCAGCTCGCCCTGAGCTGGATAGTCTACGATCCGCCCGTGCCGGTGAATACCGGCGGTGCCCTCAGTCCCGACGCCTTCTGGCAGCACGAAGTGAGAGGCTACCACTATCGCGGCTTGGAGCGTATCTACCCCGCCAGCGTCGTCAAGCTGTTCTATATGGTTGCCGTCCACGAGTGGCTGGACAAAGGCATGATTCAGCCTTCTGCGGAATTAGAACGCGCCATTCGAGACATGATAGTCGATTCCAGCAATGACGCCACCAGTTTAGTGGTAGACATTTTAACCGGCACCACCAGCGGGCCAGAGTTGCCGTCGGGGCCCTTTGAAACCTGGAAGCACCAGCGCAACATCGTCAACCGCTACTACAAGTCCCTCGGCTGGCCAGAATTGGCAGCAGCCAACGTCAATCAGAAAACCTGGTGCGATGGCCCCTACGGTCGAGAGCGGGCCTTTCTGGGAGAATTGATGGACAATCGCAACATGCTGACGACAAACGCGACGGCGCGCTTGCTGCACGCGATCGTGGGAGGGGTAGCGGTGTCGGCGGCGCGAGCGCAAGCGATGATGGAGCTAATGCAGCGATCGCTCGATCCGGAGGAATTAGCCGCCGATCCCGACAATCAAGTTGCGGGATTTCTCGGTGCCGGCTTGCCCAAACAGGCCAAAATTTGGTCAAAGGCGGGTCATACCAGCTCAGTTCGCCACGATGCCGCCTACATCGAAATACCCGATCGGCAGCCGTATTTGCTCGTAGTCTTTACAGAAGGTCGCCGGCAAAGTAAAAATGAGGCGATTTTGCCCTTTGTCTCCGGGCGAGTTGCCGCTGCCGTAAGCGAGCTCTAAAGTGTAAGTGTTGATTGCACAGTTTTTTTTAAGTGAGGAGCGACCGTGCAAAATACATTTGCCTTTCGTCTGGCTTTCGCAGCCAGTCTCGCAGCGCTGACTGCTGCCGGCAGCCAGTTGCCAGCGATCGCCGAGACTGCCGATTTAGCGCTCTCTGAATTCAGCGCCCCTGAAGCCCCGGCACTTTCGCGAGTTCCAGTACCGGGGACGGCTGCAACTTCTGCGAGCGCGATCGCCTACGATCCTTCCGTTTCCGCTGTTCCAGAGACATTCTCTGAGATATCCGATGAGGGCACTGCCTCGGCGCGCGAATCCGCCGTCGCTCAGAGGACTATTCAACCCGGTCGCGTCACCCGTTCCGGTTCTAGCTATATTGGGATAGGTTTGAATATTGGCGTTGACGGCGACGGCAGCGCTCTCGGTGAGGGTGCCTTTGCCGTGTTCAGCAAAATTGGGCTGACTCGGGAGCTGTCTTTGCGACCGGCTGTTTTGCTCGGAGACAATGCCTTCTTTTCCGTCCCGCTAACGATTGACTTCGTGCCCCGCGAGACGCCCGCGCAAGTTGCGATCGCTCCTTATCTCGGTGGCGGCGTTGCCTTTTCTACCGGCGACGACTCCGGCGTCGGCGGCGTCGCTACTGCCGGCATTGACGTTCCTCTCAGCCCCGAATTTACAGCCACTGCTGCCGTGAATGTCGGCATTCTCACGGGAAATTTTGATGTCGGCATCCTCGTCGGCGGTGCTTACAACTTCAATTTTTAGAGTTGATCGGGCACGCCGCCCGCCGAGAAGCCGGCCTGTACTCGCTACTTCAGCCCGCGCCAGCGGGCGCGAGTTCTTCTTTCCCCATTATCAAGGGTGGTGAATGCTAACCTTTGTTTTTCAGTTCTTGAAACGGAGAAGGAGGGATTCGAACCCTCGGTACGGAGTTACCTGCCGTACAACAGATTAGCAATCTGCCGCTTTCGACCACTCAGCCACCTCTCCCGGCTCACGTTCAATAACTGTAGCGTCTTCTCCTGCGTTTGTCAACTGTCCGTGAGTTTTATTTTTTTTGGCAATTTTGGTAATTTTTTATTTTAAAGTTGCATTTTTACTAAAAAATAAAAATCTTAAAATCTATATAAATCAAGGGTTTCAGGTAATTTAGCACTCGTCTAGACTTTTAAATCTAAAATTTGCTGCTTTTTTATGGCCCCCCTTAGCTAGCTGAGGACAAATCGGCTGGCCATTTTAGAGGAGCCGATCGGGCCCGGGTGACTGCGGGCCGCGTTTTGGCACGGAGAAAAGGCCAATTGCCAGCGATTGAGGGAAGTTAAAGAATCGGGAATCGGTCTTTTATGTTGCTGCGCAGGGGGAGAAAAGGCGATGCGGCAGCGATGCCATCCGATCGGGACTGAGAAAGGAAATTGAAATATAGCCTAGGGGGGATGCGCGATCGCCTAGACGCTCATTAAATTTGAATGAAATCGAAAGAAAACCTGTCTGGAGTCAGATCGCGCGAGCGTGTTTTCGAGCCTGGTGACACTCCAGCGCAGCAAGGGAGAATAGGAAAGAAGATGTGGGGGTGAGCGCAGCCAGAGAAAAAAACATTCGCAGCATATCCTTCTATGAATTCTGAGACATTGAGAGCGGCAAAGTAGGGAGCATCCCATTTTTGGAGTGCGTAAGCGAAGCGGGTGCGTAAGCGTTGCGGCTCTTTTATGAGCTAGCACCAACGTCTCGTTCGCGATTGGATTAATAGGGAGCGAGACGCTCCCACTTCTGAAAAAAGGTGTTTTGACAAAAACGGGATGCTCCCGGCAAAGTACATCAGCTAGCCGCAGAAAAAGCGTTTCGCCGATTCATCGGAACCGCAGGAGGCACTATGAGGGAAGTAGCAGGCGATCGCGTAGCTCGCCGCTGCGCAAAGGCGCGATCGCGCGTCACTGCTTCAGATGTGGAATTAAGGGAAAAACAAAACCTATGATTTCTGCAAAAAAACAGCGGATCGCCCTGATATCAGTCCACGGCGATCCGGCAGTAGAAATTGGCAAAGAAGAAGCGGGAGGGCAAAACGTTTACGTCCGCAAAGTCGGTGACGCGCTAGCTGCACGAGGGTGGGAAGTCGATATGTTTACCCGCAAAGCCAGTGCAGAACAAGCAGCGATCGTAGAACACTCTCCCCAGTGTCGGACGATTCGCTTAACAGCAGGGCCAGAAGAATTCGTCCCTCGCGACAATATTTTCGGCTATGCGCCAACCTTTGTAGAGGAATTGCTGAAGTTTCAGCGCCGTACCGCCATTCAATACCCCTTAGTGCATACAAATTACTGGATTTCATCGTGGGTGGGGATGGAACTGAAAAAATATCAATCCGTCAAGCAGGTTCACACTTACCATTCTCTAGGAGCTGTCAAATACAAATCGGTAACGACGATTCCGATGATAGCCAGGACGCGATTAGCGGTAGAAAAAACAGTGTTGGAAACAGCCGATCGGATTGTCGCCACTTCGCCGCAGGAAAAGAAACACATGCGGGAGCTGGTTTCCGCAAAGGGCAACATTGATATTATTCCCTGCGGGACGGATATTCGCCGATTTGGCTGTATCGAGCGGGAGCAAGCCAGGGCTGCACTCTCGATCGCCTCGGAAGAAAAAGTCGTTTTGTATGTAGGGCGGTTCGATCCCCGCAAGGGAATAGAAACCTTAGTGCGGGCTGTGGCGCGATCGCGATCGCGGCAAAAGGGCAACCTGAAATTAATCATTGGCGGCGGCTCTCGTCCGGGAGAAAGTGACGGCATCGAGCGCGATCGCATCGAAGCCATTGTCAGCGAACTCGGTTTGAGCGACATTACGATTTTCCCGGGACGCCTTGGCGAAGATACCCTTCCCATTTACTACGCTGCTGCCGATGTTTGCGTCATTCCCAGCCACTACGAACCCTTCGGCTTAGTGACGATCGAAGCAATGGCTTGTGGCACCCCTGTCGTCGCTTCTGACGTCGGCGGTTTGCAGTATACCGTCTTGCCAGAAAAAACCGGGCTGCTGTGCCCGCCGAAAAATGAAGCCGCTTTTGCCGAAGCCATTGACCGGCTTCTGGAAAATCCAGACTGGAGCAGGCAACTCGGCGAGGCTGGGCGCAAGCGCGTGGAGAGCAAATTCAGTTGGGATGGCGTGGCGGCGCAGTTGAGCGACCTCTACAGTCAATTACTCGACGAATCCAGAGAAAACCTCGAACCCGCTTTGGCTTAAATTTACAGTAACCGGAGCGCGGAAAGGCAAAACGTGAAAGCTGAAAAATTAGAAATCCGGCTTCTGAAAGAAGCCGGATTTCTGTAAAGTATTGCGATTATTTATGTTTTCTCCCCTGTTCCACACTGCCTAAACTGGAGAGCATCTCGTTTTGGCAACGCCGACCTTTTTTCAGGAGTGTGAGCTTCCAGCTCGCTCTGGGATTGATAGTGAGCGAGACGCTCACACGACAAAAACGGGATGCTCCCCCTAAACTGCAGCTTTGAGGTGCAGGGCGGCATCCATTAATTTCTCGGTGCCCAGTTTGGTTTGAGAGATGCCGGCGGCAGATTGTTGCGCCCCAGCAGTGAGCGCCTTCATCGCCTCGACAACCTGCTCGATGGCGATCGCTTGTTCCTTGGCATTGAGCGAGATAGTTTGCGCATTCGTCACCACGTCGTCGATCGCTACGACGATATTCTCAACAATTTTGCTGCCTTCCTCAGTCGCCATCACGATCGCGTTAGTTGCTTTCTGAATCTCCGCCACCAACGTACTGATGCGATGAGCCGATTCCTTGCTTCCTTCAGCGAGTTTGCGAATCTCTCCCGCAATCACGGCAAATCCCTTGCCGCGTTCCCCGGCGCGAGACGCTTCCACTGCGGCATTGAGTGCTAGCATATTCGTCTGATTGGCAATCTCGCTCACCGTGGCGGCAATACTGTAAATTTGCCCGACTTGATCGTTCCAGCGCAGAATTTGGTCGGCGATTTGCCGAACTTTCTCCCGCATACTGATTTGATAATGATGGGCGGAATCGTCTTTTGGAGAGACTCCCCCCGTTAGGGCTAAAACCCTATAGGCTGCACTACTTGCTTCCTCGGCTTGCTCAGCCGATTTCCGAGATGAAACTCCTAACTCATCCATCGTCACGGTGGTTTGCTGCACGGCAGATGACTGCTGGGCAGACAAGCGCTCCTGTTCTTCAATCGTGGAGAGCACTTGCACGGAAAAAGCAGACACTACCCCCGTCATCTCTCTAATTAAACTCACAATTCTTCGCACAATTACAATTCCGAAAAGCAGGACGATAATTAGCGAAATCAGGGTGGCGTTTACCGCCACCGCTTTAAAAGAATCAAGGGAAGAAAAAACTTCTTTCTTGGCCAGCAAATAAATAAAAATTAATCCATTTTTTTGGGGATTTTTTTGAGTGGGAGAAACGGTATAGTAACTCACGAGCATATTCATTTCATCTGAAATCAGTCCCTTTTTACCAGAGAGAATTTGTTCGGCTATTTTTTCAGGATAGTCCGAGCTTACCCTCTCATTATTATTCAGATCGAACCCGAATTCTTTTCGCCGATCGGGATGAAAGAGATAGTACCCGTCTTCGTTGACGACCAAAAGCTGGCTGCCGCTCATCTGATTTTGTTGGAGTATTCCTAAAAAAGACTCGGTAAAAACTGTGGCAACCAGAATTCCTTTTTTCCTTCCTTCCCGGCTGTAAACCGGCGTGCCGTAGCGCAGGATGGGCTTGTAGGGAATTTCTATTTTTCCGTCTTTTCTATTCAAGCTGACCGGAGAAATATAAAATTCCCCAGAATTTAATTTCATGGTTTCGATGAAATATTCTTCATTGGCTTGATTCTTCAGTTGGTTGGGCGGGAGATTTTGCAGCGTTCCGTTTTGCGATTCAGATATTACCATCTCTTTGCCTTCTTCATTGAGATAGGATATCTGGTAATAATAAGGTTTTGCCTCCATCAGAGCTGTAAAGATAATCTGCAGTCGATCGACCCAGGCTGCGTAAGAAGATTTGCCATTTTCTGTATCGATCCCTCGATTTTCTCTCGCTCTAACAATTCCTTGAACTGGGGGGGTTTTAGTCAAGTATGACACGTCTTGACTGATATTTTCAAGGAAAGTCACTACCTTCTGGGCGCTGTCTGTTGTTTTCTGCTCGATCTGCTGGAGCGATAGGTGAGTGATGGTATTGGTTGAGGAAGAAATACTGTACAATCCTACAATCAAAACGGGTAGAAGCGTGCTGACGAGGAGCAAGGCAATCAGTCTGTTCTGAAATTTGCTAAAGTAATTTAACATATTTTTAGCATCTCGTTTCAATCATCCAGTCTTATCTAACTCAAGTGGCTGATAGCCCCTTTGTCGAGACAGGAATTAATAATGAGTAATTGGATTGAAAAACGAGAGCCTATCGGTTGCAGCCAGCATGTTCTGGCATCAACTTGACCGATTACCCATTAGCCATTATTGATTACCCATTACCCATTACCAGCCTACTTGATTATAGATAGCCCTTTAGGTTATCTATACATTCCCCAAAAAAGGATAATGATAAATTGGGGTATGGCATCCAAACAAGCCTCCCTCAAACTTTGCACAAATCAGATTGTGCTGCTCAATTAGGTGTTTGATACTAAAGTAAACGATTTTCCTGTCGAAAAGCCAGATTTTTAAATATTTTTTAAGAGTTATCTGAGGCAGGGCGGATGGGAGGGATTCTCTGAGGATGAATAGCAGTAGAGAGCGGGCGGTGGCGGGGGCGATCGTTTCAAACAAAGGATGCAAGGATAAAAACATTGGAGCGATCGCGAGATTTGTAGTAAGGACTGCCGCCCTCACTACAAATAGAAATGTTCCAGTTAGGACTTTAAACAACTCTCGCGAATGACGGCTAGACTGTTTGCTCTTCGGGAAGCTCCAGGGGTTGACTGACTGCAACGCGGGGAAGGCGGTGCTTGAAGCTGCAAAGAATCTCCCAAGAAATAGTGCCCAGAGTATTTGCCCAATCGTCAGCGGTAATCTGGCGCGAGCCTTCCTGCCCCAAGATCGTCACGACTTCGCCGACTTGCAAATCCGGCAGCGCGCTGACATCGAGCATGAGCTGATCCATCGTAATCGCCCCGACTTGTCGCACAAACTCGCCTCGGACGATAACTTGCATTTTGTTAGAAAGGCTGCGGGGGATGCCGTCAGCGTAACCGATGCCGACGACGGCAAGGCGCATCTGGCGATCGGCGATAAATTTATAGCCGTAGCTGACGCCAGTTCCTGCTTCAATGGTTTTCACTTGGGTGACGCGCGCCTTGATTTGCATCACGGGTTTGAGTTCGGCTGCCTCGCGCAAGTGCTCGGCGGGATAGAGCCCGTACATCGCCAGCCCGACTCGCACCATGTCATAGTGCAAGCTCGGGTCGGTTAACGTGGCGGCAGAGTTGGCCAAGTGCAGGCGGGGTGCCGAAAGGCCCGTCCGAGATTGAATTTGGGCGATCGCTTCTTTGAAACGCGCTTGCTGCAGGCGCATCACCGTCGGATCGGGACTGTCTGCCGTGGCGAGGTGGGAATAGATGCTGGCGATCGTCAGGTTGGGCAATCCCTGCACCAACTGCACGAACTCGACCGCTTCCTGCCAGAGTACCCCCAGGCGCGACATGCCCGTATCTAACTTCAAGTGTACCGGCACCGATCGCTCGCTCGACGAAAGAGTCTCGGAAAACACTAACGCTTGTTTGGGGCTGCACAGCGTCGGCTGCAACTGCCATTTCGCCATCGCCCGGATTTGGTCTGGGGTATACGTCGCCCCTAAAATCAGAATCGGTGCCGTTATTCCCGCTTCGCGCAGTTCGATGCCTTCGGGAATCGTGGCCACTCCCAGCCAGTTCGCGCCCGCCCTCAGCACTGTCTGGGCAACCGCAACCGCGCCGTGCCCGTAAGCATCGGCTTTAATCACTGCCATTAAGTCTGTACTGGGTTTTTTCAGGCGTTCGATCTGTCGGACGTTGTGGGTTAGCGCTGATAAGTCAATTTCCACCCAAGCGCGATCGCATCGCATCGCTGCAATACTGGGGGTTTTTTCCCAACTGAGCATTGCTATTCACTCCTGTCTCACACACCACTAAGCACTATAGAGCTAGCTAGTTCTCCGGATGCTATTGATTTTAGATTTTAGAGGTTAAATTGCCGATTGGGTCAAATCTGATAAAATTTAAAGTTTTGTTATCTTTGCCGTTTTTGCCAAAGATCGCAACAATTCGGCGACCCCCTGCAAGCGGTACAGATAGAAACAGGGAGTTCAGGAACTCACGAGGACGCAGGGGGTATCGGGGAGAGAATCCTTTAATTCTACGCGCCCGCTCTCGGCTGTATCAGTCTGCCAACTATTCAACAGCAGGTTGCCGATCGCGCGGCTACCGATTAGTTCACATCCCAGCGATCGACCCGACAATTCCAATCATTCAGTCGGAGGAGACAATTAAACTGAATCGACCTGCCTTTTTTTTTCTAGAGTTCTTAGTCCTTTAAATCCCAGATATTCAGGGGAACCCCCTACTGCAAACAGAATATTTTAAGTTTTACGCCGACTGAATGCCGGCCAGACGTTTTTCTAAAAACCATCGGTTCTAAATTCGCGCTACCTGCTGCTGAGTTCCTGAGAAGGGAGTCGCGGGTGGAGGGCTAAAACGAAACTCTCAGCGAATTTATCTATTAAAAGTAGATAGCGGTTCTATTTGAAACGCGATCGGCTGGACTGAGTGAGAAACCCGGTTTATTCAAGAAACCGGGTTGAAGAGAGTTGGCGACTCGCCTAGAAATGCTAGATCGAGATATCTTAAATTAAGTAGGGGTGGAGTTCTGGCCAACCGCCCATATCTGGGGCGAAAGCGGTATTTTATCGGGAAACCCAGAATTCAGTCAGATTCAGGGGATTATCTCAGAAGTACATCCAGTGAGTTTGCCAAGCGCGGGCAAAATAAGACAGTTCGCCGGAGAATGCCAGAAAATGGGTACTCAAAATGAGAAAAGACTTGTAGAAATGTCGAGAAGCGGGAGGTCGCGGCAGCAATGGGGGGCCTTTTCCCCAGCCACTCGCGCGCTGGAGGGGCAGAGCTGGAAAGCGTACCGCAGGAGAGTGCGACAGTGAGCCTGCGTCAGAAAACACTCGCGATCGTCGGCGCAACGATTGTGGGGCTCATAGGCGTCCTGTATGCCATCTCCTCGACGATTCTAGCGGGCAGTCTGGAGAAAGCAGAGGAACAGGAAACGCGCCAGACGGTTCAGGGGGTTTTAAATATTTTTGGCCAGACTGAAGACGACTTTAATTCGCGGTTTGCGGATTGGTCGGCGTGGGACGACACCTACAGCTTCATCGAGAACCGCAACAAAGATTATATCCAGTCTAATTTGGTTCCAGAAACGCTGGCCAACTTGCGGGTCAACTTGGCGCTGTTTGTCAACACGTCAGGAAAGATAGTCTTCGGGACGGGCTTCGACCAGAAAACGGGCCAATACGCGCCGGTTCCGGAAGCGGTGCGATCGCGCCTTTCTGCGAATGACCCGCTTTTAACCCACCCCGATCCCAGCAGCAGTCTGGCGGGAATCTTGCTCCTGCCATCGGGGCCGATCCTGGTAGCGTCGCGGCCCATTGTCACCAGCCGGGGGACTGGGCCAATCCGGGGCACTTTGATCTTCGGGCGAAATCTCGATGCCGCTCAAATCGAGCGGCTAGCCAAGATCGCTCGGCTGCCGCTGCAGCTCTACGACGTCGGCGATTCGCGTTCCGCGATAGCTGACGCTTCACGCAACCTGCCGGCTGACGTCCAAATCGCCCGCGCCGAATTGCTGAAAACAGCGAAAAACTCCGAAAAAAAACCGATTTTCGCGCGCCCCCTCAGCGAAAAGACGATCGCCGGCTACACCCTGCTCGAAGACATCTACGGCGCTCCGGCGCTGCTGCTGCGCGTCGCCATCCCCAGAGAAACATACCAGCAAGGGCAGAGGAGCCTCAGCTACTTGATCGTCTCCGTCGTGGCAGTGGGCTTGGTGTTCGGGGGATGTACGGCACTGCTGCTGGAGCGACTGGTGCTCTCTCGCCTCGCCAATGTCAGCGCCGACGTCAGCCGCATTGCGGAACGCAGAGACATCTCGCTGCGGCTGGCGGTAGCGGATCGTGACGAACTTTCCAGCCTTGCCGACAGCATCAATGAGATGCTCTCTGCCTTGCAGCAGGCTCAGCTCGAACGCCAAGAGAGCGAAGAACGCTACCGCTCCGTTATCGAGCAAGCCTCTGAAGGAATTTTCTTATTCGACGCCGAGACGAAACGCATTCTAGAAGCCAACACGGCTTTTGCCCAGTTGCTCGGTTATTCCCAGGCTGAAATTCTGCAACTGAGCGTTTACGATATTGTCGGCCACAATACGGAAAGCGTCGATCGCAATATCCAGCGCGTACTGACAGACAAAAAATATGCCATCGGCGAGCGGCGCTATCGGCGTCCCGACGGTTCGTTGGTTGACGTGGAGGTGAGCGCCAACCTGATTGTTTACGGCGGCAGAGAGGTGCTGTGCAGCGTCGTGCGCGACATCAGCGATCGCAAGCAGTCAGAGAGGGCGCTCCTCAAGCGCGGCAAGTGGCTGCGCCGCCAAAACCAAATGCTGGTAGAACTCACCAAGAGCCGAAGCCTGACTGGGGGGGATTTGCACGCTGCTTGCCAGAAAGTCACCGAAGCTGCCGCTAAAATCCTAGGAGTCACGCGGGCGAGCGTGTGGCTCTACAGCGAGGATCGTGCCAAGCTTTTTTGTATCGACTTTTACTCCAGCGATACCCAGTCTCACTCCCGGGGGGAGGATCTGGCGGCAGCCGACTATCCCGCTTACTTCGCGGCGCTGGAACAGGAGCGGAGTATCGCGGCGCACGATGCCCGCAACGATCCGAGAACTGCCGAATTAACGGTGTATCTGTCGAAATTTGGCGTCACCTCGCTGTTGGATGCGCCGATTCGCGTCGGCGGTGTCGTGGTGGGGGCGGTTTGCCACGAACACGCCGGCCCTGTTCGCCAGTGGACGCTCGACGAGCAAAACTTTGCCGGTTCGCTGGCGGATTTGGTGGCATTGAGTCTCGAAGCGCGCGATCGCGCCAAAGCCGAGGCGGCGCTGCGTTCTGCCGAAGAAAAATATCGCATGATTTTTGAAAATGCGATCGGCGGCATTTTCCAGATTGCTCCTGACGGGAAATACATCAGCGCCAATCCCGCCCTCGCCCGCATCTACGGTTACGAAACGCCCGCAGATTTGATGGAAAACGTCACCGATATCGCCCGCTTTTACGTCAATCCGAAGCGGCACGAGGAGTTTTTGACGGCGATGAATGCCGGCGAGTCGGCATCGAATTTTGAATCGCAAATCTATCGCCAAGACGGCAACCCGATTTGGATTTCAGAAAATGGACATGCCGTTCGCGATGAAACGGGAGCGCTGCTCTATTACGAGGGTACGGTGGAAGATATCACCCAGCGCAAGGTGGTAGAAGAAGCCCTGCGCTACCAGCAGCAACAAGCAGAGAGCTTGCTGTTAAATATTTTGCCAGAGGCGATCGCCGAGCGGTTAAAACTGCACGAAGCCATCATCGCCGACAGCTTCCCGGAAGTGACGGTTTTGTTTGCTGACATCGTTGGCTTTACCGCGCTTTCCGCCAATATTTCTCCCACGAAACTGGTGGATTTTCTCAATAAGATTTTCTCCGCCTTCGACTTGCTGACTCAGATACACGGTTTGGAGAAGATCAAGACGATCGGCGATGCTTATATGGTGGTGGGCGGTTTGCCCGCGCCGCGAAAAGACCACGCCGAAGCGATCGCCAACATGGCACTGGACATGCAGCGGGAAATCGCCCGCTTCAACACCCTTCACCATCAAACCCTGAGTATGCGCGTCGGCATCCACACTGGGCCAGTGGTCGCCGGCGTGATCGGCTTGAAAAAATTTATCTACGATCTGTGGGGAGACACGGTTAACACCGCTTCTCGCATGGAATCCCATTCCCTGCCCGGGTGCATTCAGGTGACGGCGGCAACCTACCAGCTCTTGAAGCATAAATATTTGTTCGAGGAGCGGGGCGCGATCGCGGTCAAAGGCAAGGGAGAGATGGAGACATATTTCCTGCTCGGCAAGAAAACCTAATCAGTCGAGTCTTCTCGCGCCGGTGCTGCGGCCAGATGGCCCGCCGTCAAGTGCTGGCTCGATGTCGGGCAAAATGCTTTTTTCCTAACATTGAAATCAGTTTATTTCAACTTCTCCGTGAGGATTTTCCCAACCCCCAGTTATGAAAGCGACCCAGATCGGCAAACAGGTTATCAAGCAATTTTATTTTATCCCGATTATCTTGCTGGTTGTGGTGGCGGTTGTCTACTTGCAGCCCGATCGGATGATGCAACAGTCCCCCATGCCGCCAGGGGAGGAGGCGGCGAAAATTATAGCCGTTAGCGAACCGATTCAGCCGATTCCGCTGCGCGTCGAACTGGATGCCAAGAAAGTGCAACTAGGCGAAAAACTTTTTCACGAGACGCGACTGTCTCAAAATAATACGATTTCCTGTGCCACCTGTCACAATTTAAATGCAGGGGGTGCCGATCGCTTGCCGCGTTCCTTCGGACTGAACGGGACAGTGGCTTCTGTGAATACACCAACGGTTTTTAACAGTGCCTTGAATTTTAAACAAAATTGGGATGGGCGATTCGAGACGCTCGCAGATCAGAGTGAGGGAGCCATCAAAAATGTAAAAGATTTGGGCTCTGATTGGCCCGAGGTTGTCGGCAAGCTGAAGCAAGACCCGGAGTATGTTAAACTTTTCGGGCAGGTGTACGCTGAAGGCATCACTGACTACAGTATAAAAGACGCGATCGCCACCTTCGAGAGATCGCTGCTGACTCCGAACTCTCGGTTTGACAAATTCCTGCGGGGCGATCGCAGCGCCCTCACGGAGGCGGAAAAAGAAGGCTATCGCATTTTTAAAGCTTATGGCTGTGTGAGCTGCCACCAGGGCGTCAACCTGGGCGGCAACCTGTTTCAGAAATTTGGCGTTTTGGGGGATTACTTTCGCGATCGCGGCAACATCACCGAAGCCGATTTCGGACGCTTTAACGTCACTGGCGACGAACGCGACCGCTTTGTCTTTAAGGTTCCCACCCTCCGCAATATTACCCTCACGCCTCCCTATTTTCACGACGGCTCGGCTGAAACGCTGCAACAGGCGATCGAAGTCATGGCAAAATATCAATTAGGACGTCGCCTCTCGCCAGAACAAATCGACCTCATTATCAAATTCCTCAATACTCTCACGGGCGAATATCAAGGCAAAGCTTTATGAAATTTGCAAACTGGCGATTTTTTTACTGGGTTATTGCAGGACTATTTTTTGCTTTTGTATTTGTCAAGTCACGGTCGGTAAATTATCAAGAAAATGACCGATTTAACGGAAATTTGCGGCAAATAAAAGAACTCAATGCCACCCTCAATCAGAATATTTTTCAACTCCGATACGGAAGCCTAACCTATTACGACCCGATTGTCAAGGATTTACGAGAACTGAAACGGCTGCAAAATGACTTGAAAAACATACCCAACTATATCACTCCGCCGGGGCAAGCTGAAATCGCAAAACTTCGGGAAGCCAGCGCGGCGATTCAGGCGCAAAAAGAGCGTTTGATCGAACAATTCAAGTCCGAAAATGCGATTCTGAAAAATTCCCTCTATTATTTTCCGACGTTGATAACGGAATTAGCCGCACAAGCCAGCGTGCGGGATTCCGAACTAGCAGACAATCTCAACGCTCTGCTGCGAGACGTCCTGGTTTACAACCTGACAGCGAGTGAAGATTTGGCACCGCAGATCGAACGCCAGATCGAAATCCTGCGGCAGAAGCGGGAGCAGTACGAGGGTTCAGAGACGGGGGCTGACTTGGATATCGCGATCGCTCATGCCAGAGTGATTCTCAAACACAAGCCCGTCGTCGATAATTTACTTGAAAAAATGGTCAATTTGCCCACCTGGCAGGGCAGCGAAGACCTTTACAAAGCCTATAACCGCCACTACGAAGCTGCGCTCAAAGCTCTCAATATTTATCGATTTTTGCTGTATATTTTTTCAATTATTTTGGTCAGCGGTATTTCGGCGTATATCATCATCAAATTGAAAAAATCAGCGCGGGCAGTCAGCGCCGCGAAAGAAAAACTTCAGGAAGCCCTGGAAGCGACCCAAAAAGCCGAAGAAAAATATCGCAGCATTTTTGAAAACTCGACGGAGGGAATTTATCAGACAACGCCCGACGGGCACTTCCTCAGCGCCAATCCCGCCCTAGCGAAAATTTTTGGCTATACTTCTCCGCAGGAACTCATCGAATCAGTCACGGCGATCGGACGTCAACTATACGTTGAATCCAATCGGCGGTTTGAGTTTGAACAATCCCTGCAAAAACGCGGTTCAGTTTTTCAGTTTGAATCGCAGGTTTATCGCCAAGATGGGAAAATTATTTGGATATCTGAAAGCGCCAGCACGGTTAGGGATGCTAGGGGGAAGCTGCTCTACTATGAAGGCACGGTTGCCGACATTACCGAGCGCAAAGAGGTGCAAGAAGCCCTCGCGCAGCAACAAGAACAATCCGAACGGTTGCTCTTGAATATTTTGCCAGAAGCGATCGCGCAGCGCCTGAAACAGGAAAGCGGCTCGATCGCCGACTGTTTTGAAGACGTGACGGTTCTGTTTGCTGATATCGTTGGCTTCACGCAGCTTTCTTCTCGCCTCTCGGCTCCTGAATTGGTGCGCTTGCTCAATCAGATATTCTCTACATTTGACCAGTTGGCTGAAAAGCACGGTTTGGAGAAAATTAAAACCATCGGAGATGCGTATATGGTGGTGGGGGGCTTGCCGGAACCGCGAGACGATCACGCAGAGGCGATCGCGGAAATGGCCCTGGACATGCAGGAGGCGATCGCCAATTTTCGCCGGCAACTTGGCGAACCGCTGAACATCCGCATCGGCATCAATACCGGCCCAGTTGTTGCCGGCGTCATCGGTCTGAAAAAGTTTATTTACGACCTGTGGGGCGATACCGTCAATACTGCTTCTCGCATGGAATCTCACGGCAAAGAAGGCTGCATTCAAGTCACCGCCGAAACCTACCAGCGCTTGCAGGAAAAATATGTATTTGAAAGTCGCGGCCTGATTCGCGTTAAAGGCAAAGGTGAAATGTCCGCTTATTTATTAATTACTAAAAACAAAGCGTAATCTGATGAGGAAAATTTTCGCGATTGTCTGATACAAAAGCAGAGCGATCGATAGGTTGTACCTGGTCAAATCCAGGCTGTTTAATTTCTCAATCGTGCAGGTATGCTGAACCGATCGATTCAGGCGTCAACTCAATGCGATCGCGCGAGTTGTCAAGCTGACTTCTCAGTTCGCTAATTTCCCCAGATGGCCAGCACCCTCATCCTGATGAATGTACTTGAAGACGCAGCCAAAAACCGCCAGCGATTTCTGGCGCGGCAATGCCAAAAGTGGGAGAAAAAGCTTAGTTACTTATACTTAGCAACGTGCGGAACCCTGGCAGGGCGATGGCAAACCCAGGGCGAATCAAACGGATGAGGCTGCTAAGATTCTCGCTCCAGTTTCTCCACCGATGCCAGTCAGGACTTTATCGCTGGCGAGATCGTCAGGAGTGGAGTTCTGATTGAGGGCGCGATCGCTCATCCCGCCAGGTGACCGAGTTACGCCGAGGGGCTCAGCGTGCCTATTGAGAATAGATTTTCAACCCAAACCAGAAAATAGCCCGCGGGGACGAGCTGGCAACCCCGCCACCCTCGAGATGCAGGTGAATGACCTTGCGTTTTGATGCAATAATGGAAGTAACCTAAGCGGCTACTAATAGAGGAGCGATCGGTCAATCGGCAATCGCTAATCAGTAAAATTGACACCTTATGGGGGTAGGGATGGTCGGGAATCTTCACGTCTTTCAGCCAATTACCCGTGACTCATTACCCATTACCAGTTCTCGGTTTTGTTAGTAGCAACTTGAGTGGAAAGTAACTTAACAGACAGCAGAATGAACAGCAATCGTACCCCTGCCTATAAATCAAGTATTCTCATTGTCGATGACAAGCCGGAGAATCTGCGCTTGTTATCGGCGATTCTGTCGGAAAAGGGGTATAAAGTTCGCCGAGTTCTGAACGGGCAGATAGCGCTGACTGCGTGTCAGACATCCCCGCCGGATCTGGTATTGCTGGACATCAACATGCCCGGAATGAATGGCTATGAGGTTTGTAAAAAGCTGAAAGCGTCCGAACAAACGGGAGATATTCCCGTGATTTTTATTAGCGCGATGGATGACGTGTGGGATAAGGTAGAAGCGTTTAGCGTCGGGGGAGTAGATTACATCACCAAACCCTTTCAGATAGAGGAAGTGTTGGTGCGGGTTGAGAATCAACTGACCATCCAGCGGTTGCACGCTCAATTGAAAGCACAAAATGCGCGGCTGCAGCAGGAAATTTGCGATCGCCTCCGCGTCGAAGCCGAGTTGCAACAAGCCAATCAAGAACTCAAGCGCCTCGCTTCTTTAGATGGGCTGACTCGGATAGCCAATCGCCGACACTTCGACGAACGCCTGCAGCTAGAATGGCGGCGGCTTTTCCGGGAAAAGTCTTCCTTGTCTTTGATTCTGTGCGATATCGATGAATTTAAAAACTATAACGATACTTACGGGCATCTAGCCGGCGACTATTGCTTGCGACAAGTGGCTTCAGCAATTAGCGAAGCGGTCAAGCGATCGGGAGATTTAGTGGCTCGCTACGGCGGCGAAGAATTTGCCGTGATTCTGCCCAATACTACTGCTGATGGAGCTGCTTGCGTTGCCGAAGATATCAAGCAAGAACTGCACAATCTCAAGATTCCTCATCCGCGATCCTGCGTCAGCGAATATGTTACCCTGAGCTTGGGACTTTCCAGCACAGTTCCAACTTTAAAAAATCCGCCTGATGCTCTAATTGCTGTTGCCGATACAGCCCTCTATGAAGCAAAGCAACAGGGCAAGAATCGAATAATTGTCAAAAAATTTGAGCCTTTATTGTCGGATAGCTTCACTAAAAAAAATGCGCTCTCATCTGATTCTAGTTCGGCAATTTTTTTATAAAAAATGCTTAAATAGGGTTTGAAAATTTAGAAGAGATTGCGCTGCCACCAAGCGGGGCGAGCCGATAAAATTTCATAATTTTTTTTAATGGAGTTTGTGGGTGTTGATAATTTTAGGGAACGAGTCGGAAAGGCGCGATCGCTCGACAGCAACAGCGACCGGCAGGTGTCGGGCGCGATCGCCAAGGGACAACGCCCTGACGAGTGGAGGGGCGCGATCGCCCTGCGCCGAGCGACCGGGGATGGAAGGTGCGAATCGAGGCCACCCTGTCAGTGAACAAAGCCAAAGGGAAAATGGCCACTAACCCGCGCGGAAAAACAACCGCCGATGCGGAAGCAGCGCCGGGAGATTGAGTTGGAAAGAATTGCACGGCTGACGCTCGTCAATGATAGTTGAGAGCGTGCCAAAATAGCCGCCAGTAAAATGCGGCGAAAGCGATGCACGAATTTTCATTAAAAGGCGGGTTGGTGTTTAAACGCGGCACTCGGGATGGTAAAATTTGTTTTCAACTGAGAGTCAGCGAACGCGGCACCAGAAAAATTGCCAGACATCTTTTGCCCTCCCGTTGCCCTCTAGTCAGGTGGGCGGCGCTTGTCACAAGCGTGAAGGCACTTTCTCCGGGGCTGGCCGTCAGCCAGAAATTAGCCGCTTGGCTGGCCCTCCTAGAGGAGGTACAAATTACCTTTGTTAAAACTAGCAAAGGTAAGTTTGCATATTTTCAAAGAAAAAAGTGCAGAATTAGGCGGCTGTATGAGAAATCAAAAAAGTCACAATATTTGCGTTAATAAACAGGGGGGCAAGTTAATTTTCGGGAAAAGGGCGGATATTCCCGAGGAAAAGCCAGGGAATTTTCTGAAAAACAGGACAGTAAACTAGCTCGATCGGTCAGGGAAGAACGGTTTTGAGTCGGCGCGACAAAACCCGCGATCGCGCTGTTTGCCGAGCCTGTTTGTCGCAGGTTTTCTAGAGAAGCGAACCGAGCGATCGCGGGAACTTTTATATCCGATCCAGCTTCAGTAAAAAAATCCAAGAATTTTCTAAAAGTTATAGGTCAACAAATAAATGGTCGAAGAAGGCGGGGTAAAAGGCGTTATTTTAATCGTAGATGACGCGCCTGAAAACTTAGGGATACTTTGCGATTATTTAACTTTTGCCGGGTTCGAGGTTTTGGCAGTTGAAAATGGGAGAAGCGCGATAGAAATGGCCTTATCTGCCCATCCGGATCTTATCCTTTTAGATGTAAAAATGCCCGATATTGACGGCTTTGAAACCTGCCGCCGCATAAAAGCCGCTGGATCGACGAAAGACATTCCGGTCATCTTTATGTCAGCCCTTGCCGAAGCAACAGATAAGGTAAAAGGGTTTCAAAGTGGGGCAGTAGATTATATTACAAAACCGTTTCAAATCGAAGAGGTAATTGCCAGAGTCAACACTCACCTGAACATGCGGAAGCTGCAAAAAACCCTCCAACAACAGAACCAACGCCTGCAACAGGAAATCGGCGATCGCGCCAGGGCAGAAGAGTTGCTGCGACAGCGAACCGAGCAAGAGCGGCTGATTTGGGCGATGCAAGAACGCATTCGCCAGTCCTTAAACCTAGAGGAAATTCTCAACACGACCGTCGCGCAAGTGCGGCAATTCCTGCAAACAGACCGGGTGCTGATTTTTCAGTTTTACCCCGACTGGAGCGGCTTGGTCGTGGTAGAATCCGTCAGCTATGCGCGGCTGTCTGTTTTAAAAAGCCGCCTCCACGACCCCTGCTTTGAAAAAAGCTATGTCAAGCCCTATCAACAAGGACGCATCCATGCAGTAGAGGATATCCGCACGGCAAGTCTGACCCCGTGTTATGTGAATTTCTTGACGCAGTTTCAAGTGCGTTCCAGCTTGGTGGTTCCCATTCTGCTGAACTCTCAGACAGCCGCAATCGGCACGCAGCCGACAGAGAGAGCGGAATTGAACGCTCAGACTTCAGAAATTGCCCTTCAGATTTCACCGACAATCTCTCAAACCTCCCAGTTGTGGGGATTGCTGATTGCCCATCACTGTTGCGCTCCCCGTCCGTGGCAGCCCTTGGAAATTGAGTTGCTCAAACAATTGTCCTCTCAGATCGGAATTGCCATCCAACAAGCCCAACTCTATCAACAGTTGCAGGCAGCCAACCGAGAACTGCAGCGCTTGGCCACTATAGACGGGTTGACCCAGGTTGCCAATCGCCGGCAATTCGACGAAATCTTCAGCCGAGAGTGGCGGCGTTTGGCGCGCGAGCGATCGCCCCTGTCATTAATCCTGTGCGATATCGATTTTTTCAAATTTTATAACGACACCTACGGACACCAAGCCGGAGACTTGTGCCTGCAGCACGTTGCCCGATCCCTCGCGCTGGCTGTACGCCGCAGCGCCGATCTCGTCGCTCGTTATGGAGGAGAAGAATTTGCCGTGATTTTGCCCAATACCAGCGCCGAAGGAGCGCTTCAAGTGGCCCACGCTATCCTGCTGGCGGTCAGACAACTGAAGATGACGCATCGAAAATCTCCCATCAGCCAGTATGTGAGCGTCAGTTTGGGAGTTGCCAGCACCATTCCCAGCAGCACCCTCCCCTGTGCCGCACTGATTGCGACTGCCGATAAAGCTCTGTATCGGGCGAAACAGGAGGGGCGCGATCGCTACGCCTTCCAGCCCGAAGATCTCCCGACACAACTTGAAGCCTCTTCCTGACTCTCCCAACCAGCAGACGCATCCCCAAACAGCCAGAAAAAAAAGGCGCTAGCCCCCGTTGTGGCGGCTGGCATGTCGGCCTTTACAATTTTTAAAAGTTAGCAGGTTCGATTTCTCACCACATTGTGGCTGTAGATTCTCACTCTCACCTGCCCTCGATCGCTTCGCAGCGACTCAATAGAAATTTTCCCCGGTTCGCCTATATATAGCGTATTTTTGCCCGATTTCGCTCTACATATAGAGGCAATAAAAGAAAAGCGTCCTTTAGATAGCCGGCAAAAACTCCTCTGACAATCTGGAGCGCGGGCGTCACAGTTCAGGGGGCCAAATGGCAGCGAAAGTGAAACACTCTGCTCGTCTCCGCTTGCCCGATCCCTTTTCCCGTTTCTCCCACCCGCGCGCGATCCCCATCTTGCAGGTTTGAGGAACCAGGCCGCCGCACAGCACGAGAAAGCTGTGTTACCATCTCTTCAAAATCTTCTCGCTTATTTATATCAATGGGCAAGGTTCTAGTCCTCAATGCCTCCTACGAACCGCTGAATATCACCAGTTGGCGACGAGCGGTGGTTTTGTTGCTCAAGGGTAAAGCGGAGCAAGTGGAACACAACGGCAAGTACATGCACGCAAATTTTCCGCTGCCAACGGTGATTAGGCTGCGTTACTACGTTCGGGTTCCCTATAAGGAAATACCCCTAACCCGCCGAAATATCCTGCACCGAGATGGCCACACCTGTCAATACTGCGGTTATACGGGCGACGAGCTGACTCTCGACCATGTAATCCCGCGATCGCGCGGCGGGGGAGACACCTGGGAAAATATTGTTACCGCCTGCGTGCGCTGCAATGTCCACAAAGGCAACCGCACCCCCAAAGAAGCCAACATGCCCTTGTACAACCCCCCGCGCCAACCTTACAGCAGCCTCCACTTTGAGGTGAGCAAGCACCTGAAAAGTGGACTGCACGACGAGTGGCAAAAATACGTCATTGGTAGCTAACGAAGCCCCCTGCTGTTGATTCAACGCTGGGGGCTTTTAGCTGTACAGGTCGGCTGCGCCAGTAGCCTGTCGCCACGCTCGTGTCGGCAGGTGTCCGCGCGCCTGCGGATTTTTAAGTGGAGGAACGCCTTTTTTCTGTGATGAGATTTTGTAGCAGTTGTTTATGGGGAAAAGCAGGATTTCTGACTGACAAGCATTCGCGCTTTTTTGAGAAATCCCTTCTCAACGAGCCGCCAACCCTCATAGGATTTATGCTTCGTGTCCGGGTTTGTTTGCGATATAAGCAGGCGATGACCCCCAGGGCTTCCGCGTGCCGATAAGAGCGATCGCGTTTCGCATCTCCTAGAAAATTGCTGCGGGGAGCATCCCCAGCATGCGGGGAATAGCCTTCGCCGCGCGTTTGTCAAGATATCGCAACCAAAAAACTGAAAATATCCCGATGTCGAGTCAAATCAGGGAACGGCAAGCCAGAGAGCGGCTTTCAGAGGGGCGAGCGATCGCGATTTTCGCTTTTCTCGCGCGTCTTTCACAGCAGTTCCCCCAGGAAAACCTGCGCGAAGCGCCCGCCAGAATGGGTAAAATAGTCGCAGGAGCGGAATAAAATAGCAAAGCGAGCGCAACAAAGGCTAGCAGCTAAAGCAGAATCTCCCCGGGCAGAGATGGGGTTTCGCGCCGGAATGACCCGCGCAGTTGTCCCCAGAGAGGTCGTCTCGCACGCGCCGCACCGTTCAGGGAGCTGCCCGAATCGCAGATAATGCTCTGAACTCTTCAAGGGTAGAGAGTTTGATTTTCTGAAGCGATCGCCGATGGCGATCGGCACGTTCATTCTGGCTTCGCATACAGTAGCATCTCTTATGGCATCTAATTCGCTCCCCTCAGTGAATCGGCAGCGATCGAAAACCGAACCGTCCCCAAAAGATGCAGAATGGGAGTCTGTATCAGCGGACGGCAACAACATTCAGCCAAACGCGACTGAATCGCGCCCAGAGGCAGGCGATCGCTCCCCTCATCTGGCCATCAGCGGCGAAACTTTAAAAGTCCTGCCCAGCAGCACCGCCAAATCCCCCGACTTCTCCCCCGAAAAAAAAGTCGCAGCCCTGCGGCACTCCCTAGAGCAACACCGAAACGACCGCCAACTGGTCATCCTTCAAGACTTTCCCGATCCCGATGCCCTTTCCTGCGCTTGGGCGTACAAGTTAATTGCCCAGCAGTACAGCATTCACTGCGATATCGTCTACGCCGGTGCCCTCAGCCACCAAGAAAACATCGCCCTCGTCAAGCTCACCGGCTTGCCCGTGCAGCGCTGTCCCGTGGAAACCGCCAAAAACAAAGACTTATCCGTCTATCAGGGCTGTGCTTTAATTGACAACCAAGGAACCACCAGCGCTCTGCTCCCGGTCATACAGGCAGCACAAATCCCAATTGCCGCAGTCATCGACCATCACAGTATGCAGGGGAACCTCAATGCCGAGTTTGTCGATATCCGCCCTCACATCCGCGCCACCGCCACCATTCTCACGCAGTACCTGCAAGCGGGACTGCTCAAGCTCGACAGCAGCCTTGGCGAACACGTCAAGTGCGCCACGGCACTGATGCACGGGCTTCGTTCCGATACCGACGGGCTCAGGCAAGCTCAAGAAGAGGATTTCTTAGCAGCAGCCTATCTGAGCCGATTTTGCGACACCCAGTTGCTCTCAGCGGTGCTGCAGGCGTCCCGTTCTAAACGGGTGATGGACGTGATCGAGCGCAGCCTCAGAAACCGCTTCGTTCAGAATAACTTCTCGATCGCCGGCGTCGGCTACCTGCGCTATGACGATCGCGACGCCATCCCCCAAGCGGCTGATTTCCTGCTGACAGAAGAAAACGTCCACACCGCTGTCGTCTACGGCATTGTCCACGACGAGGACGAAGATCTGGAAGTGGTCACGGGGTCTTTGCGAACCAACAAGCTCACCCTCGATCCCGACGAGTTCATTAAAGAAGCGTTTGGGCAGGATGCCTCCGGGCGCTTTTTTGGCGGCGGGCGATCGCAAGCTGGCGGCTTTGAAATTCCCATCGGCTTCCTTTCCGGCGGCAACGAAATTAAGGAATACGCCAAAATCAAGTGGGAAGTCTTCGATGCCCAAATCAAGCAAAAGCTCTTAAAATTGGTCAGTCCCAAGGACGACATCATTCACGCCGAATAGGGGTGACTGGGCTCATGGCATGGGGCTCATGGCATGGGGCATCAGAAGTGAATAGCGAGTTCTCAAGAGTGAGATACTAACAAATATTTCAGAGTGAGAGTGAATTGTGTTAAAATAAAACCTCCATACTTCAACTCAGCACTCAGCACTCATCACTCAGCACTCAGCCGAAGCCGAAGAGCACTCATCACTCATCACTCCATAACATGTCTGCCAAACTCTATTTAATCCGTCACGGCATCGCCGCCGAGCCGCAAGAAGGCGAAAGCGACGAAGGGCGATCGCTCACCGAAGCAGGCGATCGCAAAACCAAGCAAGTCGCCAAGCGCCTGCGAAAGCTCGACATCCATTTCGACCTGATTCTCACCAGCCCGCTCGTTCGCGCTCGCCAAACCGCCGAAATTCTCCAAACCGTCGGGCTGTCCGCCAAACTAGAAGAATCCCGCGATTTAGCACCCGCCGGCAACCTGGAAAATTGGCTGAGCTGGTTGGAGGAATGGCGTCAAACCGGCAGCAGCAGCTTGGCCCTCGTCGGCCACCAACCCGACCTGGCCAACTGGGCGGAAATCCTCGTCTGGGGCGAAGCGCGAGAAAGACTCGTCCTCAAAAAAGCCGGCATCATCGGCTTGCAGCTCCCCGACGCCGAAACCCCCGTGGGTCGGTGCTTGATGTTCTGGCTGGCCCCTCCTAAGTTCCTGCTCGGATAGCATCGCAAGAGAGCAAGGTATTAAATGATTCTTGTGAAAACCCAATCAGAACCGGGTCGTCTGGTAAGTTAGCTTGAAGATAATTAATTCAACCAAAGGGGGTCGGCCATGACTGTCGCCACCGAAGTCAAGGCAACTTTTGAATTCAAGCCTGGTTTAGAAGGCGTTCCCGCCACCATGTCCAGCATCAGCTATGTGGACGGGCAAAAAGGCATACTGGAATATCGCGGGATTCCTATCGAAGAACTGGCACAAAAAAGTACCTTTCTGGAAACTTGCTATCTACTGATATGGGGTGAACTGCCGACCAAAGAAGAACTGGAAGCTTTTGAACACGAAATCCGCTACCACCGCCGCATCAAATATCGCATTCGGGATATGATGAAATGCTTCCCGGAAAGCGGCCACCCGATGGACGCCCTGCAAGCTTGTGCGGCTGCCTTGGGCTTGTTCTACTCCCGTCGCGCTTTGGACGACCCGGCTTACATTCGCGCTGCCGTGGTGCGACTGTTGGCCAAAATTCCGACAATGGTGGCGGCTTTTCAGATGATGCGCAAGGGGAACGACCCCATCCAGCCTCGCGACGACTTGGACTACTCCGCCAACTTCCTGTACATGCTCACCGAGCGGGAACCCGACCCCCTGGCGGCGCGCGTGTTTGATATCTGCTTGACGCTGCATACCGAACACACGATGAATGCTTCCACCTTCTCGGCGCGGGTGACGGCTTCGACCCTCACTGACCCCTATGCAGTCATCGCCTCAGCCGTCGGCACCCTGGCGGGACCGCTGCACGGGGGTGCCAATGAAGAAGTGATGACCATGCTGGAAGAAATTGGCACGGTGGAAAATGTCCGCCCCTATGTGGAGCAGTGCGTCCAGGGCAAAAAGAAAATCATGGGCTTTGGCCACCGCGTTTACAAGGTGAAAGACCCGCGCGCCACTATCTTGCAAAACTTGGCGGAACAGCTTTTCGAGAAGTTCGGGCGGGACGAGTATTATGACATCGCCGTGGAGTTGGAGCAGGTTGTCGCCGAAAAATTAGGGCATAAGGGAATCTACGCGAATGTAGATTTCTACTCTGGCTTGGTTTACCGGAAGCTGGGGATTCCCGATGATTTGTTCACCCCCATCTTCGCGATCGCCCGCGTCGGCGGTTGGTTGGCTCACTGGAAGGAGCAACTCGGAGAAAACCGCATCTACCGTCCCACCCAGATTTATACGGGCTATCACCAAGCTCCCTACGTTCCTATGCAGGAGCGCTAAACTGAGCGACAGTCAGTTTGCATAATCTCATTTGAGTTGTCCAGCTTTGTTGGCCGCACGACTGCGACAAATCAAGCCAAGCTGCTCTAGAACTCAAGTGCAGAGTTATGCAGCTTAAATGCAGAATAGGGCGCGCTGTGGCGCGCCCTATTCCCTTGCTCTATTCCCTTTAAAGATATGAAAAGCTCTGATAGTCGCCACTAGAAAAATAACCGCAATAGGCGAAAAAATTTATCAAAAATAGATAATTAAAAATGGCAGCTAGACCGACCGATACTCAGCGTCACTGGATGATGCGCAAACCGAAAACTTCACCGAGAACGCCGGAGAAGAGATTAAAAACTGGGCGTGGCGAATCTCAACCCTAAAATAAAAACTGAAAGCCCCTAGACGAGCGAGAAGAACTTTTAGCCCGACGAAGAAAGCCCCACAAAAAAAGTCCCACTAAAAAAAGCGCCCAGAGCGCGCTTTTACCGATACATAGGACGAGTGAAGTCTCTGCATAGAGATTAGATTATACAGCTTGATTGTTGATTTTTCTATATTTCTAATAAAAATTTACAATACCCGAACGGGGCCGAATGTCGCCGGCCTGATTCTCTCACGTCCCCATCCGGCGATATACTAACCAGTGAGGCAGTAAAAAATCTTCACAATCTCTCATCGAAATGGGAAACATGAACCCAGGAATCGACCTGCAAGGAAGTTTTATACAAGCGCTCGCGGATTTGGGCGTACCAGCGGAGCTTGCCAAAGTAATCTGGATGCCGCTGCCAATGCTGCTGATGCTAGTGGCAGCAACCGTGGGCGTATTGGTAACCGTCTGGCTAGAGCGGAAAATCTCAGCCGCAGCCCAACAGCGGATCGGCCCAGAATTTGCCGGCCCCCTCGGCGTCCTGCAGCCAGCAGCCGACGGGTTGAAGCTGCTCTTCAAAGAAGATATAGTACCGACAAAATCCGACCCCCTGCTGTTTACCCTGGGGCCGATGATTGTCACGATCCCAGTGTTTCTGTCCTACCTGTTCGTGCCATTCGGACAGAACCTCATCATCGGCAATATCGGGATGGCGGTATTCCTGTGGATTTCGCTCTCTAGCGTGCAGCCGATCGGCTTGTTAATGTCTGGCTATGCCTCCAACAACAAATACGCCCTGCTGGGGGGACTGCGGGCAGCCGCCCAGTCGATCAGCTACGAAATTCCCCTAGCCCTGAGCGTGCTGGCGATCGCCATGATGTCCAACAGCCTCAGCACCATCGACATCGTGCAGCAGCAGTCAGGCTACGGCATCCTCGGCTGGAATATCTGGCGTCAACCCGTCGGCTTCCTCATCTTCTGGATTGCCGCCCTCGCCGAATGCGAGCGATTGCCCTTTGACTTGCCCGAAGCAGAAGAAGAACTCGTCGCCGGCTACCAAACCGAATATGCCGGCATGAAGTTTGCCCTGTATTACCTCGCTTCCTATGTGAATCTAGTCCTCTCCTCCCTGCTAGTCGCCGTGCTTTACCTGGGAGGGTGGGAGTTTCCGATCCCCGTCGGAGTGCTGGCGAACTGGATCGGCGTCAGCGAGGCGACGCCTTGGTTGCAAATCATTGCAGCAACCCTGGGCATCACTATGACCCTGCTGAAAGCTTACTTCTTCGTCTTCCTGGCGATCCTGCTGCGCTGGACTGTTCCCCGCGTCCGCATTGACCAACTGCTGGATCTGGGCTGGAAGTTCCTGCTGCCAGTCGGGCTCGTCAACCTGCTGCTCACCGCCGCCCTCAAACTCGCCTTTCCCTTTGCCTTTGGCGGGTAACGGCTGACGGCTCAAAGCCCGATCGCCCCTCCTCCCTCACCCCCTTACCGACTATCTCAGTGAGAGCGAAGAATCATGTTAAAGTTCCTCAAACAAGTAGGCGACTACACCAAAGAAGCGGTTCAAGCCGCAAAATATATCGGTCAGGGGCTGTCCGTTACCTTTGACCACATGCGCCGCCGTCCGGTAACAGTCCACTATCCCTACGAAAAACTCATCCCCTCCGAACGCTTCCGGGGGCGGATTCACTTCGAGTTTGACAAGTGCATTGCCTGCGAAGTGTGCGTCCGGGTATGTCCCATCAACCTGCCCGTAGTGGACTGGGAATTTAACAAGGACAGCAAGAAGAAACAGCTCAGGCACTACAGCATAGACTTTGGGGTGTGCATCTTCTGCGGCAACTGCGTCGAATATTGCCCCACCAATTGCCTCTCGATGACAGAAGAATACGAACTCGCCGCGTATGACCGTCACGAATTGAATTTCGATAACGTCGCCCTCGGTCGCTTGCCCTACAAAGTGACAATGGACCCGATGGTAACGCCCCTGCGAGAGTTCGCTTATTTGCCCAAAGGTGTCAGCGAGCCTCACGATTTGCCCCCGAACACGCAGCGCTCCGGTCAGCGTCCCGAGGAAATTCTCGAGCAAATGGAAAAGAACGGAGCTGCGAAAAGTTAGTCTTTGCGCCTCGATCGCCACTGGCGCTCGCCGATCGCTTTTGTCCAAAAGACAAACCACATTCGGACATTCTTACAAAGGACATTCACCGTGAATTTAGCCGAAGGCGTTCAAATAGTATCGTTTGGCTTGCTGGCTTTAATGACGATCGGAGCCGCTCTGGGAGTCGTGCTCTTCTCCAATATCGTCTACTCGGCCTTTTTGCTGGGAGGCGTCTTCATCAGTATTGCCGGCCTCTACCTGTTGTTGAATGCGGACTTTGTAGCCTCCGCTCAGGTGTTGATTTACGTCGGGGCGGTGAACGTCCTGATTCTCTTTGCCATCATGCTGGTGAACAAGCGCCAGGATTTTGCTCCCCTTCCCGGTGCCTCCCTCCGCAAGGGGGCAACAGCCCTGGTTTGTTTCGGCTTGTTTGCCCTATTGGGCACGATGGTTTTATCGACTCCCTGGTCTATTTCCGCTGCTGCTGCGGCTGGCGACAGCTCGATCGTGCGGATTGGAGAGCATTTCTTCACCGACTTTTTGCTGCCTTTCGAGCTGGCTTCTATCTTGCTGCTGATGGCAATGGTGGGAGCGATCGTGCTGGCGCGGCGGGAGTTCATGCCGGATGAGGGCACTGAACAGCTACCGCAGCCGCCAGCGCTGACGCTGCCCGAACGCCCGCGCGAATTGGTGGCAGCAAAAGAAAGCCCGACTCCCAAGAGCTGAATGAGACGGCGCTTTCTGGGGCAGCAATTGTGACGTTTAGAGAGCCAGAAATTCATGCAACTGCAACTTCAGTATTTTCTCTTATTGGCAGCAGCGCTTTTTTGCATTGGCATTTACGGCTTGATTACCAGCCGCAACGCCGTTCGCGTGTTGATGTCGATTGAGTTGCTGCTCAATGCGGTCAATCTCAATTTGATGGGGTTTTCCAATTATCTAGACCCGCAAAATATCAAGGGTCAGGTGTTTACGATATTCGTGATTACGGTTGCCGCTGCTGAGGCTGCCGTGGGTCTGGCTATCGTGCTGGCGATCTATCGCAACCGCGATACGGTGGATATGGAGCAGTTTAACCTGCTGAAGTGGTAAAATTTTAGTGTTCCCAGGCGATCGCCTGGGAACTCAGGAAAAAATACCTAAGAAAATTGGGCGGCGATTTCTCTAAAGTTTAAAATTTAACATTCAACAGATAAAATCTACAATCGCATAACGTGGAGTTAAAGCAGGTTATTATTGCTCACAAGTCGGGAGATACTTTGAGCCGGCGATCGGCAGAAAAATGCGCTGCATCCCTGGAAAAACGAGGCTGTCGCGTGTTGATGGGGCCGAGCGGCCCGAAGGACAATCCCTACCCGGTTTTTCTAGCGTCAGCAACGCAGCCGATCGATATGGCTCTCGTCTTGGGAGGAGATGGCACGGCTCTGGCAGCGGCGAGGCAGCTTTCTAGCGATGGCATTCCGATTTTGGCGGTGAATGTGGGGGGCCATCTGGGGTTTTTGACGGAACCCGCTGAGTTATTTCAAGAGAACGAGCAGGTTTGGGACCGGCTGCAGGAGGACCGCTATGCGATTCAGCGGCGGATGATGCTGCAGGCGACGGTGTTTGATGGGGGTCGCGAGAATCTCGAACCAGCGAGCGATCGCTACTTAGCACTGAATGAGATGTGTGTCAAGCCGGCTTCTGTGGATCGGATGCCGACTTCGATTCTGGAAATGGAAGTAGACGGCGAGGTGGTGGATCAGTATCAGGGAGACGGGCTGATTGTGGCGACTCCGACCGGTTCTACTTGCTATACGGCATCCGCTAATGGTCCGATCGTCCACGACGGGATGCAGGCGATCGCCGTGACTCCCATTTGTCCCCTCAGTCTTTCCAGCCGCCCGATCCTGTTGCCGGCAGGCTCCGTCGTCAGCATTTGGCCCCTCGCCGATCGCGACCTCAGCACCAAGTTGTGGATGGATGGCGTCCTCGCTACCTCAATTTGGCCCGGGCAGCGGGTAGACGTGCAGATGGCAGACTGTCAGGCGAAATTTATTATCTTGCGGGAAAATTACTCCTATTACCAAATCCTGCGGGATAAACTCCAGTGGGCGGGCGCGAGAATTCGCTACAGCAACGAACACCGCAATTAATTGGAAGAGTGGGGGAGGGGGAGAGCGGGGGAGGGGGAGGGTAGGTTCCCCAATAAAATTTAATAAAAGAAGAGGGGAGGCTACAGCATCCCCTCCTCTTTTCAGGATTCAGGCATCACTTTTTAGTCGGTACAGCACCGAGGCGAACGGTGCGATCGGAGCTTTGATATTTAAAAGGAATGTCTAACTCCTTGCAGAAATCAGCCACTAAAACATAGGTGACTTTATCAAGAATGATGCCTTGCATGAAGGGGCGATCTGGACGGCTGGCGTCGCTGATGGTTTGTCCTTTGGCGTCCTCGGGACGGTTCATGTAAATATCGATAACCCGGTATCCCAAGATGAGCGGAGAATCAGCGAGATACTTGGGTTGAAATTTATCCGTCAGCAAGTTAATGTAGCCGAGTTCGCTATTCACGCTCAGCGGAATCCCATAAGCAGACGTCAGTTTGGAAAGCTGAACGTAGCAGCGATTGTCAGACATGACGTAGCCGGTAGCGATAGCCTGAGAATCGAGATAAACTTTGCATTCATTCGGTTGAGCGGGAGAGCCGCTCTTGATGCTGACCTCGGGAACGTCCATTTTGCTGAGATATTTTTTGATTTTATCTCGCAAGATAAAACCACCTTCCCCCTGGCGATCGCTCGGCTTGAGCTGCCACAAATCCCAGCGCTCGACAAATCCAGCCGGCCATCCGTCAAACCAAGAATCGGGACCGTAGTTTTCGTGAGGCATCCCCAAGGCACGAGCTTTGGCGACATAGCGCTCGGCTTGCGGGGTGGAAGTGGGATAATTCCACTCGGAGACTTGCTTGACTTTTTCCAAGGGAAAATCTCGATTCGCTGCCGCTTCCGCGTGAGTCATTACGCGGAAAATCGTGATGTCGTCTGGCTTCCAGCCCAATTGAAAGGCGAGTTGCGCGACTTCCTTGCACATATTTTCAATTTGAATGGATGTGGGAGGATAGTCATCCCAACCCCCTTCGCCCATACAGGCGATCGCGATCGCGACGGACTCTTCATTGCGTCCGGCAGTGTGAGCCTTGAGGGGCTGATCGTAGCCAGTCAGGCGCTTGACACTGCCATTTCCCAGGATGACTGTATGATAGTGTCCGGGTTCTGCCCAGTCATAAGGGGTGGCAGTCCAGTGCAGGTAAATTTTTTTGATATTTTGAGCCATTTGAGAGGTTGCCTTGGGTGGAGGGAAAGCGAAAACTCGGGCGGGCTAATTTGTCTGACGGTTGTGGAGATCGACCGTCAGAATGCACTCACTTTCAGGTGCCCTCTATGTTTTTCTATACGCCTGATTTTTCGGTTCATCCGCAAGGCAGCGCGAGGGAGATTGGCGGAGAGTTTTGTCGCTCGGTTATAGAGTGACAAAAATGGCAAATTTTCAGAAAAAAATATCGCGGCTGTCGAGAAAGGGGCTAGGAAGTAAGAAGCAGGGGGATTTGGCGCGATCGCAAATCGCTGTTGTTGCGGCTCGGCAGGCAAAACCTGCTGCCCTTCGCGCGCCTTGATTCGGATGAGGGGAGTTGACGCGATCGCGCTCTTCTGAAAAAAGAAATCGGATTTTTCTGAGAAATCGTACAGCCCAGAGAACGGGTGCTTTGCTAAGATTCAAATATTCTCAGGTTTCCAAACCCGCCACCTTCTCCCCACTTCTGGAAGAACGAGCTGGCAGGGGCTATTCTTGAATCAGTTGAGGAGAGGAAAAGAGAATGGGGAATAGTTGAGCCCTGAATTGTCAAAGAGTCGCTTTCAGGCGATCGCCTGAAACGCGCGCGCAGCACTCTACCTGGAGCTAGCTTCAGGGGCAAAACATTACTCCCTTGTCAGGGTCGGATGCCGGTTTGAGGTAAAAGTCGAAATTGGGGGAGTAGGGAATGAAAGCATCGGGTGGGTTGAGGGTTTTCGCGGCAGGCGCTTGACGACGAGCGGTTGCGGGGAGCGGGCAATCCCGATCTTCAGCCCGGTCAGTGTCCCCAAATCCGCTCCTTTCCAGGGGTTTGAGGATTTCGTCGCGATTCGCCGTCCCCTGGCACAGCGCTGAACACTGCCCCGGAGAGAGGGGGACAGGGGAAGCAGGCGCGATCGCCTGAGAGCGCGGCTCGGCTTGCCGGAGACGATCTTCTCGCGCTCCGATACAATGACAAAGATGTCCTGCCCGACAACCCAAACTACCCTCACCACTCGCTTCCTCTAACACTAGGATTCGAGCTATTTCGTGCCATAATCAACCAAAAACAGCTAGGGGCGTTCCGCTATTATGATCGGTCAACTTTTGGATAGACGTTATCGCATCACTGAAGTCTTAGGCTCAGCCGAATTTGGACAACTCTATCTGGCCAAAGATACCCGCCGTCCCGGTCACCCCGAATGTTTTGTCAAACACCTGCGACCTGCGACTAACGATCCTAAAGTTCTGGAAAATACCCGCCGCCTCTTCGACAAAGAAGCGGAAATGCTGGAAAAATTGGGGCAGCACGACCAGATTCCGCAGCTTTTCGCTTATTTTGAGGAAAATCACGAATTTTACTTAGTTGAAGAGTTCGTTCCCGGTCATTCCTTAGCCAGCGAGATTTTGCCCGGGAAACCCCTGTCCGAAACCCAAGTCACCAACCTGTTGAAGGAAGTGCTGGAGATATTGGTCTTCGTACACGGGCACGGGGTGATCCACCGGGACATCAAACCCAGCAATTTGATCCGACGCCACCCAGACGGCAAGTTGGTGCTGATCGACTTTGGGGCAGTCAAGGAGATCGGCAGCCAAATGGCCCAAGGGCCAATGCCCCCGACAGTGCGGGTCGGCACCCTGGAATACATGCCGATCGAACAATTCCAATACAACCCCCAATACAACAGCGATCTTTATGCGTTGGGCACGATCGCCATCCAAGCCCTGACGGGTTTGCCGGTTTACGACTTGCCCAAGCTCCGAGATGCCAAAAATCCGACCAAGGGGGAAATCTTCTGGCGGCATTTGGCAGTGGTGACGCCGGAGCTGGCAGATATTTTAGACAAGATGGTGCGCCACGACTACAAAACGCGCTACCAGAGCGCCGGTGAAGTCATCGCCGACTTGATCAAAAGCGGCGATCGCTCCGGGATTCGCCTGCCCAAGCTGACGATCTATCGCGAAGAAGTCGAACGGCGCGTCACGCATCGCGGCGAAATCTCCGTCGTCGGGCGCGGCATCTTAGACGCGCTGCGCACTAGCCTGGAATTGCAGGCAGAAGAAGCTGTTGCGATCGAAGAAGAGGTTTTAAAACCCTACGAAGAATACAAGCAAAAGGTACAGCACTACGAACGGGCGCTCGCGGAAGCCTTGAACGAAGAAAATCCCCTGTCTCAGGAGACGCGGGACGAACTCAAACGCTTGCAGCAAATTTTAGGGCTCAAAGACGAAGAAGTCGCGAAGATTGAAGAGAAGGTTTCCTCCAATGCCATACTGTTGAAGCTTCCCAATCCCGTGCCGCAGGCAGTTGCCAAGCAGTGGAGCCGATATCTGCCAGAACTCTCGCAAATTCTCAGCCAAATTAAGAGCGCCAACCTCGGAATCGGCATTGCTGCCGGGATCGGCGCGATCGCCTTGATTTACGGCATTTTTCAATTGCCGGGTATGCTGGTGCGCCGCCAGCAACAATCGCAACAGATCGCCGCGATCGCCGCTTTTTATAAAGATCGCAACTACGAGGAGTGCCTCCAGCAAGCAGCAAAAATCCCCAACAATTCCAGCCCATCCGACGAAGTTCAAAACCTTCTCAAACAGTGCGAGGCGGGCATTAACTGGAAAAACATCGAAGTCAAAACCCTAACCGGGCATTCTGACGCCGTTGGAATTGTTGCATTCAGCCCCGACGGCAAAACACTCGCGTCCGGCAGCAAGGACAAAACGGTCAAGTTTTGGGATGTCGCAGAGAGAAAAGTCCTCCGCAGCTTCGATGGAGATGGCGGGGTGGTTTGGGCGCTGGCTTTCAGCCCCGACAGCAGGCGATTCGCAACCGGCAGTTTATTTGGGAGAATCATGCTGTGGAATCCCGCGACTGGGGAATTAATGCAAACCCTCGACTACGAGGCTGCCGTTTGGTCTGTTGCTTTCAGCCCCAGCGGGCGGACGATCGCCAGCGCCTATGAGGACAAAAATATCAGGATTTGGAATGTAGAGACTGGCAGGCGGGTGCAGCGGCTTTCCGAGCATTCAGACTACGTTTATTCGGTCGCGATTAGCGGTGACGGAAAAACGCTCGTCAGCAGCAGCAAAGACGGGACGGTAAAGATTTGGGATGTGGGGACGGGGACGCTTATTAACACTCTCGATGGGCATTCCTCAGAGGTGCGATCGGTGGCTATCAGCCCCGACGGCAAGACAGTTGTGAGCGGTGCCTACGACAAAACGGTTAAGATTTGGAATGCAGAGACTGGCGAACTAATCCGCACTTTGGAAGGACATGCGGGCGAGATCGTCTCGGTTGCAATCAGCCCGGATGGCAAGGCGATCGCTTCGGGCAGCAGGGACGGAACCGTCAAGCTTTGGAATCTCAGTACTGGAGAACTCATTAATACCTTATCCGGGCATTCGGATGAGGTTTATACGGTAGCGTTCAGCCCCAATGGAAAGATCCTAGCCAGTGCCGGCAAGGACAATACGATTAAACTCTGGCGGCGATAGGGTTGTTGCGATTCGGCTGTATTCCCCATCCTCAAGGGTGGGGCACCGCCGTTTTGATACAATAGCCTATATGCTATCTCAAAATCCTCACGCACTTTCTGCTATCCGCTTCCTGCAACGCCAAGCAGCCTCTCTGCTCCTCTATCAATCCGTTCTCGCTGATTCAGTTGGAGAAGCTTTTCTCAAGCTATTGCAAGTTCTCGGCGATCGCAATAGTGCGGATACCGATTGCTTGCACGCTTACGGCATCTGGTTCCGAAATTTAGCGGCTAAACATCAAAGCTGGCAAGATTTTCTCATCCTTCGCCTGCTCAAAGACGACAACCCCTTTACCCAACAAGCGCAGCGGGCGGAATTCTCGACTTTGCCGCCCTCGCTCGTGGCGGCGGTTCGCCACGATTTACTAGCCCTGCAAAGGCTGTACCAGTGTACGGGCGAACAGCTCAGTCTTTGGGTGCAATCGGTATCGGGATTGCCTGAAGCCCTGCCAGTTTGGGAAGAAGAAAGAGAACCTGTAGGAAACCAGCACCAACAATCTATCCGAGCCGAGTTGCTAGCGCAAAAAAACTGGGCTGACAGCTTGGAGGCGCTAGCAGGCTATTACCGACAGCACGGCACCGGATTATTTGCAGAATCTAAAGCTATGCGCTGGAGTGTCGGGCAATTAGTCAGCATCCCGCACCCCGATCCGGTGCGGTTGAGCGAGTTAGTCGGTTACGAGTTTCAGCGCGATGCCCTGCTGAAAAATACAGAATTTCTCCTAGCCGGGTTGCCGGCGCTGCACGTTCTGCTCTACGGCAGTCGCGGTTCGGGCAAGTCTTCTTTGGTGAAGGCGCTTTTAAATGAGTACGGTTCGCGCAACCTGCGCCTGATAGAAGTCTCTAAATCTGACTTGAAAGATTTGCCAAGTATTGCCGAACAGTTGCGCGGCGTTCCTCAGAAATTTATTATTTTTGTGGATGACCTTTCTTTTGAGGAAGATGACGACGCTTTTAAGGCGCTGAAGGTGATTTTAGAAGGAAATGTCACGGCGCGACCTGAAAATGTGGTCGTTTATGCAACATCAAACCGCAGGCACTTGATTCGCGAGTTTTTTGACGATCGCCCCCGTCCGAGCGCAGCAGAAGAAGTCCACGCCTGGGATACGGTTCAGGAGAAACTTTCGTTCAGCGATCGCTTTGGGTTGACGTTAACCTTTGAGCCGGCGAATCAAGAAACTTTCCTGGCGATCGTCCGGCACTTAGCCGCACGCGCCGATATTCCCCTGACTTGGGAAGAAATACAGCCGCGCGCTCTCCAGTGGGCGACGCGCCACAACGGGCGTTCTGGGCGCACGGCAAGGCAATTTGTGGATTATCTCCGAGCCGAATTGGCGATCGCGAGGGGGAGTGTGGAGTGAGGAGTGTGGAGTTTTGAGGAATGAGTTTTGAGTTAGAAAAAAGTGATAAACTAAAAGCAAGCACTTAAATTCTTTAAGACTCAACACTTAACACTCCACACTCCACACTCCCTCACAATTCTTGAACTAAATGGTCGAGTTCCAGTTGCATTTGGCTGCGCACTTTTTCATAGCAGGCGTCCACATAGTCGCGATCGCTAGCGGCGGCGCGCCCGTAGCGTTCAAAAACTATCGGCGCGCAGACGCGGGTGTGAATTTGTGCTGGCAGGGGAATATTGGGCAGTGGCCCAATACTCAATCCCCAAGGCAGCCCCATATAAATCGGAAATACCATCGGATCGAGCCCCAATAACCAGGGCATTCCCATCTCGTGCAACTGCCGCATGAAATCGTAACATTCCGTTAAAACAAATAAAGTATCGTGGGCTCCGTTGGAGATAAACGGCACGATAGGCACCTCTTCCCGCAGGGCTAATTTAATAAAGCCCTTGCGCCCTGCAAAGTAAATTTGATGCCGCATACTGTGAGGTCTAAACACGTCTTCAGCTCCGCCGGGATATACGGCGACGCTAGCGCCTTTCTGGAAAGCCGCGATCGCCATTTGCGGGTGTGCCACGACTGCCCCCCAGCGGGCAACCAACCGAGCCGCATCTGGAAAAGCTTTCCAAACGACTGGGTGCATCAGCCCGTAGAGCAAGCGCTCCGTACCAAAACGCCTAAACCAGTCATACATGAACATGAACATATCCGGTGCGGCTAAGCCCCCATTGTGGGAACCGACAAACAGCACCTTTTCTTCCGAGGGGATGTGGTGCCAGCCATCGGTTTCTACGCGAAAGTAGTACCGATAAAACCATTCCCATACCGGCATCATCGCTCTAATCGCTTCCGGATCGCGAGCGTCTAACGACCATCCATCTAGCGGACTGCGATCGGATCGGGTATCGCTCCCGATACTGCTCTTTGTGGGGTCAAAAAAATCAAACACTGGTTTTCAACGGCTCCCTTAACTCAAATGGCGCTTTCTATAAGACTGGCGTATTCTAACTCAGACTAGGTAATTAGGGATGGGGCATGGAGCATTGGGCATGGAGAAGAATAATCCCAGCAATTATCAATTACCAATTATCTTTTTCCCAACGCCCTATGCCCTATTCGCCATGCCCAATGCCCCATCCGCCATTACCATTTTTTCTGCTTTTTGTCATTCCTTATTTCCGCTGCGGCGCGGCAAGCATTTCGGCGCGACGTACCACGCACCCCCGTCATTTCCTCTCAAATCGCAGTTTTCAATCGGTCCCGCGCCGTTGGATTCTACACAAATACCCTGTTCTTTGTTTTTGTTAATGTTGCACTGCCGCACGGTTAAGTTGCCCTTCTTTTTAATCCTCACTCCTGCCCTATTACTGCCAATTATATCGCAATTTTCTACTGTACCCTCGCCGTTGCTGCTGACAAAAATACCGTCTTCCTGCACGTCGTGAATTTTGCAGCGTCGCACGGTTGGGTTGCTGCCTTTGAGGATATAGACGCCAAACTTCTGCCCGAATATATCGCACGCTTCTACGGTGGCGCGGCTGTTTTGGCTGAGTAAAATCCCGTATTTGGCAGCGTCGTATATCTTGCACTGGTGAATGAAGGGTTCGCTGCCCTCACCGCGAATGTGAATGCAAGCAATTCCCGTAGAGGAAATTTCGCAGTTTTCCAGCCGCAACTGCCCTTTAGATATATCGACGGCGAAAAGTTTTAGCAGGTTTTGGCTGAATAATTGACCTAAAATATCGGCATTTTGAGAATTGGTCAAATCTTTATAGCATAAGTTCAAGTTTTTAACAACTGCTGCGTCAGCTTGCATGGAGAGGCAAGGAGCAAACAGGCTTTCGACAATAATATCTTCTCTGGCTCCATCTCCGATTATTTCCAAAAATTTGTCAATAACTAAACTTTCCTCGTAGAAACCCGGGCGCACGATTATTCGCGTACCGGGCTGGGCATTTTTGATGGCTTCGCCAATGGTTCGGAAGTCGGCTTCGCCTAATTTAGCGACTGTGAGCGTCTTTCCGGCTGAAGTTGATGCCGGGTATATACTGCTTTTAAGTTTTAAATTGTCCAGCACTTCTGCCGCCGATTGATAGCGCTCTTGTACGGCTTCTTTAACCATTTTATCCAGCACTTGCTCCAGATTAGCGCTAATTTTTGTGCCGCTTTCGTACAGGCGATCGCGCCACAGCCAGCGCCGCTCTAGCGGTTCGTAAAGTTCATCGGGGGCGACTGCTGTCAGCAGGTGCAGGCACGTCATCCCTAAACTGTACAAATCGCTGGCTGGATAAGCTTTTCCCCACAAAATTTGTTCGATGGGTGCATATCCCGGCGTGCCGAGGTAAGCCGTACCGGTTTGGGCGACAGTTGTCTGAGCGAGTTGCTTGGAAATGCCAAAATCGATCAGGGCGTATCCCTTTCTAGAAGCGCTGCAAACAATATTTCCCGGCTTGATATCCCGGTGAATCACTCGATAATCGTGGATGTATTGGAGAATCGCTAACATTTCGCCCAGCAATTCTCGAATCTGTTCCTCGCTGAAAGCTCCTTCCGCCTGCAAGGCGGCTGCTAAATCTTTTCCCTCGATAAATTCCTGCACCAGATACAGGCGCGAGTCTGCCTCGAAATAATCGAGCAGCGCGGGGATTTGCGGGTGCTGCCCCAATTGCCGCAGTTGCTCGGCTTCTTGATTGAACAGTTCAGTTGCCTTTTGGAGGGCTTGCGGGTTGTTTTGAATTTGCGGCAAGGGGCAAAATTGCTTGACGGCGCAGCGAATCTGTTTCTCGCTATCCTCGGCGAGGAAAGTTCTGCCAAATCCTCCCGGATTGCCGAGCGGGCGAATTGCGCGATATCGCGAACCGAGCAGCAAGTTGCTGCCGCAATTCGGGCAAATTTTCGCGTCATCTGGATTGTGCGGTTTTTTGCAATCGGGATTCAGACAATAGCTCATACAGGGAAAGCATCAGTACCGTATTTTTATCATAAACTGGCGATCGCCCCGATTTGTCGCTTTCGCGCTTTGTCTGGCTATCTGCTCGCAGGTAGTTGACAAATCTCTCGCGGTCATATAGAATAGAGAGTCCTGCATTTCCTCTATATTAGATTGAATATCAAATTTAGGGTAAAAACCAGAAATGTCCAGATACAGATGAAAAAACTCTGGAAGCTGGCGATCGCTTTTCTGATAGGCTTATGCCTGTTCGGCGGCGCGGTTTACTGGGAGAGCGTGTCAGTGCCAGCCTGGAGCCGAAACGCAACCTATACAGTCGCTCCCGCCCCCGCTGTCGAATCCTATTTAGCGAAAATACGCGGCGACAAAACCGCCCTGCGCGACTTCCTGCGCCAGATGCCAAAAGGCGCAGAGCTGCACTCGCACCTCAGCGGCACTGCTAGCCCAGATAGGCTGCTGGAGCTGGCGGCGCAGTCGCAGCGATATCGCTATTTCCTGCGCGTGCCCGCTGGCGCATACGCCCCCGACGATCCCGAGGCGTATGCCTTTGTTGCAGTACCGCGAGGGGGGGAAGTTCCCAAGGAAGAAAACGCGACGTTTTTACCGGTTGCCAATCTTTTGAATCCGCAAACAGACGAACAGCGCCAGCAGCTCGCCGCCTATCGCCGCGCGATGACAATTTCTCCCGACGAACCAAATCCGATCGCGGTGTTTTTCAATGCAATTTTCGGGCGAAACGATACCGTGACGGGGGATGCAGAAATTGTCGAAAAGTTGCTGGCAGACGTGGTAGAGCAATCGCACCGCGAGCGCCTCAGCTACATCGAAATCATGTTCACTCCCTTTCCGAAACCCATCGGGGCGGGCGATGACGAAGAATATAAAGTGCTCAATCTCGCTACCGCCCGCGAGTATCTCAATAGCCTGCTAGCCGTCGTCGAGCGAGCCAACCGGAAATTTCCCGAATCTGAGCGCGTCGTCGTGAGATTTCTGCTCTCGTTTCCGCGCACCCGACCGAAACTTTTCACGCAACTGCCGATCGCGTTTCAATTGGCGTCGGGTTCCGATCTCGTTGCTCGCGCGATCGCCGGGATTAATTTAGTCGGAAATGAATACTCCGACGATCCGAAAATCGGACAGGAAATCGCCGAACCCAACGCGATCGAAGACTTCATCCAAAGCCTGCGCCGCGTCTATCCCGCCGTTCGCCTCTCCATGCACGCCGGCGAAAATACCAAATGGGACTGGCACATCCGCGACTCGATTTTAATGGGAGCCGAGCGCATCGGACACGGGGTAAATCTGGCGCTTTCTCCGCAGCCCGATCCTCCCGAAGTCGCCCTCATGCGCCGCCAGGGCATTCTCATCGAAGCTTGCCTCACCAGCAATCACTTACTGCTGAAAATACCCTTCGATCGCCATCCCTTTTTAAAATACTTGCGCTCTGGCATTCCCGTCTCTCTCAACACCGACAATACAGGCGTTTTCGGCATCGACATGACCGAAGAATATGCCCGCGCCGTCGAGAGCCATCCCGATTTAACGTGGCGAGAATTGAAGCAAATGGCGCGTTTCAGTCTGGAGCACGCTTTTGTAGAAGACGACATCCAGGCGCAGCTTCTCGATCGCTGGGAGGAGCAGATGCAGGCGTTTGAAGCCTCTGTCAAATCGTGACAATTTCCTCGTTTCCTGGTTCTACTGGGAAATGATTTTGCACGCTTTGCGCTTCTCTAGCGTTTTTCAGTCCGATGCAGTACAGATAAGAAACCCGGCTTCTTAAACAATCCGGGTTTCTGAAGTCCCTCATTAATCTGAAAACTGCTATAATATAAAATCATTCGTTTACAGACTGGCTCAAACGCGAGGGGGTGTTTGTGGAACGAGGGAGAGTCCGGCTAAAAAGATCAGTCTGACAGCCCGACTTGTAGCAACCCCTACCGTCAGTTATACGCCCCGTATAAAATCAGCTATTTTTTCTGTACGACTGCTAAACACGAAAACGTATCTATGAGCGAAACTTCCATTCGTCCGGCTGTAATTACTAAGGTTTTGCCCGACTCCATCGCTGCTGAGATAGGGTTTGAAGTCGGCGACGCGATCGTGGCTATCAACGGGCAAAAACCCCGCGACTTAATCGACTACAGATTTTTGTGTGCCGACGAACTCTTAGAACTAGAAGTCCTAGACGCTAAAGGCAAAATCCACAAAGTTGAAATAGAAAAAGAATGCGACGAGGACTTGGGGCTAGAATTTGAAACCGCCCTCTTCGACGGCTTGATTCAGTGCAACAACCGCTGCCCCTTTTGTTTTATCGATCAGCAGCCTCCGGGCAAGCGGAAAACCCTCTATTTAAAAGACGACGACTACCGGCTCAGTTTTCTCTACGGCTCCTACCTCACCCTCACCAATCTCTCCCCGCGAGAGTGGGATCGCATCGCCAATATGCGGCTTTCTCCCCTCTATGTTTCGGTTCACGCTACAGAGCCAGAAGTGCGCGATCGCCTGCTGAAAAATTCCCGCGCCGGTCAGATTTTAGAACAGTTGAAGTGGTTTAAAAAACACCGGTTGCAAATTCACGCTCAAGTCGTCGTTTGTCCGGGCATAAATGATGGCCAACATTTAGAAAAAACCCTGCTAGATTTGGCAAAATTTGGCACCGGGAAGATGCCAGCAGTGGCATCGGTGGCAGTGGTGCCGGTGGGGCTGACAAAGTTTCGCCCGCCAGAGGATGAATTGGTGCCGGTGACGTCGGAAAAAGCGCGAGAAGCGATCGCGATCGTGCAAGCCTTGCAAGAACAATTTCGCCGGAAAATCGGCACGACTTTTGCCTGGTTGGCGGATGAATGGTTTTTAATTGCCGGGGAGGAATTGCCGCCGGAATCCCACTATGAAGAGTATCCCCAAATAGGCAACGGCGTCGGTTCGATTCGCCAATTTCTCAAACAATTTGAGGAAGCCGCAGAGGCAATGCTCCCGCCCGCCGTTTCTCCGCCCCGCCGCTTCACTTGGGTGGTGGGCAATGCGGTGGAAAAAGCATTTCAACCTATTTTGCAGCGACTCAATCGCGTGGAAGGGCTGCAAGTCAACTTAACCGCCCTGTGCAGCGCCTACTGGGGGCAAACCATCACCGTTACCGGCTTGCTGACGGGGCAGGATTTGCTGGAAGGCTTGCAGGGAAAGGATTTGGGAGATGCCATCCTCTTGCCTTCCGTGATGCTCAAGCACGGGGAATCGGTGTTCTTGGATGATACGAGCGTTGCGGAGGTTGCCGCCCACTTGAAGACGCGGATTTTACCCGTTACCGGCGTTGAGGAGTTAATCGCGACTTGTACTGATGCGTTTTTTGGTTGAATACTCATTTTAGAGTGCTGAGTGCTGAGTGCTGAGTGCTGAGTGAGCAAAGGTTTTTCGGGGCGGGCACGGGGGCACCGCCCCTACTGTAGCCTGTAGCGGGCTGTGTCTGTAAGCGCAAAATAATTAAACGGATTTTAGATTGATTTTTCTAAGAATTCAGTAAATTTACAGGTTGTTGCATCCACAAGCGACGAGATGGGGTAGACTGGAGGGAGTGTATCAGGCTGATATATATGCTCGAACTATCCGCCCTCGGTTTGCTCCAACGGGAGCCGCTGCACGGCTACAAGTTGAAACAGCAGTTGGAGTTGTTTATGAGTAGCTGCATCAGCGTCAATTACGGAGCGATTTACCCGCTTCTGAAGCGATTGGAAAAACGCGGGGAAATTGAGGCGATCGCAACCGAGGCGGGGGAGGGAGGCGCGAGCCGAATAATTTACGCCATTACGCAGAAAGGGCGCGATCGCTGGCGGCAATTGATGCTGGCTCACCCTCAAGAAAGCTGGGTAAAGAGTCGCGCCCGCTTTATCGTCAAGTATTTCTTTTTTAATGACTTGGAACCGGCAGAACGGATCGGGCTGCTGGAGCGCCACTTAATGGTGTGCCGGCTGCGGCAAGACTATCTGGAAAGCCAAAAGATCGAGCATGTACCCGCCGATTCCTATCAAGCAGAAGCCTGGGATTTTTCGTTAAAAATGCACGGCTATGATATTCAGTGGATAAGCGAACAACTGGCAAAAGAGCGCGTAAACCTGTCGGCAGTCGAATTTCAAGCGGATGGGATTGCAGCAGAGGCGGCGGTTTCTCGAAACCGCGAGAACTTGAAGAAAGTGACCAGTAAAAAAGGCAAAATGGGGACTAAACCGGGAAACTGAAAGACATAGAATTTATTTTTGCCATCTTCCTTATGGGGGAGAAGTTATCAGAGATGACAGGCAACCTGCAAGCGGTATTCACGCAATCGGGTCAGTCAACAGGAGGAAGCGATCGGGTTGGCAACTCACGACCTCATGCTTCTTCCAAGCGAACTATATAGATAGAACCTTTTTCATAACTCTAGCGATCGCAACTCAGCAGGAGTCATACCGATGACGCAAACCAATCCTCAAAAATCCATCGAATATAGAGAAAAAACACAAGCAGAGCGCTCCGAAACCGAGGGCGAGTTCCTGCCGGATGCGGGGGAATACCAACCAGACAAACCAGAAGTCTCGGAGCCTCACCCCCAGCCGAAGAAGCGGCAGCGCGAGTGGCTGCTCGTGTTGGGGCTGTTGCTCTTGGGGCTGGGCGGTACGTTCGGGTGGCAGTGGTGGCAGCGTTCCGGCGGTGGCGGTGCGGGCGCTCCCGGGGGCGGAGCCGCTCCAGCCGCTGGCAAGCCGCGCGGCATCCCCGTCAAGCTAGCGCCCGCAGAAGTGGGCAATGTCGCAGAAACTTCCGAATTTGTAGGCACCCTAGAGGCGGAAAAGGCGGTAGAGCTGCAGTCAGAAGTGGAGGGAAGGCTCAGCCAGATTTACGTCAGAGCGGGCGATCGCGTCGGTCAAGGGGATGTTATCGCCCTGATCGATTCGCAGGAAGTCGAAACGCAGCTCGCGCAAGCGCGCGCCGCGCGGCAGAGCGCCGCCGCCAACCTCGCCGAACTGCAAGCCGGCCCCCGCGAGGAAGAAATTGGCCAAGCGAGAGCCCGCCTCGCCGCTGCAGAAGCTCGGCAAGCGCAACTGAGAGCGGGCAACCGCTCCGAAGAGATTGCTCAAGCGCGAGCCCGTCTCGATCGAGCGCGATCGCAACTGCAAGCCTTGCGATCGGGCAGCAGCAATCAAGAGATTGCCCAAGCCGAAGCCCAGCTAGAAGAAGCGCGAGCAGCGGCGTCACTCACCGCAGAACGGGTGCAGCGCAATCAACAGTTAGCGGCAGAAGGCGCGATTTCTCAAGATACGCTCGATCAAATCGTCACCGAAAACCGCAAGGCACAAGCCAACGTAGAACAAGCCCAGCAGCGATTGGAACAACTGAAAAAAAGCAGGCGCGAAGACGTGGAACAAGCCGAAGCGCAAGTAGAAGAAGCCGAGCAAGCTTTAGCGCTGCAAGAAAAAGGAGCGCGCCCGGAAGAACTCGCCAGCGCCGCCGCCGAAGTCGAAGAAAAGCGGCAAGATTTGATGAGATTGGAGAACGGCACCCGTCCCGAAGAAATCGAACGGGCGCGATCGCAACTTGCCGAAGCGGATGCCAGAGTGCAAACCTACGAAGTCCAGTTGCAAAACACAAAAATCGTCGCGCCTTTTGCGGGAATTGTCGGCGACGTGCCCGTGAAATTGGGGGACTTTATTAAAAAAGGCGATAAATTAACAACCCTCACCCAAAATCAGGCTTTAGAACTGCGACTGTCAGTGCCGCTGGAACGCGCCTCGCAATTGCGCCAGGGGTTGCCCGTAGAAATCGCCGATTCCCAAGGTCAAAGTTTAGGAAAAGGTCAAATCAGCTTTATCTCTCCCACCGTTAGTGAAACTTCCCAAACCGTCTTGGCGAAAGCCACCTTTGACAATCAGGAAGGGAAACTGTTAAATAACCAGTTCGTGCGAGCGAAAGTGATTTGGAAGCAGCGCTCTAGCAACGTAGTGGTGCCGACAACCGCTGTGATTTTCCAAGGAGAAGAGCGATTTGTGTTTGTCGCGCAGGGGCAAGAGCCAATGGTTGCCAAACGGCAACCGGTGAAGCTGGGAATCATCAAAGGCGATCGCGCCGAAGTCGTGCAAGGACTCGCACCGGGAGACAAAATCGTTATTTCCGGGCTTCAAAAGCTGGCAGACGGCGCGCCCCTCATGCCCCTCCCTAGCGGCGACGCGAAATAGGGAGTGAGGAAAGTTAAAAGTGCTGAGTGAGGAAAGTTAAAAGTGCTCGATGCTTAGGCTGAGTAAGAGTTTTCAGTTTTGCGTACAAAAAAAGTGAATTTTTTATTTGTACCTTCTCACTTTTTTACTCCTCACTCAGCACTCAGCACTCAGCCGAGGCCGAAGAGCACTCAGCCGAGGCCGAAGAGCACTCAGCACTCAGCACTCAGCACTCAGCCGAGGCACTCAGCACTCAGCACTCAGCACTCAGCCGAGGCACTCTAACCATTACCAATGCTCCGCTCATGTTCGTCAATTTTTTCATCAAGCGATCGGTCTTTTCTTCAGTATGTTCGCTGCTAATTATTCTCGTGGGGCTAGTCGGATATACCCGCTTGCCAGTGCAGGAATATCCAACAATTGACCCCCCAGTCGTGAGCGTGACGACGGTTTATCCGGGTGCCAACCCGCAAGTAGTCGAAACCGAAGTCACCGAGATATTAGAAGCAGAAATTAATGGAGTGGAGGGGATAAAAACCCTCACCTCTCAAAGTCGAGAATCGGTGAGTGCGATAACCGTGCAGTTTGAACTGAGCCGGAATATCGAAGAAGCCGCACAAGACGTGCGATCGCGCGTCGATCGCGCCCGAGGCAGACTCCCCGACGAAATTGAATCCCCCATTGTCAACAAACAATCGAGCGATGCCTCGCCTATCGTTTGGTTTGCCCTCTACAGTCCCGAGAGCAAATACTCAACACTGGAGTTAAGCGATTATGCCGATCGCTTCATTGTAGACGCACTTGAAACCGTTTCCGGCGTCAGCACCGTCATCATCGGCGGCGAGCGCAAATATGCCATGCGCCTCTGGATCGATCCGGTGAAACTCGCCGCCCGCAACCTCACCATTTTAGACCTAGAACAAGCCCTGCGGCGAGAAAATGTCGAGATTCCCAGCGGCATCATCGAAGGGCAAACCTCAGAATATTCCGTGCGCACCTTGGGGCGATTGCAGAACCCGCCAGACTACGAAGCCCTCGTCATCCAGCGCAACCCAGACGGCACCCAAGTGCGATTAAAAGACATCGGGCGAGCCGAAATTGGCGCAGAAGACGAACGCTCATTCGTGCGGTTTAATAGCAAACCAGCAGTCGGTTTAGGCGTCGTCAAACTCTCCAATGCCAACACCCTCGACGTTGCCAAATCAGCCAAAGCCAAAATGGCAGAACTCTCGAAGTCCTTTCCAGAAGGGATGAGCTACCAACTGGCTGTAGACAACTCCGAATTTATTCGCCTCGCCATTGATGAAGTTTGGGCATCGCTTTACCTCTCGATTGGCTTAGTCGTTCTCATCATCTTTGTTTTCGTGCGCGACTGGAGAGCCACCCTCATCCCCTCCGTCACGATTCCCGTCTGCCTCATCGGTGCCTTTGGCATCATGTTCTTTTTGGGGTATTCCATCAACACCCTGACGCTATTTGCCCTCACCCTTTGTACCGGGTTGGTGGTAGATGACACCATCGTCGTACTGGAAAATATCGTCCGCTACATCGAAGAAAAGCGGATGAAACCGATGGAAGCCACCTATGCCGCAACCGGCGAAGTGGTATTTGCCGTCATTGCTACCACCGTCGTATTGGTGGCAGTTTTCGTGCCCGTCGGGTTTGCCGCCGGCACCACAGGGCGCTTGTTTACCGAATTTGCCATAACCATCGCCGGCTCGGTGATTATTTCTTCCTTTGTCGCCCTGACGCTCGCGCCAGCGATGTCAGCCCGAATTCTCAAAGCAGCAGAACCAGCGGGGAAAAAACCGAACAGAAAAAATCCCCTTGCGGTACTGTTGAGCGTGCCGTTAGAGCTGTTTGAGCTATTCGTGAAAATTATGCTGGCGTTTTACGATCGCACCATCCGGCTCTTAATGCCCCTGAAAGCGATCGTCGTGCTGGGATTTGTCTTCTCCTTAGCGCTGACAGCGTTTCTGTTCCAACAAATCCCCTTAGAATTTTTGCCCAACGAAGATAGAGGCGCAGTCTTCACCATCGTCCGAGCCCCAGAAGGCGTCACCATCAACTACACCGATAAGGTGATGCAGCAAATCGAACAAACCCTCAGCCAAGTCAAAGACATCAGAACTTACTTTACGATCGGTGCCTTTGGCGGCGGCGCTCCCGGGCAAGTGAATCAAGGCTTTGCTTTCGTGCGACTCCAACCCTGGGAGGAACGCAAACAGCCGAATCAGTCGCAACAAGCAATTATCGGGCAACTATTCGGGCGGTTTGCGCCGATTACAGAGGCTTTCGTATTGCCCATCAACCCGCCGGCTTTGCCCGGTTCCGGTTTCGGGCAGCCGATACAATTCGTGCTGCAAGGCAGCGATTTAGAAACCCTAGCGAAAGTCTCAGCCGAGTTCGCCCAGAAAGCGCGACAATTGCCGCAAGTGGTGAATATCGACACCAATTTAAAACTCAACAAACCGGAGTTAACGATTAGCGTCGATCGCGCGCAAGCCGCGAACTTGGGGATTTCCGTGCAAGAAATTTCTCGCACCCTGCAAATCCTCTTAGGCAGTCAAAAAATTACCAGCTTCAACCGGGGAAATCGCCGCTATGAAGTCGTCGTGCAAGCAGAAAAAGAATTTCGCGCCAGCCCGCAAGATATCAGCCAATTGTACATCCGCACCAATCAGGGGCAAGTAGTGCCTTTAAGCAATGTCGTGACGGTGACGCCCTCGACGACGCCGCCGCAAATCAATCACTTCAACCGCTTCCGGGCAGCCACGATTGAAGGCAGCCCCGCGCCGGGATATACGTTGGGGCAAGCCCTGGATGCGCTGGATGGATTAGCCAAAGAAGCGCTGCCGCCAGAGATGCGGGTTTCTTATGCGGGACAGTCTCTAGAATTTAGAGAATCCGGTCAGGCGACTAGCTATATTTTCGTGCTGGCTTTGGCGTTTATTTTCTTGGTGTTAGCCGCTCAGTTTGAAAGCTATCTCGACCCGATAATTATTCTGCTAGCCGTGCCGCTGTCGCTGCTGGGAGCGTTTGCAGCCCTTTTGCTGGCGGGGTTGGATTTGAACGTTTACAGTCAGATCGGGTTAATTATGCTTATCGGGTTGGCCACGAAGAACTCGATTCTGATTGTGGAATTCGCCAACCAGTTGCGCGAGGGAGGGATGCCGATCGCCAAAGCGGCGATCGAAGCGGGAAAAATCCGGTTTCGCCCGATTTTGATGACGGCTTTCTCGACAATTTTCGGGTTGATTCCGCTGGCGATCGCAACCGGTGCCGGGGCAGCCGCTCGCGTGTCGATTGGCATGTCGGTGGTGGGCGGCATGTTCGTCTCGACGTTTTTGAGCTTGTACGTCGTGCCGGTTTTTTACGTCATGGCGATGACGGCTCAAACTCGCCTGACGGGCAACTCGCCCAAAAAACACGCGGCGCAGCGGGAAGTAGCGGCAGAAATGAATGGCGATTCGCTCCACGCTGCCGAGCCCCTGTCGCAGACAAAGATAAAATAGCCAAGGCAGGGCGATCGCCTTTTTTTCCTGTTAAGAGACAGGAGAGGCGATCGCCTGCGGAATTGGTTGATAAATCCAGCTAGAGAATGGCTGAAAATTCTCCTGCTGCACGGCGAGATGGCAGAGCAATCGCACCTGAAGCGGCGCAGGCGGCAAATTGACGCGATCGACCGTTACTTTTACTGAATCGCGATCGTCCTGCAGCACCTCAAACATATCCTCTGAAAGATACCGGGGACAATAGCCTAAATTATAGCGATCCTCCGTACACAACAGCAAGGCACGGGCATCGTAAATATTCTGCAAGTCGTGCAAGAGAAATAATCGCTCTCCAGACTGCAAACGGCTGATTCTCTCTGCGCTTTCTAGCGGCATATATCTCACCCCGTGAGCGAAGAAATAAATATGGTAGCACCCTTGTTCGTCCGGTACTGGACCGGGAAAAATCTCAAAATTGTCTGTTTTTTTCTTTCCCCCACTGCGGGAGAGGATTTCCATCGGGGTGTCTTCGCCTGCACGGATGTTCAAACACTGGATGTATTCTGGGTAATCCGGGCGCGATCGCCGCATGACGCGATTAGAGAATAACGGCAATAATTCTTGTGATAAATATACTTTCTCCCAATCGGAAAACGACCACACACCCTGGAAACCGCACTTTTCGCGTGCTTCTTTGACGCCTTGGATGTAAGCAAATTCGTAGAACTCGCCATTATAAGTTAACCGCCCGATGGGAAACCAAGCGCGACTGTGCGGATCTTGCCAAGCAACAAAAAGAGTTTTCAACATAGTTCCTCCCGCAGGATGAGCAGTCTGCTCTTGTTAATTTCCAATATTTCCCCGGCAAATTCGATGGCTGCAACTGAAATTCTATCCTTCGGTATCCGATTGAACAGTGCCAGGGTATCAGCAGGTGACACGCTGGCTAGACGATCGAGCCACACCACAGCAGCATTGGGATAACGTCGGGCAGTTTCTCGAAAAGCATCTATAGCAAACATAGCTTTTTTGTCACCCACTTGCTTATAGAGAGCTGACCTGCAGTTAGCTGCGTAGGCAGCCACGGACTTATTATTTAACCGCTTCTGGCGATCGTTATCAAGCAATTCCCTTCCCAAGCTAGAGGCGTGGTCGTAGGTGGGGGCTAGATATACAGTCACTACAGACGTTTGCGCTTCTTGTTTTTCGATAAATCCCCAGTTTTCGTGATGTCGGTCGGTATTGCCAATCCAGGCGTCTAACAGCAAATAGCCCGCAACTGTATCCACTGCCGTCTCGATACCCGCCGGAGGTATCCAGTCAAGAGGCAGATTGACGGCACTATTGCTAATAGCTGCCAGTACGACATCGAGGGTGTGTTTCGATACGTTAAAGGTTTCAAATTGAGGATAGTCCGGCACCCTTTGAACGAGAATATCATTCCCGAGGATGAGGCTGCCATCGGGGGGGGGACAAAGGAAGGGGAGGCGGTGCCAAAAGCGCCTCTCCAGGTTGCCAGTTCATAACGAGCATGAGGCAGTCCGAGCAATTCACACAATTCTGCTGCTATTTTTTCTGCCCAATCTTCGCCCGTATTGGGGCGACCTTGTTTGTACAAGCAATGGTCAAATTTCGGGTGATGAAACCAGAACTTTCGCTTGGTTCCCACCTCCTCGTTAGCGGTATCGGCGTCTGGGGGAACTTCAATAACGGCAAATGGTGCGGTCATCGTGCTAATTATAAGCTCACGCCAGAACCAAGAGGGCATTAAAATGTTCTTCTGGGACGGGTAGGCCATCCTCTTCTAATGCCAAAATATATAAATTCATGGCGTCTTTAATATTGACGATCGCATCTTGTTTTGTTTGCCCTTGGCTGATGCAACCCGGCAGGCTGGGACATTCGGCTACCCAGTCGCCATCTTCATCAGTGTAGATAAGCACTTGCCGCATCGTTTCACCTCAGCGCGACTTTCCCATTTTACCGCGCGCGGAGCAGGGCGATCGCCCCTCTCGATAGTACAACGCTCAGCACGGGTGGGGAGCGCTTTAGCGCTTACTACAAACAAATGTTAAATCGATGGCCCTTCTATCGGGCGCTTGAAAAAAATAATCCCGCTATCCATTCCAGAAGCGTCGCTGATTCCCGCGCTGGTTATTTCCCAGCCTTCTTTTCCCATTTGGGCTAAAAATGCCGACCAAGGCTGTCCTTTCCATTCTGTCAATTCCTTCCCGTCTGCGTAAATATAGCGAATTTTCTGGTAATAATAATTTTCGACTCCGTAGGAAACGGTGCGATATTCCCAAATAGCCATAATTTTTGTCTTCGCGATCGCGCTTTCGTCCGGGCAACCACTCAATCCTAACAATATCGCGGTCAGCGGCGCATCCGTCTGTCTGCCTGCAAACCCAGCGAATCGCCGTCAGGGTTTTCTCGTTCCCGCCTCCGTACAAACACGGAGGTCGGATTTTCTCGCTGTCCTCCCAACCGTTCAGCTCGTATCTTTCTAGCCGCCACCCTCATCGCAAGACGCAACGCCTCGCCGTCTGGAAGCCTATATCAGAAGGGGTTATCAATGCCACCCTCAAAGGCGGCGGTACTGCTTCCCTGCGATCGGGCTCACTGGGAGTGGCCAAAATTATCACCGATAACCATACTTTGCGATCGCTGTTGATATCCGAAAAATTGCGGAGATTAGAGGTGTAGACCTAGATGTTATCCTCCGCAAGATTATGGATGGCCCACAGCTTCGCTCCCCGCTCAGTGTCCGCCAAGTTGCCGAGCATATTTTCGAGACTCGCCGCATTACCCGCAAAGATCAGTGCTTGCTGATGCACCTGCTCTCTAGCGGTTCGTTGGGTGAAGAGGAACAGATTTTAGTTGAAAAAATTTACGCATCCCTGCGCAAGGGATTTATCAGGGTAGTCGATTGAACGTCGCGCGATTCGCCAATCAACTTTATGGGGTAGTCCTAAACGTTTAAAGATATGGGTTCGAGAAAGGATGGTGCTGAGGAGGGATAGAGACTTGCCAGGTTAGAACTACTCTGTAGTTAACCGTTTTTGAGGAGATATATTTGAGCTTGTTCGCAACCAAATCGCGCGCCTGCAATTCGAGCAGCCTTTTTGTATCAAGGGGTGGGTCAAAAATGAACCACCCCCGCATTTTAAGGGGCAGTCGCCCGCTTCAAGGAAGCCGGATTACAGGTTCGGGCGATCGCTGCTATTCTTGCGTTTCGCTTCGCGCTTTGCTTCCTCGCGACGAATCCGCTCTTCAGCGGTTAGGTTCGTTTCTCCACCGAGCGAGGTAGGCGGCTGAATCACAGTCGGCTGTGCGGAAACATCTACCGGAGTCACCCCGCCAACGGGAGCAACAGGCACGACTCGATCGGCGGGAGAAATGCGATCGACCGGCGTTACAGAAGGCTGAACGTCCTTTTTACCGCTGACTGACTTCCCGACATCTTGTGCCGAGGACTTGACTTCTCGCGCCGCACCTTTTACGGCGTCGCCCGCTTCTTTTACAGAAGGCTTGACTTCTTCAATCACATCTTTAACCGACTCCGCCACATTTCTGACAGCGGGCTTGATAGCCTCAGCCGCATCTTTGACGGATTCCGCGACATTTTTAACGGCGGGTTTGACATCCCGCTCGGCTTCCTTTACGGTGTCGCCGATACTTTTCTTCGGTGCCTCGGCTTCCGTTTTGGGGCGCTCGATGTGGCTGGTGTGAATTTCCACCGGCGGTGTGGCGGTGAGATCGACTGCCGGCATCGGCGGCGGCGGCGGCAGCGGGCGATCGCTCAGCGACGGCATTGTCGGGGATGTGGAAATATCAGATGACTTGACATCTTTCTTGCCACCCGTAACGGATTGCGCTGCATTTTGTACCGATGTTTTCACATTATCAGCAGCACCTTTGAGGGCTTCCCCTGCACTGGCTACCGAGGGTCTGACATCATCAACTGTACCCTTGACAGACTCGGCGATTCCTTTGACGGAGGGCTTGATATCCTGAACGGCATCTTTTAGCGAATCCGCCACGCGAGTGACAGAAGGTTTGACATCATCAACCGCATGTGTTACTGAGTCCGCCGCGCGCTGTACGGAAGGCTTGACATCTTCAATTGTACTCTTCATTGAATCCGCCACGCCTTGCACGGAAGGCTTGACATCTTCAATTGTACTCTTCATTGAATCCGCCACATTTTCTACGGAGGGCTTGACACTTTCAACCGCTTCTTTTGCCGCCTCTGCCATTCCTACTACCGAGGGTTTAGCTTCGTCAACGGTACTCTTGACGGACTCGGCGATTCCTACTACAGCCGGTTTGACATCTTCAACGGTACTCTTGACGGATTCGGCGATTCCTTCTACCGATGGCTTGACCGCTTCGACGACATTTTCTACAGTTTGACTGACACTTTCGGCGGCTTCATTGCCGGTGATGCCGCCCGCGACTGCCCCGACGACAGCACCCACGGCGGCTCCGGCTCTGCCTCCGACTAAGCTGCCAATTGCTGCGCCTGCTACCCCGCCAGCAGCCGCTCCAATGCGCGTGGCGACTGGGTGACCGCTGGATTCTCCCTCAGTGAGTTGAGCGTTTTCGTCTTCCAGATTTGCGGGGGGATTGTTTTCACTCACAACTATCGATTCTTCTCTCGGGCGATCGCCTGGTTGACTCGCTGTGGGTTTAATATTTTTGTCCTGCCGATCCGCTGGCTGCTTGTTCTGCGTCATAACTTTCGTTTCCTCTTTTGATGGATTGGTGGATTCTGGAAGCTACTATGCACCTCTCTTTCAAAGAGATTCATCAAGCAGGTAACGCCTCCAGTGGTCTTCCTTCTTACCTACAGTCAAGATAGCCATTACGAGCGGGGATTTACACCAATCTAGAGAGAGAAATTGCCAGATGAGCCATCAGTCTCTGGTTGTAATTACGCGGGCGGGCTTGTGACTGGCTACTAAGCTGCTCATGCGGATAGTGCTGGCTGACTCAACATTATCCGTCCGATTCTCACTCTGACATTTTAGGCGATCGCGCCCGGAAAAGCCAATCGCCTCTTCATTCACTGCAACCCTTTTAAATCCCTCACGTCCTCATCTCTTCCCAAGAATTCTTTATAGCGAATGATGTCTTCTAAAGGCTGAACCCAGACGGTTAATTCACAAAATTTCTTTTCAATGGCTTGACATAAGTCTGTATCGAGCTTTACCCTCCTTCCCTCGGCTGTCAAAACAAAGGCATCTTCAGCTTGATTGATGTCAATCTCAACGTCATTCACTCGCAGCGTCAAGAGCATTAAGTCAAATTCCTCATCTACAAACCTAGCAAGCGGGCGAATGACCTGGGGCATAAATAAAGAGGCGACTCGCTCTATATCTTTTTGCGAAACTTCGATATCGATATCGTGCAGCGGCCATTCAGACCCGTAAATATTGCCAGCTAAACCGCCTGTTATGTGATACGCAATGTCGTGTTTTTTCAGGGTAGAGAGAACAAATTTTAAAGCCTTTAGGTGATTGTCAGAGAGAATATGGGGTATCATTGTTATCTGAACTGTGCGAGTGGCAGAGGGAAAAGCGCTTTTCAACGCGATCGCTCTTTCGATTATAGAAAATAGCGAACGGGGCGATCGCCCCCGCGCCCATCCCGAATCCTGCGGGACGGCGATCGCATTTCATCCTGATTTCATTTTCCCGTGCGATCTATTAAAGTCGGGGAGGCTCAACCACCCGACACAGGTAAACTTTGAATCGGAGAAGTCTCGATGAATCGCTATTTTGCCGCGATCGCCCTCAGTGGAGCCCTGATTTTCGCTCAAGGTTGTTCGCAAATCAAGTCTGGGGAAGCACGCGCCCAAACTGGAGAGGCTTCGGAACGATCGGCGATCGCCCAAGGGAACGACCACAGCGGTCACGACAACAGCCAAATGTGTCATGCAAATGGCCACTGCGCGAGCAGCCCCGCCTCTTCCGGGCAGTCTGCCGGCGACGGGCACGGAAATCATTCCCACGGCGCATCTGCCTCCGCAGCGCCGACAACGCAAGCTAAACTCACGGTTCCGCCAAAAATTACCCCCAACAAGCCCGTGCCCTTGGCGATCGAGATTCAAGACAAAGACGGAAAAGCGATCGCGAATTTTGAAATGTTTCAAGAAAAGCTGATGCACCTAATTGTCGTCAGCGATGACCTCCAGGTTTTCAAGCACCTGCATCCCGAATACAAAGAAAAAGGACGATTTGAAGTTGAAACAGCCTTCCCGAAACCAGGAAATTACTCGCTTTTCGTCGATTACAAACCAGCCGGCCAACCAGAGCGCATTTCCATGCTCAAAGCCAGCGTGACAGGCACCGCTTCGCCAGTACCCGCTGCCGACACGACGTTCGCCAAAACCTTTGGCGATACGAAAGTCAAACTCGATTTATCCGAACCCACGATTAAAGCGGGTGAAGAGGTGATGCTCGTGTTTGGGTTGCAGGATGCCAAAACTAACAAATCCGTGACTGATTTGCAGCCTTATCTCGGAGAACAGGGGCATTTAGTCATTGTCCGACAGTCACCGGATTTGACAGCCTCCGATTACATTCACGCCCACGCTCACGCAGGCGCTCCCGCAGGCGAAATCCATTTTATGACTCAATTCCCGCAACCGGGTAAATATAAACTTTGGGGGCAATTTCAGCGCAATGGGCAGATTGTAACGGCTGATTTTTGGGTCAACGTCCAATAATCCTTATTCCTTTGTAAAATCGCTTCGGGCTGAGAAACCCGGCTTCTTTAAGAAGCCGGGTTTCTAGGCTTTCACGCAAGATTTAGAAGCGTTCTGAGGCTTTAATTCTGACTCTGGAAAGAGGGCGATCGCCCCTGACTGCGAATCAGAATTCATATAGATGCCCGAAAAAAGCCAGATTGTGACTGCAAATGTAAAGTTTTGTAAAAAATACTAGACTCTACAGTGAACTGGAGGGTTTAGCCTGAAAATCATATTACCGAGAAAAGGAGTCAGCAATGGAAACGCGCTATCTCCACATCGAAGGCATGGGGTGCGCTTCATGCACGAGCGCCGTAGAAGAAGCAATTCAAGCCGTTCCGGGCGTTAGAACTTGTAGCGTCAACTTCGGTACAGAACAAGCGACAGTCGAGTACGATCCCAGCCAAACCACTACAGACGCGATCGCTCGCGCGGTGGCAGATGCGGGATATTCTGCCGCCCCGATTCAGGAGATGGGGGAAACAGAAGACGATACCGACAAAGCATCCCACCGAGCGCAACAGCGAGATCTGATTCTCAAAACATCCGTCGCTGGGATATTGAGCATCCTGCTCGTGGTGGGCTCCATACCAGCCATGACGGGATTGAAATTGCACTCGCCCATACTGGATTTTTTCCACAATCCTTGGGTGCAGCTAGTGCTGGCAACCCCCGTTCAATTTTGGGTTGGACAGTCATTTTATCGGGGGGCGTGGGCGTCGCTAAAGCACCGCACGGCTGACATGAATACCCTGATTGCTTTGGGAACCAGCGCTGCTTATTTTTACTCACTCTTGGCGACGCTGAATCCCGGATTTTTCTTATCCCAAGGCTTAATGCCAGAGGTGTACTACGAAGCCTCAACAGTTATCATAGCGCTGACGATGCTCGGTCGCTTTATGGAAAATAGAGCGCGGGGGCAAACTTCGGAAGCCATCCGCACGCTGATGGGATTGCAGGCGAAAACGGCGCGAGTCATTCGAGATGGAAAAGAACTGGATGTTCCTTTAGCCTCCGTCGTTGCGGGGGATATCGTCGTCGTGCGCCCGGGGGAAAAAATCCCGGTTGACGGTGAAGTGATTGCTGGCGCTTCTAGCGTTGATGAATCGATGGTGACGGGCGAGAGCATTCCCGTCAGCAAACAGCCGGGAGATGAAGTGATTGGGGCGACTATCAATAAAACGGGCAGCTTCCGATTTAAGGCGACGCGCGTCGGAAAAGACACCGTTTTGGCTCAGATTGTTAATTTGGTACGGCAAGCCCAGGGTTCTAAAGCGCCGATTCAGAAATTGGCGGATCGCGTAACGGGATGGTTCGTGCCGGCGGTGATGGCGATCGCGATCGCGACTTTTATCCTGTGGTTTGACTTCACGGGCAATCTCACCCTTTCTACTCTTACAACCGTAGGCGTTTTGATTATCGCCTGTCCCTGTGCTTTGGGTTTGGCAACTCCCACATCCGTGACAGTTGGCATCGGCAAAGGCGCAGAAAACGGCATTTTGATTAAAGGAGCCGGAAGTCTGGAAATCGCCCAAAGAATCAAGGCGATCGTCTTAGATAAAACTGGCACCATCACCCAAGGCAAACCAGGAGTAACGGATTATATAACGATTGCGGGAACGGCGCATAAAAATGAGATAAAACTCTTGCGCTTGGCGGCGGCGCTAGAAAGTAATTCGGAACATCCCCTCGCCGAAGCCGTGGTGAAATATGCCGAATTTCAGGGCGTGCAGCAACCGCTTCCCGAAGTAGAACAGTTTGACGCGATCGCGGGCAGCGGCGTGCAAGGCAGGGTTTCCGATAGACTCGTACAAATCGGCACTCAGCGCTGGATGGACGAGTTAGGAATCGATACCCTACCGCTGCACGGGCAAAAAATAGCGTGGGAAGATGCGGGAAAAACCGTTGTTTTTATGGCTGTCGATGGGGAATTGGAAGCAATTTTTGCCATTGCAGATACATTGAAACCGTCTTCAGCAAGTGCGATCGCAGCCCTGCAAAGAATGGGATTAGAAGTGGCGATGCTCACCGGAGATAACCGCCGCACGGCAGAAGCGATCGCGCAGCAAGTGGGGATAACGCGCGTTTTTGCAGAAGTGCGCCCCCACCAAAAAGCCGACACCGTGAAACAACTGCAAGCTGAGGGAAAAGTTGTGGCGATGGTGGGAGATGGAATTAACGACGCACCAGCCCTCGCGCAAGCCGATGTCGGAATTGCGATCGGTACGGGAACAGATGTTGCGATCGCAGCCAGCGACATTACCTTAATCTCCGGCGACTTACAAGGAATCGTCACCGCCATTCGCCTCAGCCGCGCCACCATGCAAAATATCCGCCAGAATCTCCTATTTGCCTTTGCCTACAACGTTGCCGGAATTCCCATTGCCGCCGGAGTTTTATTTCCCCTCTTTGGCTGGTTGCTCAACCCCATTATTGCCGGGGCAGCAATGGCATTTAGTTCGGTTTCTGTTGTTACCAATGCTTTGCGCTTGCGGCGTTTCGCAGCGTGATACCACACCAGAGTGAGGGCGAAGCATTCCGAGTATTAATTTTCCGTGTTTCCTGATAGATTATTCGCTTGAATGCTTCGCCCCCTTAAAAAACCGAATGTTCGTTGAGTGAATCGATAGTTTCAAAAAGGTGAGAAACATGAAAAGTAAAAGTTTGCTTTGGAGCCTTCCGCTTGGTTTGGGACTCTTTTTAGGAATTGCATCAGGTACACCTGCCGCCGAAATGGAGGCAATGTCGGCAAGTCAGAGCAATCAATTTCGCAAAATCGAACAACCCTTGAGTTTGAAAGTCGGAGTCACCCTGGGCGGTTTAGCGCTCATCGGTGCGGAACTGTGGTGGTTCTTGCTCAAAAAGCCCAAATCGCAGCAAGCTAAACTGAAAGAAGGCGTACAGGAAGTGAACATTACAGTCGAAGGCGGTTACGAACCCGATTATATTGTGGTAGAGTCCGGCAAACCCGCGCGCTTAAACTTTTTCCGCAAAGATGCCAGTAATTGTTTAGAAGAAGTCTTGCTGCCTGATTTTGGCATCGCTGCCAAGTTACCCCTGAACAAAACTAAGACTGTGGAATTTACCCCGCAAAAACCCGGAGAGTATCAGTTTACCTGCGGGATGAGAATGTTTCGGGGCGTCGTGGCAGTGAGAGAGGAATCCGGCGCGGAGCTGTCAGGCGAGCCCGTGGCGAACCGCACCCCGCTGGCAACCGCCGCGCCCGAATCAGCCGCAAAACGTTAAATTTTGTAGCGATCGCGCTTTCGAGTGTTCCCGATGCGATCGCCCCTTTCCCCCGAACAAAACAGCACCGCTTGACTTCACTTGCCAAAACTTGAAGAATAGCTATTGCCTGCAAGATTGAAGCATTTTTAAGCTAAAATAGAAGGACAAGCGGTTCCAACTAGCCCAGAAAAATGAGGTGGAACTATGGACAAAAAAGCTCTGCTTTACGGCTTTATCGGTTTAGTCGGAGGGAGCGTGCTGACAGGATTGCTGACGCTCGACAGCACGCAAGCTCAGCAAAACCCCGCCAACTCCTCAACGGCAGCTCCTGGCTGCATGGGGATGATGGGCAATCAACAAGCCGATCGCCACTTTATCGAGATGATGATTCCTCACCATGAGGGAGCCGTGGAAATGGCAAATCTTGCCCTGGCAAAGGCTAAGCGCCCTGAAATTAAAAAGCTGGCTGAAGCGATTAAAAAAGACCAAACCCGCGAAATCGCGCAGATGCAAGCCTGGTACAAGCAGTGGTACAGCACTGAGGTTCCAGAACGATCGGCTAGTATGGGTATGGGTATGAGTCAGGGCCATTCAGGAATGCCGATGAATCGCGGTAGGGGCATGATGGGAATGGGCAGGATGGGAATGGGTATGATGCCGGGTATGGACGTGCATCTCGATACCCTAACAAATGCTCCTGACTTTGACAAAGCGTTTATTCAGGAAATGATTCCCCATCACCAAATGGCGGTGATGATGTCGCGGATGATAGCAAACAGCTCTCGTCCTGAAATGCGCGAACTGGGGCAAGCGATTATCCAGTCTCAAACGGCTGAAATCAATCAGATGCAGCAGTGGTATCAGACTTGGTATCGAGCGAGCGCTTCTAAATAATTCGTGAAATTTTGTAGGGGGCGTCTCCGCAACGGGAACGCCCCCTACTACTCGGCTATTTTTTAACAGTCGAATTCGCGTTATTGCTGGGCTGCGAGACAGCTTTTTCCTCCACAAAAACGGAGAATTTTACCTGCATGTCGGGTTCGTCGGGATCGTCGGACGAGATGAAAACATAGCGTTCGATCGCCCCTTTGTCGCTCTCGTGAGCGTTGGAATCGTACTCGACGTGCAGCATCGCTTGCCCGCCTGGGGGTACAGTCATCGACGATAATTTCGCCGTCGTACAGCCGCAAGAGGTGCTGATTGCTTCAACCTTGAGCGCTGCGTCGCCGAGATTGCGCACCGGCAGCTCAGCGATCGCCCGATTGCCTTTGCTCACCTTCCCCAAATCGTAAGTTTCCACGACATCAATATCGGGAACTGTCGCCGCACAACCAGCCAGCAATAAAGCGAGACTTGAAACAGCCGCGAATTTAAAGCGCATAACCGACTCCTAATTTTGCCGCACGCTCGCTGTCACCCAGATTTCCGCCTTCGATTGGTTCGGGTCATTATTTTCAATAATTATCCCGCGCCGCACCGTTTGACCGCGAGTATCGTGATAACCCGCATCAAACGTTACCGTCACTAACGCTAATTTCCCCGGGGGAATAACAGAAGCGCTGAAATCAGCCGTCGTGCAGCCGCAAGTCGTATAAGCCCGACTAATCGTTAGCGGCGCTTTTCCCGTATTGCGGATGAGAAACGTTTGCTTGACGATATCTTTAGGTCCAATACTGCCAAAATCGTAAGCAGCTTGTGACACAGAAATACTCGGTTGAGGTTGCCCTTTCGGCAAAAACGGAATCGGCGTTTCTATCCCCATAACGTGCAAGTGTTCCGCGCGGATGGGTTTCTCTTTCGCCACCTCTTCAGCCGAATATTTGCTCTGCGTCGCTTTCGCAGTGGGGCGATCGCTCCAATATCCGTATACCCCTGCGACTACCACGAGCGCACCCACAATCCCCAGCCCGATTTTTTGCAGCGATTTTCCCTTAGAAAGCTGACCGTTGGATTTGTGATGACCGCAACACATATATTTTTCCTTGGTTCTGCGATAGAATTTGACTCTCAGTAAATCGCTAAAGTTTGGCGATTTCTTAAACAATTATCCACTTCAACATAACAACGCCGAGCGCTATCATTACCAAGCCGTACCACAACCGAATTTTCAGCGCGTGCTTGCGCTCCCAACTCGCCCACGCTTTCGCTGCCATGCGGTTGCCAACTGCCAGCAAGATCGCGATTAAAGGCAGCACAAATAAAACGTTGTACAAGGCTAGATAGACGATTCCCCAAGCGAGGGTCGTTTTGGCATTCAGCAGGGTGATGATGGAAACATAAATCCCTCCCGAACAGGGGAAAGTACACAAGCCAACCAGTACCCCTACGCCGATTGTGGCTGGCAATGTCGCTTTTTTGATTAATTCGTTGGTTTTGCGGTGGGCAACAGCGGGCATGTGCAATTTTACGGGAAATTCCGGCCACTTATATTCGATGAGGTTGACAGCTCCCAGAACGATTAACAGCCAACTGCCCGCAACGGCGACAAAGTGGGGATTGTCGGAAAGGCTGACGGCTCGCAGCAATCCCAACCCGATCGCGAAGTAAACGATGAAAATCATTAAAATGTAGACGCCGCCCAGTTGCAAAACGCGATCGCGCGACTGCCGCAAGGTAAACAAAAATGCGACTAATAGAAGAATCACCGCAAAAGCGCACGGGTTGACGCTATCCACCAAGCCAGTGACAATCACAGCAGGCAAAAGCGCTTCTAAATTGGCGGCGCTGACGGGCAACGGACCGACTGAAGCTTTGGCTTGCTGCAGTGCCTCTGCAAACGGCTTGTCAATGGGGAAAGTTTGCACTTCTCCCACCCACGCCCAGAGGCGATATTCTGTCGGTTTGCCGTGCATTTGCGGCTGCCAGAGCACCAAGCGCGGCGGAACGTCAGGCAAACTCAGCGCGGCGTCTATGAGGTTTGCCGGAACGTGACCTAAAATAACGAGCGTTCCTTTTTTTGTGGGAACGAAGGCATAAAGCGAGTCGGCGATCGCTCTCGGCAATTGTACGGAATCCGCTATTTGCAGCAGGTATTTTCGACCCCCCGGCACCGTGTAATCGTGGATTTGCGGTTCTGCTGTGACTCCGCGCGATCGCAGGGTGGGAATTAGCACTTCTTTAGTATAAGGCCAGCAATCGGCACAGCCGCCACTGAAGAAAATTTCGGTTGCTGTTGGTGGCGCGATCGCTTGCCCCAGTGTGGGAGCAACTGCGAGCAACAGTCCTAACAAACTCAGCAGCATCATTGACAGCAGGCGACCGAGCCGAACTCTAGCAAAATCTTCAAACATCGCGCTAAAATTAGCAGCAGGCAACCGTTATTTCTTCTGGGCGAGCGTGCGGATTCCCTTTCACCCCTACCTCCGACACGCCTACTCAAACTCAATCGGGTTGCTTTGCTAACCCTCTTCTTGATTAACCTGTTTCACAATTACTATTTAAACTCTCCTCTCTGCCGGAGCGTCAAGATAATTTTACAAAACTTTTCAAAATTAATTCTAGAGTTAAATCAATGTAAAAGTTGCTGATTTTCTAGAAAAATTTCATCCTGATTTCACAATTTAATGCTAACCTGTAAATATATAAAGTGAATTCTTATAGCATTTTTCAGTCCGATGAAGTCCAGGCTAGAAACCCGTCTTCGTCGAAGTGGCCGGGTTTCTGACGTCCCTCGCTAGAAAAGAAAACTGCTATATAGAAAACGCGGTTGATTATTTTAGAAATTTCATCCTGATTTCACAAATGGCTGCCAAGCTAATAGGTAAGAAACTCTAGACAGCTCTTTCGGCTGGAGGATACCGTGAAAGTGAATATCAATGCTTGGTTCGCAGTCAGTGCTACAGCAGCCAGTTTGGCAGCGCTAGCGTGAAGCGCGAGCTTAGCGATAGCGAATCGCCTCTCGCCCGCTCTGGGCAGAGAAACCGCCCGCTACAGCCACCCCACAGGCTGCATCAATGTCAGAAATGATGCAAACCCAGCACCAACAGCACCCAGATATGATGGGGCAGATGCAGGAAATGATGGAACAGTGCAAAACGATGATGGCTGACGGCAAAATAGATAGCGGTAGCGGAGATGCTGGCGCTAAACACAGCCAACACGGGCATGAGGGCACCAGCAAACCGACTGCCAAATAATTGCAGTAATCGCTGATATCCATGAGAGTTTTGCTAGTTGAAGATGAGCCGGATTTGGGGGCAGCGATCGCGCGTACTCTGACGCGAGAAGCCTACGTTGTAGACTGGGCGCAAGATGGCAATGAAGCCTGGGGCTATTTAGAAAGCCAGTGGACGGAATACTCTCTCGCCATCTTCGACTGGTTGCTGCCGGGAGTGTCGGGATTGGAACTGTGCAAGCGACTGCGATCGCGACGCAATCCGCTGCCGGTGTTGATGCTGACAGCCAAAGACAGTATGCAAGATAAAGTCGCTGGATTGGATGCCGGGGCAGACGACTATTTAGTCAAGCCATTTGGCATGGAAGAACTCCTAGCGCGGTTGCGAGCGCTGCAGCGGCGATCGCCCCAGATTCAACCCGCACAATTGCAAGTCGGCAATTTGACGTTAGATTTTGGCACGCGATCGCTCTATTATCAAGACATCACGGGGAAACAGCAAGTGATTCCCCTCACGAATAAAGAATATCAACTGTTGGAGTATTTTCTCAGGCATCCCAACCAAATCGTTACCCGCGACAATTTGCTCAATCAATTGTGGGAACTGGGAGCCGAACCGGCAAGCAATGTCGTTGCCGCTCAGATGCGCTTGCTGCGCCGCAAACTCGCTGAGTCTGGGTGTGAAGAGATGATTGAAACCGTGTATGGTTTGGGATATCGTTTTTTACCGAATGCGGGAAGGGGGAATGGGTGACGGGGAATGGGTAATCGGTAATTGCTAATTTGCCAGGTGTTATTCTCTTAATACGACTGAAAAAAAAGGGAGGCAGAGCCTCCAACGTCTCGTTCCCCGGCTCAGCCAGGGAACGAGGGATTACCCATTACCGATTACCCATTACCCATTAGCAATCACTTATATGAATCAAAATAAACTCTTTCAGCAAACGCGCTGGCGGCTGGCGCTTTGGTATGCGGGCGTGATGGGATCGATTTTGAGTGCGTGCAGCTTTGGCGTGTACGAAGCGATCGCCCACGCCCACTTGATGACACTCGATAGAGAGCTACAATCCGTTGCCGGCACCTTGCACGACAGCATGGAACCGCTGCTCATCCATCCCGGGCGCGTCGAAACAGCCGCCCTGGCAATTTTGCCAGATTTGTGCCTAATCGAGAAAGGCTGTTTGAAGCAGCAGGCTGATTCCGGGCGGCATAAAGTAGGTGCCCTTCACCAGGGCAACTATTACGTCCGCCTGTTGAGTTTACAAGAAAACCTCGTCGCCGTGGCGGGAATGCTGCCGCCGGGATTGCCGGCGACATCCGGCACGAAAATGTGGCAAACCCTCGAAGATGGGAACGGCAACCGATACGAGCAAATCTCCCTGACGCTGCACGCGCGAGACAATCGCGATTGGGGCTACCTGCAAGTAGGGCGAAGTTTGAAAGACTTTGACGACTATCTGGCAGCAGTGCGGTGGATTTTGCTGCTGGGATTGCCGGCGGGCATGATTTTGGTTGTTGGTGCGGGCTGGTGGCTGGCTCTGAAAGCCATGCAGCCGATTTACCAGTCGTACCAGCAAATTCAGCAATTCACCTCCGATGCGGCGCACGAGCTGCGCACTCCACTCGCTGCTATCCGCGCGACGGTAGAGACGTCGCTGAGGGCGAACCCCCTGAGCGAAAAAGAGGCGCGGGAAACTCTCGCAGCGGTTGAGCGTCAGAATCGCAGGCTAACTCAACTTGTGGCTGACTTGTTGCTGCTTTCGCGCGCTGACAGACAATCGCCCATCTCCAATCCCAAAGTCAGCGCCCCTTGCTGTCTGAATGATTTGGTGAGCGACGTGGTAGAGGAATTGGCAGCACTGGCGATCGCGGAAAACGTGACGCTTTCCGCTGAAATCCGCTCTCCCAAACCCCTGTACGTCAGCGGCGACTTTGAGCAGCTCTATCGCCTAGTGGCAAACTTAACCGTCAATGCCATCCAATACACCCCCGCAGGCGGTGCCGTAACGGTTATCTTAGAACAGGCGAGCCATCAAGCGCTCATTCACGTCCAAGATACAGGCATTGGCATTGCCCCGGAAGATATGGAGCGAATTTTTGACCGATTCTATCGCGTCAACAGCGATCGCTCCCGAAACACCGGGGGAGCGGGATTGGGTTTGGCGATCGCAATGTCCATTGCCCGCGCCCACAACGGCAGCATCCAAGCGAGCAGCGTTTTGGGAAAAGGCAGTCGATTTACCGTGCAATTGCCGGCAGTCAGTCCCGCATAGGGAGGGTTTGCCATCTCAGAGCGATCGCCACAGAGACGATCGCGACAGACAGGGTGCCGAAGTCCATCACTCCAAAGAAAACCGCGCTTATTGCAGTCCCCAATTGAGCAAAAATGCCGCATCTCCTGCCTGAGATACCGCTATAATTGCTATCCTGCATAAAAGGGTTCGTCCGCAGTTGGAACTGTCTTACGAGTGCAGACCGAAGCAAAAACGTATGCCAACATTTCGTCACCTGATAGCTGGCGGCATGGGAGTCGCGATCGCCTTGGGCAATCTCGAAGCCACTGCGTCCACCACAACACGCGCTCTCGCGAGTGCTGGTTCCGCCACCTCCGAGCAACTCCAAGTCCAAAACCAGACCGCCCAAACAGCGCCGTCCCCGCCGGCTGTAGGCGATCGCGCGGACAGATGCCCAATTGTGGAATATACTGCGCCCCAATTCCCGCCGCAGCCACCCTTCGCCCAGCCCGGGACAACACCCGAATACCTCAACCCCGACCCCAATCCCCTCCTGCGACCCAACGATCCGGAGGATGTCGCGGTGATAGGCACCCAGCCGATTACGCTGCAGCAAGCGATCGACTTGGCACGGCGCAACAATCCAGACCTGATCGAGGCTGACTTGACCTTAGAACGAGCGCAAGCCTCCCTCAGAGAAGCCAGAGCGGCGGACTTTCCTACTTTGACCCTCAGAGGCGACCTCACCCGCAGCGATTCCGCACAATCGGATTTTCAAAACGAACAGCGAGAGCAGCAAGGTCTTCCTACAGTTGACAGCACCTCCACCAGCTTGAGCAGCACCCTGGAATTGAATTACCCGATCTACACCGCAGGGCGTCGCTCGGCGGCGATCGAGGCGGCAGAAAAACAGGTGCGGTTGAGCGAATTAGAAGTCGAGCGGCTCGGAGAGCAAGTGCGTCTGGATGTCTCCAATGCCTACTACGACGTGCAAGCCGCCGACGAGCAAGTCAAGATTTCCCAGAAAGCGGTGGAAAATGCCAGACAGAGCCTCCGGGATGCCAAAGCTCTCGAACGGGCAGGGGTAGGCACCTGCTTTGACGTGCTGCGGGCACAAGTGCAGTTGGGCAATGAAATTCAAAATCTCACCCAGGGGCTGCGGGATCAGCGCGTCACCCGGCGTCAGCTCGCGCAGTTGTTGAGCCTTTCCGAGCCCTTTGACGTCGCCGCCGCCGATCCGGTAGAAATCGCCGGTTTTTGGAACCTCTCCCTAGAAGAAAGCATCGTGCTGGCGCTGAAAAACCGGGCTGAATTGGAGCAGCAGCTCGTGCAGCGGGAATTCCGGCAGCAGCAGCGGCGGATTGCCCGGGCCGATCAGGGGCCGCAGGTGAATTTGTTTGCCCAATATAACGTGGTAGAAGGGTTTAACGACGACCTCGGCACGGGTGACGGCTACGCCCTGGGCGCTCGCTTGCAGTGGGAATTGTTCAACGGGGGAGCCACTCGGGCTCGCGCGGATCAGGAAACTGCCAACATCGCGATCGAAGAAACTCGCTTTGCCAATCAGAGCAATCAGGTTCGCCAGCAGGTGGAGCAGTCGTTCTACGATTTGCGAGCAAATTTTGAAAATATTCAAACCGCCTCTGTGGAAGTCGAGCGAGCGACGGAATCCCTGCGCCTCGCCCGCTTGCGGTTCCAAGCTGGCGTGGGCACTCAAACCGACGTGATTAATGCCGAAACCGAACTGACTCGCGCTGAAGGCAACCGCCTGCGGGCGATCGTCGGCTACAATCGCGCCCTAGCGAACATGCAGCGCTCTGTGAGCAATCTGCCTCGTCCCACTGCCACACTTTCTCCTTAAACGCTCTAACCTTCTAACGTTATGGAAACTAGACGCGCCCCCCCAGTGCGTGCGGCGGCGCGTCCTACCATAGAGTGTATAGGCTGTTGATTAAAGGAATGTGCGGAGCCTCTCCGCAGGAGAATTGCTATGGGGATGACCCTCACTGAAAAAATATTGGCCCGTGCCTCGGGGCGCTCTGCGGTTGCGCCTGGGGAAAATATCTGGGTCAACGTTGACGTGCTGATGACCCACGATGTTTGCGGCCCGGGCACCATCGGCGTGTTTAAGCGCGAATTTGGCGCAAATGCAAAAGTCTGGGATCGCGAAAAAATTGTCCTCATTCCCGATCACTATATCTTCACCGCCGACGAGCGGGCAAACCGCAACGTCGATATCCTGCGGGAATTTGCTTTAGAGCAGAATATCAAATACTTCTACGACATCACCGATCGCGGCAATTTCAAAGCCAACCCGGATTACAAGGGTGTCTGCCACGTTGCCCTCGCGCAAGAAGGTCACACCCGCCCCGGCGAAGTCCTCTTCGGCACTGACTCCCACACCTGCAATGCGGGCGCGTTTGGCGAGTTCGCTACCGGCATCGGCAATACAGATGCCGCGTTTATCATGGGCACTGGCAAGCTGCTGGTGAAAGTCCCCGCGACGATGCGTTTTGTCCTCGACGGGGAATTGCCGGATTACCTGCTCGCGAAAGACCTGATTTTGCAAATCATCGGCGATATCAGCGTGTCGGGTGCGAACTACCGGACGCTGGAATTTGCCGGAGAGGCGATCGCCCGCATGTCGATGGAAGAGCGGATGACGCTCTGCAATATGGCGATCGAAGCCGGCGGCAAAAATGGCACCATTGCCCCCGACGAAACCACCTTTGAATACGTCCGCGCCCGCACCGACAAGCCGTTCGAGCCCGTTTACACCGATGCGGATGCCCAGTTCTACTCGGAATGGCACTGCGATGTCTCCAAATTAGAGCCCGTCGTCGCCAAACCGCACTCCCCCGACAATCGCGCTTTAGCACGAGAGTGCAAAGATGTCAAGATAAATCGCGTCTATATTGGCTCCTGCACCGGCGGCAAAACCACCGATTTTCTCAATGCTGCCCGCATCCTCAAGGGCAATCAAGTCAAAGTGCCGACTTATTTGGTGCCCGCGACACAGAAAGTCTACGAAGATTTGTTTACCGTCAAATATGACGGCCAAACTCTTTCGGAGATTTTCCTAGCCGCCGGTTGCATCGAACCCGCCGCCCCCTCCTGCGCCGCCTGTTTGGGCGGTCCCAAAGATACCTTCGGGCGGCTGAACGAACCAGAAATCTGCGTTTCCACCACCAACCGCAATTTTCCCGGTCGCATGGGCAATAAAGAAGCGGGAATTTTTCTCGCCTCGCCCTACACGGCAGCGGCATCGGCGCTCACGGGCTACGTTACCGATCCCCGCGAGTTCTTAGCTTAAAGTTCTGTACAGGCGCGCTCTCGGAGCGCGCGCTCTTCTTTTAGGTAAAGTTTTAATAAATTGCTGCGGTTAAGATTAAAAAAAAGTGTAAGCTTATTACAAATTGAAGCTTGGGTGCTTTCATGGCATTCACAGATAGAATGCTCAGTGCCAATAGGTTTTAGGGGTTTTTCAGTTTGCCGCCTAGCCCTACAGCGAAGCGATGCAGGAAAAAAGTAGCTGAAAGTCCAAATAGGGAATATATGAACAACAAGGCGAGAATTTTCATTGCCGAGGCGATCGGCACTGGAGTCTTGGTATTGGGAGGGTGTGGAAGCGCTGTTTTAGCGGGAGATAAAATCGGTTTGCTGGGCATATCATTTGCCTTTGGTTTGTCATTATTAGTGATGGCCTATACCATCGGCCCGATTTCGGGATGCCATATCAATCCGGCAGTTAGCATTAGCTTGTGGTTTGCCAAGAAATTAGAGAAAAATCTGCTGCCAATTTATATCGGGGCTCAGGTATTGGGAGGAATTCTCGGCGGACTGATTTTGTACATTATCGCATCAGGAAAACCGGGATTTAGTGCAGCAGCAGGGTTTGCCAGTAATGGCTACGGAGAGCATTCCCCTGGCGGTTACAGTTTGATGGCAGCACTGATTGCTGAAATTGCTTTGACCTTTTTTCTGATATTTACAATTATGGGAACCACCCATCCGAGATTTCCGGCAGGGTTTGGAGGCATTCCTATTGGGTTGATGCTCGTCTTAATCCATTTGGTGGGAATTCCCGTCACCAATACTTCAGTTAACCCAGCCAGAAGCATTGGAGTGGCTCTGTTTCAGGGAAGTTGGGCGATTGCGCAATTGTGGTTGTTTATCGTCGCGCCAATTGTCGGGGGAATTCTAGCCGTTATAGCGTATAACGCCATCAAGCCGGAACCGCTGCTCTGAGGCGAGAGAAGAGCGCGATCGATTTTCTCTTGCATGAGCTAGCTTCACGCAGGCGTGCCAAACTCAACGCAACGCGAACCGATTTTCTATAAGAAATTCGGTTTTTTATTTGTCGATTAATTTCTATCAGCGTATTTCAGCACCGTCCATAAATTGCATGTTAAAAACCTGTTTTTACCGCGAAACAACCGGACTGTTCATTCCGAACAAACTGCAAGTTCATCAGTCAGCTAACAAACAAGCTCTTGCCTAATTACCTTTATAATTACCTTTATTTACAGAGGAGATAACGTCCCTGGCTTCTGCTCCTTTATAGGTTGACAAATCTCTCTAATTGTGACTTAAAAAGCATCGGAGTATATCCGCCTACAGGCAGACAATGGCTAATCAGTAGCTTCCGACTGTAGATAGGTGAAATAAAAAAAGAATAGATGTATTTTAAAAATATCTGAAATACTTGAAGCGATCTCGATTAATTGGAGACCTGAATAAGATGTCAAAAAAGCGATGCCATAGCACCTTTGCGCTCAAGAGCCTGACGGGTATAAGCGGGATTTTGGGAGCCGTTTTTGTCTTGAGTCTACCTGCTTTTTCGCAGAGCAATACCAACCCCAATAGATCTTCTTCTCCCGCGTCGGCTGCTGGTGAGGTTTGCGTCATTCCCCGCAGAACAATGAACGCAGACGGCTCTAACGTGCAAAGCCTGAGCGGCGCTGACAACACGGCGGGCACGAGCGGCAATAGGGGCGGCACCTCTGCAGGCAGAACGGGCACGAGCGGCAGCACGGGCGGCTCTGGTAACACGGCGGGCACGAGCGGCAGCACGGGCGGCACTTCTGCAGGCAGAACGGGCACGAGCGGCAGCACGGGCGGCTCTGGTAACACGGCGGGCACGAGCGGCAGCACGGGCGGCACTTCTGCAGGCAGAATGGGGACTACTAACAATGCCGACATGTCTGTTACTATGATGGAAGGGATAATTGTTTGCGGGACTCCAACAACACCTAATGGAACTAACCGCTAAACAAGATAAAACACCGCGCTTCAATTCTCCGAGCGCGCTATCAATCTAATCGCAAGGAGAGTAATAAATGCCAAGCGCGTTTGTCTGTGACTGATGTATCGAGCAGCGTCTGCCAGGGTAGCTGAAATTATGCAAATGTAGGGGCGATTCGCCTAATGGCGATAGCTGCGCTTCACGGGCGGGTTTTCCCTACACTTGTTTGAAAGCATCGCAATGATCGTAGTGGTTATGGGAGTATCGGGATCGGGCAAAACGACTGTCGGCAAATTGCTGGCGGAATCTTTGCAGTGGGATTTCAGGGACGCCGACGATTTCCACCCGCCAGAAAATATTGAGAAAATGAGCCGGGGCATTCCTCTGGACGATGGCGATCGCCTGCCGTGGCTGTTGACATTGCAAAGCGCGATCGACGAATGGCTGCGGGACGGTAAAAATACAGTGCTAGCGTGTTCTGCGCTGAAAGATAGCTATCGGCAGGTGCTGCAGCGCGATCGCGATCGCGTGAAGCTGGTTTATCTAAAGGGCTCTTTCGATCTGATTTCACAACGCCTCAACCAGCGCCAGCAACACTACATGAAAGTAGACCTCCTGAAAACTCAGCTCGACGCCCTTGAAGAACCGCAGGAGAGCATTTGGATAGATATCTCGCAGCCGCCAGAAGCGATCGCCCAAACCATTATAGCGAACCTGCCATTTTTGTAGGGGCGAAGCATTTGGGCAAGTAATGTATGAGTCCAAACCTACAACTCACAATCCGAATGCTTCGCCCTCACCGGGAGCATCCCATTTTTGGAGTGCGTTCGCGAAGCGGGTGCGAAGTACCAACGTCTCGTTCGCGATTGGATTAATAGGGAGCGAGACGCTCCCACTTCTGAAAAAAGGTGTTTTAACAAAAACGGGATGCTCCCCCCTCACCGGATATCTGTTAGCACCAGGATGCTCCAAAATCATAGCGAGTTTGAGCATTTAGCTGCGCGTTTCAGATGACCACTGACTGAAGGGATGTTGGGCTAAATTGGCGTTGAAATAGCGCGGATCGTGCGAGACTTCTTCGCCTATCCACTCTGGCAGTTCGATCGATTGATTTTCGCCTGCGAGTTCCACTTCCGCGACTATCAAGCCTTGATTCTCTCCGGCGAACTCGTCGATTTCCCAGGTTAAGGCTCCCCGAGGAATTTTATAGCGGGTTTTTTCGATGAGCGGGCGATCGCACAGCGTATCGAGCATCTCTTGCGCATCTTCAACAGGGATGGGGTATTCAAACTCCGCTCTAGAGGTGCCCTGCGTTTTTCCTTTGATGGTAAGATAGCCTTTATCGCCGACAACGCGCACGCGCACGGTTGTTTTGCTGGCAGTGTGGATGTAGCCTTGGCGGTAGAGCGTGCCCGTCGCAAGCGATCGCCATTCGTCGCCTTTCACTAAAAATTTGCGTTCGATTTCAATGGCCATTTTTCTGCTCGTCAGGGTTTGGCTGGAATATCTACTCTACAGGATAAGCTGCAGAATGAGAGAGCGATCGCAGAAAAGCTGGCGCTTCCCTGACTGCTGCTCTACGGGAATCAGCCCTCCCCAAAGAAGGAAGTAGCCTGACTGGCTAGGCGATCGCCACTGGGCGTGTATAATAGGTTAAAGTGGATAAAAAATTTATCGCGAACCAGACTTATCGGAGTCAGTCCGAATACGCCAAACCAACGCTAAAGCTTTCAAATTTTTACCTGATGATGAAAGAACAAACATTTAAACTAGATGAGCCTCAAATAAAATTTTTAGCTCGCTGTCAAGAATATGGCTTCCAGGATTCCAGCGAAGTTGTCAGAACTGCCCTGCAAAAGTTGCAGTTAGCATTAGAGGCGGATAACTTGCAAGAATCCGCGACTCTCTATGCAGAAATTTACGAACAAGACCAAGATTTGCAAGAACTAGCGGAAGCAGGGTTAGAAGAATGGCCGAAAGTCTCGTTTGGTGAGCATCCGGGGCGAACTCGAATCGGACGTGATGCTAAAAATTGACACAGCTCTCAGGATAGTGTTTGCTCTGTAAGGAATTTTGATACCTGCGATTGTTCACTTCCTCAAACAAGCGATCGCCCGAATGAGGGAAAAGGGGCGATCGCCCTTTTTCCTTTCAACCCGCAACCCCCGCACCGTGTCGTTGCGTGCTATACTAACAAGCAGCTATTTCACCCTCCTTTCTGGGGAAAGTCAAAACTCTCATAAAAGGATTATAGAGAAGATGAATCCAGGCATTTATTCAGAAGCAAACTTAATTCAAAAAATCCGCAATTTGCCTCCTGATAAAATTACATAAGTAGAAGATTTTGTAGATTTTTTGTTAGCGAAAAATGAAAGTCGTCGCTTAGCTCGTGCTGCTGAAAAACTGTCGGAAACCGCTTTTGCCAAGATTTGGGACAATGACGAGGATGCTGACTATGACCAGTTATAGCTTCGGTGATATTGTCTTGGTTCCATTTCCCTTTACAGATCAAACGAGCGCGAAAAAAGAAAACTCGGACAACGGCAAGAGACGGATAGGGAAGCGCTGCTGGATGCGTTACAGATAATTTTAGGCGAATAAACTTTTCGATGCAGTAAAAACGGTTGTTTTGTCAAGCGATCGCTCCTTCAATCGCGAAAAATGGCGATTTCCTTTTCGCCCGATTTCTATTAACCGCTTGAAAGTCGGTTTTTGTATAATAAATTAATCAGCCGAGCGTCAGTCATCCTCTCCCACGTCTTCCAAGAGTGCCTCTATGTCCCTTGACCGTGAATCACTCGCAGAATTTCCACTCCGGCATCAGCGATACGGTAGAAGATTATATAGTTTCTAAACCCTTTAATAGCCTGCTGCCGGACATCAGCTAGATCGGGATGGGAAAATTGACAGACTTTTCCCATCCCGGGCATTTTTGCCAGTTGCTGGAAAGTTTCTTCCGCTGCTGCTAAAAAGCGATCGGACGCCTCCAAGTTATCTTCTGCGATATAGGTCGCTAGCTCGATTAAATCGCGGATGACTTGCGGTCGTTTATTTGCCTTGCTCATCACCCCTGACTCGATCCCGTCCGTTTGGCCACTCTCTCGCGCACCCCTGCTCGAATGTCTTCCCAATCTTGCTGAGTCATCGGGGTTGCCGTTCCGGAGTCCAAACCTTCGAGTAACAGAGTTTCGAGGCGTTCAGTCGCTTTGCGCTTTTGATCGGAGCGCACCAACTCGCGGAAATACTCGCTGAGAGTGCTGTAACCGCCTTTGGCGACTTGTTCCTCGACATAAGCCCGCAGCTCGTCAGGTAAAGAAATGTTGATGCTTGTCACAAGTGTTACCTAATTAACCACTTGTCCTCAGTATGGCAGATTTTGTCATTTTTTGCCAGCAGTCCTGTCAAATAGCTACGAGCGATCGCTTATGTGATGGAATCGGGCGATCGCTCCTTCAATTGCGAAAAAAGGCGATCGCTTGGCTGAAAACAAAAGGGCGATCGCTTTCTGGGAGAGAAGAAGCAATCGCCCGAATGGGGGAGAAAGGGCGATCGCCCGAATGGGGGAGAAGGAGCGATCGCCTCATACCTATCATATCGAAAATAGAACAGGCAGCTAGAACTGAATGTAGTTGCTGGGATTGACGCTATTAGTGGTTAAGTTGTAAGGCGAGACACGAACTTCAAAATGCAAGTGATTGCCTGTTGAGTTCCCTGTACTTCCAACACCCCCTATTAGATCGCCAGCGTTAGTATTCTGCCCATTCGTGACATTAATACTAGATAAGTGAGCGTAGTACGTCCGCAAACCGTCATTATGTTGAATTATGACTAAGTTGCCATAACCCTGAGTATTCAAACCTGCAAATAAAACTTGGCCATTTTTAGCTGCTTTGACAGGAGTACCTGCGGCTGCTCCCAAATCTATCCCATAATGGAAACCATCGAACGATCGGGGTCCAAATGGACTTGTGACTGGATAACCCGGAAGAGGATGCTGCCAAGAGCCAGAAGGCGGCGGCGGTGGCGCATTTTTCTCCCACGACAAGTCAAAGTTAGCATCACCGACACCTTCATAGTATTGGAAGTGCAAATCATACCGGCCCGCCGGCAACTTGGCCGTTGTCTCGTAGTACGCTCCGTAAGCTTGCGTCCATTGATTCGAGTGTGCTGAACCCGCTGGGCCAAATCCAGGCGTGATATTAAACCACTGACCCGTGTCATGCTTCTTCGCAAAGATTTGGAATCCGTCATCACCCCGTACCCGGAACTTATAGTCACTGCCGTCAAAATCAGCCCAGGTATAGGCTCGGACAGCGAAATTGTCGGTCAGCAGACGAGTATTACCGTTGAGCGAGCCACTCCCTAAATTAAAACTGATGCCTTTCTTGCCGTCAGAACGAGTATTCGAGCCGAGATTGAGTTGGGCAAATTTATGGTCTTCGTTTTCATAGAAGTTCACTGGCGGCTGTGGACTGCCCCACCAGTAGTATACGCCGGATGTCCACTGATTTTTTGAGACATCAGCATATTCTTGAAGCTGACTAGGAATTGGCCATTTTTGCCCTTCTTGAATAGCGTTGAGGTCTTGATCCGAGATTTGTTGAACAGGTTTACCATCAAAGTCTGCTTTAAAGATGCCAAGGTTGGGAATCAAGCGCCGCTTCCCTGATTCCATTACATAAACGGCAGCACCACTACCTTGAAGCAATGCATCATCTTTTAGAGAAGGCAAATCTTTTCCGAGAGGAATAGCGTTGAGGTCTTCATTTGAGAGAAATTGAACATCTTCGCTCTTAAAACCCAAGGCTGTCAAGGTTTCAGGATTGAGAGCCAAACGCCGCACATTCCCTTCAATCAGGTAAGTTTTGGCATCGCTGACATCTACACTTTTAACTAAAGTGCCGTGTCCTCCATTTCCCCAATAACCGATCTGTGTCCAAGGCTTGATCTCTCCAAACTTCGTGCCGTCAGAGAGTGCGACTAGAATGGCATTACCGTTCGAGTAAATGACATCAGCCTTTCCATCCCCACTGACATCAGAAAAATAAATGCCATTGTCCCCATGATAACCATTCGTGCTCCAGGTTTCGTTGTTTGTAAAGCGAGTGCCGTCAGAAGGTCGGACGGTGATACCTACTGGCAATCCCCCGTTAGGAGTATTGACAACGATCGCATCAGCCATTCCATCGCCAGTGACATCTGCAAAGAAGAGTCCTTTTATCCCGCCATAACCAATTCCCGTCCAATTTTGGGGGCTGAGGAATTTAGTTCCGTCAGACAGCCGCACTTTTAACCCGTCATTTTCGGCAATAATCGCGTCAGCTTTGCCATCGCCATTGACATCGGCGAAATAAAATCCTTTCGCTGCTCCATAATTTTCCCAAGCCCACCATTCATTAGGCTTAAACTGAGTCCCGTCGGAGCGGCGGACTACAATTCCTACAGCATTGATGGCATTAACCACGATCGCGTCGGCTTTGCCATCGCCAGTTACGTCTGCAAAAAATGTTCCTTTGTCTCCCGAATACCCGATATCTGTCCACTGTTGAGTGCTACCGAATTGACTGCCATTCGAGAGTCGGACTGTCACGCCGTCTGCTGCGATCGCATCGGCTTTGCCATCGCCATTCACATCAGCAAAATACGTCCGCTTCGAGCCGAAGTAGGGATCGGTTGTCCACTCCTCATTTGCCGTTAGCCCAACGCCATCAGATCGCCGGGTTGTAGTACCCGAATTAT
>CAYOOD010000023.1:0-85088 GCA_964405435.1 uncultured bacterium
ACACGAACGCTGGAAGCGTTAAGGGGAAAAAGGTTTGAAATTTTGGAGATGTCTTTTGGGGTTGTGAGCATTTGGGGCGATCGCCCGTTGCTGGAGAGGGAAGGGTAAGGAGCGATCGCCATTAGCTACAGCTAGCCAGTAATCAGTCTCTCTAAGTAGGATAGGATTCTATTAAATAAAAATCGGCAACAATATCTATCTGTAATCATCCTCATCATCCGTGCCGCCTTTGGGATTACCGCTGTAGAATTTTTCTCTGATTATTGCAGGTTCCGGGGACTCAAATAAATCTTGTACTCTTCCTTCGATTACCATTTTATGTGCCTCGCTAAGTAAATAATCGTCGCCATTTTGGGGAAGTTCCTGGATAGTTTGAGGTGCGTGTCTTCCTAATATTAGGATATAATTTGCCTTCAGCCTGGTTGTCGGTGCTGGCTTGCTGTCTAAAGCATTTTTTACAGCTTTTATGTGGTTTTCCTTGAGGAAAGGAGAATACGAATCACTGAGATACAACCAAGTCTCAGTTGCCATGAGTCGTTCCACTACCGACTCACTTGTGGTTGCAAATTCTATCAGTGTCTCCCACTGCTGCGCGTCAAGGCTGGGTAGAAAGCGCATGGCGCGAAGGGTGACAGCCCTGATGTATTCATGGATTTCATTTGTATTGTTTTGCATAGTGTGTTAGTAGCTTCATAATCTCAGCTCCGCAACCCTGGCGTGCCAAGCTTTCCACAAAATACGAGAGTTTGGTGCGAAAAATCCAGGGAGAATTACACAAGATTTCAAGAAGTTCTTCCTGTATTTCTGCGAAACCTAACATACATAACCTGTTGACTGCAAAACGGACGCGCCGTTCCGCTCGATCGCGATTGTAATTGCTCTCATCAAGCTGCTTTAATTCTTGCAGGCTCTGCCCAAAAAGGTTAATCAATTTATCCCGCATGTTATCTTTTTGTGCAATCCAATCAGGATTGTACTCTTTAAAATAGAGAGGCCACGCTTTAGTAGTTGGAGAATCCTCAGTGTTTGGCAGCTCTGGAAGCGTTAACTGTAACTCTTGTTTTAACTGTTTTTCTGACTTGAAGATATACTTATATATCTTTCTACTCAAATCCTTTTTCGTTACATAAATGTTTATACTTTGCAGGCACTGGCAATACCGATCTAAAAAGTACCACCATTTTTCGTCAGAAACATAATAATTTCTAAATTTATTCCGGTAATTATAGTTCATTACCTCTAAGGGAGTGATTAGCTTTTTAAAGCTATCGCTTAATTCCCTCAAAATTTCATCTGCTTCGGTTTTTTCCAGGAAATCTGGTACTTGATATATTTTGGTTTTGCCAGTATTTAAGCTGAGTCCAATTTTTCCCAACTCTTCCTCTATCGCGCCCCTCACAGAGTTGACATCTTCTGGATTCGGAATGACAAGCATAATGTCATCAGCAAAGCGATGATATTGGACATCCCATTCATTATTTTCAGAGCCAAACCGTGCGTCGATAGAAGTTAAATAAATGTTAGCATAGAATCCCGAACCAATACTTCCTTGGGATAGGCCGCGATTATCTTCATGCCCATCTAATCCCTTTGACAGTAAAATTCGTAACAACCACAGAATACGTTCACTTTTAGTTCGCAACTCTTGACTTGTCAACTCAATCAGTTGGTCTTGTATAATTTCCGTATAGTAAGACTTAATATCAATTTGCAGCACCACCCCATTGTCATGCTTTAACGCACTTTCACGAGTTTTAACCATAAATCTATCATAATAGCTGTTAAACCAGGGCTCATATAAATATTCGGTTTGCCGATTTCCATTTCTTCGGGCAAGGCGATGGGCATAACTACTTTGTAAACCATCGGCTTTATAGCCTAATTTCTGAATGATGGCAGTTGAGAGAATTTCTTCTTCCATGCGCGATAGCAAACGGGGCCGCGTATTTGATGAATTTTTGGGAAACTTATAAGAGATGCGCTCACCACTACAGGCTACATCTTCTATATAGGCCATCAACTGTTTTTGTAGATTTTTTAGATTTTCATCCAATTGATTCTCAAATAATCGTATTTCTACTTCATCAAAAATTACTTCTGTTAAAAAATTGCGACGTGCCTTGGCCCAAGCTAGTTCTAGATTATCTATGCTTATAACCTCATTCCAATCTCGATCTTCTTCCAACTTGGCACTGGTGATAGTGCTGATATTAACATGAAAATCGGAGTGATAATCGATTCTTATGTTTCTCCAGTAGCTACTAATAGGGTTATCATAGTGAACATAATGAGTTCCTAAGTCAACGCACTCTACTTTATGACCGCTGCTACAAAAGGTCTGCTCTAGAGCATTTGCCATTGCTTTTATCCGCCGCAAGTCATCATAGGGACTGGTGTTGCTCTTGCTACCAATTGTAATCGCGTGTAGGCGGTCGATTGTTACTTCTTCAAATAAATATTTATAGGCTAGGGCATACTCTTGAGTGAATTTTTCATAATCATCCAAAATTTTTTCCGAACTTATGCCTAACTTTTTGAGACACTCGTATTCTTTCTGCTGTTCCTTATAATCATTTTCTAAAAAATCTATTACATTAGACTGCATCATTAAAACGTTAGATAAAACTGGTTGTTGCCATTGTTCGCGCTTATTCCCTAAGCACTGTCTTATTGAAAATACACCTTCTCCGATACCTTTAGGCAGGACATTATATTCCAGGTTAACATTCAACGAGCTAACTTTTGTTTTCACTCGCATCATAAGCTGGTGGTATATTACCAGAGCATATTGATTAACGTCCATACCCAGACAATAAATGTTGAGCGGATAGGTTAATTTTTCTTTTTTTCGTAGGCAAATAACTGCTTCTATAAACGCTGCGGATGCAGTCCCTGCCCCACATCCTATGTCAACAATACAGATGTGCGAGTTGGGATTGAGCCAGCTTGTTAACTGTTCAGGAGGGACAATACTTTTCAGAGTATAAGCAACTTTGAAATAGTGCGCGGGAAAATAAGTATAATATTGAGCTGCGGCAGATTCTAGAGTTTTTTCGTGAAGCAATTGAGGGTTTCTGGCTTTCTTTTTATATTCCCCTGCATCTGGTTGTCTGGCTAGCCACTGATGAACATCAGTATAAGCTTCTTGAATGTAAGAAGGAAAGCTATAAATCTGAGACTGGCTTGTCATTAACTTCTCCAATATCTTCAATTGTTTTTAGATAACGGGCCTGAACGGACTGGACGCTGGGTGCGAACTTATATTAGCGGCCATAAATTGCCATAGATAAGTTAAGGGCTGAGCAAATTCGACATAAAACCATTATACACGAAGTCGATCGCCAACAAAAATATAGGCCAAGTTGATTTATTCGTCAAGTATAGCTAGAATATATTGGTGTCAATTGCGTAACTCCTGTGAAAATTATTAGCGCCAGCCGCCGTACCGATATTCCAGCCTTCTACTCCCAGTGGTTGCTCAACCGCATCAGGGCTGGGTTTTGCCACTGGATTAATCCATTCAGCAGGCAAGTCTATCGTGTCTCGCTTCAGCCAGAGGACTGCTTGGCCATCGTGTTCTGGACTCGCAACCCCAAACCCCTGCTGCCACACGTCGATTTCCTGCGTAATGAGGGGTACTATTTCTATTTTCATTTCACCATTATAGGGTATCCAAAGTCAATAGAAAGTAACAATCCTTCACTTAACGTGTCAATCAAAAACTTTCAACAGGTGTCAGAGCAGGTTTCTCCAGAAAGAGTGCAGTGGAGGTACGATCCAATCGTACTGAGTGACATCACACCTCCCTCTTATCATATCGAGCGGTTCGACTTCCTCAGTCGCCAGCTAGCGGGTTATACTAAGCGCTGCTACTTCTCTTTTGTGGATTTCTACGGCAAGACTGAGCGCAACCTCGGGCTAGTCTCCCAAAAGTATGGAGTGAAGTTCCAGCGCCCCTCCCTTGAGGAACAGCGCAGATTGGTTGAGCAACTGCGTGACATTGCTGCGCCACGGGGCATCACATTGTATTCTTGCTGTGAGGATGCCCTAATCGGTGCGGGTGTTGAGAAGGCGCGCTGCCTTGATATGGACTTGATTAGGATGCTGCGATCGGACGCCGAGTTCCACCTAAAAGCTGCCCCCACTCGACAAGACTGCGGTTGCGTTGAGTCAGTTGATATCGGTGCCTACGAAAGCTGTATTTTTGGGTGTGCCTACTGCTATGCCACGAATAGCCGCAACACCGCCTTGATGCACATGCGCGACCACGACCCCAACGATACTGTTCTCTGGCGACCGTCAACTTTACGCGGAGTCGATTTGGCAGCACAGGAGTGGAAACCGAAGCAGAAGAAACTTGTTGAGCGATCGCTATCTGTGATTCAGGGAACGCTGTTTGAGTGAAAATTATGTCTAACATCGGACAGTTTGTATCTACCCATCACCCTACCTGCCCTTCTCATCAAATCCCCCCTCTCTGCTTGCAGAAAGGGGGTTAGAGGGAGAGGTTATTATTCCGCCAACCCTATCAACTCGCCGGCACCCTCAACAACTTCTCCAATTTTCCGAGCATTTATCCCCTGCTCGTCAAACCAACTAATCGCCTGTTCTGCTCGATCGCGGGGCACCAGCACCACGAAACCAACCCCCATATTAAACGTGTTGAACATCTCCGGCTGACTCACCTCACCTACCTCTGCCAGCCATTGAAAAATCGGCGGCACTTCCCAACTATTCGGCTCGATTCTGATAGATTGCCCCTCTCCCAAACAGCGGGGCAAATTCTCCGGCAAACCCCCTCCGGTGATGTGCGCCATGCCGTGAATGTCAATCCCGGAACGGCGGGCGGCGAGGATTTCTTTAACATAAATTCGCGTTGGTGTCAATAGAGTTTCCCCTAATGTTTTATCCAGGGCTTCCGGGCGATCGCTCAACGCAAAACCGCGATCGCTCACAATCTTGCGCGCCAAACTAAACCCGTTGCTGTGAACCCCCGAACTGGGAAGCGCGATCGCCACATCCCCCACTTGCACCTGCGATCCGTTCAGCAGTTCGCTGCGCTCCGCAATTCCCACGCAAAACCCAGCTAAGTCATATTCTCCCGGCTGGTAAAATCCCGGCATCTCCGCCGTTTCGCCCCCCAGCAGCGCGCAATTTGCCTGCTTGCAGCCTTCTGCAATCCCGGCAACCACTTCAGCCAGTTGTTCCTGATTTAACTTGCCCGTTGCCACATAATCCAAGAAAAACAGCGGCTCCGCTCCCGATGTCAGTACATCGTTGACGCACATTGCCACGAGGTCAATTCCTACTGTGTCGTGCCGGTTCAGTTGGTGAGCGAGTTTCAGCTTCGTGCCCACGCCATCCGTCCCCGATACTAAAACCGGTTCTCGATATCCCGCCGGTAGCTGAAAGCAACCGCTAAAACCGCCTAACCCGCCCAACACCTCCGGTCGATAGGTGCTGTGTACCAGGCTGCGTATCCGATTCACAAACGCCCGCCCCGCCTCGACATCTACACCCGCTTCTCGATAATCCATCGCCCAAACTTCCCGAATCGCGCGATATTGCAGGATGTATTTTACTAAAAAGCCACTAGCACTCGGCTTTACGCTTTCAGCTTTCAGGCAGTTATGATGGCACTCTCGCTCCCCGACGGCTTTTTATGCAGAAATCGCATCATTTTTATGTAAATTATCGATAAACTTTGCAAAAAAGCCGAAACCCTTGAAAATATTGAAACTCGGCCTTGTTTGCCCCCTAAAAAATGTAAACTTTCTGTAAAATTTGGGCAATTTTTCGGGAACGAGCGATCCCCAATCTAAAAAGTTCGTGTTACTCTGTTGCAGTTCCCGCATTCCAAAGGAAAGCGGAACGAGTTCGAGTTAGTGGCGCGCGCAATCTACATGAGTTGGCGACATTTTGCTTTCCTCAAAACTCGATTTCCAATTGCTCCTCATGGATGGATGTATGAATCAAAAACTTTGGAGTAGCCTGACAACTGCCTTACTGGTAGCGGCTTTCGGGTCGGTGTCCAGTCAGGCGGCGCACGCTCGGGCAGTTGCCACGGGCTCCGAGGCGAATATTTCTCCTGCACAAAACTTTGGAACAGGAGAAACTGCTTCCCTACCTTCAACCCCAGCAGGGGCGATCGCGCAAGTGCAGTATCAGTTTCAAGGCTCACCGGCTTTAGACGCGGCGATCGCCAAGATTTATCCGCACGTCATGGAAGGGCGAGCTGCCGCCACGCTTCACGTTCACAACATTCCCGTTTTGACGTTTCTCGGCTCCGAAGTGGAGGCGTCTGGCCGCGCCCCATCAGTGGCCATCGGGAAAACCCAACGGGGTAAAATTGGCGGAGGCAAAAACGCGCCCGTCCAAACCGCCCAGCAATACTCAGAAAACGATCCGATCGCCCGAGCTAGCGCGATCGCCGCCTATATCGAACAGCTCAATCGAGACGGCACAGACGCCAGCACCATCACCGTCAGCCCCGATTCCCAAGGCGATCGCTTTACCATCCAAATCAACGGCCAAGATTTAGTCGCCATCGACGGCGACACCATCCTGCCAGACACCACCGGCAACCTGGCAGAAGACGCCCTGCAAGCCACCAACCGCCTGCGCCGCCTGCTCGGCAACGCCCCGCCTCTGGCAGAAATTCCCGGATTCACCAGGTTAGCCTACGCCCCCCGCAGCGCCGCGACAGACACTGCACCCACGGGGCCAGTTTTATTGAGCTATAACGGCTGGGCTTCCTGGTACGGGCCAGGTTTCCACGGCAATGCCAGCGCCAGCGGCGAAATTTTCAACCAGAACGACCTCACCGCTGCCCACCTGGAATTGCCCTTCGGCACCCGCGTGCGCGTCACCAACCTCGATAACGGCAGGTCCGTCATCGTTAGAATTAACGATCGCGGGCCATTTTCCGGCGGGCGGATTATTGACCTCTCTGCTGCCGCTGCCGAATCGATCGGCATGATGGACTCTGGAGTCGCTCCCGTGCGCGTGGACGTTCTCGGCGCTGAAGATCCAGCCCGGATCGGCTCCCAGCCCTGGTAGAAAGGCTGGTTCCCTGCTGAAACCGGGACACTTGGGGTGGGACAGAAGTCAGAAGTCAGAATTCAGAAGTTTTCTTGACTCCTGACTCCTGACTCCTGAATTCTCTGGGTACAATACTCAGGGTGCGGGAAGCTAGACAAACACTTGGGGGATGAGAGTGCGCCTGTTTACTACGGTTGCTGCATTGCGCTGCTACTTAGACCTACAGAGAGCCGAACAATATCGGGACGCAAGCAGAGCCGTCCCGTCGGGGGTGGGTCTCGTTCCGACAATGGGAGCGCTGCACGCAGGCCACCTGAGTTTAATCGAGCGGGCGCGACAAGAAAACGCTACTGTCATCGTCAGTATTTTCGTCAATCCCCTGCAATTTGGCCCGAAGGAAGATTTTCAAAAGTACCCCCGCACTCTGGAAAAAGACCGGCAATTGTGCGAAGCAGCGGGCGCGGATGCGATTTTTGCTCCCAGCGCGGGGGAAGTGGGAATAAAGCCGCAAGTAGAAAGGATCGCGGCAGAAAATCACCTTCAAACTTCTGATTTTTCTCTCTCGAGTGCCGTAGTGCCTCCCGCCTCTATGACTTCGGTGCTGTGCGGGCGATCGCGCCCCGGTCACTTTCAGGGAGTTTGTACAATCGTCGCCAAACTTTTCAACTTGGTGCAGCCCGATCGCGCCTATTTCGGTCAGAAGGACGCCCAGCAGGTGGCCATTATTCGGCGGATGGTGGCCGATTTGAATATTCCCGTTGAAATCGTGCCGTGCCCGACTTTGCGGGAACCGTCGGGTCTGGCGATGAGTTCCCGCAATCAATATTTAACTGACGAGCAGAAAAAACAGGCGTCGGTGTTGTATCGTAGTTTACATAAAGCAGAAACAGCGTTTGTGGCTGGCGATCGCGCGGGTGCCGATCTGATAGCAGCGGTGAAAGCGGAGTTGGCCACAGAACCGAGCGTCTTGCTGGAATATGTTGAATTAGTCGATCTCAATACTCTGATGCCTTTAGAGAAAGTTGAAGAGGTCGGGCTGTTATCGATCGCAGCCCGCCTCGGTTCTACGCGGTTAATCGATAATGTCATCCTGCGCGATCGCCAGCCGATTGTCGCGATCGATGGCCCCGCCGGCGTCGGCAAATCCACGGTCGCCCGCTACATTGCCCGAGCTTTGGAGTTCAGATATCTCGATACCGGGGCGATGTACCGGGCGGCTACCTGGCACGTCCTCCAGTCGGGGATCGCGATCGAAGACGAACCCGCCGTCGCTGAGGCGATCGGACGCTGCGAAATTACCATCGGAACGCCCCTCGTCAGCGATCCCCTCGCGCCAGTTCCCGTTCAGGTTGACGGGGAAGAGGTGACGCAGGCGATTCGTACCTTAGAGGTGACGGCTCGCGTTTCCGCCGTCTCCGCCCAACCCGCCGTGCGTCGCTTGCTCGTCCAACAGCAGCAGAATCTCGGCAAGAAAGGGGGTTTGGTGGCGGAAGGGCGCGATATCGGCACGAATGTTTTCCCCGATGCCGACATTAAGATATTTTTGACTGCTTCCGCGCGCGAACGAGCGCGACGCCGCCAGCAAGATTTGGCAGAACAAGGGCAGGGGATCGTGAGTTTGGAGCAGCTCGAACGCGACATCGCCGAGCGCGATCGCAAAGACAGCACTCGCGCCGTGGCACCTTTGCAAAAAGCCCCTGACGCGATCGAAATCCAAACAGACGGCTTGAGCATTCAGGAAGTCGTCGAGCGGGTTCTCGCCTGCTACGAACGTCACTACCAGGCGATCGCCTCTCGATAAGCTGCTGAAAAAACCGCATTCCCGCCGACGGGCTTGAGAAACCCGGCTTCCCTGAGAAGCCGGGTTTCTAGCATTTTGGCGGGCACGTCCGCAGGTAAGGATTCCTCTACCTCTTTGAGGGGTTTCCACCACCTACACGACCTTGACACCCTCGGCAAGCAGGCGTTACATTAATTTACATAAGTTAACAAAACTTAAGAGGAAGCCAAAAATGATTTTACTGATTGCACTCTTTGTCGTGGGTTGGGTTGCTGCGGCGGTGTTGGGAACCCAAGCGTATTTCCGGGGCGAACAGTCGAAGCCCATCCACCAGCGCAACTGGCGCTCTGAATCCTTTGAGAAGCTGGCTTATTCTGTGACGGGCACCCAGACGGATTACAGCGATCGCACTCCTGCCTACTCGATGGATGCTTATGCCAGCAGCACCCTGCCCAACTCGTAGGAACACAAGCCACGCCCCATTCGGGCGCTCCCAAGCGCCGGGGGTGGCTCTCCGAGCCTCTCCAACCTCCAGCCTCATCCGCTGGGGGTTTTGTTTTGAGCCCCGAAACGCCGTTTTTTGTTGTAAATCAGCATTTTTTAGGGCAGTTAAAAATATTTAATCTGGTGCTTTTACGCTGTAGCTAAAATTTCAGCTCTAAAATAAATAATCTCAAAGCGATGGCTAATCGGGCAGAACCCTAAAAAAACAAAAAGCAGCGCCGTTTGACGGGCACTGCGGAGAAAAACAATGATTATTTCTAATATCAGTATATTTAAAATTTAGAGCGATGTGTGTAACGAAAAGTACATTTTTAAAGATTTTTACCGACCTCAGCAGTAAGCAAGCTGGGGCGATCGCTCCTTTCAGAGAACGGCTAGGCAGCGGAATGGACACTGAGGCACTCAGCCGCATAGCGATCGCGCTGGGGGTAAAAAGGCCGATTTGCAAAATTATCATCAATTAGTACCACTGTCACGAACCGGGCTCCTCTAGGTCAATTTTTTCCTGCTTGCGACGGGCAAACTCTTCACTGCTATTCGGCAGGTGGGCATATTTTCCCTGTAGAGAATGGACAAATTCTTCTCGTGTCTGATTCGGATAATGTTTTGCCTACTGTTGTTCTTTTTCTGCCAAGTACGCCAGAAACTCAGCGGCTAGTCTCAGGCGATCGCCTGATAGTTGGTCGAGATACTGGTTAATTTGCTGGCGCATTTCAGAAGCGTTCATACTTCCCCTTTTGTTTGGATCGAATAAAATTACTGCTTCAATTTGTGACGATACGGCAATATTTCTTCAAAAATAACACAATTGGCTAGGTTCTAGAATAGGTAAAGAGGGGCCATCCCCTGAAAAAGATTTGGCGCTTGTCACGGCAGTAAAGCGGGCGACTGGCTGCAACGTTGCTGCCCTGAAACAGATATTGAAAAAGCGAAAAACTCACCTTTGATAAATCGCGATCGCGCTTCGTACTGTCCAGCATCGTAGCGCAGGCAACCCCAGCAGAACCTAAACTCAGAGCGCCGGTTGCGATCGGGCAACCAGGCGAAATGTTAAGGATTGATGCAAAATCGCTGTATTTCAAGCCAGATGAGTCTATACTGGACTTTAATAGTCTGCTATCCTCAAAAGTGCTGTGAAAACAAACGCACTACCTCGATCGAGATGGCGAGAAAATAATGCTTCAGCGACAACTGAGGCGAAGGGCAGAGTAAGGCTGGAATTTAGTATAGCGGAACTTTAGGAAGGAAACGCGATGGATTCAAATATTTCCGAAGTGAAACAAATAGCGGCACAGTTGTTGGCTGGGATGCTGGGAAACCCGCATATTTACCCAAACGTGAGCGATGACGGTGCCCGAGGAGAACGAGAGCAAATCCTTATGATGCTAGCGGTTGAAATGTCGGCGGAGTTAATTGAGAAAGTTGAGAAAAGAGGTCGGTGAAGGAGCGATCGCCTCCGCTCGGCGAACTGTCGGGAGAAAGCTAGTGTTTGAGAAGTCGTGAGTTTTTTAAACCGCAAAGACGCTTCAGAACGCAGAGGAAGCGAAAGAAGAGAGTTTTTTAGAGTTGGGCGAATCGCTACTTATTTATCACTGCGAAAAAAGGGGCGGCACCAGCCGCCCCTGATTCGTTAATCGGTTACAGGATAGACTGTGGTGGCTGGTAAAGCCTTCAGTCTGACTGCAAACTTCTACGCTTTCACCGCAACTTTTTGTGCAGCCGCCTCGGCGCTCGCTTCAGGTGAATTGGCTTCGCTGGGCGGAACGAGCTGCCAGAATTTCGGCAAATATTCCGTCCAATTCGCCAGAATCTTCTCAGCTTTTTTGCTGCCCGTGCGGGTGGCGTGCATCTGAATCAACTCTTTGAGTTGTTCTTCGCCTGCAGGGGTGGAAACTCGCTGCATCTTGACAATTTCGGGATTGACTTTTGCCGGGAAGCTGCCGTCTTCATCGAGGAAGTAGGCTAAGCCGCCCGTCATGCCAGCGCCGACGTTGCGCCCGACTTTGCCGAGTACGACGACAACGCCGCCTGTCATGTACTCGCAAGCGTGATCTCCGGTTCCCTCAACGACGGCTTTTGCCATTGAGTTGCGCACGGCAAACCGTTCGCCGGCTGTGCCGCAAGCAAATAGGAAGCCGCCCGTCGCGCCGTAAAGGCAGGTATTGCCGATAATGACGTTTTCGGATGCGTCGAATGTCGCCTTCGGAGACGGTTTGACAATGATTTCGCCGCCGTGAATGCCTTTGCCTACATAGTCGTTGGCTTCGCCTTCTAGTACGAGCGTCATTCCGGGAAGGTTGAAGGCACCGAAACTCTGACCGACGCTGCCTTGGCAATTGAGGGTAATTTGTCCTTCAAAGCCGCTGTTGCCGTATTTTTGAGCGATCGCTCCGGCAATCCGCGCCCCAACAGTTCGGTCGGTATTGACCACTTTTACAGTCTTCGCAACGCTGCCGTGATTCGCGATCGCTCCTTGAATGTCGGCATCGGCGAGCAGTTCGTCATCCAACACGGAACCGTTGCTGTGTACCGCCTCGTGTACGAGGAAGTCGCGATTTTCCCGCGTATCGGGAAGCTGTAGCAAGCAATTCAGATTCAGCGATTGCGTCTTCGTCAGCTTGACATCTTCTCGCACCTTCAGCAAGTCAGAGCGCCCGATGACTTCATTGAGCGATCGATAGCCCAGCGCTGCCAAAATACTGCGGACTTCCTGCGCCACGAAATAGAAGAAATTCACGACGTGAGCGGGAACGCCGGTGAAGCGTTCGCGCAATTTCTCTTGTTGAGTGGCTACCCCAACCGGGCAGTTATTGGTGTGGCAGATGCGCGCCATAATGCAGCCTTCGGCAATCATGGCGATCGAGCCGAAGCCGTATTCTTCGCCGCCCATCAAAGCGCCCATCATTACATCCCAGCCGGTTTTCAGCCCGCCGTCTACGCGCAGCACCACGCGATCGCGCAGGGCATTTTGCATCAGCACTCGATGCACTTCCGTCAGCCCCAATTCCCACGGCGAACCCGCGTGCTTGATGGAACTGAGCGGCGACGCGCCGGTGCCGCCGTCGTGACCGGAAATTTGGATAATATCTGCATTAGCTTTTGCCACGCCAGCCGCGATCGTGCCGATGCCGACTTCCGCTACAAGCTTCACCGAGACTCCCGCCTTGGGATTGATTTGATGCAAGTCAAAAATCAACTGCGCCAAATCTTCGATCGAATAAATGTCGTGGTGCGGCGGCGGCGAAATCAGCGTGACACCCGGCTTCGATCGCCGCAGCATGGCGATGTACGGGCTCACTTTAGTTCCAGGCAACTGACCGCCTTCTCCCGGCTTCGCCCCCTGCGCCATTTTGATTTCGATCTGCTGGGCGCTCATCAAATACTCGGGGGTGACGCCAAAACGACCAGACGCCACCTGTTTGATAGCTGAAGAAGCGGTATCGCCATTGCGCAGCCCTTTGAGGTGCGGCAATAGGGGCGAGTTGCCCATCTCGTCCACGTCGTCGAGTACCTTGAAGCGCACCGGATCTTCGCCGCCCTCGCCGGAGTTGGATTTGCCGCCGATGCGGTTCATGGCGATCGCGAGGACTTCGTGGGCTTCCCGCGACAGCGCCCCCAGGGACATGCCGCCGGTACAGAAGCGCTTCATTATCGCCTCAACCGGCTCGACTTCTTCAATAGAAATCGGCGGGCGATCGCTCTTGAACTCCAGCAAATCCCGCAACGCCGTTACCGGGCGCTGTTGCAAGGATTTCCGATAAACCTCATAGAGATCGGAGCCTTTGTTCTCGCTGGTTTCGCTGTTGAACGACGCGACAGCCTTGTGCAGCGCTTTCGACATTTCCGGGTTATTCATGTGGTACTCGCCACCCGGGCGGTACTGCACGAAGCCGAAATTTTCCAACTTCTTGAGCGTCAGTTCTGGGAAGGCGCGGCGGTGGAAAGAGATCACTTCCTGCGCCAGCTCGCGAACGGAGAGCCCGCCAATCCGGGACGCCGTGCCTGCAAAACCCAACTGGAGCAAATCTGGCCCGATGCCGATCGCCTCGAAGATTTGCGCCCCCTGATAGCTGGAGAGCAGCGAAATTCCCATCTTCGAGAGAATTTTCAGCAAGCCGTCTTGTACGGCTTTGCGGTAATTGGCTTGGGCTTTGGCGATGGTGATGGCTGGAATTTTGCCCCGCTCCATCATGTTTTGCGTTTTGGAACTCGCCCACCACTGGCGCGCGGTTTCCAGAGCCAAATAGGGGCAGGCGGCAGAAGCACCGTAGCCGATTAAACAGGCAAAGTGGTGCGTGCTCCAGCACTGGGCGGTATCGGCGATAATCGACGCCTTCATCCGCAGCCCTTCGCGGATCAGGTGGTGGTGGACAGCGCCCACGGCGAGCAGCGGCGGAATGTAGGTATATTCCGCGCTGAGATTGGCGAGGCGATCGCTGAGAATCAAGATTTTCTTCCCAGAGCGCACTGCTTCGGCTGCTTGCTCGCACAGTTTGGCGACGGCATCTTTCAGCCCGTCCGGTCCCGAAGCAATTTCGTACAGCGCCGAGAGTTCGGCAACTTCAAATTCCGATGCCCGGATGGCGTCCAGTTCTGCCTCGTTGAGAACGGGCGAGGAAATTTTCAGCAGGTGGGCGTATTCGGGTTTGGCTTCCAGCAGGTTGCCGCGATCGCCCAATTGCAGCGACAGCGACATCACCATCCCTTCCCGCAGCGGGTCGATCGGCGGGTTCGTCACCTGAGCAAAGCGCTGTTTGAAATAGTCGTAGAGCAAGTGGGGGCGTCCCGAAAGCACGGCTAAGGGAATGTCATCGCCCATGCAGAAGGTGGGTTCTTTGCCGGTGCCGGCCATTTCTTCGATGACCATTTCTTGGTCTTCTGCCGTGTAGCCGAATGCGGCTTGCAGGCGCAGCAGGGTACTTTCGTCGAATTGCGGGGTTTCTGCAAAGGGTTGCGCGGCCAGTTCGCGGCGGTACTGTTTCAGCCACTCGCCGTAGGGGTGGGTTTTGGCAATGCGCTGCTTGATTTCCCAGTTCTTCAAGACTTCGCTGGTTTCCAAGTCAACGGCGATCGTCTGACCGGGACCGAGGCGGCCTTTTTCGACGATTTCTTCTTCCGGCAAGTCCACCACGCCGGCTTCCGAGGCGACGATGACCATGCCGCTGCGGGTGACGCAATAGCGAGCGGGGCGCAATCCGTTGCGATCGAGCATCGCGCCTACCTGCTTGCCGTCGCTGAAGACGAGCAGGGCGGGGCCGTCCCACGCTTCCTGAATGCCGCTGTAATATTCGTAGAAATCGACAATTTCGGGATAGCTTGCCAAATCGGGCTGATTCAGGTAAGCTTCTGGCACCATGATCGTCAGCGCTTCTTCCGGGCTGCGGCCAGAGCGCACCAGCAATTCCATCACGTTGTCGAGGGTTGCCGAGTCGCTGTTGTTGATATTGACCACGGGCCGCAAGTCGCTGATCCGATCGCCCCAAATCGGATGCGTCAGGGTTTTTTCCCGCGCCATCATCCAGTTAATATTGCCTAACAGGGTATTAATTTCGCCGTTGTGTCCCAACATGCGCATCGGCTGGGCTAGCGGCCAGCGCGGCATCGTATTGGTACTGAAGCGGCGGTGATAAACGGCGAAAGCACTCTGGTAGGCGGGATTTTTTAAATCTAAATAGAACTCGCCCAACACTTCCGATCGCACCATGCCTTTATAAACAATGGTGCGGTAAGAAAAGGAGCAAATGTACCAATCTTCGCCCCATTTCATGCTCTCAATTTTCGAGAGTTCTTTGCCGGCGGAGTGGCGAGTCAGGTACAACTGACGTTCGAGTTCGTCTCCCTGCCACTGGCTGGATTGGAGGATAACTTGTTCGATTTGCGGCTGATTTTCCCGCGCTTGAATCCCCAAAACGTCAGGCTGTACGGGCACCTCGCGCCAGCCAAGGAAGGTAAAGCCGTGGGAGTTTGCCTCTTTTTCAATCATTTGGCGAGTGGCGCTGGCTTTCTGAGCATCGCGGGACAGAAACACCATGCCCACGGCTAATTCTGCCGCCGGATCGATCGCGATATTTTTTTCTGCCGCCCAGGCGAGAATTAACTCGCGAGGGATTGCCGTCATTATCCCCGCCCCATCCCCGGAATCGCGATCGGCGCTACAGCCCCCCCGATGTTCCATGCAGCTCAGAGCCGACAAAGCCATGCCGATAATATCGTGGCTATTTCGACCGTCGGGGTTGGCAATAAAGCCGACGCCGCAAGCATCCCGCTCCTCGACTAGCCATCTTTGACCGTTAAATATTTCCGCCTCTGCGCCCCGATCGATTTGATTGTGAGTGTCGTTGTGATTCACATTCGCGTTATTCATGGTATAGTTCTGCGTGTTCGTGCTTGCTTTTTCCCGAAAGGGGATTTGTTGAGGTAGGAGTGGCGCAGCCAGGATTTACCCGACGGTTCGACTAAATCCTTTTACGAGAAAAAGGTCAATCGAGTAAAACAGGTAAATTATTTTGGCGCGATCGCTTCTTTTTGTAACGTTGGCTGCAAGAGTCCAGAGAGTAAAGGTTGGTAAGTCCTTTACTGGGCTGGAAAGTGAGTAAAAATTTTTGTGAATCGGAAAGCTTTTCGAGTTCTTCGTTAGAGCTGACTGTGTTCGTAAATAGAATTGCGCGTGGCAACGCAATTAGAACCGGCGATCGCGAGAAATTATCTGCGATCGCTTTTTCTGTCAATCGCTTCCCCTTGGCCAACTGTTTTGGCCGCTTTTGACCGCAAGCCGCTGACTGGGCTCTCCCACGGCAGACTTGCTTTCAAACAGCGGTGTTATATCCTAGCACGCAGAAAAACAACTGACAATCACTGCGAGGGATTTCTAGGGACGCCACCACCGGGCGCGGCGGTAACTGCGATGGCATCTGGAGTTGAGGCTTTGGCGCTGCGGCGGTTGCCGCAACCAGAAAGGCAATCTCTACCAGAATCGCCTCGGTATTGGCCCTGAATGAGGCGATCGCGGGTCGGCGAAGCAAGCGGAGCGCGATCGCGCCCGGGTAAAGAATTGCGGGCCAGATTGGGTAGCGGGTACGTTTATAGCGGTTTTCAGTCAGATGACGTACACGCTTTCGTCCCCGGCTTCTCTAAGAAGCCGGGTTTCTGACGTACCTCACAAGGGATGAAAACCGCTATATTGGCATCCATTCACACACACCCTAGCTTGTCCCTGCAAAGGTTGATGAGCTGGCACATAGTCGAGATAAATGCAGAACTCAGGCGTCCGGATCGCCGTACAGATAGATATCTGTGAATCTGCAAAGATTTATATATTCTCAGACAAAGAGCTAATAAATAGTTGAAAAAAGAGGACGAGGGGATGAAAAATTTAAAATCTTAAAACTTTCTATTGATTCAAGGGAAAACTTATTTTAGACTTGTAGTGTAAATAAGGCAGGCTGAAAGGATTGCTCGTCAAAAAAAGTCAAATAATTTTTGGCTTTATCCTGTAAAAGTATCAGAGCGCAATCTAAAACAGCTCTGTCAAATGCCTCTAATTGATTTTTAGGGAAGTTTATGGCATCAATAGATCTGCTTCCCAGTTTTGAGTTACCTCCAGAACTGAGCGATATTCTCAAATCCTGCCCCAGCTTTACCATTGCCTCAAGCATCGAGCAGCTCATCGACCTCGCCGTGCGAGATGCACAAAATGGCTATCACGAGGTAGCCTATGATATTCCGGGGCGGGGGAAAGTGGTTGAAGCAGTTGTATGCAAAGTTCGCAACGGAATATGCGCCAACTACACCGAACCCTACATGCGACGGCGCGATCCAGATTGCATGGCGATCGGCGACGAGCAGCCCACGAATAAAAAGACTTTTCAGTCCCGTTATGGCTTTGAATTTGAAACGCTGCGATCGCAGACCTTTGAATGGCTAAAAACCCAAGAACTCGCCTTATTTGCATTCGTTGCCGGCGTTGAAGGCAAAGGGCCAGATATAATCGTCGTCGCGCCCGCGAATGCTGGCTTTTTTGCCTTTGGGCTGTCGCTGCTGCAAGGCATTCACGATCCCGCCAGTTTGGGGCCAGAATTTTCCCTAGGAGGCGTTATCTATGTAGCGCCGCCCTTCCGCCATACCGTCTTTGCAGGAAAGCAAGTCGTCGTCCACAATCGCCGTCCCGGCTTGCACGAAATATTCAGCTACAACCTCTATCCCGGTCCGAGTGCCAAAAAAGGGATTTACGGCATTCTTTTAACCTTGGGAGAGCAAGAAAATTGGATTACGGCTCACGCCTCCACCGTACAAGTAGTGACCCCCTACGACAATAAAATCACCTTCATGCACGAAGGAGCAAGCGGGGGAGGCAAAAGCGAAATGCTCGAGCAAATTCACCGCCGCTCTGATGGCAGTCTCCTGTTTGGCACAAACACAGTCACTGGCGACGAACGCACTTTAATTTTGCCGCGAGGATGCGAATTGCGTCCGGTTACGGATGATATGGCTTTGTGCCATCCCAGCCTGCGCAAGCCGGAAAATCAAGATAAACTCGCCGTGATGGATGCAGAAAACGCTTGGTTTGTCCGCCTCAATCACATCACGCGCTATGGCACAGACCCCGCTCTCGAAGAACTGACGATTCACCCGCCGCAACCCCTGCTGTTTTTAAATATTGACGCGCCGCCCAACAGCACCGCCCTGATTTGGAATCATATAGAAGACGAACCGGGGCAGCCCTGCCCCAACCCCCGCGTGGTAATTCCGCGAGAGATTGTCCCCGGAGTTGTGAATACGGCAGTGAGTGTAGATATTCGCAGCTTTGGGGTGCGGACTCCCCCCTGTACTAAAGAATTGCCCACCTATGGAATTATCGGGCTGTTGCACTTTCTGCCGCCAGCCCTGGCTTGGCTGTGGCGGCTGGTTGCCCCGCGCGGGTACGCCAACCCCAGCATTGTTCAAAAAGAGGGCATGACTTCTGAAGGTGTCGGCTCTTACTGGCCTTTTGCAACTGGCCGGCGCGTTATTCAAGCCAACTTAATTCTGCAACAAATTGTTTCCACGCCCAAAGTGCGTTATATCTTATGTCCGAATCAGCACGTCGGGGCGTGGGAAGTGGGTTTCATGCCGCAATGGATAGCGCGGGAATATCTCGCTCGTCGCGGTGGCGGTCGGATTTCCAGAGAACAGGCTGTGGCTTCTCGCTGTTCGCTGTTGGGTTACACCCTGCGATCGATGATGGTGGAAGGGCAGACGATCGGCAACTGGTTTTTCCGCGTTAATTTACAGCCCGAAGTCGGGAATGAAGCCTTCGATCGCGGCGCAGAAATTCTCAAGGAATTTTTCGACCAGCAAATTAAGAAATTCCTCGAACCCGATTTAGACCCGATAGGGAAGGATATTATCGATTGCTGTTTGTCTAATGGCACTCTGGAAGAGTATGAAAGCCTCATCCCTTATCCGGTGGTAGCCAGCGAGATTTGAAGTTAATTGCTGATTTCCGGCTGCGATCCTGCAATTTTGTCGGGGCAATCGGCACGGCCACCCCGACAAGTTTTTCACTTATTCAAGAGGAACCTTCTATGGAGGACGCCAAACTTTTTGGACTGCCAGCGCGATCGGGCAGGTGGTTGTTTGTGATTTTGGGAATTATAGCATTGCTGTGCTTGGGGACGGTTTATTCTTGGAGTATTTTCAGGAAACCCCTCGAACAGATGCTCGATTTGAGCGCCACGGATAGCATGTTGCCGTTTACAGCGCTTTTGGTATTTTATTCAGCTTTCATGCCAGTGGCGGGGCTCTATATCAAGCGCTGGGGAGCGAAGAAAATGACGGCGCTCGGCGGAGCGATCGCGGGTTTGGGTTATATTCTTTCGGCGTTTGCTCCCAATCTCGGGGTGCTGATTTTAACCTATGGCGCGATCGGCGGTGCTGGCGTGGGAATTGCGTATGGCGTCCCCCTAGCGGTTGCAGCGAGCTGGTTTCCCGATCGCAAGGGGCTAGCCGTTGGCTTGACGGCGATCGGGTTCGGTTTGTCACCGGTTATCACTGCGCCTCTCGCCAGATTTTCGATCGAGACATTTGGGATGCGATCGACTTTTATTATCCTGGGAATAGGATTGGCGGCGATCGTGCTGGCGATTTCCACGACGCTAGAACTGGCTCCTGCGAACTGGCAGCAGTCCTGGAACCGAGCGAAGGGAGCCTCTCCTGCTCCAACTCAAGAAGCGCGATCGCAATTGCCGATGTTGCGATCGCCTCAATTTTACGGGCTGTGGCTCTGCTATACGATCGGCACGTTTGTCGGGTTGTCAGCGATTGGCATCTCCAGCCCGGTTGCCCAGGAAATTATTAAAATTGACCCGGCAACCGCCGCCGCAACCGTTTCTCTGTTTGCGGTATTTAATGGCTTAGGTCGTCCCTTGTTTGGGTGGCTGAGCGATCGCTTTCAGCCGCACAAAGCCGCTGTCGCTTCTTATGTCCTAATTCTCATTGCCTCAATTTTGATGTTGAACGCTCGGGAAGGGCACTTACTCACCTATCTCGTTGCCTTTTCTCTGTTTTGGCTGTGTCTGGGCGGATGGCTGGCGCTGGCTCCCACCGCGACTATAACGTTATTTTCCCCAGAAAACTACGCCAAAAACTACGGGATTGTCTTCACGGCTTACGGGGTGGGCGCTTTCCTCGGAACAACCCTAGCTGGCAGCCTCCGAGATATGTTAGGTTCCTACACTTATGCCTTTTACCCGACTGCGATACTGGCGATCGTCGGAATTATCCTTGCTTTTGGGCTGCTGGCTCGGAGTTCCCGCTTCCCTGAAATTGCCAACCTCAACCACAGCTCTCCGAAAATCTAATCTGTCTGTCTCCTGCCCAAATGCCCCTACTCTGTTGCTGACCGGATAAATTTATGCAGCGCGTCTAAAGGATTTGCAGACGTTTTGTAGGGGCAACCACGGGGGAATGCTCCTACAAAAATTGTTTGTAAAGCAGGTAATTTTTTATACTTCTGGAACGAAACATTTCCCCATCATTCTAGTTTTTCCAAAGTCTCTCGCACGTCAACCAGATGGTTGTTGAAGACTTCTAACGCTGCATCCAACACTTTAAAAATGGCTAAATCGCGGATGGAGTAAAAGACTTGGTTGCCTTGCTTGCGAGCGGTAACTAAGTTACTGCGGCGCAGCACCGTCAATTGTTGGGAAACGGAAGAAGATTCTAATTCCAGATAGTGAGCGATATCGTTGACGCTTTTTTCTCCTGTCCGCAGCGTGTCGAGAATTTGAATGCGCATAGGATTAGAAAGCACCTTGAAAAAATCTGCCTTAAAGTAACTGGCTGGAAAACGCATCTGAATATTTTTGTATTTTAAAAGATTTCCAGTAAATGGGAGAACAAAATTCAACTAAAGATATCTCCACGGTTGCGCTTGAGGTTGACCTCAACGCCCGGGTTTGAGCGCTAGAGTCCTCGCGACCAACATTTGGATTATTTATGTCCACTTACTTATAGCAGGAAAGCATCTGGGTTGAGTACAGGAGTAACTCAAAGCAAGTCTGTGCTGTTCGTGCGATAGCATTAAAGCCCCTCTCCTGGCAGGAGAGGGGCTGGGGAAACGTCAACCCCCCCTGTGCTTATGGCAGATCGGTGCTGCCCATGAGATAGAGGTCGCACTCGCGAGCCGCGCCGCGTCCTTCGTTGATGGCCCAAACGACGAGGCTTTGGCCCCGGCGGCAGTCGCCAGCGGCGAAAACGCCTGGGATGCTGGTGACGTATTTGCCGTGTTCGGCTTTGACGTTGCTGCGGGCGTCGCGATCGACACCCAGGGCGTCGAGCAGGGGTTGTTCGGGACCGAGGAAGCCCATCGCCAGCAGCACGAGTTGTGCGGGGATGACTTTTTCAGTACCGGGGACGTGCTTGGGAATAAATTGGCCCTTGTCGTTTTTCTCCCACTGCACCTCTACGGTGTGAACGGCTTTGACGTTGCCGTTTTCGTCGCCTTCAAATTTCGTCGCCGTGGTGAGATAGACGCGGGGATCGGCTCCGTATTTGGCAGCGGCTTCTTCTTGGCCGTAGTCCATCTTGTAAACTTTGGGCCATTCGGGCCAGGGGTTGTCAGCGGCGCGAGTTTGGGGCGGTTTGGGGAGAATTTCGATTTGTACCAGGCTGTTGCAGCCGTGGCGAATGGAGGTGCCCACGCAGTCGGTGCCGGTGTCGCCGCCGCCGATGATGACCACATCTTTCCCTTCGGCAGAGATAAAATTGCCGTTCTTACTGCCGTCGAGAATCGCCTTGGTGTTGGCGGTGAGGAAGTCCATTGCGAAATGGATGCCGTTGAGCTGGCGTCCTTCGATCGCCAGATCGCGGGGTTTGGTGGCACCGGTGCACAGGAGCACGGCATCGTATTCTTTGAGCAGTTGCTCGACGGGCAAGTCTTTGCCGACTTCGGTATTGCAAACAAAGGTGACGCCTTCGGCTTCGAGGACGTTGAGGCGGCGCAGGACGACTTTTTCTTTGTCGAGCTTCATGTTGGGGATGCCGTACATGAGCAACCCGCCGGGGCGATCGGCGCGCTCGTAGACGGTGACCCAGTGGCCCGCTTTGTTGAGCTGGGCGGCGGCGGACAGGCCGGCAGGGCCAGAACCGATCACGGCCACTTTTTTGCCGGTGCGCTTGGCTGGCGGTTCGGGGGTTATCCAGCCTTCATCCCAGCCCTTGTCAATGATGGAACACTCGATATTTTTGATGGTGACGGGCGGGTTGTGAATGCCGAGGACGCAGGAACCTTCGCAGGGTGCGGGGCAGACGCGCCCGGTGAATTCGGGGAAGTTGTTGGTTTTGTGCAGGCGATCGAGGGCTTCGTGCCAGAGTCCGCGATAAACGAGGTCATTCCACTCGGGGATCAAGTTGTTGATCGGGCAGCCGCTCGCCATGCCGCTGATGAGGGTGCCGGTGTGGCAAAAGGGAGTGCCGCAGTCCATACAGCGAGCGCCCTGAGTGCGCAGCTTTTCCTCCGGCATGGGCAGGTGGAATTCGTCCCAATTGCGGACGCGATCGAGGGGGGCGAGTTCAGAGGGCAACTCGCGGACGTATTCGATAAATCCAGTTGGTTTTCCCATAGTTTTGTCTCAGTTAATTTTGAATTTTTTCTTGCGGACAGTTGGCTCGTTAACCAGTCGTATGCAGCGCTTTTTCAGACCGCTGGCTGGGCTGCTTGAGAGGAGTGGAGATTATTTGCCTTCCACTGGCTGCCTGTTTTTTACGCAAGTCATCAACAATCGCTTGCAAATCATAGTTAAAAGACTTTGCGTACTCTTCTCTTGTTTTGTAGATATCTTCTAGGATTTCATTTTTCCACATTTTTTACTCTCCCATCAGTTCTAAAGGCGTACAAATCGTTGGTAAATCGTATCCCTCATCAAAACTAATCTGTGATAGTTTTTTCTGAATCTGAGCATTGGCAATATGCCGACAATTCCAGGTTAATAAATAGTCAATCCCGTAAACTGTGGCTACTGCAATATGAAGTGCATCGTTAGCCGCTTTGGGTGGAAGATTGCTTCTGTTCAGAAACTTGGCGGCTAAATCTCTTACGCCTTCACTCACGTCCAGTAAGGGTAAACCGTCCAATATCTCAAGCCGTTTGGCAGCTATGTCGGCATCACCTTGCGCTGCTTCATCCAAAACAACTTGGGAGATATAAAGGCTAAACTGACTGCGGCGGCTTTCCCACCATTGCCGCGTAATCTCCATATTAGCCATCAGGATCAAGTTGTTGCTCGGTCTAGCCGTTAGATAGCCAACCATGCTGGTTTCGATATAGACTGTTTCACTCATACAATATGCGATCGGGGGGATTTCGATAGGGGGGTTTCGTACCTCAACAATCTACATTGACTGCGATCGCCCTGCCGTCCTGTAGATGGCCATCTTGTAATCTCTTACAGGCTTTTTAATTATACCATAATTTCATGCCCTTAAAACATTTTTTACAATTGATTCGCAACAGGAAATTTTAATTTTACGAGTGCCCTTTGTAGAACGCTGGATTTCATACTTAACCAAATTCTGTTCATTGTGAATACTGTCCAGTTTTGGCATGATAAATGGTGGTTGAGTTCACTCAGTTGCAGGGGCGATCGCTCACCGTTTACATAGAATCACATAGTTGTCCCAAAGTAAGAGAATCGGGTTATAATTGGTATAAAAGCCAATCTCAATAACGACAGATATGTTTTGCCGTACTAACAGTCTCTCCCTCCCATCTTCCGAGCAGGATGTTAGCTTGGATCTTTGTCCAGAGCTAAATAACCAGGGTGAAGGTTCATAAAATTTCGTACAAGCCGAAGCCCTAGCTCTTCATCATCTATCCGAAGGCTTTTCGCCAACTTACGAAATCGTTCTCGTTCTTCAACACTGCTGAAGTTAATGAACAAGGTTTTAGGATATTCGTCAGAAGAATTAACAAGCCAAAGCTGAGTCAGTTTGTACTGATCGTTTTGAGACTGTAACTGCACGATGAATTCGGCGTTCTGGTGGCGAAAACTGCGATGTTTTTGCTGCGAATCGAGGTACTTCTTTTGGTTTTCTTTCAAGCGACGAGCTACTTCTTCATATTCGCACACTTTACCACCTTGAACCAATTGCTCGATCTTACCCTGCCCAACCCGATCGAATAGCTCAGTAAGCTGTTCGTTGATCATCTTTTGTCGCTCATCGTAGTCTACCCCAAACAACTTGTTGGCTCCGAATTTTGCGACCATAACTTTTGTTGAATCTTCGACTGTAATCACTTTAATCATGGCACAACAGAAAACACTTAAGAACCCAACTAAATCGTTTAAATATTCGACAAAAAAGGGCTTATACCCTCTGTAGAGCTGCCTGCCATGTAGGCGACGTTAGCTACTTTTTACTGAAAGGCTGGGACATTTTTGTCATCACAGCTAAAAGCATCTTTTACCACCCGAAAAGGATTCAGTACAAGCAAATCCCTATTGCCGCTGATAATGTACTCTGCTTGTCCGAGCGCTGCCAGTTCCAGAATCTTGTCATCTTTCGGCTCGCGACACGCTTGAACCTCTTCGATTCGCTCAACCAGTACCGAGCGATCGACTATTGCTCATTTAAAATTGAGGCCAATATTTCTGATTTCAAACCTCGCGCTCCTGCTTGGCGGCTGATATCGCTCATCACTTCTTCAAGCGATCGCTTGCTTGCGAGCTACTTCGCTGAGTTTCAGGCTGAATAATGCCTCCAACTTGCTTGGATTCCTGCTTTCAATCCTAGACGCTCTCAATCCCGACGGCACAACAAGGGGCTTGCGCCCCTTGTTGCTCAACCCTCAGAATCAACCGCCGCCGATGCGGGCAACGTCGCGAGCATTGCGCTCAAACGCTGCTGCCAGCGCTTCGTCGCCGCTCAAGCCGGATGCCAGCGCTTCTTTCAGCGCTTGCAGCACTCGCTTGTAGTCGCGCGGCATGACTTTGACGAACTTGGGCAGCATCGCTTCCCAATTCGCGAGAACTTTAGCGGCTTTCTCGCTCTGGGTGTACTCGGCGTGCTTCTGAATCATCTCGCGCAGTTCGGCAATCTCTTCGGGATCTTCGAGTTTTTCCAGATCCGCCATCTGCGTGTTGCAGCGCGTCGCGAAGTCGCCTTGTTCGTCGAGGATGTAGGCGACGCCGCCGCTCATCCCCGCTGCGAAGTTGCGCCCGGTGGCACCGAGAACGACGACTTTGCCGCCCGTCATGTATTCGCAGCCGTGATCTCCGACTGCTTCAACCACTGCCTTGACGCCGGAGTTGCGCACGCAGAAGCGCTCGCCTGCCATGCCCCGGATGTACGCCTCGCCGCTCGTCGCGCCGTAGAAAGCGACGTTGCCAATGATGATATTTTCCTCGGCGACGAAGCTGGAGCCGACTGGCGGATAAACGATTATCTTGCCGCCGCTCAGCCCTTTGCCGAGGTAGTCGTTGGCGTCGCCTTCCAGTTCTAACGTGACGCCTTTGGGCACGAATGCGCCGAAACTTTGACCGGCGCTGCCTTGGAAGTGCAGGTGTACGGTGTCTTCCGGCAAGCCCTGCCAGTGGCGCTTGCTGATTTCGTTGCCGAGGATGGTGCCGACGACGCGGTTGATGTTCTTAATCGGCAGGGTGGCTTTCACTTTTTCGCCGTTTTCGATCGCCCCCTTGCACAAATCCAGCAGCACTGTCATGTCAAGCGATTTCTCCAGCCCGTGATCCTGCGGGATCTGACAGTAGCGGCCCACTTCTGGCCCGACTTCCGGCTGGTAGAGAATCTTCGACAAGTCGATGCCCTTGGCTTTCCAGTGGGCGATCGCCTTTTTCGGCTCCAGCACATCCGTGCGCCCGATCATTTCATTCAGGGTGCGGAAGCCCAGTTGTGCCATGATTTCCCGCACTTCCGTGGCAACGAACTGCATGAAATTGACGACGTGTTCCGGCTCTCCGGTAAAGCTGGCGCGCAGTTGCGGGTTCTGCGTCGCAATCCCCGCCGGACAAGTATTTAGATGGCAGACGCGCATCATAATACAGCCCATCGTCACCAAGGGCGCGGTGGAGAATCCGAACTCTTCCGCCCCGAGCAGCGCGGCGATCGCGACGTCGCGCCCCGTCTTGAGCTGCCCGTCTGTTTCTACCGCAATGCGCGAACGCAGGTTATTGAGTACCAAGGTTTGGTGCGTTTCCGCCAGCCCCAATTCCCACGGCAACCCGGCGTGCTTGATCGAAGTCTGCGGCGACGCGCCGGTGCCGCCGTCGTACCCGGAAATCAACACCACATCGGCGTGCGCTTTGGCAACCCCCGCCGCAATTGTACCGACGCCCACCTCAGACACCAACTTCACGCTGATGCGAGCGTCGCGGTTGGCGTTCTTCAAATCGTGGATTAATTCCGCCAAATCTTCGATCGAGTAAATGTCGTGGTGCGGAGGCGGCGAAATCAATCCCACCCCGGGCGTCGAGTGGCGCACCTTGGCAATCCAGGGATACACCTTACCACCCGGCAACTGCCCGCCTTCACCGGGCTTGGCACCCTGCGCCATCTTGATTTGCAGTTCTTTCGCCTGCGACAGGTAGAGGCTCGTCACCCCAAACCGCCCGGAGGCAACTTGTTTGATAGCGCTGTTCTTCGAGTCGCCGCGATCGTTCGTCCAGGTGTAGCGATCGGGATCTTCCCCGCCTTCGCCGGTGTTGGACTTGCCGCCGATGCGGTTCATGGCGATCGCGAGGGTTTCGTGCGCTTCCTTAGAAATCGAACCGTAGCTCATCGCCCCCGTCTTGAACCGCTTGACGATCGCTTCAACTGGCTCGACTTCTTCAATCGGCACCGGTTGGCGCTGCTTGAAGTCCAGCAAGCCCCGCAGGGTGAAAAACTTCTGGTTCTGTTCGTTGACGAGCTTGGCATATTGCTTGTAAAGCTCGTAATTCCCGGTTTTCACCGCCTTTTGCAGGTTGTGAATCGTTTCCGGGCTGAACAGGTGCGCTTCCCCATCCTTGCGCCACTGGTATTCGCCGCCCGCGTCCAAAGTGTGGCCGTTGGTGGGGCGTTCCGGGAAGGCGTGGACGTGCCGCAATATCGCTTCTTTGGCGATCGCTTCCAAATCCGCGCCCTCGATCCGCGATGCCGTCCAGGTAAAATATTTGTCGATGACGGACTGGTTGAGCCCGATCGCCTCGAATATCTGCGCGCCGCGATAGCTCTGCAGGGTGGAAATGCCGATCTTCGAGCCCACCTTAATCACGCCCTTGGTAACGGCTTTGATGTAATTCTTGCAAGCCGTTTTGTGGTCTACATTCACCAGCAAACCTTCTTCAATCATCTCGCCGATTGTCTCGAAGGCGAGATAGGGATTGATGGCGCAGCAGCCGTAGCCGATCAGTACGGCGTAGTGGTGGACTTCCCGGGGTTCGCCGGATTCGAGGACGATCCCGACTCGCGTGCGGCTGCCTTTGCGGATCAGGTGGTGGTGCAGCCCGGAAACGGCTAGGAGGGCGGGGATCGGTGCCTTATCTTTGTTGACGCCGCGATCGCTGAGGATGATGATATTGGTGCCGCTGGCGATCGCGAAGTCCGCCTTTTCGCAAATCTCATCCATGACCTTTTCCAGACCCTGGACGCCCGCTTTCGGATCGAACAGAATCGGTACTGTCACCGATTTGAACCCGTTTTCATTGAGATATTTCAGCTTCGCCAGTTCTTCGTTACTGAGTATCGGCGTTTTCAGCTCGATCAGGTGACAGCTTTCAGGCTCTGGTTTGAGCAAGTTGCGCTCGGAGCCGAGGGTTGATTCTGCTGAAGTGACGATTTCCTCGCGGATGGAGTCGATCGGCGGGTTCGTGACTTGGGCGAATAGTTGCTGGAAGTAATCGTAAAGCAGTTTAGGCCGGTCGGAGAGGACGGCGAGCGGGGTATCTGCCCCCATCGAGCCGACGGCTTCGACGCCATCCCGCGCCATCGGTGTCAGCAGGATGCGCAGTTGCTCGAAGGTGTACCCGAATGCCATCTGCTGCTGGATGAGGGTGGTAATTTCTGGGTTGTACTCCAGTTGCAGCTCTTTGGGCGGTTCTGGCAATTGCGAGAGGGAGACGAGATGTTTGTCGAGCCACTCGCCGTAGGGCTGCTCGGTGGCGATTTTGTGCTTGAGCTCCTCGTCGGCTACGATCCGCCCTTCTTCCATGTTTACGAGGAACATGCGCCCCGGTTGCAGCCTGCCCTTGAGTGCCACGCGCTCCGGTTCGACTGGCAGCACGCCAGCTTCGGAGGCCATAATTACCAGGTCGTCTTTGGTGACGTAGTAGCGGGATGGGCGCAAGCCGTTGCGATCGAGTACCGCGCCGATGGTGGTGCCGTCGGTGAAGGCGATGGAAGCGGGACCATCCCACGGTTCCATCAGGCAGGAGTGGTATTTGTAGAATGCCTTTTTCTCCGGGCTCATCGACTCGTGGTTCGTCCACGGTTCGGGGATCATCATCATTACGGCGTGGGGAAGCGATCGCCCTGCCAGCACCAGCAGTTCCAAGGCGTTGTCGAAAATCAGCGAGTCGCTGCCTTCGAGATTAATAACTGGCTGAATTTTCTTGATATCGTCGCCGAAGAGCTCCGATTCAAACAGGGAGGCGCGGGCGTGCATCCAGTTGATATTGCCGCGCAGGGTGTTGATTTCGCCGTTGTGGGCGATGTAGCGATAGGGGTGCGATCGCTCCCAGCTCGGGAACGTATTCGTACTGAACCGCGAGTGTACCAGCGCCAGCGCGCTCTCCATGTCGGGATCGTGCAAGTCGGGATAATACTGCCCCACCTGTACCGGCATCAACATGCCTTTATAAACCAGGGTGCGGCAGGAGAGGCTGCACGGATACCAGTAAGGATCGATCCCCGCCGTGCGGATGGCGTTGTGAGCGCGCTTGCGGATGACGTAGAGCTTCCGCTCGAAAGCCATATCGTCAGCCAGTTCCGGGGCGCGCTTGATGAATACCTGCTCCACAAACGGTTCGCTCGATTTGGCGGTATTGCCCAGCGACGAGTTATCAGTCGGCACGTTGCGCCAGCCGAGCACCTGCTGCCCTTCCTCAGCAGCAATTTGTTCAAAAATTTGCCGGCTCTTGGCGCGGGTAGCGGCATCGGGCGACGAGTAAATCGTGCCGACGCCGTACTGCCCAGGTGCTGGCAAATCGATATTGGCTGCTGCTGTCACCTTCTTGAGAAATTTGTGCGGCACCTGCATTAAAATGCCCGCTCCGTCCCCCGTATTCGGTTCGCAACCGCACGCGCCCCGGTGGTCGAGGTTTAATAGAATTGTTAGCGCCTGCTCTACGATATCGTGCGATTTGTTGCCCTTCATGTGTACGATGAAGCCGACACCGCAGGCGTCGTGTTCGTACTGCGGATCGTAGAGGCCCTGTTTTTCTGGCAGTTTATTTCTGTTCATTTTGATGGCGTAAGATTTGGCGTTTTTTGATGATTTTTTGCCGCCTGCAACGGGGGCAAGGATGCTTGTATAGCAAGACTCGCAAACATAATTTTTTTCCGGTTTGCGTTTTTGGGCCTGCCTCTTTAATCCCTAACGGAGGGACGAATCAAAAGTTTTCTAGAAGTTTTTATCCCATAGGTGTTCCCAAATATCTCTGGCAACGAATCGCGTGTCGGTCAGTGCCCGAAACACGCGAATGGATGACATTCTGTTACAGTTTCGCTACTTTTAGGGATTGTTCCGCTCCTACACTGGACAGCTCCGACGAAAGCAACAGTTGCCAGCGTCTCGAACCTTCCCGATCTCCTGAAAGCCGCGACGACCTGCTTTTCGAGTAATAAAATTTTCCCTTTTCATGCTGACGATCGCTGCTAATTTTAATTAGATTTAACAAACCCCCTCTGGTTTCGGAGCGAGCGAGATAAAAGCGAGCGTCTGAAGAAACGCTCTCTTTCGTTGCTTGCCGAGCAGTCAAGTCTTACTCGTGGCGGCAGGGACAGCTACAGGATGGGAAGCTGTTCGCTCTATCTAGCCTGTATTTTCTGACGAAGAAGCCTTGTTGGTGCCAGATGTTAAGGAAAATTTTAGAGCGGCTTTATAAAGTAAAGCTTAAAACCTCTCCAGCTCTTTCAGCGCCAGAGTTTCAGCTCGTAGGGCGGTTCGGCTTCCATTAGATTCCTGCAAAGTGCTTCCTCTCGATGGCATACAAACTTAAGTTTCATTTTATAAATAACCGCTTGACGGATGCCACCGACAGTTACAAAATTTATTAATCCTGTCGGTCGCCTGTTCGCCAACAATGGCGCGCTCTTCCTGCACTGGCACGCTGCACCTGTCATCACTCGATCGCATTTTTTTTGTATATTTTGATACTCTTTTTCCAACCAAGGGCAACTCTTTTGCCGGCTCGATGTCACTGCCCGCGCGACAACTATCTAGCTGGCTCGGCTCCTCTCAACTGAACTCATTTTGGACTGATTGCCGTCTCTGACAGGAATTGTTGGCGAGCCCTTCTCCTCAACTTGACTATTTTAGCACGCCTCATCCCGTGCCGAAGTCTTTCACGAGGGAAGAATTCGACCGCAACCAAACCGTATTTGAGCTGGAACTTGTCAGGGAGAAAAGAAAGCGATCGCCACTGTCAAGCAAGCTGGAACGAACGCGAATCGCGCCGCTGCATTCAGGAGCGAGAAATATCCAGCAGCTCCTCGAATGCCTGCTCGAATGTATCGGCTCGTCTGCCAAAATCGCTTTTCTACCTACCCGATCGCCCCTCGCTATCGGGCTTGAAACTTGTACCTGTTCTCGCTTGCTTTTGCCGAGCTTGTCCCCCTTCTTTAGAGATTCTCACTCACCGTTTCGCCCTTTGCTTCTTTCTAGGTTCAAGAATTATACAGGCTATGCCAAAAAGCTCGTTTATTCTTTGACTTTTCTTTAGATTTCATCTGGCGAATGCTGAGGGGCTTCGGCAAATACCAGAAACCCGGGTTCTTCAAAAAACCGGGTTTCTGAGTCTCTCGGCGCGATCGCCTGCGGTTAAAAAGCCAGTCGCAAATCGGCTAAGTGACATACTTGGGGCGATCGGTCAATCGGAAAAAATTCCTAATTGAGGAGGGGAAAAGACCGACGAGTGCTTGTTGGCGATGAGGATTCAGGCAAAGAGAGTTTAGATAGCGATCGGGATCGAGAAGGCGTGCTGGTGTAGGGTAGGGGAAGGAAAACGCCGCGATCGCACCAACTCGACTCCTCATGCCCAGTGTCCAGTCATTAAACATCCTGAACCGTTTTGTGAAAACCCTTGCCAGCCGGCGATCGCTGCAGGCATTCCTCATCGCTGCTTGCCTCGGCTGGGCTGTAGCGCATCCGCCAATCAAGGCGATCGCCCAAACCTTAGCCGCACCCCAAGTCACCCGTCAGGGAAATCAAATCTCCTTCAACGGGCAAACTTGGCCAGCCATTTGGGCTCAGTGGCAGTTAGGAACCGAGAGTCGCACCGGCGTCGCTGATGCCGGTTTGATGCAGCGCCTGGGAATCGAACTGTTAAAAACCCGCTCTGCGAGTTCTCAGCCGGTGCGGTGGTTTTCCGATCCCACCTCAGCGCCCCTAGAACTGCCAGTCCAGTTTATCAATAGACAGTACCGCTACTTAGACGTTAGCGAATTAGCCTCGCGTTTTGGCTGGCAGTTGCAAGTCAGCGGCAGCACCCTGCAAATCACCGCGCCCGTCGCCAGGGTAGAAGCGATCCGACAGGGGCGTCATTCGTGGGGCGATCGCCTCGTCTTCGACTTGAACCGCGCCGCATCCTGGCAAGTCCAGACGGCTTCCCTCCAGCTCGCCCCCGAAGCTGAAGATCCCAACCCCGATCGGGAAAAAACCGGCCCGCAAAAACCGCCAGAACCGATGCAAGAGGTGACAGTCACCGTCGATGCCGATTTGTCTTCATCCCCCACAGCAGGGACAAGTGAAACCAGCCTGCCCCTGCCGGAAACCAACTTAACCGCTACTGTCAAAACCAGCCCCAATCAAACCACCCTCTCGATCCGACTCCCCGCTAGTTGGCGTCCCAGAATCTGGACGCAGCCGAACCCCAGTCGCCTCATCGTAGACATTCGACCGGATTCTCAGACAGAGCGAGATATTCTCTGGGCACCGGGATTGCGCTGGCGTCAAAAAGTGGTTTCTTTAGGCAGCGAACAGTTTCCGATCGCGTGGCTGGAAATCGAGCCGCGCCAGTCGGCGATCGCCCTGCGCCCGATTTGGAGCGATCCGAGCGGCATGGCGGGAATTTCCCCACTCGCCGAGACTGCCGAGCGGCAAGGAGCAGCCGCAGCCATCAACGGCGGCTTTTTCAACCGCAACAATCAGTTGCCGCTGGGAGCGATTCGCCGGGACGGGCGGTGGTTGTCCAGTCCGATCCTCAACCGGGGCGCGATCGCCTGGAATGACTCTGGAGACTTTAAAATCGGGCGTCTCGCCCTGCAAGAAACCTTAATCGGCGCAGGTGGCCGCTCTTGGCCCGTGCTAGTTCTCAACAGCGGCTACGTCCAAGCCGGGATTTCCCGCTACACCTCCGAATGGGGCGCGGATTACATCCCCCTGAGCAATGACGAAACCGTCCTCGCCGTCCAAGATGGCCAAATCGCGCAACAGTGGCCGGGGGGCGAGGCAGGCAAGACGGCTTTTCCCATCCCTGCCAACGGCTACCTCCTAGTTGTCCGCAACAGCCCGGGCATAGCAGAAAGCTTGCCCGTCGGGACGAGCCTGCGCCTCGATAGCGCTACAGTTCCGGGCGACTTCGCCAGCTACCCCCACGTCCTGGGAGCCGGCCCCGTTTTGCTGCTCAATGGCCAGATTGTTCTCGACGCCCGGGACGAAAAATTCAATCAGAATTTTGTGGAGGGGAAAGCTTCGCGAAGTGCCATTGGCAGAACGCCGGCGGGAACAATAATAATAGCTGCCGTTCACAACCGCACTGCCGGCCCGGGGCCGACCTTAACGGAAATGGCCCAGATCCTGCAGCAGTTGGGAGCCGCTGACGCTCTCAATCTCGACGGCGGCGGCTCGACCACTCTTTACCTCGGCGGGCAACTCCTGGAGCACCCGCCCCGGATTGTCCCTCGCGTCCACAACGGCATTGGCGTGTTTCTCCAGCCCGCTCAGTGAGCCGCAAGCTTATTTTTCAGGTTGCACAAAAGTGAAGTGAGAAGTCAAAGAGCGATCGCTCTCAGGCAGATTCTAGTTTTTCCGGTCGGTTGCAGGCTTGACAAGTTAAAGCTTTTTTAAAGCTGAGATCGCCAATGTAAAGAGTTGGTGTAGATTTGTTGAGTTGTCCGCCTACAAGTGACAGCATCCGGGGAAGACTTGCTATTGTTAAATTTAGTGCCCTCATTGAGGCGCGCTGGGATTGATGACAGCCGCTGCTATCACTTCGATCGCTTGTAGAAAGAAATATTCGCGTCGGAAAAGCCCGACATTTACACGACTGAGTTAGAGGCAGGGGCAGCTAGCAAAAACTGTAGCGAGGGGTGGTTTTGCCAACTTAGAAATCACCGCCCCCAGTGCCTTCCAAACTCGTCAAGTTGTTATCTGGGAAAAAAATCATGGTTCAAGCGCAAGAAATTTCTCATCCGACTATACCGCTCTCTGCTCCCTCCAACTCAGTCGCCGCGACAGAACTGCGCCCCTGGGGTTCGTTCACGGTTCTGGAAGAAGCACCGGGATATAAAATCAAGCGCATTGAAGTGAAACCCGGGCACCGCCTCAGCCTGCAAATGCACCACCACCGCAGCGAACACTGGATCGTCGTTTCTGGAACAGCAAAAGTCACCTGCGGCGAGGTGGAGGAGATTATCTGTACGAATCAGTCTACTTACGTCCCGCCGTGTACGAAGCACCGCCTGGAAAATCCCGGCGTCATTCCGTTGATTTTGATTGAGGTGCAGAATGGGGAATATCTGGGAGAAGACGATATTGTCAGGTTCCAAGACGACTATGCCCGCGCAAAATCTTAGAAATTCGCTTCTGTAAAGCAGTTTTTATGGTTAAGACAAACCCGTTTTCTCTGAGAAAGCGGGTTTTTCGCTACTGGGCGGCAGCAAGGGGCGCGTCAGTTTGAGGGCATCGCTTGTATTGCTGGGGTGGTAAAATGGAGGGACTGGACTGGCATTCTAGCGTTTGAGTTGGCGGCGCTTTGGGGCAATCTCTGGGGCGATAGGCTTTGCCGCTTGCCAGTTGCGGAAGGTGAACGAGCGGGAAAAAGCTGGCCACTTGTAGGGTGACGCCCGAGAAAAGGCGATCGCGGCATTCGAGAAGAATCGAAAGGCACCCAGCCTCGTTTTTTTCAGCCAGTTCCGCTCCCAAAGGCCCGTTGCAACTCTCCCCCGTGTTTGAGACAATCTAGCTGACAAAACCTCCCTCGTCAAGGGTTAGGAAGGATCTAACCGAAGGCAGATACAGTTTCCGATAAAGTTCCCTATAGTTTGTATAGCGATCGGTTGAAGCTTCTTTTGAGAAAAAGAATATCCAAGCGCTGAAAAATTGAAAGCGATCGTCAAAAAGCCAGCTCGACCTACAGGCTGTCAATAGAGAGGAGTTCTGCAGCAATCCTCATTGACCAGAGAATTTACTCTATAGGGTTTTGCGGTCACTGGATTGACTCTCTCTATGGGCATAAAAATTAGAGCCATTCCACCGGCCAAAAAATAATTAAACAGGAGGGGAGAGAGTCACGGATAAGGGGGAGCCATTCAAGGGAATCTCTACGCCAACAAAACGCCTTGCTATCCTCGCGGTTTTACAAAACTTTACAAAACGAGAAGGTGATGGAGGAAAATAATGGAGTTAAAATCGTGCTAGATAAAAAAGGCTATCTAATGGTTGCCATCTCCGAAGGGGGGTGAATTTCAGCGGAGCGGGGCTGGATAAATGGCCTGCAACTCGCTGGCCTACTTCCAAGCGCAGGACGAGTGCCTTTTCCAGCCAGTCCGTCAAGCTGGACTGGAAACAAAACAACGCAGAGAAACCGCATGAGATAAGCATTTATGGAAATACAAGAATATACCGAAGGGATAGATTTTCAAAAATACTGGCTGGTTCTCAAACGGCATTGGCTGCCCTCGTCAATTGTCTTCGTGCTGATTGTAACGCTGGCTAATGTCTATGCAGTCACGAGAAAACCAATCTATTCAGCCGAGGGCAGGCTGCTGTTTAAGAAGCGCAGCACGACTTCGGCACTGGTGACAGAGGCGGGAGCTAAACTCGGAGAGCTGGATTCTCTCACCATGCTCAATTCCCCGCTGGATACGGAAGCCGAGGTCATCGGTTCCGTGCCGGTCGTTGAAGAAACTCTGAGAAGAACGGAGTTAAAAGACGAGAAAGGCGAAGTCTTAACTACGACAAAGATTTATAAAGGGCTGACTATAAAAGGGCTCAAAGGAACTGACGTAATGCAGATTACCTATACAAGCGGCAAGCCCGAAGAAGTCGCCAAAGTCGTCAACACGCTCATGGAGGTTTATCTAGAGAATAATGTAGAAACTAACCGAACGGAAGCAAGGGCGGCGCGGAAATTTATCGAGAAAAAGCTGCCGGAAATAGAAGCAAACCTGCGAGAGGCAGAACTGGATTTGCGCCGCTTTCAAGAAGAAAATAATGTTGTAGCGATAGAACCGGAAGCAGTCGCAGCGGTGCAGACCCTCTCAGAGATAGACAATCAACTGAACAAAACGCGGGCGGCGCTGGCGGATGCAACGGCGCGCGTGGAAGCGCTACAGGCGCAAATGGGCTTGAGCGCGCGACAAGCACTCGCCCTCAACGCTCTCAGCCAATCGGTAGCGGTTCAGCAAGTACTTAACTACCTGCAAGACGTACAAAACCAATTGGCTATCCAGCGAACCCGCTATCAAGAACAGCACCCCCTGATCGCGAGTCTGAGGCGCAAAGAAGAAGGGCTAAAAGCCCTCCTGCAAGAGCGCATCCAGCAGACGATCGGCTCTCAGGAGCTGCCCATCGACAATTTACAGACGGGGAACCTACAGCAGCAATTGACCGCTGATTTGGTTAAAGCCGAAGTGGAACGACAAGGTTTAGCAGATCAAGTCGAATCGCTCGCTAAGAGCCTGTCCGACTACAAGCAACGGATGAATGTACTGCCCAGATTGCAAGAAGGTCTGCGGGAAAAAGAACGCCGTCTCAAAGCAGCCCAATCCACCTATGAACTTCTTTTAAAGAATTTCCAAGAAGTCCAGATTGCGGAAAATCAAAATGTGGGAAACGCTCGCATTATTTCCCGCGCAACAGTTCCAGAAGATCCTGTAGGGCCGAAGAAAAGACTTTTCCAAATTGGCGGAGTCGTAGCTGGAATATTGATGTACGTCATCACCGCATTCCTTCTAGAACTCATAGACCCTTCCATCAAAACAGCCAAAGAGGTGCGAGGGCTATTTGGGTATACCTTCTTGGGAATGATTCCCAAATCGAAGAAAAAAGGGTTCTTATTTTTTAGAGGAAGAAATGGGTGGATTCCAGATATTCCCGTCAGAGATAATCCTCATTCACTGGTTAGCGAAGCCTATCGGATGCTGCAGACCAATTTGAAATTTTTGAGTCCGGATAAAGAATTAAAAGTGATTGTAGTCACCAGTTCAGTGTCTGGAGAAGGACGCTCTACAGTGGCAGCAAATTTAGCGGTAGCTATGTCAGAAATGGGACAGCGGGTTTTATTGATTGATGGGGACCTGCGCAATCCACTACAGCAAGCGATCTGGGAGCTGCCGAATGCAGCCGGACTCAGCGACGCGATCGTGCGTCAGGCGGATGTCGATCGCGCCGTCACGGCTGTAACGGACAACCTAGACGTGCTGCCGTCTGGAGTCATCCCTCCGAACGCGCTCGCGCTTCTTGACTCGCGGCGGATGGCGTCCCTAATTCAGGAGTTTTCAAACCACTACAATTTTATCATTATTGACTCGCCGCCGCTGTTACTGGTTGCCGACGCCCTGACTTTGGGCAAAATGAGCGACGGGATTTTATTGGTCGTTCGTCCGGGAGCGATCGATACAGCCAGCGCTGTAGCTTCCAAACAACTTTTAGAACAATCCGGTCTCGATGTTTTGGGCTTGGTCGTCAATGGCGTGATTGTTGAAAACGAACCTGACAGTTATTTCCACCATGCCAAGGCTTATTCCAAGAGCGTCTCTGCCGTAGCGAAATCGCCGACGTACAAGACTAGGAAGAAACTGCAATCGAGCCGCACCTGAGATGGATGGATATTACCATGTTAAATCTGCGCAATTATTGGGGAATTAATTTTTCACTTTTTCTAGCACTCGGATTCAATCCCATCCCGATCGAGTTGCCCAATATCAGAACCGAACCGCTGGAATTATCGCCGAGAGCGCAGCGCCTGCCACCAGATCCTCAGTCGGCTAGTTTGCCCGCTACTTTTGCCAATCCGAGTTATGTTTTAGGCCCCGGCGACCAAATCAATATCAACGTGTTTGAATATGAGGAGTTTACGGGTGCCAAAGTAGTTTTACCCGATGGAACAATCAATTTACCGCTGATTGGGACGGTAAAAGCGGCCAATCTCACGACCGAAGAATTAGCCGTGGAACTGACTGCACGCCTGCAATCGTGGGTTGTCAATCCCGTCGTGAACGTAACTGTTACTAAACTCCGCCCTCTGTTAGTGAATGTAGCGGGAGAAGTGCAGCGACCCGGGCCGATCCAGTTGAGCAGCTATAATATCAGCGATTTGAGTGGCGCTTCGTCCTTGCCTACGTTGAGCTTGGCGCTGGTACAAGCAGGAGGCGTGACTAAAGATGCCGACATTCGCCGAATTGTTCTGAGGCGTTCCGCCCGCAACGGCAATTTTACAGATATCACTATCAATCTGTGGGACAACCTGTTTTCTGAAAGCACGCTTCGAGAACTGGCTTTGCAAGATGGCGATTCGATTTTTGTTCCCAAATTAGCAGCAGGCGAAACCCTAGACCGACGCGCGATCGCTCGCTCTAGCATTGCCCCCAAAACCGTGCGAGTCCGCGTCGTGGGAGAAGTGAAAAAACCCGGAGAATTTGAGGTAACGCCTGCCAGTTCTATTTCCAGCGCGATCGCGATCGCGGGTGGCCCAACCGATAAAGCCAAGCTCAGCGAGGTGACATTTGTGCGCATGTCAGACAATGGCACGATTAACCGACAGGAATTAGACTTGAGTAATTTAACCGATACCGTACAAATTCAGGAAGGCGATGTCATTATCGTCCCGAAAAGCCGGACATCGACAACGCTGGACATGACCAATCAAATGGTAGCACCTTTGAGCTTGTTACTCCAGCTATTCAATTTCATCAACAATCTTTCCGACTGACTGGCGAACTTTTGCCGGCTTATTTTTACCGAAAAATACGCGCTTTAATCCAACTAGCTGTACAGCCTAACAGGGACTCCTGTTTCGGTGCTGCAGATCCCCTCGTATTTCCGGGTTCGCCGTAGTAGATGCCGCGCCCCCCCGTGCCAATGTAGACGCGCCCGTAAACTTTTCGATCGCCTTCGACGTACAAAGCGCCCTTTCCAATCGGCTGACCGGGAACGTCTATCTTGAGCCAAGTTTTCCCCATATTGTCAGACCGAAAAATTCCATCGGTGTTGTTGACTTTTCCGTAAACAAATACAGTTGGATTGGTCTGGCCAGGAGGATTTTTCCCAAACCCAAAATTTACCGCTTGCTGGATATTTTCAAGCTGATTGAAACTCTGTCCTGAATCCCTGGAACGATATAAACCCATTGTATTAAAACTGGCCCAGACCTCGCCCTCTATACCCGGAGCGGCTTTAATCGTGCTCCAAGTACCGGTCGCCCAATCCATATCTAGTTTAGGCAGAACGGCGGGGGTGGGCGACCAATTGGCTCCCCCATCCAAACTGACATGCAATTTGCCCTCTTTATAGAGGTAAAATTTGCTGCCATTGACTTTATCGCTACTCAATGGCTGATTTAATTGCCAGACAGAAAGCAGGAGTCCTGCTGGGGCTCCCTCGGACATTTTCCAAGTTCTGCCCCTGTCTGGGCTGTAATAGGGAACAGTTTTTTCACCTTCAGGAACCCAGACGATCCAGTCGTCCTTCGTTGCCGAAACAGCGACTCTTCCCCGAAAAGTTTTGCGAAACCCTTTCGGGTAATTGGGAAACTCACTCCAATTTTTTCCATCATCAGTGGAGTACAGGGAATAGCCCGGATCGGGCAAGTTTTTACTCGTCCAGCGGCGGCTGCCGATCGCGACAACAAAATTCGGATTGCTTTCTGAGGAGTCTATACTGACAAAATCACTCGCCATCCAGCTTGGAGATTGAAATTGCTTTTGCGGATAGCGATTTAAGTCGGTATGGCGCATCCCGCCAATGTCGCCCGATCCCTGCAACAGCGCCCCGCTTTCCGGCTGGCTTTTCATCGTAAAGTTGACGATTTCTTCGTGCCCCTTCGCATAGGTACGCCATGTGGAAGGATTCGCCGCAATATTGTCGGTTCTCCAAACCCCCCACCCGTCGGTATACCAAACGCGCTTGGCATTGTGAGGGTCAATGACTATACTAGAAATGCCGGATGCCCAAAACCGAGCGTCGCGATCGTGCCACGGTATATCGTCCTGTCTGGTGGCTTTGATTTCTTGCCAAGTTTGACCGCCATCGGTGGTTCTATAGAGCTTGTTGCCGTGATTGAAAAACCATTCGGCTGCTACAATGTTATCGGGATTGTTCGCATCGACGCCGATCGCGTTGAAGGCGTTTAACTTGGCTGGCGTTATGTCAGTCCAGGCATTATTTTGAAATTTTGCGATCGCCCCCGGGCTGTCATAAGTAACGTATAAGGTGCCATTTTCAGCCAAGACACCTCGTTGGGGATTTTTCCCCAATTCAAAGGAAAGTAAACTCCAGCTCTTGCCTCCATCTGGGCTGCGATAAACGCCAGCCCCAGCTACGCCAGCATAAATAAGCGGAGTGGGATTGCCGTTGTTGCCGCTGTTGCGATCGAAAATCACAAAACTAACGCCGCGATTGTCGGTGCCCTTGGTTGGAAAACCAGACACTGCTGTCCAGGTTTTACCGCCATTCGTACTTTTCCACAATCCGTCCTTTCGAGAGCCGAGATACAAAATCTCGGACTTGTTGGGATCGACTGCTAGCCGTTCTCCGTTCCAGCGCCAATCTTCGTTAGAACCGACTTTTACAGGCAAGTCATAACGACTCCAGGTTTGTCCGCGATCGGTAGATTTTAAAATCGCGCCTTTCTTGCCTCGGGCTCTTTCATCGGTATATTCTCCTGCTGCCACATAAATGATATTGGGATCGTTGCGATCGAGGGCAATACTTTCAATCCCAAATAAGTGACTGTCTTGCGAAGAAATCATTTCCATGAGAGGAATCCAGTGCTGTTTGTCCTCCTCCCAACGGTAGATTCCCCCTACATCAGTCCGAATATAGGTCAAGTCTTTTTCGGTTGGGTGAATCACCAACCCCGTGACAAATCCTCCCCCACCGATCGCAACATTTTGCCACCTGTAGGCGTTGTTTGGGGTTTCAGGAGCCTGCGCCATTTGCAATCCGCCAGTCGCGCAGGAGAAACCCGGCCAGTTTAAAGTTATAATTAGAGCGACTGCTAAACAAAAAAGAAAAAGATTCCGCTTCCACTTAACCATGCCAATCATTACATTACTGAAAAACGACTGATCAATATGAGGATATTCCTAAACCGTTCTGGACGAACTGGGTCAAAACTTAATTTTTTTTAAAGAAATGCCAGCGCGGGACGAGAGGGAAAGGGTTCCCCAAAGCCGACAAGCTCATCTAAAAATGAAAGGGGCGAAAATGACGATCTGGATGAGAAATCGCTGCGAGGGGCGCTCTTGCCCTCTCGGAAGTTGCGCCAATTACATCCCAGAAAAATATCGACTATACTATCTATTTAGGATCACATCGCGGGTCGATATCTGTAGAGTTTAAAAGGTGATATGAATATTTTTACAATTCTGTCAGACCTTTTAAAATGCGAGCGGCAATTGGTAATTTTTGGCCTGCTCGTATTTTCCAAAGTCTTAATTATGGAAAGCCGCTATGTGGCGTCGGAAGGAGCGGGTGGGGGTGGGGGTTCTTCCCCGTTCGCAAAAATTGTCGTATTGCTTGCGTATGCAATAGAGGGTATCTGCCTCTTATTGATGATTTTTCGGCCAAAATCTACTGTCCGGGCGATCGTGAGAGATCCTTTTGTGTGGGGTCTGCTGGGAACGGCTTTACTCTCGTTCATTTGGTCTGATTTTTCGGCAATATCGAGAAACCGCAGTATCTCTACTTTACAGACTGCTCTCTTAGGGCTTTACATAGCTGCGCGTTTCAGCCCGCAAGAGCAAATGCGGATTGTTGCTGACGCGATGGGTCTGATTTCAGTATTTTGCGTCGTCTTTACTGGGATCTTTCCCGGTGCCGGACGCGAGATGGGCATTCATGCCGGGGCTTGGCGAGGACCGCTGGTACATAAAAACCTCCTCGCGCAACTCGCAACTTGTGCCTGCATTCCAACCTTGCTGGCGGCTCTCGACAGCCAGCCTAAAGATCGGTTTCGATTGTGGACTTGTTTCGGCCTGACAGTTATGCTGGTGGTGCTGACCACTTCAAAAACTGGCCTGATTATTTCCCTCACCCTAATCGGGCTCGTGCCACTCTTAAAGTTTTTGCGGCTAAAGGGCGGGATTGTGATTCCCTTGGTACTGATTCTAGTATTGGTGAGCAGCAGCATAGTTACCTGGCTTGTCAATAATTGGGCACCTTTTCTCTACGGTTTGGGGAAAGACCCAACCTTAAGCGGTCGTACAGACGTTTGGAATGCAGGCATTTACAAAATCAGTCAGCGCCCTTGGTTCGGCTACGGCTATCAGGCATTCTGGAGGTCAACGGGAGGGGCTGAATATATTTGGACTGCCGTTAAATACCAGGCATCGCACGCTCACAATGGCTTTATCAATATCGCTCTCGACCTGGGATTGGTGGGTTTGTTTTTTTTCTTGATGAGTATTGTGACGTTGTACGTGCGGGGCATTGCTTGGCTGCGCATGGGCAACTCCTATGCCGACATGTGGCAGATATTATATGCGTCGTTTTTGTTGTTGTACAATCAGACGGAAAGTACGATTATAGAACACAACAGCATTTTTTGGGTTCTGCACGTCGCCGTCACCCTCTCCATCGGGTATTACAGGAAGCTGACTCCCCAGGAACAAGCCGTGCGGCAATCCATGCGCAAAGCGAAGTTGACCTCGGAAATTCAAAAAGCTATCAAACCTTCAGGAATTCGCTATGACAAATAAACCTTTGGCCAGCATTCTCATCAATAATTACAACTACGGACACTTTCTGCGGGATGCGATTGACAGCGCCCTGAATCAAACTTACCCCCACAGAGAAGTGCTGGTGGTGGACGATGGTTCTACCGATAATTCGCGGGAGATTATCGCCAGTTACGGGGATCGGATCGTCCCGGTGCTGAAGGAAAATGGCGGTCAGGCTTCAGCATTCAATGCAGGATTTGCAGCCAGTCGGGGAGATATTATCTGCTTTTTGGATGCCGATGACTTCTGCCTGCCAGAAAAATTGCAAGAGGTGGTGGAAGGGTTTGGCGATCGCTCCGATTTGGGATGGTGTTTCCACCGGCTGAAATTTGTGGATGTCCGAGAGACAGATATCCGCCAAGTATACGCCGATGGTCAAGTCGAGATTGGAAACACCGAGCGACGGGAACACGACCTGCGATCGCAAATCAAACGAGGGCGGATCACCGACAAAACCTTCCTCTACACCTCCACATCGGGTTTGTGCTTTACCCGCAGCCTTCTCGAACAAATTTTACCCATGCCCCTGGCAGAAAAACACTTGCTCAATGACAGCTATTTAATATTTACCTCTCTGGGACTGAGTAAAGGCTTTGTCCTGAAAAAACAACTAGGACTTTACCGCATTCACGGCAATAACGCCCACGGAATCGAACGGCTCCCCGGCACAGAAACCTATGCCATCAGGAGCGACAAGCAACATCTCAAGGGTCAAGTTCTCATCCTCCAAGGCTATTGGATACGGAAGCGATTTCCACAATTTTCCAAATTAGCAAATTATCTGATGGCATCGGGCATCGGTCTGAATTGGCGTCACGGAGGGCTGGATGCGGATTATGAGAAACTCGTCAGCGATCACCGCAGTTCCCTGACGCTGCTAGAAAATATCGAAGTGCAGGCTAGGGCTATTTACGCTTACCTGAAAGACTCCCGAACCAGTTTTTAGATGCCTAGCAGCTCAATGCGAAAGTAACGGAATCCCCCCACACTCGCCAGAAAAAATTTCTTCTCCCCCTCCCCGAAACGGGGAGGGGGTTGGGGGGAGAGGTCTATCTGTACCGGGTTAAATCGCCTTTTTTCACGTCCTGTCAGGAGAATCAAAAATGTCTGGAGTGGCGTTTTTCCTCACTGCTCTCGTCGGCGGCGGAGCCGAAAGAATCATGCTCTATCTCGCGCGCGGCTTCGTCGAGCAGGGGATAGCAGTCGATTTAGTTTTGGCGAAGGCGGTCGGGCCATACTTGTCTGAGATTCCCGCCGGCGTGCAACTGGTGGATCTCCAAAGCCAGCGGCTGGTGCTGTGCTTGCCGGCTTTTGTCCGCTACCTGCAGCAAAAGCAACCGGCAGCGTTGCTTTCTGCAGTCGGGGATGCGAATGTCTTAGCTTTGTGGGCGAAGCAGGCGGCTCGGGTGCCGACTCGCGCGGTGGTGAGCGTACACAACACGCTTTCGCGGGAGGCGGAAAATGCCACCGAGTTCAAACGGCGGATCGAACCTTACATGGCGCGCTTGTTCTACCCTTGGGCGGATGCCATTGTTACAGTTTCCCGAGGCGCGGCAGAAGATTTAGCGCGCTTGGGCTTTTCCCCCGATCGGGTTGAGACGGTTTACAACCCAGTCATTACCCCGGAGTTTTTTGAAAAAGTCGCCCAGCCCGTCGAGCATCCGTGGTTTTTGCCCGGGCAACCGCCAGTGATTTTGGGCGTGGGACGCCTGGAGGTGCAGAAAGACTTTCCGACGCTGATCCGAGCGTTTGCTTTGGTGAGGGAGCAGCGCCTCGCAAGGCTGATGATTCTCGGCGAAGGAACGGCGCGCCCAGATCTCGAGGCGCTGGTAAGGGAATTGGATTTGGAAGCCGATGTGGCTCTGCCCGGTTTTGTGGCCAATCCCTGCGCTTGCATGGCGCGATCGGCAGTTTTCGCGCTTTCCTCGCTGTTTGAGGGGTTGCCGACCGTGCTGATTGAGGCGATGGCAGCGGGAGTGCCGGTCGTTTCTACAGACTGCGAAAGTGGGCCATCAGAGATTTTAGAGAACGGACGCTACGGAAAGTTGGTGCCTGTGGGGGACAGCCAAGCTCTGGCAGAGGCGATCGCTCGCGCCCTGCAGGAACCTGCCGACTCGGCGGGCCTGCAAGCGAAAGCGACTGAATTCTCTTTAGAAAAGGCTGTGGCTGGCTACCGAAAAGTCTTGCGCGTCTGAGATTGCCACTCCCTTCCCTTTATTCTCTTTTCTAAAGTGCATCGCGCGCGCGAGCGGTTCAAACTTAGCTTTTTCTAGGGCTTGGAACGCTTGGGTTTCAACAGGTAAGTCAGGGTCATTGCCCGAGTCATTATCCCAGCCAGTTTGCGAGCTGGGGGATAGAAGAAGCAGAGAACGTAATCGGTAAAAGCGTAGGAGATCACGGTAGCGATCGCAGCAGCTACGGCGGCTCCGGTGGCTCCGCTGTTGCGGTAAAAATCCGGAATCAGCCAGAAGTTGAGTGCGATATTCATAACTGCCCCCAGGGAAGTGGCCCATAAAGCAAATAAGGTGTATCCTTCTGTGACGAGCCACACTCCTTTTGACCATCCAAAAAAAGTAAATAAGCCTGCCCAGATGTGGATGCGCAGGACTTCTCCGGCGCTGGCATAATCCCGGCCAAATACAAGTACGATTAAGAAGGCCGATAAAAATGTCATGGGGATGGCAATGGAGTAGGAGAGGAGCGCCATGAAGTTGAAAAGTTTTTGCAATTTTTCATAATAAAGGTTTTCGCTTATTTTCTTGGCTTCCACGATTGAGGGAGTTACGGAGCTGACTATAGCGATCCCGATAAAATTCCAAACTTCTGACAGGCGGGTGGCACTCGAATAAATCCCCACAGAGCCGTCGTTGGCGAGTTGTCCCAGCATCACCATATCGATGCGCAGGTACACCATAATCGCCAAGTTAGAAAGGATGAGGGGCCAACTTTCTTTGAGCAGGGTTTTTGCCTGCGTGAAGTCAGGACGCCACCGCAGCAGGTTTTCGCCGCTAATTTTATAGCAGATCGCTAAACCCAGCGCCCCCAAACCAATTTCAGCCAGTGCTGCCCAGGCAAAAGCGACGAGCGGGGCCTGGATTTGGAGCAGCACGATCCGGATCAGAGTGATCGCGATAAAAGCCGTGTTTCTTGCCCAAACGGTATATTTTGACTGAACTTTTGCCTGGAAGTAGAAATCGATGACGTTCAGTGCCTCGAAAACCAGGCAAGCTGCCATAATAGCTGTTAAGGCCCGCGTCAGAGAATCGTCGGGTTTCAGGAGAAAAATTATCCCAGTGGCGAGCGAGAAGGTTGCCAGACCGCTGCACAGCTTCAGCGTGAAGGCGGTTCCCAGGATTTCGTCTTTGGCAGTGGGCTCGCGAACGAGGTTGCGGATGACAATTTTGTCCAATCCCAGGGCGGCGACGGTGCCGAACAATCCGGTAAAGGCGATCGCGTAATTTAAAAGACCGAATTGCTCGGGTTTGAGATAGCGGGCCAACCAGCCGGTGACAATCAGGCCGACGCCCATGCGCAGGACGCGATCGGCAAACAGCCAGCCGAAATTGCCGATAATTTTTCGCAGTCCCGGGCTGACATTTTGAATTCTGGCAGTCAAGTAATTCAGCATCTAGTTTGATTGCAAGTTATCTGATACAAGTTGCTTTTGCCGATTCTCTTTGTTTTTAGCATCCGGTAAAAGAAGTGTTCGTTCGCTTTCAGAGAGGATTGATGCCTGTCAACTCCGTCAAAATCCGCCACTAAAATTCAAAAAAATTCAAAAAAATTCAAAAAAAGTAAATAAACTTAAAGAAAATTGAGGAGTTGTCAGGTGGCGATCGCGTCGCTCGGCGCGTGAAACTATCGGGGCGCTGCACCCCAACCCCTCCTCCCCTCTGAGGGGTAAAACCCCGCTTAACCCTCCGGGCTTCGCGCCCTGTCTCTAGCGTACTTAGCGGACGCTCCTAGCAAGATAGGCCATAAGGATGATGTTTCCCAGCCTGTAGGTGTGGTAGCTTCAATTGTACAGTGCGTTATATTTGAGAAGATAGCAACGAATTGGAAGAATCTGAAAAGGCCCCCGCCTTCAACCAATCGTTATATTACAAAGATTTGTTAAAGAAATGACCAAATTTTACCAATCTAAGCTATATAAAGTCAGCCATGAACAGCCAAACCACTCGCCCTAAAAACTTGATTCTGGGTCTGGTAAAGGGATATACCTTCGACAAAGTCAAGCCATTCCTAATTTCTTTAAAGAAAACGGGATTTCAAGGGGATGTCTGTTTATTTGTCAGTGACTTGAGCCCGGAAACCCTAGCCGCCATGCAAGAGTATGGTGTGAAATTGCAATCTTTTAAAGAATGGTACTTGAAAATTCCGCTTCTGAAAAATGGCAAATTAATCTGGAAAAAAATTAACGTTTATCACAGACTGGTCAAGAATTACTCAATCAATCGGCTGAATTACAGGTTGGTCAAGACTCTCCTATCTGGAAAGAATAATTCATACGAAGCTAAAGCCAATCTGGCAGTCAAATTTGTTGATATCATGGGGATCAGGTATCCCCTCTATTACTTGTACTTGCGCAAGTACGGACACGATTATACGAACGTTATGATTACAGACGTTCGAGATGTTTTGTTTCAGCGCGATCCCTTTGATTTTGATATCGGCGATAATTTATGCTGTTTTTTTGAGGAAGAAGGAAAAACCTTGAGGACGGGTGGTGTCAATGCTGACTGGCTGCGCGATGGATTTGGCCCCCACGTCCTCGATGCCATCGGAGACAGACAAATATCCTGTGCTGGGACGACCGTAGGCAGCCGTTCTGCGATGATGGAATACCTGGAACGCATGATCGATAATACGATCGAGCTAAAATGCCATACTTGGGGGATCGACCAAGGAGTGCACAATTACATTCTGCATTCGGGGCTGGTTAAAAATGTAAAATTTTACGAAAATTATCGCGGTCCCGTTTTAACCATGCACTTTTCAAAAGACGACAAACTCCGATTTGACGAAAACGGATATATAATTAACGAGGACGGGAGTGTGGTGCATGTTTTGCACCAATACGATCGCAAGACTCCAGATATCAAACAGAAAATGCTCGTGTATAAAGAAAGCGAATGTACTTATTAGGCGAGGAAACATTCGCTGAAAATCTAAAAAGTCAAGCGGCTGGAAAATAAGAGGAAAATAAAGCCATGAAAATAAAAAAGATTTTGGTAACGGGAAATCCAACTTTTCTCTACCGCCGTCAGTTTTTATTGAAAGCGATGGCTCCTTATTTCGAGCAGCTAGACTCTCTGCCCTGCGGCGATCGCTTCTACGAATCGGCGATCGCCAACTCCGTCGCCGAGTTGGCGTACAAAGTTCTTTACAAATTTTCCTTGAAAACCGCCGACCAGCTATTTCAGAAAAACCAGCGAACTTATATTGCCAATTCGCGCAGAACCGAGCAGAAAATCGGGCAGCTCGAATCGCCTCCTGATTTAGTCTTTCACATTTTTGGGATGTTCAGTCCTTTCTGGGAGCGCTCCGACATTCCTTACACCGTTTACTTAGATTACACGATGGCGCTGGCTGTAAAAAATTGGTCGCCTTGGGCACCTTTTAACAATTCTAAAGAACGAGAGGCATGGCTGGAGTGCGAGCGCAAAACTTACCGAAAAGCCCGTCATATTTTTACGATGAGCAATGCGGTAAAGTCTTCTTTAATAAATGACTATGGGGTTGAGGCTGAGAAGATAACTCCAGTGGGATCGGCCCCAAATTTTGAAGAAAGTTGGACAGGAGAAAAAAAGTTTGGCAGCCAGCAAATTTTGTTTAACGGTTCGGATTTTGAGAGAAAAGGAGGGGAGGTAGTTTTAGCGGCTTTTGAGGAGGTAAAAAAGGTACTTCCAGAAGCTAAATTAGTTATCGTCGGAAAGAAAATCAGAAAGGTAGACCTCGAAGGAGTAGAAAATATCGGGAAAGTTTCCTCGCGATCGCAGATGCAGAATCTTTTTCTAGAAAGCGATTTAGTTCTGGCTCCTGCTTACTGCGATCCCTTTCCAATTTTTGTCATGGAAGCGATGAGCTATGGCGTGCCCTGTATTGTTTCCGATCGAGATGGAATGCCAGAAATTGTCGATCGCGAAGTCAACGGGCTCGTAATTGACCAAATAACGCCGAACGTTTTAGCCAATAGCATCTCAACCCTATTGAAGAATCCCGATCGCCTAGCCTCAATGTCTCAGGCGGCGCGCCAGAAGGTAAAGGCTAAATTTAACTGGAACACTATCGCTAAAAAAATAGTTGAGGTACTCTCTGAAATCCCCGTGCAACTGTAAGAGAAAGGGAAGAATTTGTTCCAGGGATTTTCCCGGAGAGTAGGGGGCGTGCTTTCCTCCCTTCCTATCAGGGAATGCCCTCAACTGATCCATTTAATGCCTAACAGTTTGTCGATGCAATAATGAGTGAAAACCCTTCTAAAAAGTTGGAAACATATCGCGATCGATCGAGTAGTGCATCTGAGGACCTGCCTGCAATAGAAACAGCTTTGCAGGAAGAAAAGCGGGAATGGAATGTCAGTATCGGTATCCTGGCATACAACGAGGCTGACCAAATCGGGAAGGCCCTGCAGTCCCTATTCGAGCAGAGTTTGTTCAAACGCGCAACCTCCGCCGAGTCTCTAGAAATCGTTGTCGTGCCCAACGGCTGCACGGACGACACCGCAGCAGTCGCTCATTCTACCTTGGAAAAATTACTCGCTCAAGCTCCGCATCCCCGCATCTGTTCGCGGATCTGCGAAATCGAACAGCCTGGAAAATGCAACGCTTGGAACCATTACGTTGCCCAATTCTCCGATCCCAGCGCCGACTACCTTTTTCTGATGGACGCTGACATTCACTTTCTCCAACCCGATACCCTCGAGCGGATGCTCGCAACGCTGGCAGCAGCACCCGAGGCGTGGGTGGCGGTGGACACGCCCGTCAAAGACGCAGCGATCCAAGAAAAGAAAAACCCGATCGAATGGTTTTCGAGTTGGCTGTCCAAGTCGTCGCAAAATTCTGGCCCGCCCGGTCTCTGCGGGCAGCTCTACTGTGCCAGAGCCGACAAATTGCGCCGCATCCGCCTGCCAGTGGCCATGCAAGGGGAAGACGGCTTCCTGGCAACGATGATCCGCACGGCTTGCTTTACGACGCCGGATGCGATCGCTCGCATCGTCCGCGCCCCTGAAGCCTGCCACGTTTTCGAGGCTTACACGGACTTCAGCCGCATGGTGCGCCACGAGCGCTGGATCGTCCTGTGCAATACTATTGACTGGTATCTGTGTCGATACCTGGCAGAGAACTGCACTCCCCAACTGGACGCCGGAGCGCTGATCGATCGCCGCAACCAAGAAAACCCCCTTTGGCTTCACGACATCATCCGAACCGGCGTCGGGCAAGAAGGCTGGTGGGTTATTCCCCACTGGGCAGTGTTTCGCCGCTTGCGCAGCCTCCAGCACAAACCCTTACTGAAAGCGATTCTCATCAGCCCCATCGCGATCGCCGCTTTTCTAGCCGACGCGATCGTCTGCTTGTTCGCCAACCAGGAACTGAAAAGCGGGGGCGGCATGGACTATTGGGGGAAAACCTAGCGTCTCAGCTAGAAATACAGCCTTTCTGTCAGACTGACGATCGGGTAAGTCAACTATGCTCTCTCAAAAATTTTCCTTCAACTGGCCGCGAGGTTTAATCCTTTTAATCATAATAATGGGAATTTTTTGGAGGGTGTCCGACCTAGACAGGCGATTTTATTGGTATGATGAAGTGTTTACGTCCCTGCGAATTTCAGGTTATACAACGGTTGAGTTTGTAGAGCGCGTTAGCAGCGATCGGGCAATCAGTCTGGAAGACCTGCAAAAATTTCAACGCCCCAATTCCGAAAAAACTGCGATCGACACGATCGCGAGTTTGGCACGAGAAGAACCCCAGCATCCGCCGCTTTATTTTTTACTAGCCCGATTTTGGCTGCAGTGTTTCGGCGCTTCAGTGCCCGCAATACGCAGCCTGTCTGCTTTCATTAGTTTGCTAGTTTTTCCCGGCGTTTATTGGCTCTGCTGCGAATTATTTGCCTCGCCCTTCACGGGATGGGTTGCCGTCGCCGCGATCGCGGTTTCGCCTTTCCACCTCCTTTATGCTGGAGAAGCTCGGGAATATAGTTTGTGGATGCTGCTCTCCGTCGTTTCCAGTCTGGCTTTGCTGCGAAGTATTCGGCTCAAAACTCAAACGAGTTGGGGAATTTATGCCCTGACTGTTGTATTGGGGCTTTATACATTTCCTTTTTTTCTCCTCTCTGTTATCGGATATGGAGTTTATATTTTAGGGAGAGATCGCTTCAAATTCAGCCAAACTTTAAAGGCTTATCTCCTGTCCTCACTCGTCGGAATTTTAGCTTTCATACCCTGGATACTCGCCTTGATAAGAAAATTGCCGGATAGCGATCGCGATCCGAATACGGCGTGGATGTTTGAGCCTTTATCTTTGCCATCATTAGCGGTTAGATGGGTTGGCGGCATGACTCGGCTGTTTCTGGATTGGGGATTTCGCTCCGAAGATCCCCTCACCCCAGCGCTCCTCCTCGTTCTGCCTATTTTGCTGGTAGCGGGATATTCTATTTACTTTCTTTACCAGCGATCGCCCCTGGAAGTTTGGCTATTTGTCGTTACTTTGATGGCTGTGCCTGCGATCGCCTTAATCGGGCACGACCTAATTTTACAAGGACGCCTTTCCGTGATTTCGAGGTATTACACCCCTGTTTTCCTCGCACTCCACCTAGCGGTTGCCTATCTTTTATCTACTCAACTCACCGCCGATTTTTCAAACAAATGGCAGCAAAAATTTTGGCAAATTACATTTATCTTCGTCCTGACAGCAGGGGTTTTTTCCTGTGCCATCATTTCTCAAGCTAAAATCTGGTGGCATCAAAGTCAAATCATACACAGAGCCTATATACCCCAAACATTAGAGCGGATCGTGAACCGATCGCCCCGCCCCCTGATTGTTGCCGATCTCCGGGATGATTTTGCTGTCGGTTCCCTTTTCTCACTCAGCTATGAAGTCGCTCCTCATGTAAAATTTTTATTGATCAATTTGCCAGAAAAGCTCGAAATAACCGAAAAATTTAGCGATATATTTTTATTCTCTCCTTCTAGGGAACTGCAAAACATTTTAGCAACAAATCGCCCTTACAAAATCTATCCCATCCAGGCAATCCCTAAAGAAAAAGGAGTGCTGTGGGAACTCAAAAAAGAATAGGACTGGCTGGGCAGACGGCTCTGTCAAAAACAAAAATGCCACCGCCAGACCTACTCCTGGGAAATTGCAGTTACACCAAAGCCGGACTAACCGCAGGTTTTTTCAAAACGACAATAAAATCTGTCATCTCTGCATCCAGCTTGCCAAATGACAGCGCTTTAGTCGCGACAGCCAGCACCTTCCAGGCTGCATCGATCGCCCCGTGCCGCGCTCTCAGATTTTTCTGGCGCGGATTTTCATAGAGGTGGAAGCGTTCGATCGACAGCCCGCGATCCTTCGCAAATTGCTTGATAGATTCGGGAGCCATCGACATCCTCAAGAACGTTTTAAACGGTACGCGGTCATCGACACCGGCGAGCTTTTCCCCGAAAATATATCGATAGAACCAAACGTGAAACCAATGCGGCGTAAACTTAGTTACCAGTGCCTTCACTGACATGACGTTGGGAGTCGCTAAAATCATTATCCCATCGGTTTTCAAGGCTTTTTGACAATTCTCAAGCGCTTTATCTGGCTGCGACAGGTGTTCTAAAACCCACCAGCAAATAATTACATCGTACTCGTTTGCTGGCAACTCGTAGGTTTCTACATCTCCGCAAATTTTTTCGTTGAGAACGGTATTTCTTTCGAGTTGTTTCTCCGATACGTCAATGCCGACCATGTAAGCCCTTGGCCCGAAATCGACATGACTGCTAGACCCGCAGCCAATTTCAAGGATTTTTAAACTTTGCTTGCCAGCAAGCAGCGTATCCACCACTGACTGCAATTGCGGATCTTCTTCCAGCATGTAAACTCCTTTTCAGAATACGACTTGAGATAGAGGCGAAAACGGCTGAAAATAGGTATGTATTTGGAACCCGCTTCCAGAACGAGCCCTTTTAAGTGAAAAAAACTATTAAAATTGTAGCTCTCAGCCCTTGTCTTTTATTATAGTAAGACAGAGTAACGAAAGCCTTTGCCTAAATATAAAATTCTTGACAGGGAGGCAAGCTCTGTGAACACGCAGTCCGGGCTCGGAACCCAACCAATAAAAGCCGTCATGCTTGGCCCTACCCTGCTTCAACAGGGTGGGGTAGCGACTGTAGAAAACCTCATCCTGCAGTCCGCTCCTCCAGATGTTGACATTCAGCACATTTCCACCCATGAAGAAAGCTCCCTCGCCCGCAGAGTGATGCTATTTGTCTGGGGTTTGATGCAGTTCTTCTGGAGATTGTCCAGCATCAAGACCGATCTGGTTCACATTCACTTTGCGGAGCGGGGCAGCGCCTTTCGCAAGGCGATCGCCATGCCCCTTGCCCTCTTGTTCCGCAAACCCGTTATCTTGCACGCACACGGCAGCGAGTTTCACACCTTCTACGCCAAACTCCCCGAATGGCTCAAGCAGGTGATGGCTGGGATATTTCGACAGTGTACCTATCTCATTGTCCTGTCCGAGAGCTGGAAAGCTTTCTACACCGAGAATCTGGGCTTAAAACCCGAGCAAGTCGCCGTCCTTGCGAACCCGGTGGAAATGCCCCCAACCGTTCCGCACAGAGCCGGCAGCGATCGCGTGAATTTTGTTTTTTTGGGACGTATCGGTCAGCGCAAGGGCGCTTTTGATTTAATTCAGGCATTTTCTATGCTGCCCTCCGAGCAGCAATCTAAATCAGCGCTGATTCTGGCTGGCGATGGAGAGGTGGAGCCAGCGCGCCAATTGATTGAGAGCTTGAATTTAGGCGATCGCGTCACGATTCTCGATTGGATAAATACACAGCAGCGCAACGAGCTTTTAGCGAAAGCCCATGTTTTTGTCCTCCCCTCCTACAACGAAGGTCTGCCAATGGCACTGCTGGAAGCGATGAGTTGGGGCTTGCCTGCGATTACAACGCCCGTAGGAGGCATTCCCGAGGTGATTGCCCAAGCTGAAACGGGTTTGCTGGTGAATCCAGGCGATATCCAACAACTCTCTGACGCCCTACAGTTATTAATTGCCAATGAAGATTTGAGGCTTTCTCTGGGAACTAACGCCAGAGCGCGAGTCGCGCCCCTGGATGTAAAAAATTATTGCCGTTTGCTGGCTGACATTTATCGCGCAGCGTTAGGAAAGCAGCAAATGATTTGACCGTTCGCTGCTCTCAACGTCCCGATAGGGCAGCGCCGGAAACCCCGCTAGCGCTGGAGTTTGCCGCTCTGTCGAGAATATCCAATAAAATCCGCGCCGCTCTCAAGTGCGATCGCCAATATAGCCCCCGCTGACTATTTTTAGCGTAAAAAGTCGCCACCTGTTTTTTAGGGGTTGGTGTCTTTTGACCGCCCGTGAAGCGGATCTATCACGCAGGGAATCGCCTGCTATATTTTATAACTTCGACATGCGAATAGTTGCCATATTAACCAGCAGCCTACCGAGCACTGGCTGGGGCTGACTTTTGAATTTTTCCTGAACGACTAACCACAGGAAAGGCAGATCGTCTACGAGATATCTTTTCCACAATCTTTGGGGTTCAGAAAGTAACCGATGCAGCCATTCTATCCCCATATTGCTCATCCACTTGGGCGATCGCGGCTTGCAGCCTGCTTCAAACTCGATCGTCGCCCCTATGGCCATGAATATCTTGATATTCGGCATTTTGTTTTTGTAGCGGACAATCCACTTTTCTTGCTTGGGAGCCCCAACACCCACTGCTAAGACAGTAGCCCCAGACCGATTAATCTTCTCTACAATTTCCAGGCATTCTTGCTCGTTATTTTCAAACCCAAAAGACGGAGAATGCGCCCCGACAACGATCTCTCGCCCTACTTTTTTATTGATGGCGTGTCGAGCTTTTTGAGCCACGCCCTCTGCCGCTCCTAACAAAAATATTTTAATCTTTTCGTTTTGCTTGTGATAGTTGTAAAAAGCCGGGAACAAATCCGACCCTGAAATCTTCTCTTTCAGGGGCGTTCCCAGAAATTTACTAGCATATTCTACAATTTTGCTGTCGCACACCCGATAATCTGCTGAGTTATAGCAGTCGAGAAACTCTCGATCTTTCTGTAATTTCATCAGGTGATCGACATTGGGGGTAAATAATACCCCTCTTTCTAATCTTTCTAATAATTCTGATAGTGAAAGATTGTCGATTGAAACATTGAGTATTTTAACGTTAGCTGCCGAATTCATATCGTGTCCCCTGGGTTGAGATAAGTGGATTGATGGTGTATTGTACGATATTTAAATATATTTTAGTTATAGGCTAACCTTTCAATTTATTGGAGTGTTGAATTCTCTCAATAATAAATCTCACCTTTTCTAGGCTCGATCTCGCGAACCGCTTTTCTATCGCCTGCCTCGTTGCAGCTTGTCGCTGACATCAGTGCCGCTATTACATTTGGCCCTGCCGCTATCCGGGCTGCACCTGCGCGAATCTCGCAAAGCGCTTGAGAGCGGTTAAAACCCAGTGTTCAGAGTCGCGAGTGCTCTGTGAGAAGCCTCCACTCCCAGCACTGGACAAAACTCCGCAGTTTCCACGAGCCTATATAAGTTTTCTTGTAACGGATAAGCACTGACGTCTGAAAGCAGCTTCCTGAAAACCACAAAGGTCGGATATACCGTTTTTTTCTTGTGAAGGAAGCACGCTCGGTTTCGACACTTGGCCTGCTATCCGGCTTTATTGAGGATTGCTTCTACAAGCTAGGTGCGCTGTAAGGCTGATGGAAGCAAGTGTTTGAAGCAATTGGGCCTAAACTGACTCCTTGCAGGTCGGTCAGTATAACTGACCGATGGCTTCCGCACATTTACTTAGCGTTTCAGCCTCTATCCTAAATATTACGAGATTTCACGGAAATGTCTAGGGGGTTGGAGCATATTTTTACATTTTTTTAAATTTTGCACAACTTCCCAACAAACCCTCTCTGGTTCAACAGGGATATAAGTGCGGCACAAAGGAGGTCACGGGTCAGGCTCGTTTGCCAGCATTCATTGCAGCCTCATCAGGATTTACTTATTGTTCTGAGCTTACTTAAGATATAAGTATATAAAATATATTATATTTAATTCTCACTTTTACACATTAACGGCAATTTCTCACAGTTGATATGCCGACAGCAGCTAGCACGCCGACAGCCCCCAGAAGAGCTGCATTTCTTTGCTGTACAGCCGCGCGCGGCAAACTGAAGCGTCCGGGAAGCTGACCGATCGGCGGCGCGCCGGAAGCGCCTCGATCGCCCGATCGCTTTGTTGCTCTGCATTCCGTAAATTCCGCCAAATTATCCGTACTTTTCTAGATCGGCCTTTTAAGAAAAAATACCGATCGGGCTCGGAACGCGATCGCCGACAAGACACTCGCGCGCCGAGCGATCGCGATCGACCGCCTGCATGTGACCATAGAAACAGAGCGCCTTTTCGTTTTCAAGCAAGCACGCCTCTATGATTCACCTGAGCCCGTCTGCTGTCCGCGAAGTCACCCGCATGAAGTCCAAGCATCAGAACCCGAATGTATTTTTGCGCCTGGGAGTTGAGCGCGGCGGTTGCTCCGGGCTATACTACACGCTGGCATTGGACGACGCCCTCAAACCAGACGACCAGATATATAACTGTAGCGGCCTGCAGGTGGCGATCGCTGCCCTGTCTTTGAACTACATTGCCCACCTCACCCTGGATTATTCAGAAGATTTGATGGGAGGCTCCTTCCGCTTCCACAACCCCCAAGCCACCGCGAACTGTAGCTGCGGGCACTCCTTCTCCACCAGCGCTGCTTAGGGCTCTCTCGACGGACTCCGACTCCCCCGCCAGATGGAAGCGCCTCTTTTTCCGAAAAAATTGACAAAGACGCGGCGAAATCGCTATAATCATCTTTTGTTAAAAGTTGGAACAGCAAAAAGCTGCACGCGCCTTAACTCATGCCCACCATTCAGCAACTCATTCGCACAGAACGCCAAAAACTACAGAAGAAAACCAAGTCACCGGCTCTGAAGAGTTGCCCTCAGCGTCGCGGCGTTTGCACGAGAGTATACACGACCACCCCCAAAAAACCCAACTCCGCCCTGCGTAAAGTGGCGCGGGTTCGCCTAACCTCTGGATTTGAAGTGACAGCCTACATCCCAGGCATTGGCCACAACCTCCAAGAGCACTCAGTGGTGATGATTCGGGGGGGACGGGTCAAAGACTTGCCCGGTGTTAGATACCACATCATCCGTGGGACTTTAGATACTGCGGGAGTCAAAGATCGCCGTCAAGGTCGTTCTAAGTACGGTGCAAAGCGTCCCAAAAAGTAGGGTAACTTGATTTAGAGCCAGCACCCTCGCCTGAAGAGACGGCAACTCCAACCGCTCGGAAAAAAGCTGTCGAACCGGAGCTTTCGCGATCGCCGCTTCCGGCTGTCTCAAAAGAGCAGACAGGGTAACGAAAGCTGCAATGCTACAACACTTCCCGCGCCAGAGCGCCTTTGAACGCGGGAAATTAACGCACGAGGAACAAGCGGCCCAGCTCTGTAGGGCGCTGCCAGCCCAACCGCAGGCAGCGAACAAAACTTCAAAACCCCACTGGTAGAGGTGCGGGAATGCCCAGATGAACGCGATCCTATCTCATTTTACAAACTATGTCTCGTCGCACTGTTGTTCAAAAACGTCCAGTTCCTCCCGATTCAGTCTATAACAGCCGCCTCGTAAGCATGATGGTGCGGCGGGTGATGAAAAGCGGCAAAAAATCCGTCGCTCACGGCATTGTCTATGACGCCTTGAAAACTATTCAGGAACGCACCGGCTCAGATCCGCTGGAAACCTTTGAAAGAGCCGTCCGCAATGCCACCCCGCTCGTGGAAGTCAAAGCTCGCCGCGTTGGGGGTGCCACCTATCAAGTCCCGATGGAAGTTCGTTCCGATCGCGGAACGGCTTTGGCACTGCGCTGGATCATCCAATATGCCCGGTCGAGAAATGGCCGCACGATGGCCGGCAAGCTCGCTAACGAGCTTATGGACGCTGCGAACGAGACGGGCAGTGCGATTCGCAAGCGAGAAGAAACGCACCGGATGGCAGAAGCGAACAAGGCATTTGCTCACTATCGGTACTGATACCTGCTCTCGCCCGAGTTCCCGCAACCTTTGTTCTTCACTGAACAAAACTTAACAAAAAATATTAAGATATAGTAACGGGGGAACTCGGTCTCCACAGGCCGTCATCGCTGACGGCCAGAATAGGCGCGGACATCGCCCAAAGAAGTCCCGAGCCGCTATGGCTGCGAGGACAGAGATTTTCCTGCTGGCACGAGTACAAACAATTCTGAAGGCAAAAAGTCCTCAGAGGGAAAGACCCGACAGGATATCTCCAGTAAGAGGTTAATTATAAATATCTGCGGCAGAGAATAAGGAGGTAGCTGTGGCACGGACGGTCCCGCTCGAAAGAGTACGCAATATAGGAATTGCAGCGCATATTGATGCAGGCAAAACGACAACGACAGAGCGAATTCTGTTCTATTCCGGCGTGGTTCACAAAATCGGTGAGGTACACGAAGGAACCACGGTAACAGACTGGATGGAGCAGGAGCGGGAGCGGGGCATTACAATTACTGCCGCTGCAATCAGCACCAGTTGGAAAGACCACCAGATCAATATTATTGACACGCCCGGGCACGTTGACTTCACCATCGAAGTCGAGCGCTCCATGCGGGTATTGGATGGCGTGATCGCCGTGTTCTGCTCCGTCGGCGGCGTGCAGCCCCAATCAGAAACCGTGTGGCGGCAAGCTGACCGGTATAAAGTCCCTCGGGTGATCTTTGTCAACAAGATGGACAGAACTGGGGCGAATTTCTTTAAGGTGTACAATCAAGTCCGCGATCGGATGCGGGCAAACGCCGTCCCCATCCAAGTCCCCATCGGCAGCGAAGACGCCTTCCGGGGAATTGTAGACTTGGTGCGCATGAAAGCCCTGATCTACACCAACGACAAGGGAACCGAAATTCAAGAAACGGAAATCCCTGCAGACGTGAAGGATCTGGCTGAAGAGTACCGCACCAAAATGGTCGAGTCGGTAGCAGAAACCGACGACGTCCTGATGGAAAAGTACCTCGAAGGCGAAGAACTCACCGAAGAGGAAATCAAAGCCGCCTTGCGCAAAGGCACTATCGCCGGCACGATCGTGCCGATGCTGTGCGGCTCCGCCTTTAAGAATAAAGGCGTTCAATTGATGCTGGATGCAGTGGTCGATTACCTGCCAGCACCCATTGACATCCCCGCCATTCAAGGAACCCTGCCGGACGGCTCTACGACAGAGCGGAAAGCCGACGACGAAGAGCCTTTGGCAGCTTTGGCCTTCAAAGTCATGGCCGACAAGTTTGTCGGACGGCTGACCTTCATTCGGGTCTACTCCGGCGTTCTCAAGAAAGGCAGCTACGTTTACAACTCGTCCAAGGGCAAGAAAGAGCGAGTCTCTCGCCTGATCGTGCTCAAAGCCGACGATCGCATTGACGTAGATGAACTCAGAGCCGGCGATCTCGGAGCGATTCCCGGTTTATCCGATACCTTGACCGGCGACACGCTTTGCGACGAAAATTCCAAAGTGATTTTGGAGTCTCTCTTCATTCCCGAACCCGTGATCTCGGTTGCCGTCGAACCGAAAACCAAACAGGATATGGAGAAACTCTCCAAAGCCCTGAAAGCCCTTTCGGAAGAAGACCCGACCTTCCGCGTCAGCATCGACCCCGAAACCAACCAAACCGTGATTGCGGGGATGGGCGAGCTGCACCTGGAAATTCTCGTCGATCGGATGCTGCGGGAATACAAGGTAGAAGCCAACGTCGGCGCTCCCCAAGTCGCCTACCGCGAAACGATTCGCAAAGCGATCCGGGCAGAAGGGAAGTTTATCCGCCAGAGCGGCGGTAAAGGTCAATACGGCCACGTCGTCATCGAAGTCGAACCAGGGGAACCGGGCACCGGCTTTGAATTTGTCTCTAAAATTGTTGGCGGCATCGTGCCTAAAGAGTATATCGGTCCCGCCGAGCAAGGCATGAAAGAAGCCTGCGAATCCGGCATCCTCGCTGGATATCCGGTGATCGACTTGAAGGCAACGATGGTAGATGGTTCTTACCACGACGTGGACTCCTCGGAAATGGCTTTCAAAATCGCCGGCTCGATGGCGATGAAAGAAGCCGTAATGAAGGCTTCACCAGTGCTCCTAGAGCCTATGATGAAGGTAGAGGTCGAAGTCCCCGAAGATTTTATCGGGAACGTCATCGGCGACCTCAACTCCCGACGCGGCCAAATTGAAGGTCAAGGAACGGAACAGGGAATCGCCAAAGTCACTGCTAAGGTTCCTTTGGCAGAAATGTTTGGCTACGCCACCGTCATCCGGTCTAAAACCCAAGGCCGGGGGATTTTCACGATGGAGTTCAGCCACTATGAAGAGGTGCCTCGCAACGTGGCAGAACCCATAATCGCTAAAAACAAAGGGAACGCATAAAAAGCAGTTAGCTATTAGCTGTTAGCTGTTAGCTAATAGTTAATAGCTAATAGCTAAAAGCTAAGAGAAACAAGGAACACATCATTCATGGCACGCGCAAAGTTTGAACGGAATAAACCCCACGTCAACATCGGCACGATCGGTCACGTTGACCACGGCAAAACAACTCTAACTGCCGCTATTACAATGACTCTGGCAGCTCTGGGGCAGGCCAAAGCGAAAAAATACGATGAAATTGACGCTGCGCCTGAAGAAAAAGCGCGGGGGATTACCATCAACACCGCTCACGTCGAATACCAAACCGAACAGCGGCACTACGCTCACGTTGACTGCCCCGGCCACGCTGACTACGTTAAAAACATGATCACGGGCGCGGCTCAGATGGACGGCGCGATTTTGGTGGTATCGGCGGCTGACGGCCCCATGCCCCAAACCCGCGAACACATCCTGCTCGCCAGACAGGTCGGCGTCCCCAATATCGTCGTCTTCTTGAACAAGAAGGATATGGTGGACGACGATGAATTGCTGGAACTGGTGGAACTGGAAGTGCGCGAACTGCTCAGCTCCTATGACTTCCCCGGCGATGACATTCCCATCGTGGCGGGTTCTGCTCTCAAGGCGCTGGAAAAAATGACCTCTACCCCCGGCACCAAGCGCGGTGACGACGAGTGGGTAGACAAGATCTACGAACTGATGGATGCCGTAGACTCTTACATTCCCACGCCAGAACGCGACGTTGACAAGCCGTTCCTGATGGCAGTTGAAGACGTATTCACGATTACCGGTCGGGGAACCGTGGCCACGGGACGGATCGAGCGCGGCAAGGTCAAGGTCGGCGAAACCGTCGAGCTGGTGGGCATCAAAGATACTCGCAGCACCACAGTGACCGGCGTGGAAATGTTCCAAAAGACCCTAGACGAAGGGATGGCTGGGGATAACGTGGGACTTCTCCTGCGGGGGATTCAAAAGAAAGATGTCGAGCGGGGAATGGTGCTGGCCAAACCGGGCTCGATCAAGCCGCACACCCTGTTTGAATCTGAGGTGTACATCCTCAAGAAGGAAGAAGGCGGTCGTCACACTCCGTTTTTCCCCGGCTACCGTCCCCAGTTCTACGTCCGCACCACGGACGTGACCGGCACCATCAGCGCCTTTACGTCTGACGACGGCAAGGAAGCTGAAATGGTGATGCCAGGAGACCGGATCAAAATGACGGTTGAGCTGATCAACCCGATCGCGATCGAACAAGGGATGCGCTTCGCCATCCGCGAAGGCGGTCGCACCGTGGGTGCTGGCGTCGTCTCCAAAATCCTCAAGTAGGATGACTCTATAGGGCAAAAGAGCAGAAAAGCAAGGAAATGTCAAGCGGCTTTTCTGCTCTTTTGCTGTCTGTTTCGAGAAAAACTATCGGCGGCTGACCGAGTGGTGGTCGATCGCCGAGCCATGACCAATCACAAACCGAACCTAGACAACTAAAAAAATGGCCACACTACAGCAGCAAAAAATTCGCATTCGCCTCAAAGCTTACGATCGCCGCTTGCTCGATACCTCTTGCGAAAAAATCGTGGATACGGCCAACCGGACGAACGCTACAGCCATTGGCCCGATCCCGCTGCCCACGAAACGGCGAATCTACTGCCTGCTTCGCTCCCCTCACGTCGATAAGGATTCCCGCGAACATTTTGAAACCCGCACCCACCGCCGCATTATCGACATTTATCAACCTTCCTCGAAGACGATCGACGCCCTGATGAAACTCGACTTGCCCGCAGGTGTCGATATTGAGGTCAAGTTGTAAATACCTCGAACAGTTCACAGCCCGGATTGTACCGGCAGCGTGTTTCGCAGCACCCTGCGGGAATCGCGGCCCGATTTGTTGGCCCTTTAGAAGAGATTCTAAAGGGTTTTGTTGTTGCCATTCCATCCCGGAAATCCGCTAAAGTAGGGAAAGAACTGCTATTACCGTTTTAACAGAGGGACAATGGCATCCGCATCCTCGATCGCTGTTCGAGAACTCCCCTTATTTCCCTTGCCGGAGGTGGTTCTATTTCCGGGCAGACCGCTTCCGCTGCACATCTTTGAATATCGCTACCGAATTATGATGAACACGATTCTGGAAAGCGATCGCCGATTTGGGGTTCTCATGGTAGATCCGGTTCAAGGTAGAATCGCTACCGTTGGATGCTGTGCAGAAATTGTTCAGTTCCAGCGCCTGCCAGACGACCGCATGAAGATTTGGACCCTAGGGCAGCAGCGCTTTCGCGTGCTGGAGTACGTGCGAGAAAAACCCTATCGCGTCGGCTTGGTGGAATGGCTCGAAGATCAGCCGCCGGATAACGATCTCCGACCGCTAGCAACAGATGTCGAACAACTGCTTCGCGATGTCGTGCGTCTGTCGGCTAAGTTGATGGAGCAGAAAATCGAACTCCCTGAAGATATCCCCAGCTTGCCGAGAGAGTTGTCCTACTGGGTTGCCAGCAACCTATACGGCGTCGCTTCCGAGCAGCAAGCGCTTTTAGAAATGCAGGACACCGCCGCCCGACTGGAACGGGAATCGGAAATTTTGACATCTACTCGCAATCACCTGGCGGCTCGCACCGTTCTCAAAGATACTCTCAAATAAGGGTTGAGAAAAAGGGAAAAGTTGGCAAGTTTCACTTTTCACTTCTTACCTTGGGGGGATGACATAGAATTCAATTTCGCGATCGCTTCCCAAATGCGGCGCTGGCAAGGCCGGGGGTAAAACCCCGAACAGCGGCAGATTGATCGCCGCTGCCCTACCGCCAACGGATGCAAGTCAGAGGAAGGCGATCGCGAAAATTTTACAGCTTTTCAGGCGGCCTATCTTCTATAACGTCGCCCGAGTCAGTTTTCGCGACTTCCTCAGTTGTCGCTACCTCCTCAGTTGTGACGACTTCCTGAGTCGTGACGATCTCCTCAGTTTTCACCTCTTTCTCGCGGTTGAATTTTTTCCTGTCTGTTTTCCCATTCGGCTTTTTATCGACCTGATACCAGCCATACCAGTGACGCACGGCTAGCCACAGCACGGAGAGAAAGCCGGCGAGGCTGAGGGTGAGGCCACTATAAGGAATGAGCAATCCAAACACCGGCAGCAGGCAGCCGGCAATCGTGGCAATGACGGCAGCAAGGGAGGCGCGCCAATTTGACCCCAACCCCCAAACCAGCACGAGCATGACTAGCGAAATGCCGCCCCACGCTTCCTTGACATCGACGATGCGGCTGAGATAGGTTAAAGCCAAGAGGCTGGCAAAAAAGACGCCACCCGCGATCGCCACATCTCGCAAGCTCATGGGCAGCGACAGGTACAGCATCAAAATCCACCACAGGAAAAGCGCCGGTGCGAGTACCAGCAAGCGGGGAAGAATGCCCGTATTGCGAATCGGCCCGGTAGATGTGAAAACCCCAAAGGGATTGCGGACGGAAACATTATCGTCAAACACCCAAGTGAATTGGGTGACTCCTCCTTCGCGGTTGTTCAGCGCCGGGATAATGCCGCTGGCAAAATCAGCGTTCGGGAAATTCGCCAGCACGTTCAGGCGAAAGTTAGAAAGCAGTTGCCCGCTGGCATCGTAAACCCAGCGAGGGCCGCCTTGCGCTTTGTAAGTGACGCGAAATTTAGCTTCTTGCCCCGGTTCGAGCGCAAACGGAAAACCATAGTCTCCCGGATTCACCGGCACCAGCCGCGTTCCGTTTTGCTCGACTTTGAAGTTTTGCAGCAGTGTGTAGCCATTGGGCGGCTGTACTTCAAAGAAAAAAGACTGAGCCTGAGCAAATGGATTGGTAACTTTGTAGTCGCCGCTGTAATTGACGCTGTAGAGCGATCGCCCCTCGTTTTGGGGATCGCTGAGTTGATCGAGCTTGACCTCAATCTGAGAACCGCCTAGCGTCAGGAAACGGTTGACCGGTCGCGTCTTTTGAACTCGGACGACTCGATCGTCCACCACCGTATCGTAGGTATAGGGTTCTTGGATGACGTAGCGCACTTGCGGCGCTTGTTGTTCTAGGCGATCGCCCGCCACGCTGGCCGCCACTTTGGCCACTCGTGCCTGTTCCCAGTTGTGGTAGCGATTCGCTAATGTCGAACTCAGATAAAATCCCCCCACCAAAAGGGCTATGACTAAGATGGCGTGCAGCAACTTGCTCAGCAATAAATCGTAGCGATCCAGCCATCTCCCGATCCAGCCCGCTCGATCTACCTCCGTGCGACGCAGGGAAAAGCCGATCAGGGCGATCGCGATTCCCACAACCCCGACCAGTATGGCCAATCCCTGGGCCTTCCTCAGCATCTGGGTGCCAAATTCTATCAATTCATTGGGATGCGTTAAATCGGGCAGGTTGGGAATACCTTGAGCAATTATCCACATAATCGGTTTCCTCACAAGCGTGTGTGACGCGATTCGCGCTCCGCGTTCTCCTGCGCTTCACGCGCGCGTCTTAATTTTTCGGTTCCAGACCGATCGAGTCCTTCGGGAGAAACTCCCAAGGTGATATATTGCACCAAAATCAACATCTCAAGCTAGTTCATTCCCATAAAACAAAGTTAAGATTTCGCCAATAGTCGCTCAACGCTGATATCTTCTGTGCTAAGGGTCGAGCGCTCTATTGCGCTTGATTCTCGGCGAATCGAGAAAAGCGCCTGGAAGCGCGGCAGTGAAAGAAGGATAACTTTTGGTTCGCGAGACGGCTTGACAAAATCTCAATTATTGTATATCCTATTATCGTGGGAAAAGGTGCGGTCATGTAAATATATCTTTGTTAGATCGCATTCCCAGACTGAAAATGGCCTAGCGTTCGGGCGATCGCTCCCCCATACTCTTCTCCTCCCACGCCCGGTTCTGGCATCAGCGCATCCGCCCCAATCCTATTTCCTTCCTTCAGCGGCAGTAACGATTCGAGATTGCAATCGATCGCAATATCAAATCCAAAGCGATCGAACACGCCAAATAGCAAACTTTACAAATCCACTATTGCGCGCGCATACACCGATTTTACCGACTTACTAAAATGAAATAGTCTGTTTTTGGAATTTCGCGGGTCATTCGCATCGGCTGCCCACCCCAGAGCCAGTCAAGCTCTACCCGATGTGTAGGGCTGCTCAACACTTTCATTCTCTTGCCTTCCTACTCTCGGCTCAGTTTAGTTCTCGTCACGCGCGCGCTGAGTGCTTGAGAACGCCATCGCCTGCACCTTTTCAGGCGTGTTGTACCTTTTAAAGCGCGCAGGCGCAAACCCTCCTTGCCTCTGCGCAGCAGTCTTGTCGCCCGCCCTATTCCCGCCAGCTACAATCGAAACAGCCCACCTAATTCACCAGTTGGCAAAAGAACACAGACTTGACATCAGAGTGTCACAATCCCGTCACATCCCTTCAGTATGCTTTCCTTATAGAGCATTTCATGTTCACTCCTCACACCACATATCTACCCCCGCTCGGTTTATCTGCTGAGCGGGTCTTTTTTTTCGATGCAATCCGGCGATCGCTGTTGAAGAATTCCCTTTTGAGAACAGGAAGGATCGGAAGAAACCCGCCCCGCCGCTACAAAAACAGCGCGATCGCACGTGAGATGAACCCGTTGGGAGTTAAAGTTTACAAGTCTTCACGCGCCGAAGAACTGAACTGACTCAAAATTCTCTCAAACAAAACTGGATGGCACCACTTAAAATCGCCCCATCTAGATCTGCTCCTTCCAAGTTGGCTGCACACAAAAAAGCCCCACTTAGGTTAGCGCCGCGCAAGTTGGCTCCTCGGAGATCGGCTCCCTCTAAATCTGCTTCCAATAACAATGCTCCGCTCAGGTTAGCTCCTTTGAGGCTAGCTCCGCGCAATTTGGTTTCAGCTAAATTAGCGCCGCTCAGTTCGGCACTGTTCAGACACGCTCCTATCAGGTTTGCTTCATTCAAAGTCGCCCCGCGCAGGCACGCCTCTGTGAAGTTGGCACCTATCAATTTTGTATCGTCTAATCTGGCACTTTCTAGATTAGCCCCAATTACCTCAGCCCCCGTCAGTCTCGCCAACATCAGATCGGCTCCGCTGAGATTGGCTCCATTGAGTCTAGCCATCGCCAGACAGGCATGTTTCATGTCCGCGCCAGCGAGATTGGCCCAATTCAGGCTAGCCAGCGCCAAATTCACTTCTTTCAAATTTGCACAAACTAGGCAAATGCGATCGAGAGAAGCCCCGCGCAGGGAAGCTTCTCTCAAAGAAGCTTCGTGAAAATCGCGCTCTCCCGCGCCATATCGCCACAGCAGTTCCCCGACATCCATATCCGCAGGCTCCCTATGGTAGGTTAACTGATTCTTTACTTTAATCTTTACAGAAAATTCACCAATTAACTGCGTTAATCTGTGGAATCTACTGAGAGATCGGTCAGTCAACCAGGCAAACGGCTGCCTTGCGGAACTGACAATTTATTGGCCCTGAAGGCGGAGGGGGGCTGCGAGGACGCTGTAGCTGCCGAAGATTTTCAAAGTCTCGGTATGAGTTTTTAATTCTTCTAGCGCCAATTGTACGAAGGGTTGGGTTGCGTCGGCTTCCAGATCTATGAAGAAAAGATAGTCGCCGAGCGATCGCTTCGTCGGGCGCGATTCAATCCGACTCAGATTAATGTGGCGCTTTGCAAACACTTGCAGGGGTTTCACCAAAGCACCGGGAACGTTGGCGGGAACGCTAAAACCGACAGATGTGTGCGTGCCGCCGGGGGAGGCATCTAAACTCAACACCCAGAAGCGGGTGTAGTTGTCTGGATAATCGTTAATCGGGTGGGCTAGCACCGGCAGTTGGTAGAGTTGGGCGGCTCGTTGAGAGGAAATCGCCCCTGCAGTTTTCTCCCGATCTAGATTTTTGAGCGCTTCCGTCGTCGAATTGGCGGGAATCAACTGCGCGCTGGGGAGAAATTTTGCCAACCAGCCCTGACACTGAGCGATCGCCTGCGGGTGCGAATAAACGGTTTGAATTTCTTCTAACCTTTCCGCCGTTGAGAGCAAAGCATGGGAAATCGGCAGGACGATCGCCAGTTGAATTTGCAGCCCGTCCAACTGCCACAGGGTGTCCAGCGTCATCGGCACGTTCCCTTCGATAGAATTTTCCACCGGCACTACCGCTCTCTGTGCCTGCCCTTGCGCCACCGCCTGCAGCGTCTGGGCGATCGTCGGATACGGATGTAACGAGCAGTCCTGGCCTGTTTCTCGGGCCAGTTGGTCAACATAAGCGAGAGCCGCTGCCTCTGCATAGGTGCCGGGAGGGCCTAAATGCGCGATCGATACGGTCATGGGGTTCAGTTCCCTGTAAACTCTTCAATTCGCCGTCTTAACTATTTTTATTACTTTTATCAGATATGAAGTCAGCGCTCAGCGTGTAAAATTTCCTGAAACTACTTCTGTAGGGCTATTTCTTGCCGAAGTGCGGTTATCATCCCTAGCACCTCCTTTCCAGGAACGCTAAAAATCGTAAAATAACTTAACATAACTATACGCTCCTTATTTTCTACTCACCTCTGATGGATATCCGGTTTGTTGCCTCACAGTCCGTTGAGATTGCCGTTCCAGAGCAACCCGTGCCAATTCAGCACTATCTGCGCCAGCCCAAACGTCTGGTGTACGCGCTCGTCGATCCCAGTCGGCTGGAGCAGTTGAGCCCGGAGTTGTTTCGCTTGAAAATGCGTCCGCTGAGTTTTATGATGCTGAGCATACAACCCACGGTAGACATGAAAGTGTCGGCTGCAGCGGATGGGACAATTCACCTGAAGTCAGTCAGGTGTGAAATTCGGGGTGTAGAATACATCAATCAGCGGTTTGCTCTCAACCTGATAGGGAAGCTTTATCCGTTAAATATCAACGGAGTGACCTATCTCAAGGGTCGAGCGGATTTAGAAGTGAGGGTTGAGCTGCCCCCTCCGTTGTGGTTCACGCCCCGACCGATTCTGGAAACAACCGGCAACGCCCTGCTCAATAGCGTACTGGTGACGATCAAACACCGCTTGATGCACCAACTCTTGTTAGATTATCGCAAGTGGGCTTGTTCCGAAAGGGAAGCGCAGGAAAGTGGGACAGCGCCCATTCTATCACCAAACGGATAAATCCCGTGAGGTAGTGAGTCGAAATCAGTTGGACAATTCCTGCAAGGGCTTTTCCAGAAGCGTGAAGCTCGATCGCAAAAGCGGAAGGCTTGCTCGCTCCTGCCAAGCTTGTACGAACTATTTAGACGCGGAACATGCCGCTAAAGTAGGGGCGAAGCATTCGGGCGAACAATGTAGCGATCGCACCCGAAAATTGACAATCCGAATGCTTCGCCCTTACACCAGAAAATACACAAACGGTCCGCTCGCGAAGTCGGTTGCTACAGCAGCCGGAAAGAATCGAAAAACTTGGCAATATCCTCAGCGCTGCTGCCAGGGTTTTTTTGACTGACTGCTAAAATATACAGGCGTTGCTTGACTAAGTACAACCTCAAGGTTAGTCGGTCGTCAGAACTCTGCAATTTTAGTTCTTTGCCGGGATAATGCTCTAGGGCAATAGCGCGATCGCTCGTAACTTCATATTCTTGAAATTCTTCTCGGGCCACCTGTAAAAGCCCAGCGGCTGCATTTGCCAAAATGACTTCCCTATTGTTCAATTGAGCTGCTGCCGGATAATCGCCGTAAGCAACGACAAAACCCAAACCAGTTTTCTCGATCGCAAATCCCTGCAACGCAACCATTCCATCGGGCGTGCTTAAAACTTCTGTTTCTGCAGACGGCTCTCCCGGCATCCAAATCGCGAAACCGCCATCCTTTACGGTGAATTCCAACCATTGCAGCGGATCTTCTTGAATGGTGAGGAGATTGTCGGAAGGTTTTTTGTTCAGCCGTTCGATTTCTCGTTCGAGCTGCCGCTGTCCTTCTTCGTAAAAATCCGGGCGATCGCGGCGCAATTGAGCGATCGCCGGGGGCACTGAACTAAAAATGGCTAGCATTAAGCCAGCGCTAAAAATTCTGAATTTCATCGCTAATCCGACAGGGGCTAAAGGAAAGCCGGTGCTGGGGCGATCGCCCGTATTTTTGCAGTGCCAATCGATGCTTTTTCGTACCATATCCCTTATTATTTGTCAAGTCATAGAAGGGATATTTTGCCGCCAAGCGAACGATCAGTTCGTCGCGCCACACCTTAGCAATAATACTAGCCGCAGCAATGACGAGGGAAGTGCTGTCCCCCTTCACCACCGTTTCTTGTGGAAACGGCAAGTCAGGAATGCGCTGATTGCCGTCAATTAAACACAGATCTGGTTGGACGCCAAGCTTGAAAATTGCCCGCTTCATCGCCAGCAGAGACGCCTGCAAAATATTGAGGCGGTCAATTTCGCGAACGGACGCCACGCCAACAGCACGAGCGATCGCCACCTCCCGAATCAGCCGAGCCAATTGCAAGCGGCGATCGCCCGTTAGCTGCTTGCTATCCTTGACACCAGCCGCCAGCAAATCCGCCTCAACCGAGGGGGGCAAAATCACCGCCGCCGCCACCACCGGCCCGAATAAACAGCCGCGCCCCACCTCATCCACGCCAGCAATGAGGCGATGCCGGTCAGACAAAGCAGGGGGCTCCCAGAGACTGAGCTGTTTGGGGAATTGAGGGTGGAAATTCATCGGGGAGTAGAGACGAGCGAAGGGCGCGCGAGAAAGGCGATTCGCGATCGCGTTCGTCCTCGCGCGCGCTGGCTAAAAACCTTCTGGAGCAGACAACTAGGACTCAGTAGCAGAAGAACGGCGGCGGCGGCGGCGAGTCACGCTCACGGTAGTTTCACCGGAATCGTCACTCGAATCCGCGATCGCCTGTGCAGCAACCTTTTCCGATTCGGTTTCGGGTTCTGGCTCGACTTTAGCAGCAACAGCAGCTTTCTCCGCAGAGCGTCGGACAGAAGTCCGGGGCACGGGTGCAGGTGCGGGCGCTGCCACCGCCACTTCCGCAGCCTTCTGAGGCGGTTGACCGGGCGTTATCACCGAAATAATCGCAGATTTTGGATTTTTCACCTCGCGATTCACCAGAACCAGCGGAGAAATCCCCATCAGCGCGTAAATTTCCTGTTCTTCAGCAGTCATTTCCACCGGGATCACCTCTGGAGGTTCGGCGGGAGTCGGAGCCATCTCTCGACTGGCATAGCGAGAACTCCTTTCAGCCGAACGACTCAAAACCGGTGCGAACTCCTCGCGCTCCTCCGGTTCCGGTTCTGCAACGATCTCCGGTTTAGCACTCTTGAGCGCCACGATCGGAGAAGTGCGAACCGACGGCGTTTCTTCCTCCGCTGCACCGCCTTCGCCCAACCCGATCCGGCGGCGGCGGCGGCGGCGGGAATCGTCGAGCCCCCCGCGCTCCTGATAGCTGGGATGATTCAACAGCTCCAATTCTTGCAGCTCGGCTGAAGGTTCTACATCCGGCACCTCAACAACGGGAGCCGGTCTTGTTTCAGTCGGGCGGTAGTCTCCGATCCGCAACGGAATCGGACGCTCGATGACTTCACCGGTTTGGGAGTCAATTTCACCCGGCAAGTGAACCAAGTGACCCAATCCGCCGCAAGTTTGGCAAGAACGACCGAACAATTCGTAAATATTTTGGCCTTGGCGCTTGCGGGTCAGCTCGACCAAGCCCAGCTCCGACAGTTGGGCAATTTGAGGCCGAGCCTTGTCTGATTTCAGGGCTTTGTTAAAGTGTTCCAAGACCTGCAGTTGGTCGCGGCGGGAATCCATGTCGATGAAATCAACCACGATCACGCCAGCGATATTGCGCAGTCGCAACTGGCGGGCGATTTCCGTCGCCGCTTCGCAATTCGTCCACAGAACCGTTTCCCGCGCCGTCGCCGATCGCGTGAACGAGCCCGAGTTGACGTCAATCACCGTCAGTGCTTCCGTCGGTTCGATGATGATATAGCCGCCAGAGGGCAAGTCAACTCGCGGTTTGAGAGCTTCGCGAATGGCAGCATTGACGCGGAAATATTCCAGAATGGGGATGCGATCGCGGTGGTGGTCGATCAGCACGCCCTGGGGTGCCTTGCCCCCGCTCCAAGTCATTAAGTGCTGCTTCACCCGCTTGATAGCAGCTTGCGAGTCTACCACAATCCGGTTCACGTCGGTGCTGTACATGTCTCGCAGCACCCGCTGAATGAAATCGTCGTCGCGATTCAGCAGCGCGGGCGCTCGCGTGGATGCCGCCTCTTGCTGAATGCTTTCCCACTGGCGCTGCAAGAACTCTAAATCTTCCAGAATCGCCTCTTCCGCCATGCCCTCCGCCTCCGTGCGAACCAGCAGGCCCATCCCTGCCGGCTTGATGAGGATGGCCAAGGCGCGCGAGCGGTTGCGTTCGTTTTCATTGCGGATGCGGCGGGACAGATTCACGCCGCGCCCGAAGGGCATCAGCACCAAATAGCGACCCGGCAGGGTGATATTGCCGGTCAGGCGGGGGCCTTTGCTGCCCGTGGGTTCCTTCATCACCTGCACCAGCACCTTTTGCTGGGGCACTAACAATTCCGTAATCGCTCCGGCGGAGCGTTTCAGGCGCAACGGCCCGAGGTCGGTGACGTGAATGAAGCCATTGCGATCGGAATCCCCGATATTGACAAAGGCGGCATCTATCCCCGGCAATACATTTTCAACAATGCCCAGATAAATATCCCCTACCTGGTGCTGACCCGTTGCAACGACAAGTTCTTGAATTTGATCTTCGGAAAAAACTGCAGCGATCCGATGCTGCTCTGCGATAATAATTTGCTTCGGCATTCAATTTCCTCAACCCTTAGCAGTGCTAGCGGCAACTTTTCGCCGCTGGTGCCTGTTTACAGACAAATCCCCGGGCGTTTTACTAGCTGAAATAAATAGCTCGCTTTTCTCGCGCCACTCCCATACATCCGGCGAGTGATAATTCAACGAAAGCGCCGACCCTCAAGTGGGTAAATACAGCCGTCAGGGACTAAATGATAAATTCGTCGTGAATCGATACTGGCAATTAACCGATTGTTCGTACAACCCCTGGTGACAACCCTCTTTTGATTGGGCCTCTTTTGATTGGGGAGGTTGCCCGCAATGTACAGAAACTCGTCAAGTTTTTCAGGAGCGCGTGGCATTCAGCAAAAGCTGCCCTTAAGGCGAGAGCTTGAGTGCGATTGTACTCAAAAACCACAACGGCTGCCATTCCAACACGCAACGGGAGCGCATTTCGCTCTAAGCATTCAACCCGAGAGCGACCTTTTTTATAAGGTCTGGGTAAGTCCCACCTCATTCGGTCAGGATATCCTACCCCGTTTCCCCTCGTTTGAGGCGCTTGAAAAGGCTTGAGTTGCTCGGAATGGATTCGCTTCCCTCTAGCAACTTTATTGAGCCGTTCGCGAGGGCTGCTCGCTCAGGCGAGCCCCCTTGTATCCGAGCACGGATCGCAACCGCTTGGCACAAGAATGGTGCGTCTGAAGCCACGTTAATTTAATTGTACTTTTTTTCAGTGAATTTGGAAACAAGGTTTTTTCCATTCCTGAAAAAACAGCGATCGACGATTGGCTGCGGACTTTTCTGAGATTGGCTCAATCAATTTTACAATTGCCAGAGCCAACAAGAAGGCTTTCCGCTGGGAATACAGAGCTATTCTTGAGCTGTTTGGTTCCGTCAGGAAACCCGTTGCCTGCCGCAAGAGCGGCTGAATTCCCAGTCTAGAAGCAAGCAGCCAATTTGGACAAACCCGCTCCCACCCTTGACAAACCGCCCCTACAATTCGAGCGGCGAACCGAGTAACTCATATCGGTGCGCGTGCAGCAACTGCAAGTCCAGTCCAGCTACTTGCTCGAGCATGTAGACGGCATGTTCGGGTCTGAGCAAGGTGCCGTCACTGCGACAGCTTCCGAGGTAGCGCAACACGACACAGGGGTCAGCCTCAGCGAGCTTTAGATTGACCTCATCTGGCGGCGACGCGACGCTGGCGAGTTCAAACAAGCGATCGCGCAGGTTGAACCGTTTCGTCTCCCCAGATTTGGCGGTTTGCTCCCACCAGATTGTTTCGCTGGCTTTGACGGATTCGACCCAAGAAACCCAAGTTGCTTCGCTGACCTCGACAGGGGCAGCCACTGCGATGTAATACTCTGCTCGATCGAGCCACTGGCTGGCTGAGGGAGCTTTTAAGTCTATCTCCTCGACGCGGTAAAGGGGAAGGTCACCCGGCAGTTGAGCGGCCAACTTTTCTCGGAAATCCCCTGCATCCATCGGTTCCGTCAGCTCGAAGTCGGCGATTTCGCCGCTGCTAGTTGCGCCGAGCGGCAGCGCGTGGGCGATCGCCACCCGAGGGCTGGGGTGGAACCCGTTGGTGAAGGAGATGGGCAAGGACGCCCGTCGCAGGGCCCGATCGAACAGCCGCAGCAAATCCAAATGGCCGACTAAAGCCATATCTCCCTGCTTGCCAAACCACACCCGCAGCCGTGCTGCCCGGTTTCCCTTGGGTTTGAAGTGGCCGACAAATTGGGGAATTGGCGGCGGTTCGATAACAATATTATGACCGAAATCGGGAGAACACACGCCGCAGTGGGAACACCCTTCAAAGGAGCAATCCGGCACGGTTGCCGCTTCCAGCGCCCGTTTCAGGTCGGCTTTGAGCCATTCTTTATCAATGCCAGTCTCGATCCGATCCCAGGGCAGTGGGGCATCTAGTCGCGCTTCCCAGCTCTCGGTGCCTTCCATGACGTTCCACTCGCCGCTCTCGACTTGGCGGTATTTCCACGTCAGCCCAGCTTCTGCGATCGCCTCTTCCCAGGCTGCGTGAGCGCGTTCTATACTTTCAAACCAGGAATCCATCCCCGCCCCTAGTTCCCAGGCGCGGCGCACCACCGGTGCCAAGCGGCGATCGCCCCTGCCGAGGAAATCTTCCATCGCCGAGATCCGCACGTCGGTAAAGTTTACCTTCACCCCTTTAATGCGGCGAAATTCCTCCCGCAGCATCTCCTGCTTGCGTTCAAATTCAGCCGTTGACACCGAATGCCACTGAAAAGGCGTGTGCGGTTTCGGCGTGAAATTAGAAATCGTCAGGTTAAAATTCAGGCGCTTGCGTCCTTTCGCCCGACATTCCTGCTGCAGCCAGCGCACGGTTTCGGCAATCCCCAGCACGTCCGCGTCGGTTTCCCCGGGCAAGCCGATCATAAAATACAGCTTGATTTTATCCCACCCTGCTAGGAAAGCCGTTTTGACGCCCCGCAGCAGTTCTTCATTCGTCAGACCTTTATTGACAATATCCCGCATCCGCTGCGTGCCGGCTTCCGGGGCAAATGTCAGCGTGCCCTGACGAGTGCCGCCAATGATATTGGCAATATTTTCGTCAAACCGGTCTACTCGCTGGCTGGGAAGGGAGAGGGAAATATTTTCCTGTTTGAGACGATTTTTGATTTCCATTCCGACTGCGGGCAGTGCCAAATAGTCGGAACAGCTCAGGGAAAGCAGGGAGAACTCGTTGTACCCGGTGGCGCGCATTCCCTTTTCGATCGCTTCTACTACTTGCTCTGGCTCTACGTCCCTAGCCGGTCGGGTGAGCATCCCCGGCTGGCAAAAGCGGCAGCCCCGCGTGCAACCGCGCCGGATTTCCATCGTCAGGCGATCGTGTACCGTTTGAACGTAGGGAACCAGTCCGATCGAGTAAGCCGGGATGGGAGTTGCCACTCGGCGCAAAATCCGCTGCGGCACGTCCGGGCGATTGGGATGAATCGATCCGTCCGGTGCCATGTCGTAGAATTGGGGGACGTAAACCCCCGGCACTTGCGCCAAGTCGAGAAGCAATTCTTCTCGGCTCAGTCCCGATGCTTTCCCCTCTTCGAGGACTAACCCAATTTCTGGGAGCAGTTCCTCGCCATCTCCGAAGGCGAAGAAGTCGAAAAAGTCGGCGTAAGGTTCGGGATTCGAGGTGGCCGTTTGGCCCCCTGCGAAAATGAGGGGAATTTGGCTACTGGCTCCCGGTTTGCTGGCTTGTTCCTTTCTCTGCTGCCAAGTCAGGGGAATGCCTGCCAAATCCAGCATTTCTAAAATGTTGGTGGCTCCCAGTTCGTAACTGAGGCTGAAGCCCAAAATATCGAAGTCTGCTACGGGGCGGCGCGACTCGACTGCAAACAGGGGTGTTTGCGTGGTGCGGAGCTTTTTGGCGAGATCGGGGGCGGGCAAGTAGGCGCGATCGCACAACTGCCGGGGCTGGGCGTTCAAAATGTTGTACAAGATGATGTGGCCCAGATTGGATGCACCTACTTCATACACTTCCGGGTAGGTGAGTACCCAGCGAACGGCGTTTTCCGCCCACGGCTTGTGGACGGAGCCTAACTCATTACCCAGGTAACGAGCGGGCTGCTGGATATCTGGCGTTAATAATTCTTCTACTGCAACTGCCACAGCACAACCCTATTTCTGACTTACAGCGACTAAGACTGTTTTTCTCATGCTTTTAATATACTGGAAGTTTTCAGGTGCGATCGCCGGAAACCGATAATGATGGAGGCCATCTTTCAGATTTTCTGGCTGGTTTTAATTTTTGTATCGCTCTGTAAGGTTTTTCTCCCCCAACAAGCCCAAAGGCTTCAGTCGCTCTGTACTGTCTGTGCCGCCACCGCGAGAACTCCTCGATTTTTCACTTAAGTGAAACCGCGCTTTTTTCTCGGAACAGCCACCAGGCAGCGGGCACTCAACGCTATTTTAAAATTTAAAATCACTGCGATCGGACTTCCGGGCAGCGATGAAAACCCCGGCAGGTATCACCTAAGTTACTCAGCCGCGTTCTTCTACCGGGCAACAGCCCATCGCTCATCTAACATTCAGCACTCAGCACTGAACGCGCCAATTGCTGTAAGCCGACAAGAGCATTGCAAAGCGCGGGGGCGATCGCCTGCATCGAATCGCCTGTTTTTCCTCACCGGCTGGCCTGGGGGGTGAGGCCACTTGCCTCTTCAAAAACGGCGCGATTTTCAAAAATCTCAAATACTCTGTCCAACCCAGTCAGTTCAAAGATCATGCGAATGGCGGGGGACACCGAACACAGGCTAAACCTTTTATTAAGGCGCTGCGCTAGACTCAACCCTGCAACCAGTGCCATCAGCCCCGCACTGTCCAAAGATTCTACTGCCGCCATGTCAACTAATAAGATAGATTGACCGCTGGCCGCTACGGCTGCGGTCAATTGGCTTTGAAAGGCCGCAGCATTCGAGGCATTTAGAGGGCCTTGGGGCTGAATGACGTTGATATAGGAATGGGCAACAAGCATCTGCATAATTAAATCCTCTTGGGTCTACCGACACTAAACCTCTCTCAGATATCTCGACCATAATGCCTGAACGCTGAGAGTGCCTACTGCCCGCCAGTAATTTTACGGAATCTTTATTGCTGAGCAGTCTTGGTTTAAAGTTTTCATTAAGATTTCATAAAGAAAAGTATACATTTATACAAAAATATTGCAAGCTAGAGAATGGGCCAAGCCTGCCGACTCGCTAGCTGGTCAGTCAATTGGCCGGGATACTCCGGCTGGATCGGCGGCGCGGTGATTTAGATCATTGCAACTCCCAGTCCCATATCACTTTCTTTGCCTGATAATCAACCGACAATGGAGAATATCAGGAGTTTAGCCCATTGAGAAACAAAGGTGCCGCCGTGATTCGTCAACTTGTGGAAAAAGCCTTATATATCAAGCGTCTGACGCCGGATATCGAAAACGAAATAAATTACGAGCTTACCCGGTTGGGGTACATCTCTGATGTCGATTACGAAGCTCTGGAATTGCTGATGGCCGAGATGGATGCGGGACGGATTCAATTAGTGCCCAGCCCCTAACGCTGCCAGCGCTGCAAGCGCCAAAAGTGGCCATTTATAAGAAGCGGTTTTTACAATAGCTCCATTTCTAACTTGCCGCACTGTCGTGTGGTTGCCGGACTGGCCAAAACTGCTGAGATTCGGGTGTGTCGGGATGGCCGAAACCGACCGCGAGGACACCGCGCGCGATTCTTGCTGTCGGTCGTACAGAATCTTCAAAACTGTTCGCAGTGGGGAAACCAAAAATTTGCCTTCCCTAAATAGGCCCCGCGCCCAATCAGTACCGCGATCGCCAAGGCTGGCGCTAAGGCTGGACGCGCCTGGATCTGCCACTGTTGGGGGTGCGGGGGGTTGCCCGACTCTAGAAATTTTGCTTTGGCGGGCGGTTGCCATTGTCCACAGGGATTTCGGGCGATCGCCGTGACATTCTCTTTCTTTTAACGCAGCCGCTAATTATAGCATGTTCTGCACCGCAGCGACGTGATATCCTACTTGTGCCCGATCGAGTGATGAGTCGCCATGCAGCCCGCCAGACGCCTAGAGAAAATACCCCCTTATTTATTTGCTGAAATCAACCGCAAGCGCAATGAGCTGGTTGCCCGGGGGGTAGACATTATCAATATGGGAGTCGGAGATCCCGATCTCCCCACGCCCGATCGCATTATCCTGGCAATGCACGCGGCGATCGACGATGCTTCCACCCACAACTATCCCCCCTATCAAGGCACTGATGATTTTCGGGAAGCTGCGGCGGCGTGGATGGAGCGCCGATTTGGAATTGCTCGATTGAATCCCGATACAGAGATTATTTCTTCAATTGGCTCGAAAGAAGCCATTCACAATACATTTCTAGCATTCGTCGAGTCTGGGGACTACACCCTCATCCCCGATCCGGGCTATCCCGTCTACCGCACCTCGACAATTTTTGCCGGTGGCGAACCGTATTTCGTACCTTTAAAGCCTGAAAACCGCTTTTTGCCGGATTTGGCTGCTATTCCTGAAGAAGTCGCTAGAAGGGCAAAATTATTCTGGATTAATTATCCCAACAATCCGACTGGGGCGATCGCCACCCTGGAAGATTTCTCAAAAATGGTAGAATTTTGCCTAAAATACGACATTCTCCTCTGTCACGATCACGCTTACTCTGAAATGGCTTTTGACGGTTACAAGCCACCGAGCGTGCTGCAGGTAGACGGAGCCAAAAATATCGCGATCGAATTTCACAGCCTGTCCAAATCCTACAACATGACGGGCTGGCGAATTGGTTTTGTGGCTGGAAATGCGATCGGGATTAAGGGAATCAGCCAGGTGAAAACCAATGTCGATTCCGGGGTTTTTAAAGCCATTCAACGGGCAGCGATCGCGGCTTATTCCACCCCTGAAGAAGAACTTCAAGCCTTAATGTCAGTCTACCAAAAGCGCCGCGATATCGTTGTCGCCGGCTTGCGGTCTTTGAGATGGCCAATTGAGCCAACCAAAGCCACGCTTTATGTCTGGGTGCCCGTGCCGGAAGGCTATACTTCGGCAGAATTCTCAACGCTGCTACTAGAAAAATGCGGCATAGTTGTCCCTCCTGGCAGCGGTTACGGTGCGGCGGGTGAGGGCTTTTTCCGAATTGCCCTGACTGTAGCAGACGAGCGCTTGCAAGAAGCGTTTCAACGCATGAAGGACGCCGGGATTCGCTACGCCTGATAGGGAGCATCTCAGTTTTGTAGTGCGGGCCAGAAAGCCCGCGATGGGGTCATAGTTCTCGGGTGTCCCGCCCGCACTCCTGATAGTCTTTTTACAAAACTGAGATGCTCCCCGCCTGATGCCTGATAGTTGCGATCGCCCCTCGGGCGAGTCAGGGCAACGGCGAACCGTTGCCCTGAACTATCTGCAATCTAAAATCTAGAATCGAAAATTTAAAGTTTGAAATTATCTGGATGCGCTTGCCAAACTTGCTGGATGAAATTTCTCAGTTGTCGGTGGGCAATGAGGGGGGCGTCTGGGGGTTGGTGTTTGGCGATCGCTTCGAGCTGTGCCAAGAGAGGAATCAGCTCAGTATCTAATGCCGGTCTGAATAGGGTGACGGGCAAGAGCAAGTCGGCACCTTCGCGCAAGTCGTACAGCACGGGCGGTTCTGGAGACATGGGCTCGGCACAGACTGCCAGCATTAGCGGGCGTCCCCAGCACATCTGACGCGCTTGCACGACATCGATCACTTCTGCGTACAGGTAGGTGCCTTGATATTCCAGGCAGATTATCTGGCTATCTTGAAAGTAGGGGGCTGAGTGGCTCGATCTTGGCTTCATAGAAGGAAAAAATATAAGATTTTACGACTTTCCTAATTTTAGGATGGGTGCTGCGGGAGCATGGAGCGCGATCTCGCCCTCTCTGAGGTAGGGAAAATCCCCCTGCGATCGCGTGTCTTTGACAGGAGGAGGTTTTTTTTACCGCCAAGACGCAAAGAACGCAGAGGGAAGAGGGAAGAGGGAAGAGGGAAGAGGGAAGAGGAAAAACAGAGGCTTTTATAGAGGGGTTTCCGGGTGGATGAAATACAGAATAGAAACCCGGGTTCTTGAAGAAACTGGGTTTTTCAGTCCAGCCGTTCACAAATCAATTAGGAATGCTATATGCAAGAAATTGATAGGGTTGAAGCTGGGGAGCTTTGGAATTGGTTAATAATTGGGGAGATGAACGGTTGCGATCGAGGATAAAGTAGGGTTTGGCGCGCGATCGCGTCGCGCGAGTTATGGCAGAAATCGGTTTTCTGGCAGGGAAGAAACAAGCTAAGTCTGATTGCAAGTCTTCAGCTATCTGGTTTGTTGCTGCTTTGAGTCTCTATCGCTTGGGGAAATCGCTTCTCTCCGCCCGCAGTCGCTAGTCCGCAGGGTTATTATTCGGTTATTGCTCCTTGACTTTTTGGGCGGGATGTGCTATGTGGTTGTAGGAGCGATCGCCAGCCGTTTTTAAGGGGTAATCTGGCTTGTCTACTTGAATGATAGGGAAAAATAGGAAAAGTACGGTTATCCGACAAACAGGGGGTGTTGACGAATTGGGTTTTATATCACAACCTTATTAATATACCGCAAACAATTGTAAATCACTAAGAATAGGGGATAATAGCCGTGTCAGTTGAAACCATTGAACAGCGTTCGACGGTTCGCAAACTCGCGCCTCGCTATCGCGTTCTGCTGCACAACGATGACTTCAACTCTATGGAGTATGTGGTGCAGACTCTGATGAAGACGGTGCCCAGTCTGACTCAGCCCCAGGCTGTCAGCATTATGATGGAAGCGCACACTAACGGGCTGGCACTGGTGATTACCTGCGCTCAGGAACATGCAGAGTTCTACTGCGAAACTCTGAAAAACCACGGATTGAGTAGCACGATTGAACCTGACGAGTAAAAAGGTGTGTCCGCATAACAGGTAATTGGTAATTGGTTATTGGTTATTAATCATTGGCTGAATTTGTTCCGATTAGCCATCCCTGATTGCCGATCGCCTATTACCGATTATCCATTTTGCTTGGGAGATGTTTTTATCTTTAAGGCTTTGACAAGGACTCGCGGCATATCGTAGAATAACTTGAAAAATAGATTCCAGAAATAGCCGTATTGAGGAAATCGCTTGGCTAGTAACGCATCCGAGGAAAAATAAAATCTGGTTTGTTTTATGGAAGGAGGTCTGACTGTGTATCTAATTTGTTCTGGTTTGGGCATGGCATGACCGATGATTAAACCTTTCTTATAAAATTTCGCTTGCACGAATAAACCTAATAATCTATCGAGGCTCCAAGAAGGCAGCCAGGTTATATTGCCCAATATCCGCATGGTTTGCGAGAGATCGGTGAGGGTTTCGATGACGCGATCGCGCTGCCAAATGATGTTATTAAAGTTTTCAAAGTGCAGCCCGTTCATGTCTTTTCTTTCTAAAAAAGGCCAGATTAGATGGCGAATGTCAAAGGTTTTCTCTAGGGGAGCGATGGGAATTTCCAAGAGTTCTTTATAGTTTCCGCCTTGATAGGGATAACGATTTTCAGGCGTTTTTCTGCTTATTCCTAATTTGAGAATATCGGGAAGTTCCTCCCAATCTTGGTGGAGGCGGTAAGTATCCAAATAATCTATATCTTCTTTGTAAAGTCTGAATATCCAGCTATCGGGGAAGATTTTAAAATAATCGGTTGTGGCTTTGAGAATGTCGGGGTGGAGGAAATCATCGTCATCTAAAGCGAGAAGATAATCTCCATCGGCATTGAGCAAGCCGGTGAATCTTTGCATGACTTCCCCTTTGAAGGGGCTGATTAAAAATTTTATTCTCGTGTCGGCTATGATGGGAAGTGTGGCTCCGGGCGGATAAACGATAACAAACTGAACTTTGCCGCGAACTTGCAAGAGGTGTTGGAGCCAATAATCGGAGAAAGTTCCTAGAGTGGCGGTAATGACAGAGAGAATCGGTTTTTCGCTCATACTCAAAAATGGCAAAACTTTGTTATATCATCGGGCAGGGATGAATTTTTGATAAAGGCAAGTGCGGCTGTAATTTTATGAAAATTTTAATGATTTCTTCGACGTTTCCCTACCCGCCCAGTCGGGGGGGAACTGAAATTAGAACGTTTAACTTGCTCAAGTACCTGCACTCTCGCCATCACGTCACGCTGGTGACGCAGCGGCACGGAGGCGTTGGCGATTCCGATGTGGAAGCGCTGGGCAAGTGGACGAGCAATCTGGTTATTTTTCCGATCGCAGATGCACTCAAACCCCAAAGCGGTTTCGGCGGAGTCGCCGGTAAGGTGGGGCGTTTTCTGGAGTCGCTTGTGAAGGTGACGCCTCCGAATGTGCTGTATCGCTATTCGGCAGCGATGCAAGCGTGGATTGACGAGTTTGTTCGATCGGGAAAATGCGACGCGATCGCTTGCGAGCACAGCGTCAATGAAATTTACATCCGTCCCGAATTTCGCCACAAGGTGCGAACGGCAATCGACATTCACAGTTCGGTTTCTGGCTGGATTCGCAATCATTTGGAAATGGGCGCTTCTCCCAATCCGCTGCGCGATCGCCTCTACCTTTCCCTGTTGTTAGAGCGCTACGAAAAACGCTACTGCTCGAAGTTCGACTATCTTGTTGTTACCACAGAAGAGGACAAATGTCAATTTCTTAAATTCACTCCCGGCGCTAGCATTGCAGTGATTCCGAACGGAGTCGATTTGGATTTATTCCCTTATCGCCGTGACGATCCGGGGGGGCAGCAGGCGGTATTTGTCGGGGCGATGGATGCCTCGCACAATATCGACGCGGCGCGATTTTTTGCGCTAGAAGTGCTGCCGGTGCTGCAGCAGCGCTATCCTGCAGCGACGTTTGGCATTGTCGGCGCTCGCCCTGTACGAGAAGTGCGGGAACTGGCAGAACGTCCGGGCGTCACCGTCACCGGCGAAGTGCCCGCGATCGCTTCTGAACTGCACCGAGCCACGGTTTGCGTGGTTCCCCTGCGCGCCGGCTACGGCATTAAAAACAAAACCCTGGAGGCGATGGCGGCGGGGGTGCCGGTGGTGGCAAGCGATCGCGGCTTGGAAGGGATACAGGTAGAGGGTTCTGGGGGCTTGGCAGCCTTGCGGGCGAACCAGATCGAGGAATATGTCGCAGCGCTCTCCCGCGCGTTTGAAAGCCCCGAATTGCGGCGGCAACTGTCCGAAAACGGGCGATCGCTCGTTGAGAGGGAATATACTTGGGAGCGAGCCGGTCAACGTTATGAAAAATTGCTAATGGCGAATGGCTAATTGTCACCAGCCATGAATCCAGAGTCCAAGACGAATCACCCACGAGCCCTGAGCCGATGAATAACAACCCGATCGCCGGTGCCAACAACCCGCCCTCTAAATTCAAAAAGAACCCAACAGCCGCACTCTCGCGCCAGCGCCCCGCGCCGGCTAGGGGAAAGCTGCCGGGGAACCGCCGCAGGCAAGCCGCGCGAGAAAAAGAAAGAGGGGGGCAGCGTAAACTGCCGACGGCTTTAATTGTCTGCGCTGCCTTTTTGGGCGGCACCTGCGCGATCGTCGCTGGCGCGTGGTTCAGCCTGCAGTTGATTCTGACGCCCGATCGCGTCAATTGGGTTGACGAGTATTTGCCAGAGACGGATAGCGTACCGCTCGACAATGCGAAAAATCCGCCGCAGAGTCTCGCGGACATTCAAAAGCAACTGCGACAAGATGGATTGCTCGCACCACCCCTCCTGCCCCTGGAAAGCACGACAACAGAGCCGCGAGAGTCAGAATTGGGATCGCTTCAACTGATGCAGGTAATGGTAGAGGCGCTGCAACCCAAATCCCTGCTCTGTCAGTCTCCGTGTCAGCAGTTGTACGAATTAAGAATTTACGAGCCGGTGCCGCCACCCCACCACAAGGCAGGCAACGAGCCCTATTTTCGCCTTTTGGGCCAGATGCCCGTGCAAGGGCCAGCAGAATCGTTTGTACTCGACTCGCTGATTCGCTCGGACTCGAAAAAACAAGGTTCCAGCCGCCCCCTGCCCCTGACGGCTTTAGAAGCCCTACAAGGAGAAGCGCCCGCTACGGGGGTTTGGCTGAATTTCACCGGGCACCGCCTCGAAGGTGAAAAAGCGATTTCTTACGGACAAATCTTTCACTTCAATCCCGAAAAAGCAAATCTCAGCCTGATGCTGCAGTGGACTTCTCCGGCGGGTAAAATTCCGACGTGGCGGGAGGTGACAGGCGGGGGCAAGCCGGAATTGGTGGTCGAGCAAACGACGGGGAAGGAACCGCGTTTTCAGGTGTATCAGGTTGAATCGCGGAATTTCCTGCTCAATCCAGTTGCCCTAGAGGAAATTTCTCTCAAGCAACCGGTTTTAGAGAGCGCCGCTTACCGGCAAGCCCTGCAGCTAGCTCGGAGCGGTTTGTGGACGCCAGCGGGGAAACTGATGGAATCGCTCAAACAGGAGCGCCAGCAAAAGGGAGAAAGTTGGCCACAGGCTGTGCAAGCGCAAGTAGATGTGATTCAGTTGCACGCCCGGGAAATGCAGAAGCAATTGAATATTTCCGCAACCGATCCGGGGGAGCGAGCGATCGCGCTGTTGACTGACGGGCGCTGGGATGAAGCGCTGAAAATTTTTGAGGCAGATTTGGACAATAGTTACAAGATTGCTCTAGGGCTGAAAGCGGATAAAGGGGCGATCGCAAAGCGGGTAGATGCGGCACTGAAAGTCTTTCCAGAACAGCTCGATCTCAAGGCTTGGGGGGCGCTGGTTCGGGCGGCTCAAGAAGGTAGCCCCCAGGCTCGCCAGTGGCTGGAGGCGCAGCCCAACAACGGCAGCGGCACCGTCGAGCGGGTGCGTGAATTGCTCGAGAGAATGGAAGTAGCCTTATCAGAGTCAACCCTCATCAACCATCCGGGTAAAATTGTCGGTTTGGCGCTGCCGATGGAGCAGGTCAATAATGATGACTGGTTGCTGCCGAAAAAAGACGAAATTTTGCAGCTAGAGAAGGGGCAAATTTGGTATCAGGTGCAGGTAGCGGCTTTTCACGACGGGCAAAATTGGGTGCGATCGCCCTTTACCCAGTTGAACTTGCCGCGAATTGAACCGGGCAGGCGCTTGTGGCGGATATTGGGATTAAACCTCGATCCGAAAATTAAAATCGGCGTTTGGATGCCAGACGGGCAGCAAAAACTCGTCTCAGCAACCGTGAGAGCGCTTTGGTTTGACAAAGGTACAGTGCAACTTTTGGCGTCAGGAGAGACAACATCTGCCGGGTATGGTGCGGGCGCATTGAAACCCCGCCCGATCGCGTTTACCTCCGACAGATTCCGCTGGTTGCAGCCAGAATCGATCCGTCTGGGCGATTTAAACCAGCAGCAGTCTGCGTGGGTGATGGGAATTTTAACCAATCTCTGGGGCGATTTGCAGAAAGCGCGTCGCGTCACTGACGGGGCGGTGCCCAATCCCGAGGAATTGCTCAAACAGAGCAGCGATTGGGTGGTGCAATTAATTGACGTGAATAATAATAATTTGCCCGATGCGGTGCTGACATTGCGATCGGACGTTTTCGCCAACTTGCAACAACCCGGTGCCGCACTGCAAGGGAATGCAGGTTCTCGGACGTTGATTTTTGACGACGCCGGGGAACTCATTTACAGCGAATTCACCACCAGTGCTGCGCAGTCGCTTACCGGCTTTGCCGATTTGGAAGATGGAGGCTCGGTTGCTTTGGTGGTGGATACCCCGAACGGTTACACCTTGAAGCGCTGGAATGCGAATCAACAGGGTTTTGAATAGCGGGTAATTAGAAACCAGGCTTCTTGAAGAAGCCTGGTTTCTGAGCCCTATTAAGTAGCGTTTGCTATGTCCCTGTCGTAGTGAGAGCATTCGGATGAGAAATTATATCATGTCCGGTCGATTAATCCTAATTAGCAGCCTTCTGGCCACCAATGGA
>CAYOOD010000024.1:0-25741 GCA_964405435.1 uncultured bacterium
TCCCCCTCCCCCCCTCGACCAAAACAAATAATTTAAATACCCAACAGCTTAACCGCGCCCGCGCGATCCCCTGGTTCCAATCCAAGATAGGATATTTGTTAATTTTGATTTCAGATTTTTTGGCTGAAGCATGATGAAGCACTATTTTTCACGCCTGCTTGCCCTGGTTTTGGTGGCAGCGATCGCCTTGGTGGGCTGTACGAGCGATAAAACCGGGTTAACCGGCAACTATTCCCAAGACACGCTCGCCGTTGTCAGCAGCCTGAGAACCGCCATTCAGTTGCCAGACGGAACGCCCGAGAAAGCAGAAGCTCAGGCAAAAGCCCGTCAAGCGATCAACGACTTTGCGGCTCGCTACCAGCGCGATCCCTCCCTCGCAAAGCTGAGTTCTTTCACCACCATGCGCACCGCGCTGAACTCCCTAGCCGCTCATTACAGTTCTTACCCGAATCGACCCCTGCCGCAAAAGTTGAAAGACCGCCTGGATATGGAGTTCACTCAGGTAGAGCGGGCGATTCAGCGAGGCGCTTAACCCACCTGCCGGGGAACAGGATCGGAAAAGTCGGCGCTCTATCCGCCGCAGCACCGCGCGCCCAGTCGCGGCACGGCGGACACAATGCGCCCGCGCAGGTGTCTGAAAGCGTCTGTTGTTTTCCGCCTGTTCGGCAGGCTCGATTGCAGGTAGCCCTGACCCGATCGGGCATTTATAATAAGAACGTTGATAAGGCGGCGATCCCCCGCTTGCCGCGTTGTCTCTATGTAAATTTCTCGTTTCCAAGGGCAACCGCCATCCAATATCCTGATTTCGGGTGCATTGAGTGAAGAGTACGATCTAGCCTATTTACGATCGCGAGGGTTTAATTCGAGCATTTGGTTGCCCTAGGCGATCGCGATCGACGAGTCCGATCGGGCTAAATTATGGCAACATGCGTATCATTTCGTTCTGCACGCAGGCACATACAACCGTCTCATGAGATTTTCCAACCCTCTCAACGCTTGGCGGCGCTGGCTGCCTGGGTATCGTGCTTTATTGGCAGCCCTTTTAACCACTAGCGCTGTCACTCCTTATCTGAGCAGTGAAGAAGTTCGAGCCCAAAGCAACCCCTATTGCCAGTTAACCGTACAAGAAGTTACCGAAATAGACGGCATCCGTCAAGCAGCCTTCCAAGGCGACCAAAACGCCCAAGCCCGCTACAAAGCGATCGTCGCCGAACAGGCACAACGCTTGCAAGACTGCCGCAACCGCAACTGGCCCCAAAACCAAGCAATCTGGCTGCGCCTCTATGACTGCGATGCCCTGCCCGGGGTTGTCGAGGGGGTTCTCGATCGCATCGTTGCCCGGGGCTACAACCAAGTTTATGTCGAATATTTCTACGACGGACAAGTTTTGTTACCCGCCTCGCAAAACCGCAGTCCTTGGCCTTCTGCCGTGCGCGGTTCTGGGCTGGAAAACGTTGACCTCCTCGCTGAGGCGATTCAAAAGGGGCACGAGCGGGGTCTGAAAGTCTATGCGTGGCTGTTTACCATGAATTTTGGCTATACTTATGGCCAGCGCGCCGACCGACAGCAGACCCTCGCTCGCAAAGGGAATGGCGCAACCAGCCTGGATGCGCTCAGCGGCGACTCCGAAACCGACATCAAAGCCGCAGAGGGCGACGTCAGTAAAGTTTTCATCGATCCCTACAGCCCGCAAGCCCGACAAGATTATGTAGAGATAGTCAACGCCGCCCTCGCTCGCCGCCCGGACGGCGTATTATTCGACTACGTTCGCTATCCCCGCCAAACCGGTGCGGCTTCCGTCGCCAGCAAGGTTCAAGATTTGTGGATTTACGGCGATGCTGCCCTCGCAACCCTCTACCAGCGCGCCCTCAACCAAAAAGGACGCAAACTGATCGAGCGCTACCTCGCTCAGGGTTTCATTTCTGCAAGAGATGTCGATGCTTTAGACAGCCTCTATCCCAACGAAGGAGAACCCATGTGGCAGGGACGCGGGCCAAATGCCGCCAAGGCTGTGGCGTCCGTCGGGCAACTGCAAGGGGATTTGTGGTATCTGACGGTTGCCCACGCCGTGCAAGGCATTCTGGACTTTTTAGCAACGGCTGCTGGGCCAGTACAGCGGCAAGGAATTCCGGCAGGGGCGGTGTTTTTCCCGGGCGGCAACAAATCAGTCGGTCAGGGTTTTGACTCGCGATTGCAGCCGTGGGATCGCTTCCCGAGTTCGATGGAATGGCACCCGATGGCGTATGCCAATTGTGGGGTGAATAATACCGGTTGCATTATCGAGGAGATTCAGCGGGTTTTGAGTTTTGCACCGCCGGGGACGAAAGTGATTCCCGCTTTGGCGGGTAATTGGGGCGAGTCTATTAAAAATCGTCCGTCACTCGAGATGCAGATGCAGTCTATCCGTCGCGCTTTCCCTCAAATTACAGGAGTCAGTCACTTCGCCTATTCGTGGCAGGAACCGGAGGCAGATCGCGATCGCAAAATGTGCGGGCGATAATCGCCGTATTCTCGTTCATTAGGGTGGGCGATCGCGCGATCGCCCACCCTACTTTTTTTCTACTTTCTCGTTTCCAGGCTGAGCCCGGGCGCGGATATGCGGAGGCAATAAGTCTTTAAACTCCATGCCCCATGACGGCAGTTGCTCAACTTGGGGAGACCCCAAGCAAGCACTGCCTCCCCCATGCCCTATGCCCCATTACCCATTACCCAATCACAAAATTCACCAACTTTCCAGGCACGACGATCGCCTTTTTAATCTCTTTCCCTTCAATGTAACGCTGTGCGACTTCTGAGTCGCGAGCGAATACTTCCAAACTGGCTTTATCGGCATCAGACGGCGCTTGAATCGTGCCGCGAGTTTTGCCGTTGATTTGAATCACCAGCGTGATTTCATCCACCAGCAAAGCCTCCGGGTCAGCTTTTGGCCACAATTGCTGGTGAACGGAATCAACGCGATCGATACCGTGCCACAATTCCTCAGCGATATGCGGCGCGAAAGGCGCGAGCAACTTTATCAGCGTTTCCATTCCTTCCACATAAACCGGCGAATCTTTGCAAGTAGCGTCAGTCAAAGCATTGCTGAGTTTCATCAATTCCGAAACCGCCGTATTGAACTGATACTCGCCCTCCAAATCTTCCGTAACCGATTTAATCGCGTTGTGAATTGCCCGCCGCAAATCTTTCTCAGCCTTGCTCAATTCGCCGGCTGCTTTCCCTTTTGCCTTGGGATTGCGTTCTGCAAACTCCCCTACCAGACGCCACACTCGATTCAGGAAGCGGAACTGTCCCTCTACATCGGCATCATCCCACTCCAAATCCTTCTCCGGCGGTGCTTTGAATAAAATAAACATCCGCGCCGTATCTGCCCCGTACTTCGCCATCACATCCAGGGGATCGACGCCGTTGTACTTCGACTTGGACATTTTTTCATAAAAGACTTCCAGCGGTTCGCCGGTTGTCGGATCTTTGGGATCGGCGGGGTTGACTTGCGACGGCGGGATGTATCTGCCCGTGTTGGGATTTTTGTACGTCATCCCCTGCACCATCCCTTGGGTGAGCAGGCGATCGAAGGGTTCGTCGAAGTTCAAAAGACCGCGATCGCGCAACACCTTGACAAAAAACCGCGAATAGAGTAAGTGCAAAATCGCGTGCTCGATGCCGCCGACATACTGATCGACCGGCAGCCAGTCATTTACCTTCGCCTTGTCAAATGCCTGCTGCTCGTTCTTCGCGTCGGGATAGCGCAAGAAATACCACGATGAATCGATAAACGTATCCATCGTGTCCGTTTCCCGCTTCGCCGGTTCGCCGCAACTCGGGCAGGGCACGTTCAACCACTTTTCTAACTTGGCCAAGGGGGAAGGCCCCCGCCCTGAAAACTGCACATCTTCCGGCAAACGCACCGGCAACTCGGCATCGGGCACCGCTACGGTGCCGCATTTGGGACAGTGAACCACCGGAATCGGCGCGCCCCAATAGCGCTGGCGAGAAATCAACCAATCCCTGAGTCGATATTGCACCCGCGCCTTGCCAAAGCCTTGTTTTTCGGCATATTCAACGATCGCCCCTTTTCCTTCCGTCGAGGGCATCCCGTCAAATTGCCCGGAATTCACCATAATTCCCGGTTCCGTATAAGCCGCTTGCAGGGGTGTCGCGCTATCTTCCCCTTCTGGCACGATAACTGTCTTAATCGGGAGATTCTGTTCTTTGGCAAACTTGAAGTCCCGCACGTCGTGAGCGGGGACGCCCATCACCGCGCCCGTGCCGTACTCGTACAGCACATAATCGGCAATCCAAATCGGAATCTCTTCTCCCGTAAAGGGATTGATTGCTTTTCCGCCGGTACTCATCCCCCGTTTCGGCTTATCTTCCGCCGTGCGTTCAATTTCGCTAACGCCGGACACTTCTTTGATAAAAGCCTCTACGGCTTCTTTTCTGTCTGGCGTCGTCACCTGTGGCGTCAGCGGATGTTCGGGAGCCAAAACCACATAAGTAACGCCGTACACGGTATCGGGGCGGGTGGTGTAAACGGCTATTTTTTCATCCATTCCCGCAATGGGGAATTCCAAATAAGCCCCGGTGGATTTGCCAATCCAGTTTGCCTGCATGAGCTTGACGCGCTCCGGCCATCCGGTTAGCTTGTCCAAGTCGCTCAATAATTGTTCGGCGTAGTCGGTAATTTTGAGGAACCACTGCTTCAGGGGTTTGCGCTCGACTTTAGCGCCGGAACGCCACGATCGCCCTTCATTGTCTACCTGCTCGTTCGCGAGTACCGTGAGGTCAACGGGGTCCCAGTTCACCGTGGCTTCTTTCTGGTAGGCGAGTCCGGCTTTGAAAAATTGCAAGAAAATCCACTGCGTCCACTTGTAATAATCCGGCGAGCAGGTGGTGACTTCTCGATTCCAGTCGAAGGAAATGCCGAGTTTCTGCATCTGCCCTTTCATTTGGGCGATGTTTTGATACGTCCACTTGGCTGGGTGAATGCCCCGCTCGATCGCCGCGTTTTCTGCCGGCAGCCCGAAAGCGTCCCACCCCATCGGACTGAGGACGCGATACCCCTGCATCCGCTTCAGTCGGGCAATCACGTCTGTGATGGTATAGACGCGGACGTGCCCCATGTGCAGGTTGCCCGACGGGTAAGGGAACATCGACAGCGCGTAGAATTTAGGCTTTTCGGCGTTTTCTGGCGTCCGGTCTAAGTCTTGCTCAGCCCAAGTCTGCTGCCACTTTTCCTCAATCGCTTTGGGGTCGTAACGGGGTTCCACGGAAGTTACTCCTACTCGGTCAGTAGTCATGTGTCCCTCAAATATATCTAAATTTGTCGATCGCAGTTCTCAAGTATGTCTCTAGATGCCTTGCAGGGGCTTGTCCAACCCCAGGATGAGCGAGTGAGCCCATGCTGCAAGCGCTTGACTAGATCCGCTGCTGACTAGCTCAAACCGACAGGCAGCGCAGGATTGTTGAGGCTGGATTCGCTTTCGAGTGTTGTTGCTTTCCAGATTTGTCTCTGGCAGAAGTGAGTCAGACAGTTTCACATAACGGCAAGTCTTGCATTGATATAGATAAGCCATCTTTGCGCTCCTTGGGTTTTCCTGTGGCGCACCACCATAACTGGTAGTAGATATGTGTCAGCCGAGACAGATGTGGTGGGCGATTGGGTAGTAAACTAAAAGAAAGGGGGAGTATCCGACTTTTGTAGGGGCTTGCGCATTCGAGGGAAGAAGCGATCGCGGAAAACCGAGAATGTCTAATCCAAATGCTTCGCTATCAGCCTGATAGCGACAAAACCGAGATACTCTCAAAGCAAAGGGCATTCGCAGCCCGGTCGCGAGATAACCCCTAGCTCTTTTAGTCCAGTTATGGCTCAATTATAGCTCACCGACGAAAGGTGTCAAGCAAAACTAGACCAAAACTTGGCTAAAACTGAACCCATAACAGGAGGATTACTATGGCAGCTAGTCTGAAAGCATCTCGACAAGGGATAGAAATACTTGACCAGGCCAGAAAAAAGAAGGGCTGGACATTAGATGCTTGGAGCAATGCTGCCAACACATCCGCAGCAACTTTGAAGCGGTTCCGGCAAGGAGAGGCGGTCGGGCACAGCACAATTGTGTCAATTTGTCAAGCTGTCGGGGTAGATTGGGAAACAATAGTAGACAACACTCCTATGGAGGCGACTGAGCCGCCTGAAAGCCCTCAAGAGCTGGTGGCAGCAGCGCCAGCGCTGTCTCAGCCTGCAGAAAATATGGCCAAACGAGCGAAAGTAGATTGGTGGCAAGTATGCAGCAACAGGTTGGAAGCCGAGAAGGGTTTGACCACCAATCCCCTGACAACAAACGACGGGTTGGAATTTGACGTCGATAAGCTCTATGTGCCGTTGGGATTGTGGGAGCGCAAACAACGTCCGCAGCCTGGGGATGTATCTGCAGAGAAAGGATCGGGGTTGTACGAACCGCCTCCAGGCGCGCAGAAAATTCAGCTTATCGAAGATTTATGCAACCAAGTATTGAAGAAAGGGCAAGGTAAAAGTCAAGGGAGACGTATAGCGATTATTGGGGAACCTGGAGCAGGGAAAACGACGCAATTACAGAAAATAGGCAAATGGGCGTTGGCTGAAAAGTCGTTTTTCCCAATTTGGGTATCGCTGACCAATTTACAGGAAAAAAGTTTGGAGGAGTATTTACGCCAGGATTGGCTGGAAAGGGCGATCGCGAGGCGCGTTACGCCTGAAATCGAGGATGATTTTATAGAACTATTCCACCAAGGCCGAGTTTTGCTGCTCCTAAATGGCGTAGATGAAATGGTAGGGGGACACGCTAAAGCGATCGCGTCTTTGCAATGGGGATGGATTGCCAACGCGCGAGTAGTGCTGACTTGTCGGATAAATGTCTGGGAAGCGGGGAATAACTCTTTTGTAGGATTTGAGGTCTATCGCAACTTGCCATTTGATGATAAGGCTCAAAAAGATTTTATTGAGAAATGGTTTTATCAAAAGCCAGATTTTGGGAAAGAATTGCTACAAAATTTAGACAATTCGGGTAAAGAACGCATCCGAGATATGGTGAAAAATCCACTACGCCTAGCCTTGCTGTGTCGCATTTGGGAAAGACGAGAAAAAAAGTTGCCGCCTACTAAAGCGACACTATACCAGCGTTTTACCGAGGCGTTTTACGACTGGAAACAAAATCTCTTCGCAACCAGCCCTTACGAGCATAAATTGCTGAATGAAGCCCTGGGACACTTAGCACTCGCAGCCTTCGATCGGGAAGAAAATCCGTTTCGGCTGCGGCAGGAATTAGTAGTTGAGAAACTGGGCAACCAGTGGCAGTCAGCAGTCCAAGTCGGCTGGCTGAATCAAGTAGGGGTCGCACAGGAAGACTCAGAGGAAAAGGTCTACGCTTTCTACCATCCCACGTTTCAGGAATATTTTGCAGCACAGGCGATTAACGACTGGCACTTTTTCCTACAGCACAAGCCCCAAGAGCCGGCAGCGGGAACGTACCGCATTTTTGACCCCAAGTGGAAAGAGGTTATTTTGCTGTGGCTGGGGCGGGAAGATGTGCCCAAACAGAAAAAGGAGGAATTTATTAAAAATCTAGTCGAGTTTAAAGATGGATGCGGGGAGGAGAATTTTTATGGAATTAGAGGGGATTTTCTAGCAGCCGAGGCGATTGTCGAGTTTGAGGAGTGCAGTAAGGATGAAATTCTCACTCGGATTTTATATTTGTTTTTTGGGAATTTCAATGAAAAAAAGCAAAAGTGGGAAGATCCTTCAGAAAGTATTTCTGAGCGTGCTAAATTTGTTCTGCAAAAGAGCAATGTAAGCTGGTTTCTCGTTTCCAGCATTTTTAAAGATAGACCTACAGATAGACAAGTAAAGCGAAAGCTGGAGGAGCTTTTCGGCGGCAAACAGAGTTCGGCACCCAAACAATATCCAAATAATCACTTGTCTCAAGAGGAAGAAGAGAAAGAAAAAGTGAACAAGGAGGTAGAAAAGAAGGTAGAAAAGAAGGTAGAAAAGAAGGTAGAAAAGAAGGGGAAAAAGAATATAAAAAAATATTCTTCGTCTTCGCAGAAAAATACAATCAAACCAGAGATTGACCGTTGGTCTTGGGATTTTGAAGAAGAGCCCACAATTTTCATAAGCGAGATATTAGACCATAGTATAAAGACTGCAATTAAACACCTGGTAAGCGAAGGTGCAGAATTGATTGCTCAGCCAAAAAGCCTCAGCATTGTGACTGGCAATCCCGACGGACAACGGATTTTAGACAAGCATCCAGCCAATGAAGATGAGGAAACTCTCAGGAAAGCAACTGAAAGATTGAAGCGAGTTGTGGAATCTAGCCGGTTGAAAGATATGGTTGTAGGTTTAAAGGGCTGTCTACAAGTTAGAGACCGCGAAGAAGATCCCCTTCGCTATAAGTATTGCTACGAAGTCATCTGGCACTGCGCTCAACATATGGCCTATCCTGACTTCTATCAGGCTTGGCACTCGTCTGCTCCAAGTGCAACAGTCACAAAGCAGCCCAGCTATTTAGAAGAGTTCGTCAATCATTACCTGCGCGACGATCCTGATGGCAAAATCTATGCTAATGAAGCTTGGCAGCGCCTTTGCGACTTTTATCAGAAAAAAGGTGTCCTCACCATAACAGCAGAGGGCAAGCGGACATGGTTAGATGAGTCGATCAACGGCGAACCAGTGGTGAAGGGGGTCAACAAGATATTCCGGCAACTGCTGAAAATCCGTCCCGATCTGAGACGTGGACAGGGTGAGAAAGGAATTTATCTGGTTGGTCTAAGTATTAATACTCAAGGAGCGTCAGAACCACCGGGGCCTTGTCCGGGGGAAAGGATTCCAGCGGAGCCTTGCCCCGCTAAATGAAGCCACGAGCATTGGCGCGTAAGGGGTTTAAGATATTTTATTTACCCCTTGACATCTTTGTTTGCGAGTATGTTGGGGTTTAAGATATTTTATTTACCCCTTGACATCTTTGTTTGCGAGTATGTTAATGTAAAGGGGAGCGGCGGAGGTCGCTCCCCTTTCTGCATGTCCCAAGCAGCAGAAAATGGATGCGAGCGTTGGCCCCCATCCCATTTTTTTATTACCTGTCTACATTATGACACTTCAAGCGCATCTGAAACAACACTCGCTCCTCTTTTGGCTAGCGAGTCATCTCTGTAAGCTTTCCACAGCTACAGCGAGTCTCTCTCAAAAGACTCTTACTCCGTCTCAAATGGCACAGGCAGCAGGGTGGTCTTCGTACTAACAGCAGATTTCTAATTGTTTTGAGAAAGCAGACGAGTCAGCCTCTCGGCTAATCTCTCATCTGTTTTTCTGTGTTTTTCGTTTTTCTTGCAAACGAAGAAATTAGGAGACTGCCCTATGTCCGAGAATTCGCAACAACAAGACTCATCAGGGTTAGACGGTTTTTCGCCAAACCGCACGCCTGGTCAACAGCCAGAGTTTGTGAGCGAGGCTGCCTTGCTACTCCAGTGGATTGAACAAAATCCGGATTATGAGGAACTGGTCAAGCAAGCCAAAGGTGAAAAATTGTCTTGGAAATGGCCTAAGCCCATACAGTGGCTGATTCAGTTGGTTTTCAACCTTCTGTTTGCCAACCCAGAGGAATTTCACGGCAAAGCCTTTGTCCCAAAAGAACTGAAAGAACACTCTCAAGTCACAGCACGAGTAGTATCTGCGAGTAGCCTTCTCGACTTCGCGACCAACTCGCCGCTATTATTTTTCGCCTTCAAGGATTTGGGGATTATTCTGGCCCTAATCGTCAGTACGGCCACGAACATAATCGTCCTGAAATTCACCAACGATACAGCGACCGCTGTTTCCGGGCGTAACAGGGGCAACCGCTTGTGGTCGCGGGTGGGTGTGCTGGGGCTGGTATCCATGAATGCTCTTCAGTCCCTTTTTTCAGGGATAGGAGTAGAGCTGCTCCTCAATCAGTCCGTTCTCGTCGAACAAAAATCAGCTGAGACAATTCAAGAACAAATTCGCAAAACCGAAGCCATTAAGGACTTGCAGGCTCCCAAGTATAAGGATGCGATCGCTCAGTGCGATAAAGGGAATCAAGAATTAAACAGCCTTCCTCGCTCCCACCCCCGCTGGGATTCCCTGTACGTTCAACTTCAGGGTCGGTGGGAAGAGCGCAACCAAGACTGGAGCAAAGTCCCCCTGGAAAAACTGCCGACGTGCCGTCAAGTAGTGCGGTTGCGAGATGAAACTTTCCGCAACTACGAAGCTGCTAAAGCAGATCTGGAAATCAAACTCACCCGTCGCGTCCAAATTGGCAATGATGTGGTTTTTCTCCAACAAGAAATGCCTGCGGTTTACGCCCAGCACTTCACCCCTAATGGCGAATTCAAGTCAGGGGTTGAGGCAGTGCGGCTAGCAACCCAAAACTTTTTCGGTAAAATGAAGGCGGGAGATATTGAAGGATCGGGATTTTCGCTTTTCTTTTTCTCTCTATCGGTTATTACCAGTGGGGCCGCCTGTTTCATGGCGATCGCTCATGCCCACCGAGATGATACCAAAATGTCGAGAGATCCCAACGTAGAGGAAGCCATCCACGACTGGCTAGAAGATATTCGGCGAGATAACTTAAGGGGTCACTTACAAGGCGACGAGTAGCTAAAAGCAGGGCCGCGAAATGCAGCTCATTGAATGTATGTTAAACCTTGTCGTTAACAGCCGTCAATGAGGCTGCATTAGCTGCCTCTTCAAAAAAACAATCAATGACAATCGGGAGGATCTTTATGAATTTTGAAAAAATGAATCCTTTTAATGGAAGGAAGCCCAAGTCACAACCGCATCAACCGGATTCAAACGTTATAGGTTTTCTTCCTCCTCATCCACCGGCTGCCGAATCTCGCAAAGAGGAATCGGCTTATGAAAAAAAGCTAATTGGTCTCTTCATAGATCATTACCGAAAAACCGGTATGTGCGACTACCCAGTTTTAAAAGAAGTCGCCAAATTGGCTCATACAGAAGGCGTTTTACTCTCTAAAAAAGCAGGACGGCTTTTGCGGTCTTTAGATGAAAAACTGGCCGAAATTGACGAGACCGCTAGTTTCATTAAGCGCCTCCTTGAACATTTAGAGAATTCTTTCTCCAATCCTGAAAAATACAGCGACAGTATTGCCAAGATCGGAAATTCCATCAAAAAGCGGGTAAAAATTATTGCTCAAGCAAGTGACTGCTTGTTAACTCTCACTCAAAAATACGCTCATTCAATATCCGGCAATGGGCCAGGAGTCGCCGAAGAGATTGACCTGAATATTTCCAAAAAAATAAATGACATTCAATATATAGCCAAATATTTGACGGAGCAAGTCTTCGTTGATGTGGCTCAATTTGAATTTTTTGAAAACAATTCCAACCATTTTGCTTACTTTCGTCGCCTGCGTCATTACTTGAACGTTTTGCCGAATTATTGCGCCGATTTGGTGGAGGACGCGCGTCCGAAAATTCAGAGCAAGGTAGCCGGAACAAAATTTTACAATTAGTAAAAACGCCAATTGGAGGAAAAAATGCTCAAAAACTTATTTAAGGCCATCTTTGACAACAAATCATCCTCAACGAAATCTTCGACTAAAGGCTCAAAAATTTTCAATGAAGACTTTTGGAGCCAATATGAAAATGGTGAAAGAGATTTCCACGATACCATTTTTGAGAACGTAGACTTCCGAGACTTATATCTACGCGGGCTCGATCTCCGAGGTTCCGATCTCCGCATGGTCAAAGACTGGCACGGTGTAAATTTAGCCAATGCCGATCTCAGCGAAGTTAATTTGAGTGGAGTGAACCTTCGGGGACTCAACTTGAGTAACACTGTTTTGTATAAAGCCACTCTTATTGGGGCGGATTTGAGGCGATCTATATTGACTGGCGCAAATCTGAGCAAAGCCAATTTAAGCTGGGCAAATTTCTATCACGCTTTATTAGTAGGAGCCAACTTATGCGATGCGGAAGCATACGGAACTGAACTGAGCAAAGCTGATTTAGAAGGGGCGAATCTCAGCGGAGCCAATTTAAGTCGAGCGAATCTAAGTTGGGCCGATCTGAGTGCCACTAATCTGAGTGGAACTAACCTCACAAGAGCAAATCTCAGTTGGGCTGATCTCGATGAATCCAATCCCGAATTAGCGCATACACGTTTCACTACCTTAACTGGGGTGCGCCTCCCTGAAGGAATCGCAATCGTTCGCCGGAGATTCAACAGCGAAGGATAAATTTCTGATTTTTGATAGTTGATTTTTCAGGTATTGGAGGCGCGGGGACAGGAAAAAAAGGGAGCGCGATCGCATCTGGCCAAACAAATTGGAGGGTGCATCTCCGGCAGAGCGATATCCCGTAGTGTTCGTAACAAAGCTCAGGGCAAACGCATCTTGTCAATAAGCGAGGGTTTTAGCACAATAACTCGGCTTTATTGTTCCTTGTTGAGAATTAAAAATCTACATATAGCGTTGTTTAATCGTGCAAGGCACTATATGTAGAAATTTAAAAATTAGATGCGTTTGCCCTGGTAACAAAGCTCCTGTCCTTATTACTGCGCCCAGACAAAAAATAGCGCTTGTGTCAGACTCTAAATCAGCAATTTAATCCAAAAATATATTGATATTAAAAGTTTTTTACAATTCATAGGAACAAAGTAACTAATTTAAAAAAAGGGTAAAATAAGGTAACTAATTAAATAAAATCCTTGTTTTTTATCTAAAAAGCATTTTTTTAGAATGCTTTATCAAGACTTCTGCTATATTTTTTAAAATTTTTTTTATGGTACATTATTTTAATCGATATCACTCCTGAACTGCATGGGTTAGGACATCGAAAGATACGTCTCGTTAGAAAGTTCTTAACTATTGCCGATTACCGATTGCCCGATCGCGCCTAGCAGCCACTTGGCTTATAATGGCAAAATGGCTAGTTTAAATTTTTAAAGTATGGCCAACCTATGAAGAGTTGAAAAAATTTTGTAGTGGCCTTCCCGTCAAGCGTGAAGGCCCCCTCGGCAAAACCCTATCTTGCCATTTATTGAGCAACCTAGTAGTTGTTTTATACCCTATAATTTTTATAAAAAATAACAGAGAATAGCCCGATATAAGGGGTCGAGGAAATGGGGGAGCTTGGCAAACAAAGTGAAAAGCGATCGCGAATAACAAAAAATACTTATCAGGTGACTTATCCAATCGGTAAAAATGATAAAATAGGCTTAAAAGCTAAAATAAACTTTTGAGAAGAGTGACAAAGGCGGTAACAAAGTGCCTATCAAAGCAGGAAAAATCTGGTTCAACGGCGAGATAGTCCCCCAAGAAGAAGCCAAAGTCAGCGTTTTGAGCCACGGGCTGCACTACGGCACCAGCGGGTTCGAGGGGCTGCGCGCCTACGAAACTGCCAAGGGTGCAGCCATCTTTCGGCTAGACGAACACGTCGAGCGTCTTTTCCACTCGGCGAAGGTGCTGAGGATGGAAATTCCGTATAGTTTTGCAGAAATCAAAAACGCGATCGCCGATACGGTGCGAGCGAACGGGTACAAGTCTTGTTACATCCGTCCTTTAGTATGGCTGGGAGACAATGCCCTGGGCTTGAACCCGTTCCCCAACAACCCAGCTAGTGTAATGGTGGCGGCGTGGGAGTGGGGCACCTACCTGGGGAATGAAGCCGTCAGCAAGGGGGCGAAGCTAGTTAGCTCGAGCTGGGCGCGCTTTCCGGCAAATGTCATGCCCGGGAAGGCTAAAATCGGAGGGAACTACATTAATTCCATCATGGCTAAGATGGAAGCGATCGCCGCCGGTGCAGACGAAGCCCTCTTATTGGATACCCAGGGATTCGTCGCAGAAGGCAGCGGGGAAAATATCTTCTTCATTCGTCAGGGGACAATCTACGCGATCGAACACTCGGTGAACCTCATGGGGATTACCCGCGATTCCGCCATCCGCATTGCCCGAGATTTGGGCTACGAGGTGCGGGAGGTGCGGGCAACCCGGGATCAGCTTTACATGGCTGATGAGGTTTTCCTAGTCGGAACTGCAGCAGAGATTACTCCAGTTTCGACGATCGACTGGCGCTCGATTGGCACCGGTACTGCGGGAGCGATCGCTCTAGAGTTGCGAAAAGTTTATCTAGAAGCAGCTAGAGGAGAACGTCCCGAGTACGAACACTGGCTGACTTACCTTAGCTAAACAAGCTAAAAAAGTCAGGGATCGACGCGATCGCGCTTTCCAAAAGCCCGATCGCGCCTGAAAGCTTGCAGGTGCCGGACGGAGACTTTCAAGTTTCCCTTTTCTGCGATGATTCATTCGCGAACTTATTTGAGAAAGTCTCTAAAAAAGTGCCAGTCAACACTGCCAGAATTACTACAGTCAGCTCTTGGCTTTTTCAGTCGCCAGAGCTTTTCCGCGAATTCCTATAAACAAAGAGGGGTAAAAAATGGCCTTAATTTTGGGTACAATTGCAAATGATACCCTATTGAGCGGCATTGAACAGGATAGCTTAATCGGCGGCTTAGGAGATGACAGCCTTATCGGCAGTATTGGAAATGACATCTTCTTTGGCGACGAAGATAACGATACCTTAATCGGCGGTAGCGGCAATGACACTTTAAGAGGCGGCCAGGGAAATGACAGCATTATTGCAGGTTCTGGAAGGAATATTTTATTGGGAGAGACGGGAAATGATACGTTAATCAGCGGCATTGGTAACAATATTTTATTCGGCGGCGATGGCGATGATAGCCTGATAGGAAATATCGGAAATGATATCTGGTTTGCCGAGGCAGGAAATGATATTTTAAGCGGCGGCAGCGGGAATAATATTTTAAGCGGCGGCAGCGGCGACGACAGTGTATTTGGCAGCGACGGAAACGACACGCTGTTTGGGAACGAGGGCAATAATACTTTAACGGGGGGAGCAGGTGCCGACGTATTCGCGATCGGCTTTGCCGTCGGTACTGGAGTAGATAGAATTACAGATTTTGAGCTGGGTGTAGATCGAATTGGCGTGCCGGTTGGATTCAATATCGACAACTTCATCGTCCGAGAGAATTTGCGTGCGAACGGGCGTTCATTCATCAGCCTCGAACTCGAACAAGGCAGCGCTCCTACGATAAGGATAGCAGAGCTGGATTATGAGGGAGTTCCGCCTACCTTGTCCGATCCGGCGGATTTTCTGGTGACAGCAGAGTCGATTAGCAGCGTATTGGAATTCAGCGAAGCTACGTTTACCGTCAGCGAAGATAGACTAGCAACCGCTCTGGTGAATCTGAACCGCAGCGGCGATAGCAGCGGGGCTGTCAGCGCGACTATCAATTTAAGTTCCGGTACGGCGAGTTTTCCGACAGATTACAACACCGCGCAAATATCGGTCAGCTTTGCCGCTGGGGAAACGTCGAAAATAGTCGCGATTCCTATTTTCGACGATACGATTTTAGAAAATACAGAAACGATAAATCTCAGTTTGGTCAATCCTACGGGCGGCGCAACCCTCGGAGGGCAGAATACAGCCGTGCTGGCAATTTTAGACAATGATGTCAGCTTGCAATTTAGCGCTGCTAACTTTAGCGTGAATGAAAACGGCACGCCCACAGCCGCGATAACTGTAACCCGCAGCGGCGTGACAACCACAGCAGTCAGTGCCGAAATCGCCCTGAGCGACGGAAGCGCAACGGCTGGGGCAGATTACGACAGCACGCCTGTAGAGGTTGCGTTTGCCCCGGGAGAAGTGTCTAAGACGGTGAGCGTGCCGATTGTGGACGATGCGATCGCCGAGAATCCCGAGGCGATTAATCTAGCCTTGGTTAATCCCACCAACGGCGCAACGATCGGCGCTCAAAATATCGCGACTCTTACGATCGCCGACAATGATGTTGCTTTGCAGTTTGCAGCTCCCACGTTTAGCGTGACTGAAGGGATGCCGACAGCTACGATAACGGTGAATCGCACGGGCGTTTTGGATGGGGCACTCAGCGGCACGGTGACTCTGACGAATGGCACGGCGATCGCTGTAGCAGATTACAATAACACCCCCATACCCGTCACTTTTGCCCCGGGAGAAACAACAAAAACCCTGAGCATTCCGATTGCAGACGATCCATTTGTCGAAACTGCTGAGACGGTGAATTTAACATTGGGCAACCTCAGCGCCGGCGTCACTGTCGGCACCCCAGATGTCGCAGTTCTCACGATTGAAGACAATGACGTCGCGCCGACACCGACGCCCGCACCCGAACCCACACCGACGCCAGAACCCGAACCCACACCGGCACCCGAACCTACACCCATACCCGGCACATTGGAATTCAGCAATGCCAGTTTTCTCGTTAATGAAAACGGTACTCCCCTGGCAGCAGTGACTGTAAATCGCACTGGCGGCACTAGCGGAGCAGTTAGCGCCACGATCGCTCTCTCCGACGGCAGCGCCATTGCCGGTCAAGATTACAACAACGCCCCGATAACGGTTAGTTTTGCTTCAGGGGAAACGACGCAAACCGTCAATATCCCGATTATTGATGACGCGCTGGTTGAAGTCTCCGAGACATTGAATCTCGCCCTGACGAACCCCACGGGCGGTGCGGCGATCGGCGATCGCAATACCGCCACCCTGACGATTGCCAGAAGTGACATGTCGGCTTTACTGGATTTCGAGACGGTCGGAAATTTAGATGCGGTGGGAGGCGCTTATAGCGATCGCGGCATTTCCTTCTCTGACAATGCTTTGGGAATTATTGACACCGATGCCTTAGATGCCTTGGGCAGGAACGATGAATTTGGCGGCAACTTCGGGACTCCTCCTTCAGGGATTACCGCGCTAACTTACGGCGAAGATTCCTCAATTATCATGGATGTCAGCGGTGGATTTGACAGCCAACTCTCATTATTCTATGCTTCGCCCTTTCGGGATCACGCCGTCAGAATTTACGACGCGCCAGGAGCAACCGGCAATCTTTTGGCATCCGTACCTTTGGGCAGAACGCCCGCCGGAGAGCTGCCAGATGCTTACAGTCAGTTCGCTGAAATAGCTATCCCGTTTTCAGGCATTGCCCGCTCTGTCAGCTTTGGCGATGTCGCTAATAAACTTGTCATTGACAATATCGAACTCGGTTAAAGCCAATTGCGGCAGTTAATATTCTCCCTAGATCCTTCACCGCTTGTCGAGCCAGAATAACAAGCCCCCCACTTCTTCATTTGGGGGGTATTTTTTGCTAGATAGTGCCTGGCAAAGTATGTGATTTATCCTTTTAATGGAACCGATTAATTAACTCAAGTTGTACTAACAGGGCTGGGGGACATATTAGGGCTTTTTTTGAGTTAAATAAAAAAAGGGCGCGTCAAGTTTTACAGAAATTCAGTAAACTTATCGATGGACTCTGACGTCAGCCATCAAAAGTCAACTGCGATCGGCAGTTTTTGTTATCTGAGATTTGTAATATTTGTCCATCAAATTTTATTGTTAAATTGCGCGATTATATCGTCCTGTATTCATTTTGTCAAGAAAGTTAAAGAATATTAATAATTCGGGTAAAAAACGTTTTAAAAACTTACTACCCCTAGCGAATATAGATTTGCCCAGACTATATTCAAAGCAAGCTCAACATCTACAGGAAAATATCTGGCATTATGACTAAAAACATTAGTATTGCTGTCGTTGGCGATGGCACTCCGGGTAGCGTGACTGAAGCAGCTTTGAGGACTGCTTTGCAAAACAGCAACCAGATTGTCTTCAATACGGGTGGAGTTCCAGTCACAATCAACTTAAATAGCGAATTGGTCATTAAAAAAAACGTGACCATCGACGGTGAGGGGCTAGTGACGTTGGATGGGGGCGGCAAAACCCGAATTATTAACCTAGACATTGGCAAGGAACTCCATCTAAAGAATCTAACTTTAACCAATGGATTTCATCCAGTTGGAGGAGGCGCTATTCAGGCTAGTGGACTCAGCAAATTAACGATTGAGTCTTCCAATATTAATAACAGTACCTCCCCATCAGGTGGTGGACTCATCTTGGGCTGGCGCAGTCAAACTAACATAATCTCAAGCACGTTCGATGGCAATCAAGCTAATTCCTTCACGACAGAACGAGGAGGAGGCGCAATTGCAACCACCAGTACCGAAGCTTATTTGACGGTGAAAGACAGCTTATTTATTAACAATAAAGGTACAAATGGTGGCGCTATCAACACCCTTTTAGGCCCCCTGTATATTGAAGGTTCTACTTTTATCAATAACGATGCAACTTCGGGAGGGATTCTTCCCGATCCGCACATCGGGGGCTATGGAGGGGCTATCTATACAGATGGTGCCAGCGCCCATATTTGGGATGATGTCGGGGGCGATATTATTATCAAAAACAGCTATTTTGAAGGCAACAAAGGAACCGGACAAGGAGGAGCGTTATTCCTTTACACTTACAATCCGGATAGAGTTCTTGTTGAAAACTCTACGATTATCAACAATTCATTAATTCAAGACTATAGAGGCGATAGCTTTGGAGCAGGTCTGAGGGTAGGCAACGGCAGCGTCACGGTCAAAAATACTACTTTTTCTGGAAATTTAGGGCTGAGTGGAAATGATATATGGGCGGGAGAAAAAACCTCTTTATCTGTTGAAGAATCGACTTTTTATAGTCCGAACAGCTTGACTTTATTAAATTCAGGAGGATTTCAAATTCGCGGCACTCAAACCGCTGAGAATTTAGCTGGCACCTCTAACAGTGACACCCTAGATGGTAGTGGGGGAAATGATACCCTCTTCGGCAAAAAAGGGAACGATACGATGACGGGGGGTGCTGGCAATGATGTTTTTATTTTTTGGCGGGGACACGGCGACGATATCATTACGGATTTTGGAGGAGTCGGCAGGGGAGGGAATCCGTCTGCTACGACTAGAGCCGCTGCCGATACGCTGAAATTTGATGGGGCAGGGCTGACGGCAAAAAATATGTTATTGACTCAGAATGGTGCCGATTTGACTGTCTCCTTCGAGGGAGTTCAAAATACCTCAGTTACGCTGCAAAATTTTTCTCTAGAACAACTGGATAACCTTCTCAAAGCTACGGGCTCCGCTACCGATCTCGCGAATATTTGGTTTAACGGCCAAAATTCTAATTTTGATGCCTTCGATGTCGTCAATTCAGAGTTGCCATTCAATCAGGCTGTTTACAATAAAAATACTGTCACCTTTCTCAACGACTTGGATAACAATACGAGAGGATACAACGACTCGAATGATATTATAAACGGTCAGGGGGGGAATGACACGCTTTCTGGACTCAGCGGCGATGACATCCTGCGCGGCGGTGCAGGGGATGACTTCTTTAATGGCGGGCAGGGTAACGATACGATCGCAGGTGGAACGGGAAGCGATCGCTTTTTCTTAGCAACCAATAACGGCAGCGAAATCGTCACCGACTTTGAAAATGGCATTGATTTGATAGTGATGCAAACCGGGCTGAAGTTTTCTCAGCTCTCCATTTCTCAAGGCAGCAACGCTACTTTCATCAGTCTAGCCAGCACTGGCGCAAGACTGATGACTCTCAATGGAATATCAGCCGATGCGATCGGATCTGAGGATTTTCTAGCAGTTAGCTAGGATATCAAGCGTTTCTAACTCATGCGTGAAAACTCAGAATCAGCGTTCTCGAAGCAACCTGTTTTCTGAGTTTTCCCACAAAAAATATAACTTTTAGACGCGCTGTAAAGCGTTCATCTGTTTATCCCAGAGCGGGGAATAATCACGTCGGTGGGGTCAAATGTCGGCTGCTGGATGATTCCTCTCTGCTCGGGGGTGAGCGGCGACAAGCCTTGATTTCCCCCAGCAAATTCTGAGCCACCGCTGCCGCCCCCTAGTAAATCGCTGACGCCATTCAGGGAATCTGATAAGAAAGTGTCTGCAAACCCCCTTTGGTTAAAACGCCTTTTTCTTTCTTCCTCAGAGAAATTAGGCCGCAGCCGTGGCTGCGCTGGTTGCGTCGAGGAGTTAGAAGGGGAGGAGTTAGAAGGGGTTGTTTGCGCGAGGTAATGGCTGGCTGAGGGGTTAACAGCGGCGTCAGATTTTCGCTCGATCGCGATCGCCCGACTCCCAAAAGAAAAAGCCAGAAAGCAGCACGCAGTCGGCAAGAGGGAGAAACTTCTTTTTGACAATTTCCAGAAAAATTTACTCGACATGTTAACTACCTCCTAAAAGCAAACTAAAAGCGAAAAGTCGTGCGAATCGTTCCTATAACAATAGCGCTGTTGTCCGAATTGTGTTCGGGATTGGTTATAATAAAAAATCCAGGGCTAATTGATACGTTATCGGTCAGCCGGAAGCGATAAAAGGTTTCTAAATGCAGGGATGTGGCTTCATCTTCCCGCACGCCTTGTCCGCTGACTAATTTAGGCGGCTGGCCAACTAACAAAGCCAGCAAGTCGCCTTCTCGTCCGAAGGGATCGGACAAGCCCAGGGAAAAGAGATAAGTGGTGGTGGTGGCTGAGGCATCTGAGGTGAGAGAATTGCTGAAAACCAACCCCCCCCAAGTGGCTAAAGTTATTTTAGGAGTGACGCGCCATTGCAGGGTGCCGCTGATGCCGTGAATCTGGGCAGGTTCGTTTAACAATCCAGAGGTATCGGCATTAAAGCTGCCGGTGAAGGTATCCAACCGACCTTCACTAGAATAGGCATTGATATAAGCCAAGCCTGTTAAGAGGTTGGCAGCGGGTTTTACTAAGAGCTGCGCTCCTAGGGCGCTGCGATCGGCTCCGAAAACGCCGCCCCCTTTATTGGGACTGTTGCTATTCCCGGTGCCGTAGGCGACTTGCAGGCGCGCGATGTCGGATACCAGCCAGTCAAAGCCCGCGCCCGCATCGAGATTGCCAATTTTAAACAGGGGGCTGGCTTCGGCAAAGCGGGAAATCGCGCCCCGACCGGCATCGAAGTAGGGAGAGTTCGCCGTCAGAACGCTGCTGAGGCTGAAGCCTACGGGTCGGAAGGTGAAGACGACGCGATCGCCGAGTGCGGCAAACCTATATTCCAGCTTATCCAATTGAATCTGATTCGCCAAACCGCCCTGATAGGAAAGCAGCGTCATGTCGGTATTGAACCCTTCCAAGCTGCTAAAACCGCGATTGCTAAAATTCCCCGTGGACAGCTCCAGCCGCAGCCGGTCTTTGCCCGTGAAGCTGGAGACAATGCCCAATCGCGTCAACTGATTGAACACCACGTTATTTTCGCCTTGCCCCGGCGGATCGCCTCCTGCTGCGCCAGTCAGGGCAAAGATGGCTTCTCCCCCAAAAACTGCCATTGTAGAAAATTGCTGCGCTTCTAAAGCCCCGGTCCGCGCTTCTATGAGGTCAATGCGACCCCGGACAGTGGCCAATTCTGTCTGGAATTCGGCCTGGAGTTTGTCCAGAGTGGCTAAATCGTCTCTGGTGACATAATCTGCCGTTGGCTGATTGGCGGCGATCAGTTCGTTGATGCGGTTCAGGCAAGCATTTAAACCGGCGGCAAATTCGTATCGAGTCAGGGCGCGATCGCCCCGATAGGTGCCGTCTGGATATCCGGCAATACAGCCGTAGCGCTCGACGAGGTTTTGCAGCGCCCCAAACGCCCAGTCAGTCGGTTGCACGTCGGACAGTTGCGAGACTGAATTGACTCGCTCCATCGCCTCGGAAGTCGCATTTTCTAGAGAAACCTGCTCCTCCGCCGTCTGGGCGCGATCGCTGCCTAGTTCGAGAGGGGAGCCACCTAACTCACCTAACCCCCCCAACCCCCCTTCCCTAGGAGGGAAGGGGGGCGCAGGATTGCCCTCCCCTGCAAGGAGAGGGGTTTCTCTGTTTTGGATGAACCACGAAGGCGGTGCAGGGGGTGTCGGTTCGCCTTTTTGCGGGCTAGTTTGAAGGGTGTCTGGGATGATGCCTTCGCGTACAGGCGCGACTGGGGCTTGTTCCTGAGAATTTTCAGGCGATCGCCTATCGAGGGCGATCGCCCTCGGTGCTTCCACGCTTGCAGGTGCCTCTGAGGCCCCTGCGCCATCTGTCGCTGCTGCCACCACGATCGCAGCCAGACCGGGTAAAAAATACTTTAACCTCACGATTGCTCCTCACACCTATATACCAGAAACATAGGTATATAACATCTCGCGCGCGTCCGCTGCCGGTCTTCCAATCATCTCAAGGCGCAAAATTGCGCGCGTGCAAGCGCTAAAATTTGCATCCGCGACAATTATTTTGAGTCTTTGTTAGGGGCAGGACACGGATCTCCTAACAATAAACTACCACACCCGCCAGAAGGCCCATCCCTGAGCAGAGAGCGCATGTCAAAGGTGAACGCCTCGTATATGTTCTCAATGACGTCTGCCGTGCCTCGATCGTCCCTTCCGGCTGCGATGAGTTCCTTCGGAACCGGCGGCGGAGCAAAGGTCAGTTGCAGCCGTGCCGCCTCTGCCTGTTTGATAAAGTGTATCGTTTGCATCCCGCAGCTATTGCTAGCGCTCAGGGTTGGATCGATGCAGTAGCTTTCTTTCTGGGCTCGTCCGCGCCCGTGAATGCCGATTAATTCGCCGGCTGCGTTGAATACGGGGCCTCCGCTCATGCCCCGGCGGGTTTGATTGTTGTAGAGCAAGCTGTACCCGCCATCAATCCAGGGGGGATTGGCAATTTCGTTCAATTGGCCTGCGGAGAGGGTGCGTTCTCGGCGGGCGCTTTCGTCTTCTGGGTTTGGCCAACCAGAGATGTAGATATCATCGCCTTTTTTCAGCCGAGTGGAATTTCCCATGACGGCGACTGGATATTTGCGATCGCTCTCAAATTTGATGATGGCCAGGTCGAAGCCCTCGATCGTCGCTCCCAATTCTCCCTCTTCGGCTCCGAACGGGTAAATATTCTCTCGAGTTTTGACATCATCGACAAAATGTACTTCCCCGTCGCTGGTTCTCACTCCGTAAACCACTTCTCTCGTCCTGACGACGTGCAGCGCGGTGAGGACGTAATAAGTTCGATCTCGGCGAGCGACAATCACTCCCGATCCCGGGTTCCATTCTTGTCGAGCTTCTATATCCCCTTTTTGCAAGCCCTGAGCAATGACAACGGTGGTTTGGGAAGCCACGGCATCCACTTCTGTTTCGGTCAGGATTGGCGCTGCTGCCATCAGAGGAAGGGCGATCGCCAGGGCTGCTGTTGCTATTCCTAACAGCAAGGCAGATAATCTGCCGGAGATAGTCATATAATTGTTAATGGGTAATGGGGAATGGGGAATGGGGAATGGGGAATTGGTAATGGGGAATTGCTTTTTTGCCTGACAAAAGCTTTTTCAATGCTGGCAATCTGCCGCATGGGGAAGGGCTTTATCAACCCAGCAATTGCGGTCAGTGAAGATTTTTAGCGGCTTTCAATCCCAAGCTGCGTGCAAGCGTTCCGGTGGATTAAAAAACCTACGATTATTAGCCTTGGCGCTTTCTCTGGGCGATTTTTGACAAGCCCTCAACCATCCTCAACAATAAATAAACCTAGAGAAAGTTTGGCATTTCCCTAGGTCAATTTCCAAAAGACGTGACTGCCTGAAAAAAAACATATTGAAGACCGTCCTGATAGAGGTCACGAGCTAACTTGCCCGATCTGTCTCATTTAAAAAGCCCATCAACTAACTTTTCTAAATTCACATAGGGCTGCCCCCCAGACTCTTGCACCAAGGTGCCGCTGACGCTACCCGCGCTAATATTACTCAAACTTTCTAAAACTCTAGTCGGATTTTGTCGATTTTTTTCACTGAGCGTGAACAGCATGTTATTCGTATTGCAGCCTGCTCTCGTGTTGTTAACGGCGCAGAGTACCGGCTGGCCATTTACGGGGCCGACGGTCAGGTACAAGCCTTTGAGGGTGCCGCTATTTTGGCTGAGCAGCCCATTCAGCCTGCTGGTTACTTCGCTACAGCGCCGTTCGGGCGTGTAACCGGCCCCGCTAAACTCTTCAGTTTTCCAGACGATGACCGGATCGGAGAGAACGCCATCTTTCTTGACGGCGAGGGTGACGTAGTACCCACTCTGCGTCAGGCACTGAAACGAGGCTGGGGGTTCAATGGATTGGGCCAAACTTTTTTGAGCCGTCAACATGGGAACCTGTATCGCTGCGAAACCAGCAACGGCCAACTTTAATATCTGTTTAATTTTCATGGTGTCAACTCTCCTTGGTGGACAAATAGGATGACGCTTGACAACCTCAAAATTCTCCCTAATTTCACGGATGGATTTGCCTGTTCTGCCTTAAGACATGTTTAAGCCGTCCGAAAGGATTAGGTGATTTTGCGGTTGACAGACCGGATAAGGTAATGATAGGGAGCGCGCCGGAGTCCGGACAGTGCCCGAGGAGAAACCCTGAGAGCCTCACCTTTTTTAGGTTTTGGGCTTTTTCAGGAAAAGATCGACTTTGGCTAGCTTGTGATAATGGCTTGATATCAGTCACTCCGCTACCCGCACGTTAGCAACGACGGAAAATAAGTGCGACAAGTTTCTGCAAGCTAGAAAAATTTTTATAGCTGCCCCTAATCAGTATAATCCTTTGTGGCGTTGCCGACATCCATCTAGAGGAAGAGGCTTTGAGTTTATTGAAGGTATTTGTCTACGGAACGCTCAAACCGGGGGAGTGCAATTATCAGCGTTACTGTGGCGATCGCGTTGTGGAGGCAATAGAGGCGATCGCGCGCGGGCGGCTATTCGACCTGCCCCTGGGCTACCCGGCTCTGATCCCCGGAGACTCGCCTGTATGGGGAGTTTTGCTTTCTTTCGCCAATGCCTCTGTTTTGCGCGATCTCGACCTTCTGGAAGATTACGATCCCGATCGAGAAGCCGAGTTGAACGAATACTGCCGCTGTCAAATCGAGGTATTTCATCCACCGCTTTCAGAAGGGGGGAGAATTTGGGCCGATTGCCAATCCCTGGGACTGGCGTGGGCCTATTTGATGGCCCCCGATCGCGTTCGCTGTTTGGGGGGCGTGGCGATCGCTTCTGGATGGTGGGGGGCGGGGGAACCGCCGCGTCTCAATGCGATCGACTGTTACCGTTAAAAAAAAAGAACAGTAAAGCTTTTTTGCGCTTCTCACTGGAGCGCTGCCACTCTACTGTCCTCTTATTAATCGCACCGGTCGGATTGCTCGACCTTTTTACTCGACAAACAGTGCCCGACTCATAATTGCCTTCTCCTGAACGGGCTGGACTGGTTTGGGAATCTCTACCACCGGGCTGTTCAAGGCGATCGTTAATTTTTCAGGAGTCGCCTCGGGGTGCGGGGCTTTGGCCATCTGCGGCGAGAAGGCGGGCTCAGAGGTGAGCAGCGAGGACACAGCGGCGATCGCCAGTGCGGCGGCGGCGGCGGCTCCTCCCAAAATCAGCCGCAGTTTCGGCTTGCGATCCAGGCGAGCAAAAACTTTTTCCACCGTTTTTTCTACCGATTGCTCTGCCACTGGCACTGGCATGTTTTGCATTCCAGAGCGCAGGCTCAGCAGTCGGTTGTACAAGCCTTGTACCACGAGATCGCCCTGCAGCCATTCTTCTACTTGCTTGCGCTCGGCGGCGCTGACTTCCCCATCCAGGTAGGCGCTGAGCAATTCATAGCGATCGCGCTGTAAGGTGACGGCGGCGGCCACTTCCTGCGTCTGTTCGGCATCCAGACGGGCAAAGAATTGCTCTACGGTTGCTTCTCCCGGCTGTGCGGCGGGGACTGGCGCTTCCTCGATGGCGGCGTGCAGGTTGAGCAGG
>CAYOOD010000024.1:25841-65103 GCA_964405435.1 uncultured bacterium
CGTCGATGTAGGCGCTGAGCAATTCATAGCGCTCGGCGGCGGAAACGGTGGCCACTTCTGCCACGGCTTCGGCATCCAGACGGGCAAAGAATTGCTCTACGGTTGCTTCTAGCGGCTGTGCGGCGGGGACTGGCGCTTCCTCGATGGCGGCGTGCAGGTTGAGCAGGCGGGCGTGCTGGCGCTGCAGGTTGACATCGCTTGCCAGCCATGCTTCTACTTGTTCGCGCTCTGCGGCGCTGACTTCGCCGTCGATGTAGGCGCTGAGCAATTCATAGCGCTCGGCGGCGGAAACGGTGGCCACGGTTTCCGCCGCTTCCGCATCCAGACGGGCGAAAAATTGTTCGATCGTTTGCTCGACCGATTGCTGGGGTGGTGGCACTGGCATATTTCCCCACTCCTGACTGAGATTCAACAGGCGGGCGTGCAAGCGCTGTACTTCGGGATCGCTTTGCAGCCATTCTTCTACGAGCGCGCATTCTGACGGGTTCGCGGCTCCATCGAGGTAGGCACTGATCAGTTCAAAGCGATCGCGATGTATAGTCTTCACGGCAGTTGTATATTCTGTTTGATTACCCATTTTTTTATTCAGCACATCCCGAGGGGGATAGTCGGTCAGGTCGTCGTAGGAGTGAAAGTTAGGGGTCATGGCTACACCACCACCAACTCAAATTGTGTGAGGCACCCGGCGAAACGAAAAAAATTTAATTTAGTACCGTTCGGATTGGAGTTTATCGCACTTTTCGGCACTTTCACACCGCGAGGGTTCTGCCGAGCGCGCGATCGTTCCATTACCGACCGTCCAGATAGTTTTGCAACTGAAATTGGAGGCGCTGACGGGCTCTTGCGATTCGCGACTTCACCGTTCCGAGTGAAACGCCCGTGATTTCGGCGATTTCTTCGTATGCCATGCCTTCGATTTCTCGCAACACGATGGTGGTGCGGAACACTTCCGGCAAGTCGGCGATCGCGTCTCGCAGGCGATCGTAAAACTCTGTGGTCGTCAGGTTTTCTTCTGGCCCGGGTTCTTCTGAGGCAATTTCCCAGTCCATCTCGCCGTCATCCATCATCCGGGGAGCGTCCAGCGATAGGGGGTCTTTGACTCGCTTGCGCTTGCGCAGTTCGTCGTAAAACAGGTTTGTGGCAATGCGGCTGAGCCATCCCCGGAACTTGATCGGATCGTTGAGCCGCTTGATATTGCGGTAAACCCGAATCCAGACTTCCTGTGCCAAATCTGCCCTATCCTGCCAGTCAGGAGCTAGGTGGTACAAGACCTTTTCGATGTGGGACTGATACCGACGCAATAGCTCAGCGAATGCAGCCCTGTCTGGCTGCAGTCCTTCCTGGCACCGCAGCACGAGATCGTAATTGGAAAGTTTTTCTGCTGGAAGTTGCACTGGAGGAATCGTTGCCTTTGCCGGTAACCCAGATATAGGAATAGAGTGACTCATGGGCCGAATTGGCTCTGTAATATTCCACTGTTTTTGACGCTGCCATTTCTGGGAAGTTCCTCAGCATTGAGGTTTTCACTGACAGCGCGTACAGCGATCGCCACTCACTTGTCTATCCCCATTTTAAATTTTATATTTTATAGCTTATCTTGTCAAACAGCCCAGCCTGAGTGCTTTTTCGCCGCGTCAACCCATGCAGGTTTATATCAAGCTAAAGAAAATACGCCTGACGGCGATCTATTTTAGCAGTTTCTGGGTGCCCGTGCTTCAGGTGGGCATTTCGGTTGGCCCTAGGGCTGGAACCATCCTCACGGCGTTCTGTTGTCCAAGTGAGGGCGCGATCGCTCGCCCTGCAGAGGTTGCAAGAAACTTGAGGCGATCGACAGCCTCATAACTCGATGGCCGTACTTTTCAGGCTCGGTGGTGTTTTTTCACTGACGAGCGAGCGCCCCTTTTTGGAGGGTGGGACAGATGGGCGCGGGGATATCTCTGCAAACGTGTTGTCGGGGAGGGGGGCGATCGCGGGCGGAGAGAAAGATACAAAGACAGACGGGGCTACGTCCGATTTTTCTAGAGGGGTTCGTCAGTCGCAGGGAGGAAAGTGGCGATCGCGCTTTATTTCTGTTTCAAGATTACTAAAGTAATATCATCAAAAACCTTCTGAGTGCCGATATGCCGGCGGAGATCGTCAATAACCGCTTCTCGAATTTCTCCGGCTGAGCGCTGACGAGTCTCCACCACCATCTCGCACAGCTGCTCCAATCCGTAATGCCGCCCATTCATATCAAAGGCTTCGGTAATCCCGTCTGTATAGAGTACGACCACATCCCCAGGATTTAACTGCAATTGTTGGCGATCTATAAACTCGCCTATTTCAGCTTCTAAGCCAATGGGAAATCCCAAATCTATCGTATCTATGCGCTCCACCTCCCCTGAAGCCCGCACCACAATGATTTCTTCATGTTGTCCGCTCAATTGCAAGACGCCGCTGGCATAGTCTAAGAGAACCAGCGTCATATTTCTAGAAGAGTCCATGCGCTGGAGATTCTCGTAAAGCGTCTGATTGAGGACATCCAAAAATTTCACGGGATCGGTTTCGTTCACCTTCTGAAGCGTCCTGACTGCCGTTTGCGCCATAATCATCAATACGCCACTTTCCAAGCCGTGCCCCGTGACATCGCCAATGCTGATTTTGACTCGTCCGTTCTGTTTCAATACGTCGTAGTAGTCCCCGCCAACTTCATCCGCAGGCTCCATAAAACCAGCGATGTCTAATCCTTCTATCGATTCCAGCTCTGTTGGTTTTGGCAGCACCATTTGCTGCAATTGTTTGACCACATCGAGTTCTGCGCTCATGCGGAGATTTTCAGCTTTGAGGCGTTCGTTGAGCGTGCTAATTTCCTGATTCGCTCGCGCGAGTTGATCGGTGCGCTCTTGGACTTTATCTTCTAAGGTGCGATACAGCAAAGCATTTTCAATGGAGATAGCAGCCTGGGAGGAAAGGACTTTGAGAATCTCCAGGCGATCGCTCGTAAATGCGCCGGGGGTCAAGTTATTTTCCAGATATAACAGCCCAATCAGTTTGCCTTGATTGATAATGGGCGCGCACAAAACTGACTTCGGCTGATTTTTCAGGATATAGGGTTCCCTGGTAAAAACCCCCTCTTTCGTCGCCTCTGACAGCACCACATCTTCCCGAGTGCGGGCAACATACTTGAGAATTCCACTGGGCAGGTTTTCGCTATCTTCTACAGGCAGAGATTGCAAAACTTCTACCTGCTCTGCAGCCACTTCTCCCCCGGCTTCGATAGTTAATTTGTCATGAGTTGACAAAACCAGAAAACCTGTTTCGGCTCCCCCATTTTCCAGCAAAATTTTCATTAATTTTGCCAGCAACTTATCTAAAACAATTTCACCCGCCAGAACTTGGGACGCTTTGATAACCGCAGTCAAGTCCAGCTCTGAGGTGCCGCCAGTAGTTGAAGCCGTAGTTCGGGGATTCGTCTCCAGACTCTTTAATTTCTGAGGAGATTTATTGGCGAGTAAGTTGGGATATTTTTGCTCCAGATCTTCCACTTTACGTTTAGCGCCCCAGAGTTTATAACCGTAGTGAGCCTTTGTCATGTAAACTCGGGCAATTTCCTCCTTGCCTTTTCCCAGCCAGAACTTGGCAAGCAGTTCATTGCCTAAAGCTTCATTTTGGATGTACTCATTTTCACGGGCTGAAGCAATGGCGCGATCGTACAAGTCTAGCGCTGCCATATCCTTGCCAGAAATGCGAGCAATTTCAGCCGACACCAATAAATATTTATGCAGGAAGTTCTCCGGGCAGTTATCAGCCCAGATTTTTAACTTTTGCTAGCAGGCTTTGATAATTTCTCCATATTCCTGCTGCGCGGTTGCAGCGGTTGAATAAAGAGCCGCTAAAATTAGCGGATAGTAAAGGTAATGTTCACCTTGGCTGGGAACGCCCGAGATAAAAACGATAATTTCATCGCTTTTTTTAATATGCTCCAGAGCCAACTCGTAATTTTCATAGAAAAATAAAGTTTGCGCTTTAAAGATGTTGTAGGGGGCAATACCGGTCATAAAACCGTTTTTCTGCCACATCTCCAAACACTCGTTCTCATCAAAATCTCCATAGCTGAAAGAAAACTTGTCCTCAGTTAATCCTTGGAGATTGAAAATTAAATGACGATACAATTGCTGAATTCCGGCAAACACGTCATTTTTCATCTGCTGGAGAAACTCCAGATGTTTAGAAGATTCTTCCAAAATGCTCCCAAAATTATCCGCCACTAAAATCCTTTGCAGAATCAAGTGGTAAGAATTATAGCTGACGTAAACATCTCCGGTTTCCACTCCGGCGAGATAGCCATTGCGCAGAAATGGGATTCCTTTCCTCATGTGGCTGCGCCAAGGATTGATTAGCCCGCCAAACATATTGAAAATTTTGGAAAACAACTTAACATTATGAAATTTTTCGTTAAGCTGCATCGATAGCTTACCAAATTGATAGCCGACTTCATAGTCAACCAATCTCGCACCTGCCAAAAATCCCCAAAAAGCATATCCGTGAGCCGATACCTCTGAATTGCCGTACTCTACAGAAATATTGACCATTTTTAAGGAAATCAAAGCCAACAAATCTTGGTCAACAAAATAAGCCGGCCCCGTAATATTCATTAGGAGCTTTAGGCAGGCTTTCATTTCCGGATTGGTCATTTCAGGGGCATCCATTAGCTCGTATATTTTGATGTTTGCCAGATTCTCCTTGTATAATTCCAACTCGGAGTCAAGAGCCGCCAAAATTTCTGCCTTGTCGGTGGTGGGCAAGCTCAAGCCAAAAGAGGCTAAAGATTCTGAGCCAAGACGCACTGCTTCAATAAACTTGCCGGTATTGTCATATAAAATCAACCGGATGTTCTGAATTTCGGCTCGCTCCAAGTTAGAGTTTACCCGATTTAATATCAAATCGAACAACTCTTCGGCTCGCTCGAAGTTAGCGCAGAGATATTCGCATTCCGAGCGTTCTCGATATAAACTAAAAGTCAAATCGTAATGCTCCTGCCAAGCATCTCCCGGCAACATCTCTATCCCCCGCGCGAAATATTGCTCTACAGCAGCAGCATAAGCCGTGGAGGCTTTGGCTTTTTTCCCTGCCTCCAGGTTTAATCGCGCTAATTTCACCCGTTCGGATTCGTCGGCAATTAATTCCCAAGCTAAGTTGAGATGATCGACGATTTCAAAGATTCTTTCCGGTAATTCCTTAGCCGAGACATTCCCTAACAACAACCGCCCAATCTGGAGATGCACTGCTTTTTTGCGATCGCCCTCAATTAGGGCATAAGCCGCTTGTTGCACGCGATCGTGCAAAAACTTATAATTTTGAATTAACAGATTTTCGTCTAGCTCCGATGTGGGCAGGATTAAGCCAGACTGAATGGCTGTTACCAAGTCGGAGAAAATTTCTTCTTGGGATTTTTCACAGACGATCGCGATCGTGTTTAACTCGAAACCCGCACCGATACAAGACGCCAAGCGCAAAACCTGCTGCGTCGATTCCGGCAGCTTCTTCAACTTACCCACCATCAAATCTACCACATTATCCGTGATATTTTGCGCTTCAATTTCTGCAATATCCCACTGCCAACTGTGACTCTGGCGCTCTAAGGTTATCAAGTTTTCAGCGTACAGAGTTTTCATAAACTGGTTGACAAAGAACGGATTGCCTGCCGTTTTTCGCATCACCAGTTCTGCCAGCGGTTTGACTGCCTCAGTATCCCGATGTAATGTATCGGCAATAAGTTGACTGGTATGTTTTAGTTCTAAAGGCGCTAAGGTAATAGAATTGATAGTGGCTCCTTGTTGCACCAATCCATCTAGCGCCATCATCAAGGGATGTGCTGGGCTGACTTCGTTATCCCGATACGCGCCAATCAAGAACAGATATTGCATATCGGCATCAGTCATCATCAATTCAATCAGCTTGAGCGTAGCGGAGTCTGCCCATTGCAAATCGTCCAGAAAGATGACTAACGGATGCTCTTTCGTACAAAAGGCGCGGATGAATTTACCGAAAACTAGATTAAAGCGATTTTGCGACTCGCTAGCCCCTAATTCTGGCACTGGCGGCTGTTTGCCCACAATCAGCTCTACTTCAGGAATTACGTCTACAATCACTTGTCCGTTGGCACCCACAGCGTCTAGGAGTTTTCGCCGCCATTTTTCCAGTTGGGCTTCACTTTCGGTTAACAGTTGCCGCACCAATCCTTTAAAGGCGCTGACGACAGCCGAGTAAGGGACGCTGCGTTGGAATTGGTCAAATTTGCCCTCGGTGAAATAGCCGCGCAACCTGGTATTAGGTTTGTGAATTTCCGCCACTAGGGAGGATTTGCCAATGCCAGAATACCCCGCCACTAACATCATCTCTATTTTGGATTTGGGAGTATCGGCTACTCGCTCAAATGCAGCCAGTAAAGTTTCTACTTCTGCTTCGCGTCCGTAAAGATTTTGCGGAATTTGAAACTGGTCAGAAATATCTTGCGTTCCCAGAGGGAACTCTGATATATATCCTCGGTTTTGTAACTGATGCCAGCAGTTTTCTAAATCTATTCCGAGTCCGAAAGCACTTTGGTATCGTTCTTCAGCGGTTTTTGCCATCAGCTTCATCACGATATCGGACACCACTGCGGGAATTTCTGGGTTAACTTGCTGAGGAGAATCTGGCACTTTGGCGATGTGACAGTGTACCAACTCCAGCGCATCGCTGGTTTCAAACGGCAGTTGTCCCGTCAGCAGTTCGTAGAATGTTACCCCCAAGGAGTAAAAGTCGGTGCGGTAATCTAGGGCGCGGTTCATTCTTCCCGTTTGTTCGGGTGAGAGATAGGCTAATGTGCCCTCTAGAACGTTGGGATTTTTCAGGGTGGGATTTTCGCGGCTTAGTTGCGTGGATATGCCAAAGTCAATAATTTTGATTTGCTGAGTTTCTGTATTGATAACAATATTGGCGGGGTTAATATCTTTGTGTACAATATTGGCAGCGTGAATCTGTCCCAAAATTTCAGCGACTTTGAGAGCAATGGGGAGAAACTCCTGTAGGGGCAGGGCTGCTGCACTTGTTCCCATTGCTCCCCTACGTTCGTTTATCAAATCTCTTAAAGATAACGCGCCAAAATCCTCCAGAATGATGCAAACAGTCCGCTGATAGGGTTCTAATGCATAAGCTTTTATCACTCCACCCAAATTCAGAGTGCGGGTGATTTCATATTCTTGTTTGTAGCGGGTAAGCTCAGAATGAGTCGGATAGTCTTCTTTGAGGACTTTTAGGATAACAGGCAGGCTATCTTGTTCTCGATTGCCTCGATAAACGATGGAGTTGGAGCTTTCGTAGATTTGAGCGAGAATTTGGTAGCTTTCAAGTTTAAGCATCTTTGGATTGTTTAAGTAGTATAGTGAGGAAAAACGGCGAGAGTTCTTGCTTCCACGCACTTCTATCAGTCAAAACAGAGAGTTTATAATCCGAATGTTTTGTCACTGCGTAAGGTTATCTGCAAAAACGACTGTATCCCGCCTATGTGCGAGCATCCCGATGCCTGTCAATATACCTGTAGGGGTATGGGGGCGGGAGCATCTCAGTTTTGTAAAAAGACTATCAGGAGTGCGGGCCAGAAAGCCCGCGATCTATGACCTCATCGCGGGCTTTCTGGCCCGCACTACAAAACTGAGATGCTCCCTATGGGGGCTATATATTCTCACGCAGTAAATCGGTACAATTATAAGGGGATTTTCTCGATCTAACCCGCGAAGCTCTATCTTAACATTTTCTTTCGCAATCGCCGATACTCACCCAACTGCTAGAACCATCTTCACCGTGTTCTTTTTTCCAAATTGGGGCGTTGTGTTTGAGGGTATCTATTGCGTACCGGCACGCTTCAAATGCTTCGGCGCGGTGAGGACAGCCCACGGCAACCAGCACGCTGATTTCTCCCACTTGCAGGCGACCGATGCGGTGGTGAATCGCTACCCGATTGACATCTGGCCACTGCTGGCGGATCTCGGCGGCGATTTGCGCGAACACGCGCAGTGCCATCGGTTCGTAGGCTTGATATTCCAGCGCCACGACCTGAAAGCCGTCGGTTTGGTTGCGAACTGTCCCGCTCATCACCACGACAGCGCCATTAGCGGGATCGTCTGCCAGCCTGTAAATTTCTTCTAGCGACAAGGGCGCAAAGGTAATAGCAAAGCTATCGTCTGGATGGAATTGAACGGGTGAGGTGAATAATGTCGCGGCTCCAGCTTTCATAAACTTTTAAGATTTCCAGGGTTAGTTTTTAATTATGATGAGTATTCGATTTTTATCTAGCCAAAAAAATCGATCGCAAAAAATAGCAGCGCATTTGTACTGATCTAGCATCTGGTTGATTGAGATGCCAGTTGTCTAAAATCGGCTACTTGTGAAAATCAGCGATTAATAAAATCAGTATAAAGCGATCGCTTCTGGGGCGGCAACTCTGTTTCGGCAGAAATTTTAGCAGCGCCAGAGGCAAACTAGATTAAAAATTTAACGTCCGAGCTAGGGTGAAACTTTGCCGCCACCCATGAGATAGAGCAGCGCCATCCGAACGGCAACGCCGCTGGTGACTTGCTGGGAAATTAAACTAAATTCGGGGTCGTCCATGAGGTCGGAGGCGATTTCTACGCCCCGGTTGACCGGCCCGGGGTGAAGAACTTTAACATTAGGCTTGCAGAGTTTCAGGCGATCGCGCGTAATCCCGTAGCGCTGGTGGTACTCCCGCCAACTGGGTAGCAGGTGGTGTTCCATGCGTTCTTTTTGCAAACGCAGCGTCATCACGAAGTCGGCATCTTGCAGGGCGGGTTCGGCTGTCCAGTGCAGAAATAGCTTGCCTGTCCGGTTGGTGCCCATCTCGGCAAAGAACTGGGGCAGCAGGGTGGGGGGTGCGGCGAGATGCACTTCGGCAGCGCTCGCCGTCAGGCTCCAGATATTCGATCGCGCGACTCGCGAGTGGAGGATATCGCCGACGATGGCAATTTTTTTGCCTTTGAGCAGGTCGAGGCAGGGGCGATCGGGGTCGAGAATGGAGGTAATGGTAAATAAGTCGAGCAGCCCTTGCGAGGGATGTTCGTGCTGCCCGTCACCGGCATTGAGGACGCCGACGCGCGCGCCCAGGCGATCCATTTCGGCGGCGATCGCGTCGGGCACGCCCGCTTGTTGGTGGCGAATCACCATCATGTCGGTTCCCATCGCCAAATAAGTCTTAGCCGTATCCAGAATCGTTTCCCCCTTCGTCAGGGAAGACGTGCCGGGGGTAAAATTCAGCGTGTCCGCACTCAAACGTTTCGCTGCCAATTCAAAACTGCTGCGGGTGCGGGTAGAAGGTTCAAAAAATAAATTTGCCACCAATTGACCCTGCAAAGTTGGCACTTTTTTCAGGCGTCGGGAGAGGACTTCCCGAAAACTCGCAGCAGTCTGCAGGATGGTATCGTATTCTTCCGGCACGAAATCAGCCAGAGAGAGAATGTGGTGGCGCGTCCAAGTCATCGTAGCCATGAGAGAAGGGAGTGAAAAGTGCTGAGTGCTGAGTGCTGAGTAGGGGGAGAGTAGAAAGTGCTGAGTGATGAATGCTGAGTAGGGAGGAGGGGTAGGAGGAGGGAGTTTTTAGCTCCACCGCTTTTGCTTAAACTTTCACCGTTGGAGAAACAAGCTTTATCCTTCCTTCTTAAAGCTTCATCGTTCTTAATTAACGCTCTATTTTCCTTACTTAAAGGAGCATTATTCTTACTTAAAACCCCGCCGTTATTACTGAAAACTCCATTTTTATAACTCAAAGTTCTGTCGTTCGAGCTTAGAGCTAGAGCGATCGCGCTTTTTGAGCAAAACCTCCTCCTATCTGGGGAGGGAAGGAGGGGAGAGGCTTCAGAAGGCGAATTCTGACTTTTCAGCTCGACAGTTAGCCGAAGCGCCTCTACTCCCTTCATTTCGATACTACACGCAAAGCGACTGAAATTAACGTTAAGAATGTCAGAAACCCGACTGCATCCAGCATGGTTGTCAGCAAGGGACCGCTGATCAGGGCGGGGTCGAGGTTGAGGCGCTTGAGTCCCATTGGCAGCAGGGTTCCCAGGGTTGCGGCGAAAAAGACATTAACCGCCATCACCAGCGCCGCCACGATCGCCACCCAGCGCTCGTCAGGGGGGGACCAAATTAAGGACAGAATGCCCAATGCCAAGCCCAGGGCGAGGGCGCTGCCCAATCCGGCTAGAATTTCTTTGCGGAGAATGCGCAAGGTATCTTCGGGGGTGACTTCGCCCACGCCCAGTCCCCGCACGGTGACGGATAGGGCTTGAATGGCGACATTGCCGCTGGTATTGGACAAAATCGGCATGATGACGGCGAGAACGGGAACTACGGAAATGACGTGCTGGAAGGGGGCGATCGCGCTGGCGGCACCGATATAGAGCCCGATATTGCCCAGCAGCCACGGCAAGCGCTTGCGGATGGTGACGTGGGGAGCCGAGAGGGCGGCTTCGTCGCCGCCGCTGACACCGGCGAGTTTTTGGATGTCTTCGGTGGCTTCTTCTTCGAGAATGTCGATCACGTCGTCAATGGTGACGATGCCCACGAGCCGGTCTTCGCGATCGACGACGGGCAGCGCGATCAAGTCGTAGCGCTGCATTAGCCGCGCCACTTCTTCTTGGGGCATTTCGGTGCGGGCTTTGATGACGCGATCGCTGCCAATATCCCCAATCTGGGCTTCGGGGAGGGAAAACAACAACTGGCGCAGGGAGATCACTTGAACCAGCTTGCGGTTGTCGTCGGTGACATAGGCGTAGTAGATGCTTTCCTTGTCGCGATCGCTGCGGCGGATTTTGTTGAGGGCTTCTCCCACCGTCAATCCCTGCCGCAGTTGGACGTATTCTGTCGTCATCGCCCGACCGGCGGTGCCTTCGGCATATCCCAGAATCGTTGCCGTTGCCTGCCGCTGTTCCGGGCTGAGTTGCTGCAATAGGCGCTTGACGACGCTGGCGGGCAGTTCGTCGAACAGGGCAGCGCGATCGTCGGGGCTCATCTCCTCGACAATCTGACAAATTTGCAAGTCTTGCAGCGAGTCGATGAGTTCTTCCTGCACTTCCGGCGGCAGGTATTCAAAAACGGCGATCGCCTGAGATTTGTTGAGCAGCCGAAATGCGATCGCCCGCTTCTTGAGAGGCTGTTCGGCGATGTAATCTCCTGCATCCACTGCCGGGAGGCGATTGAGTTCCGACTTGAGCTGATTTAATTTCGTGAAATCCGATAGAGTAGGGCGCAATTCCTGAGCGAGCATACAACCTCCTATGTCTCCCCCGCGCTGGGAGACGTTGGCCACCCAGCCTAGAGGAGATCGATACTACTGTGTGGAAATGGACTTCGGTCCATAAACTCCGCGAAATTCAACATCGCTTGCCCGCTAGAGGGGCAACCGCTAATTTACATCCTACATCCCTGGGGCGGAATGCACAATCCGTACTGGGAGCTACTATTAGCTATCAGCGCCAGTAGGGGCCGTTTGAAACATGGCCCTCCGGCAACGGCCAAATGCTTATTTTCGATCGAGATTAAATATGAATGTCAGCCGAAACTCTCTGACTGCAGCGATCGCTGCCCTCATCCTCCTTGGCGGATTGAGCAGTTGCGGCGCGCCCACTGCCACCCGCAGCAGCGACAATTCGCCCCCAAATCCTGCTATCTCAAATACAGCCACTCCCACAGCACAGCCCTCTGAGAAAATTCCCAAATCAACGGCTGCTGTCTCTAACGCCGCTAAAAATACCGTCAGCGTCACCATCTACGAAGTAGACAGCCAGTGCAACGAGTTGATCCCTAAAAAAGTAGCGGTTCCCGCCAGCGACTCGCTGCAAGCTGCCGTGGGGAAAGTGCTGGAGCCTTACGATACGAAGGACTTTGACCTCGCGGGCTATCAAGTCAGCGTCGATGGCGAAACAGGCGTCGCCACTGTTGACATGCGGCTCGATCCCAATTCCAAGCGGCAGTTTGTCTCCCTGTCGAGCTGCGAACAGTTCGGGCTATTCGGCAGTTTGCGGAAAACGCTCGCGAGCAATCCAGGGTGGAAAATCAAAGACGTGCGCTTCAGCGATCGCGGCAAAGAAATAGAACTTTAAGGGCGGGAAACAGCCGGAGAATTGGCGAGATACCAGCGCCAAGGCAAATCCGCGCCCGCAGACAAGCCGATCCGCGTTGTTTGCACGATCGCGATCGCCTTGCTGGCTAAATCCTGCTGAAATTGAGAACTGCGATGCTCCAACCACAGCGCTTTACCGGGGTGCAACTCTTGCGCGTTCAAACTCAAGTCAATCTGGAGGGCGCGGCAGAGCTTGCCCGGGCCGGCGGCGATGCGATGCGGTTTCGCGGCGTGACGCGGCTCGATCCCCGGCGGTACAGACTCCAACTGCACGGCGCGAATCAGCACGGCACTGCCCGCACCCTCCTCATCCGTAACAACATTCAGGCAGTGATACATTCCATAGATTAAATAAACGTAACTTGTCCCAGCCGGCCCGAACATGGCGGCATTGCGAGCGGTGCGTCCCCGATAACCGTGACAGCCGGGATCGCCCGGGGCGTAAGCTTCGGTTTCCACAATCCGCCCCCGGATGATTTGCCCGTCGGAAAGGAGCCGCACCAGGGTGCAGCCGAGTAAGTCTGGGGCAACTTCAGTGGAGGGACGCGCCAGCCAAGAAGCTTGCACGCTCGGCTCATTTCCCATTGATTTCATAAATTTTGTTTATATTTTAGGGCGTTTACCCTGCCCCTACTGCTATAATGTTAATGTTTGAATCGGCGAGCTACAATCGCCGCAAGTTCCTATCAAGGATTGACAAGCAAAGTTTAGGAGAAAATTATGGATGTAAAGTTGGTTTTTGTGGTATTAACGGGGATTTTTATCGTGGCTAGTCTGTTTTTTGGCACTAAAAATGGCTTCTACGATACCGACAACTATCACGGGAATGGCTCAGCCCATTAAATTTAATTTCGCAGCGCTGCAGGCTTGAGCCTGCGGCTACAGGAACAAAGCCCGCGCAGGCGGGCTAAGAAACTATCATTTGTGTTCATTTGTGCAGGGATTGCGCATTGGCGCTATTTATCTTTTGGGTTGTTGCAAATGTTCATGCGCCAATGCACAATCGCTTAGAGGGATATTGACAAAACAGAGATGCTGTCTCGCGCCTGTCTGTAGCGAATCTACATCCTGGGGATCAGTCGAGCTATCCATTTTTTCCAAAAAAACCGGGTTTCTGGGGAGCGAGGGTTTTAAATCAATCTGGCTTTCTGGCGCTCAATAAAGCGATCGCTTCTCTAGAGCGAGACTCCACCTGTTTTCACTCATTAGGTAGTTGACAATCCGACAGGATCTAGCTTAGAGCTGCGAGGCAAGCCTATGAGCATCTGTATCAAACCCAACTGCCCATACCCGCTCAATCCCGATAATCTTCTATTTTGCCAAAAATGCGGATCGGAATTGCTGCTGGCAGGGCGATATCGAGTTATCCGCCTGCTGGGTGGCGGGGGTTTTGGCAAAACCTTTGAAATCAACCACAGCGGCACCCTAAAAGTTCTAAAAGTTCTGATTAACAACGATCCCAAAGCTGTAGAGCTGTTTGAACAAGAAGCGCGAGTCTTGAGTCAGTTAAATCATCCAGGGATTCCCAAGGGCTACGGTAGTTTTCTTTTCTTTCCCAGAGACAGCCAGACGCCGATATATTGTCTGGTGATGGAACGCATTGAAGGGATGAATTTAGAAGAGTATCTCAAACGGCTGGGAATGCGCCCGATTGACGAAAGTTTGGCGATCGCGTGGCTAACTCAACTCGCCCAGATTCTGCACGAAGTTCACAGCCAGCAGTTTTTTCATCGGGATATCAAGCCATCAAATATCATGCTGCAGCCAGATGGGCAACTGGCGTTAATTGACTTTGGCACGGCGCGAGAAGTCACCCAAACTTACCAGCTCAAACAGGCTGCTGGGCAGGTGACAGGCATTACTTCTGCAGGTTATACTCCGCCAGAGCAAATCAACTATCACGCCGTGCTGCAATCAGATTTTTTTGCCTTGGGGCGCACGTTTGTCTATCTGCTGACAGGCAAGGCACCTACCGATCCTGCTATTTACGATCCTCTCAACGATGCGTTACGCTGGCGCGATTTTGCTCCGAATATATCGCCTCAGTTAGCAGATTTTATCGAGAGTATGATGGCGCGATCGCCCTGCAATCGTCCTGCCAGTGCTGAGGTTATTTTGCAACACTTGGGAGAAATTGAACGCGCTTTACATCCGCCGCGATCGCGCCCTCAACCGCCCCAGCCAATCCCTCCAAAACTTCAGCCCGCGAATGTCTCTCATCCATCGCCTCCCGCTTCATCTAAAGTATCATTTCCCGGCTGGCGTTTTTGGCTGCTGTGGCTATTGGCAAATGTTTTGGGTTTGGGCGCGGGCTTGCTTGTAGGTGGGCTCATTGCCGTAGCTTTGATCAGTATTTTGCGCGCTGATGAGATCGGGAATTTGGTTGGCGTTCCCTTAATGTTTGTTGTATTCGGAATCGTGCAATTGTTCGTACTGCGGCGGCTCCCCTATCGGGCTGATTGGTGGGTGTTAGCAACCCTTGCGGGCGCTTTTGCAGGTTCGATTCCGGGCGGTATATCGCAGAATGTTCCTCTGTGTATAGTCGGTGCACCATTAGGGGCGACTATTGTACTGCTTTTTCTGGTGCTGGGGCGCGTTTCCAGAAAGTCGGTCAAGTGATATCGCTCCCCAGAAACCCGGTTTTTTGGAAAAACCGGGTTTCTCGATTGGCAGCCGAGATTTAGATTCGCTGGCGATCGCTTGTTTTTTTGGCTTGCAGTCAGGCGATCGCCTCTTTATCATCCCAAACCTACCTGCCTGCCAGAAACGCCTCGAAATCCGGCACCTCTACCCAGCATCCCGTTCGATCGGATTGGTGAGTTAAATCCATCAACAACTGCGAGTATACCCCTTCCTTCAGTGAGGGAATCAATGGTTTCCCCGCGTCAATTCCTTGTACCCAGTTGTCGATAACGCGAACGATCGGGGCAATGCGCCCGTCTGGATAAACGCGCGGAAATTCCAGCCGTTCCGGTATTTTTAATTCTGCTAAAGGTTCTCCTTTCTGAGCGCCCCACAGGCGAAATCCGTGGACGTAATCTTGCTGATTGTCGCTGCCCACAATTAACGTGCCGCGATCGCCGTAGACTTCTACCCAATGTCCGCGCCCTTGATAAGTCACGGAACTCAAGCAAATCTGACAGGGCGTTCCTCCTTCTAATTCTAACATCAACGTGCAGGTATCGTCTGCATCGACGGGTTTTAATTTTCCTCCTTCAGCGGGATCGGGTCTTTCGGGGATCGTATTAATCAAGCGGGCAGAGAGTCGGCGAATCGAACCAAATAACCAACTGATATAATCGAAGGCGTGGGAGCCGACAGCTCCGAGAACGCCGCCGCCTTTGTCTTTTTGCGCGTACCAGTTCCAAGGGCGAGAGGCATCGGCGCGACTGGATACGAGCCAATCGATTTTTATCAGGCGCTTGTTGCCGCAGTAGCCGTCGGCGAGCAGTTCTGCAAAGCGCTGCCACGCGGGGATAAAGCGAAATTCAAAATCCATCGTCGCGATCGCTCCGGAACTGGCAGCGATTTGGTAGAGTTCCCGCGCCTCAATCGCGTTGAGGGTGGTGGGTTTTTCTAGCAATAGGTGCTTGCCAGCTTTTAGCACCTGTTTCGCCATATCATAGTGTAAAAATGGCGGCGTGGAAATGCTCACAGCGCTGACTTCCGGTAGGGAGAGAATCGCTTCGAGAGTCGTGCAAGCGTGCGGGATGTTGTGGCTAGCGGCGATCGCCTTTGCCTTTTCTAAGTCCCGGTGATAAATGGCGACTGGGCGAGTCCGAGGGTGTTCGACGAAAGCGGGTAGGTGGACTTTTTGACCGAACCCCGCGCCCACGATTGCTACCCCAATTTCTGAAGACAGCGACATAAAGTAATTTTAGGTTATTTTGGGTGATTTCAGGGAATTCCCGATTATTTCACGAATCGGAAGATATTTGGGTAGCGATAATTTTCGCCCTTTCTGACTTTCAAAGCGGCTGCGATCGCCAGCGCTGCATCGACAATCCCGATCAGCGGGATTATAAACGCCATCGGTCTTAATGCCACCGCAAGTACAGCCATGAGTGCATTCAGGCGCTCTGCATCGGGAGACTCTAAAATCGGGAGGATTGCAATCAAAAAACCTCCTAAAAGGTATACTAAAGATAGAGCCAGGGTATAGAGTAGAAGTGAGATTTGAAAATTGAGAGACTCTTTGGCTTGGGCGTCTATAAAAGGGTGCTGATTTTTCTTCAGCCGCCAGATTGCGAGCGGCCCCAAAATGTAAGTAAAGGGAAGTATTAAGATGAAAGGGATGCCGGCAAACCACAGCCCGGTAAGGGGGAGCCATGCGAGGGAAGAAAGATGACCGATCGTTGCCCAAAAGCGGGCTTTTGTCGTGTCATCCGCATCCCCTATCATTCCCCAGAGGCGGACTTTTTTGGTGTCATTCCCATCCATTGACGTTTCTCCAGTTTAGGCGAATTTGGCCAAGGATAAACAGGAGAGACGCAGGGGGCTGCGTCTCTGCCGAGAGCTTTTTAAGTTTTAACTTATTTCAGTCCGGAATGAGGGATTCAGTCACCCTAGGGCAGAAAACCTTCACTGAGCGTATCGCCATCAGGAGTGCTGTTGGCGTCCCCAATCGAGGACGAAAAGCCCGTGCTGCAAGGGCAGGCACCCGCCACAAGTGCCGCCGCTTATTTGAGAGTGCTGGAGGTGCCGCACGCAGGGAAGAGCAGAGATTATCTCTTTTTCTTGCCTTTGACTTGTCTGGCTGCCTCCACCCACTCAATCACCTGATGCCCCAGGCGGGTACTGTCCAAGCGGTCAATTTCGCGGACGCCGGTGGGGCTGGTGACGTTGACTTCGGTGAGGTAGCCGCCAATGACGTCAATTCCCACGAAAACCAAACCATCCTCGCGCAGCTTGGGAGCGAGCTTGGCGCAAATCAGGTGTTCTTTCTCGGTGATTTCCGCTTTGGCCACTTTCCCCCCGACGGCCATATTGTTGCGGAATTCATTGCCGGAGGACACCCGATTCACTGCCCCGATGGGTTTGCCGTTGAGCAAGATGATGCGCTTGTCTCCCTGTTTTGCCTCTGGCAGGTAGGTTTGAACCATCACGGGAGTTTTGCCGCGACCGGTACTGATTTCAACGAGGGAGTTGAAATTGGGATCTTTCGGCTGTACGAAAACGATCCCTTCGCCTGCTTTGCCGCCTAGAGGTTTGAGGATGGCTGCCCCTTTGTGTTCGACAAATTGCCGGATAACGGATTTGTCGGCGCTGACGATGGTTTCGGGAATGACTTTGGTAAACTGGAGGGCATACATTTTCTCGTTAGCCGCCCGCAGCCCTTGGGGGGCATTGATCACCAGGGTTTGGGTGGGGTCGATGTAGTCGAGAATGTAGGTGGCGTAAAGGTAGGAAATGTTGACTGGGGGATCGGTACGCATGAAAACCGCGTCCATTTCCTCGAGGGGGCGCAAAACGCGATCGCCGAGCTCGTACCAAGAGGGGACTTTCACCCATCCCCCCTCCACCAGTTGCACGGGTGTGAGCTTAACCTGCTCGAGTACCGCCCAAGCCTTGCTATCCACGACGCTGAGGTACTTCGTTTGCGTCACCCAAACCTCGTGTCCTAGCGCTTGAGCGGATTCCATGAGCGCTACGCTGGTGTCGTGGGCTGGATCGAGCCCTTTGAGCGGGTCAATGATAAATGCAAATTTCACGCAGAGTCTCCCTTCAATCGTGCCAGAAAGCGTGCAATCTTTCCCGATCCATTAAACCGCTAAATGAGCAGCAAGCGGCGCTGAGCGCGCGTTTTGGAGAGTGCCGCCGAAGGGCGATCGCTAGCTAGGACTTTTCTGCAGCAGTTCGTCGAGTTTGCCGCGCGCGTTGAGGGCGTGCAAGTCGTCGCAGCCCCCGACATGCTGGTCATTGATGAATATTTGCGGTAGGGAGCGCCTGCCATTGGCCCTTTCTGCCATTTTGGCGCGGGCTGCCTCATCCCCGTCAATGCCGTATTCAGTAAACTCGACGCCTTTTCTATTTAGCAGGTCCTTGGCACGAATGCAGTAGGGGCAGCTTCTCCAGGTATAGATTTCAACTTTAGCGGCCATAGTATCCTCAATCTTTAAGTTTTATTTCTTAAATTTTAAACCCGTACTGTTTTTTTCTGACCCCAGACCGAGCTGATGCGATCGCTTCGCTGGTTCTATTGAAACTTCATGGCGATACCATAAATAAAATCCCTACTCCATAGCGAGCGGGGATGCGAGTAATCCTTCAAATATAGGCGGTAGCGAGACTTTTAGGATTGATGCACGGCAGTCTGCCTTTTGCGGCGGTAGTGCAGCATCGCCAGAGCCGTGAGAAACAGCGCGCTGGCAGTGCCCGGTTCAGGTATGGCCTTTTTCTCGGAAATCTGCGGGACGATCGTTTTGCCCGTGCCGTTCAGATCCGAACGACTGTTGCTTTTAATGCCCTGATAGCGTACCCCGAAGTTACTCAGGGCGACCTGATTGACGTAACCATTGAAAGCAACCGTTGTTGTAAAAGTACCAGTTTGCGCGAGTTTGCTGCTGGGGTCGTTGTCAACTCCCGTGTTCGGCTGGCCATCACAAATTTGGTCGTTCGCGAAGCAGACGCCAATGCTGCCGAATTGATTGGGCAGGGAGCCATTCAGCACGGAGCTGGAAAAAAGTCCAGAGCTAGTGGCGGCGATCGGCGTCTGGTTAATGTCAAAACCCAGAGCAGAGGTTCTAGAGATGACATCCCCACTAGACGTGTTAGCTAGGGAGATCTCAAACTGCGCCTGAGTTGCGGCTCTAGTCCGAGAGAACCCCAAGAATTTAAAGGTTGCTTCCGACGTCAGTCCTGCAATGGTTTGTCCCTCCACGTTTCCGTCAAAGGAAATCGTGAAAGATTGATTGATGTCCTTTTCCTCAAGGACAACGCTACCGCCAGTGAAGGTAAAAGCTGAAGCCGAGGGAGCTACAGCCCCAGACGCCATACCTGCCGAGGCGAGGACAGCGAACCCGATGGCGAGTTTTAAAGGTGGCCTAAACATCTTTTTTGACGGATTACTACCGGAATATTTTTAGGATGGAACAAAACGTTCTCAAATGCTTTGTGAGCTGTCACAGTCACATTGTGTTCTCGATCGCACGCAGCCGTGTAAGTAGTAGATTGCACGGGTAAAACTGACACCTAGATTTGAGTATGGCAACCAGACAGCAGAACGCCGTCTTGCCACTAATTTAGATGCAGCAGCTATCCCATGTCCATAGGTCAGGGGCATCTTCTTGAAATCTTCATCTAATCCGCCCAATTGATGAAGCTTCTGCGTGCCCTGACGGAAAGGCTGCCGCCACAGATGCGGGGAAAAATTTCCCTAATTTATCTATAGCTCAGTAGATGCCGAAGAGTTCTAGCACCAGTTTAGTCGCTCAGTTCGCCATACACTGATATTCTTAACTATTTTTTGCCAAGTGAGCGCCGATATTGTCTGAGGGCTTCGCTGCGGGAAACCGCGCAGCTTTGCTGCGATCGCCGCTTCAATTCGGGGCAACTGCGTAGTGGATCAGTTGGGCGAGTCGGTGGCGCAGGGTTTCCAGCCCGAGGGCACTCGTTGCGGAAATAAACACCGCCTGGGGAAATTCCTCTCGCGCCAGAGCCAGCGCCTCTCCGTCGGCGCGATCGATTTTATTAAACGCGATCAGAGCCGGCCCGGGCGTGACCGGCATTTCGGCCAAAATCGCCATCACGGAACGAATCTGACTCTGCCAAGCAGGATGAGACAAATCCACGACGTGCAGCAGGGCATCGGCTTCGGTGACTTCCTCCAAGGTGGCGCGGAAAGCGTCAATCAGGGCGGGCGGGAGTTCGTGAATGAATCCCACTGTATCGGTCAATACAATCCACTCAGCCTCGCCGGTCACGGCGTCGGGAATTTGCAAGCGGCGCGTGGTGGGGTCGAGGGTTGCAAATAACTGGTCGGCGGTGTACACCTCGGCATCGGTGAGGGCGTTGAGCAGGGTGGACTTGCCCGCGTTGGTATAGCCGACGATCGCCACGGAGGGGACTTCCCGGTGCTGCCGAGACAGCCGCAACCGGGCTCGGTGGGCTTGCAGTTGGTTCACTTCTTGCTGCAGGCGGGCGATGCGGCGCTGAATGGCGCGGCGTTCGGTTTCCAATTTGGTTTCGCCCGGGCCTCTCGTCCCGATGCCGCCGCCCAAGCGGGACATGGCTTGTCCCCTACCGGTGAGGCGCGGCAGCATGTATTCCAGTTGCGCCAGTTCTACTTGCAACTTGCCCGCACCACTGCCGGCGCGCTGGGCGAAGATATCTAAAATCACTTCGGTGCGATCGACGACGCGCACGCCGATTTGCGTTTCCAAGTTTCTCACTTGTGCTGGCGACAAGTCGCGATCGAACACGATCAGATTTGCCCCGATTGTCTGGACGGCAAGGGCGATCTCCTGCACTTTTCCCGCACCCACCACCGTCTGAGGGTGGGGGCTGGGACGCCGCTGCTGTAGGGTTTGCAGCACAGTTCCCCCGGCAGTGTCTACTAACCGGGCGACTTCTGCGAGCCCGTCCTGAAACTGCTGGGCAGTCATGTCGTCCGTCATCAACCCGACTACCAGCACGCGATCGTGGTCGGCGTCAACCTGCTGGGCGACAAATTCCCGCTCGAATTCCGCTTCCAGCCCATTCACTAAGTCCAGAAAGTCTTGGGAAGTCAGCGCGTCGAGACTTTCTGGCGGCGACACGCTCCAGTAGAGGGGCGAACCCGAGTTTGAGATTTCTTCGCTGACGTGAGGGACTAAGTGAGCGAGATAAGTTTCTTTCACATAGCCGGTCGCTCCCCCACCTGCGCGGTAAAATCCGCTACCGGTGAGGGTGAGGAATACTAGGGCATCTAACCGCTGAATGGCCATTGCCGTCAGGGCGGCTTCGTCTGGCCCAGCCGATTTGAGCTGGGTGGCAATGCAGCGAATGCCGCTGAGGCGTCCAGCACCGTACCGGGGCAGCTCTAAGGGCGGAATTTGGGTTTGGCGGGGCGTGCCGACGCCAACGCGAATGACTTGACCGCGCCGGTTGATGTACGCGCACACGGGTTCGCCAATTTCCGTGCTGATGGCGGCGAGTCGCTGGGCAAATTCCGGCGTCGCGACGCGATCGCCCGGTAGCCGCTGGTGGTACAGCCGCTGTAGCTGTTTGAGTTGGCTGGGCTTTAGACCTTGTAGGTTTCCGTAAATCGTTTCTATAGGCGCGTGCAACCAGTTTCCTGGCCCTCCAGATCGATTGCATTCACCGCTATCTTATCGCGACAGGCGGGGGAATTGACGGGAAAGCGGGCTCTGACTGGCTGGCGCTACCGGCTTAGAATGCCCAGTTTGTTTGGCCCGCTATTTCTATTTTTTTATTCAACCGCAGAGTACGCAGAGCGCGCAGGGGAAAGAAGAAAGGGAGGAATGGTAGGCGTTTTAAAGGGGTAGATTGGCAAGTTTACTATCCGTCCGAGATTGACTCTCGCTCGTTTTTTTGGGTTGTCGGGAGATTTTTTTATTTTGAGTTATAGCTCGAAATCGGCTTTTTAGGGATTGATATTACTGTTGAGCTTGAGATACGCTGGCTATTCCGCCGTGGCAAATTTATGTGATGAGTAATTGTCATCTATTTTTTGCTAGACCCCGAATGGAAGCAGCGCTCGATACCAATCCGTGCAGCGCTCGTTCTATCGCAAGTTGGATAAAACTATCTGCAATAGGAGGGATTTTTAACCGACAAAAAAGTTTTATTTGTAAAGGAGTAGTTGCGCCCATTCGAGGAGATTTTCATGCCAGAAGAACAACAACAGCTACAGCCTCCGCAGGAGCAAGAACGGCAGCCGGGATTGGAATCTGAAATGACGCCGAAACCGAAGGCGGAGGATTCGCAATATCGGGGCAGCGGCAAATTAGAGGGCAAAGTGGCGCTGATTACGGGCGGCGATAGCGGGATCGGTCGCGCAGTGGCGATCGCCTATGCGAAAGAAGGGGCGAAGGTGGCGATCGCCTACCTCGACGAACACGAGGACGCCAAAGAAACGAAACATCTCGTGGAAGAAGAGGACAGTCAGTGCCTCACGATTGCCGGCGACGTAGGCGACGAACGGTTTTGTCAGCTAGCCGTGCAGCAGACTATTGACACGTTCGGTCGCCTCGACGTTCTCGTCAACAACGCTGCCGAACAACACCCGCAAAAGAGCATTGAGGATATCAGTGCCGAACAGCTCGAACGCACGTTCCGCACGAATATTTTCTCGATGTTTTACCTGACGAAAGCAGCCCTGCCCTACTTGAAAGAAGGGAGCGCGATCGTCAATACGGCTTCGGTAACGGCTTATAAAGGCAATCCGCAACTGCTAGATTATTCTTCTACGAAAGGGGCGATCGTTGCTTTTACGCGATCGCTCTCGCAATCCCTGGTCGAAAAAGGCATTCGCGTCAACGGCGTGGCTCCTGGCCCCATTTGGACGCCGCTAATCCCCTCTACTTTCCCTGGAGAAAAAGTGGCGACGTTTGGCAAGCAGGTGCCGATGCAGCGTGCCGGTCAGCCGGAAGAAGTTGCCCCCTGTTATGTATTTTTGGCGTCTGATGACTCGTCTTACATGTCCGGTCAGGTTTTGCATCCCAACGGCGGCGAAGTCGTTAACGGTTGAGGCGATCGCAATTGTCTAGGGACAGTCGGGAAAAAGCCGCCGGCAACGCAGATATAGCGGTTTAATGGTGGATGAAGTACAGCTTAGAAACCCGGCTTCGTCGAAGTTGCCGGGTTTCTCAGTCCCTCACGAGGATGAAAACCGCTATATATTCCGATAAAAGTATCGTCTCTATACTGCAATCCGCTCAGACTGAAAAAAAGGGAGGCTATCTTCACCTCCCTTTAACACGCTGGTCAACCTTTTATCTTTTTTGCGGCTATCTGCCCCTGTGCGCTGCGAATAGGTTATCGCTAATAGCTCGTGGGTAATGGGATTCTCAAGGGGATAAACTACCGGATGGTTTCTGCCAGGAAGAGACGCTCGCTTCCCCCTTTCCTATTACCCATTCCTCCGTACCAGTTTGTTTGCGTTTATCGAGCCGCTAGCATTTCTTCTTGCAGTTGAGTTTTCGTCTGTTTGAAATCATCAGCTAGCTGTTCGAGTTCTTCCTCGTCCATGCAATCTTCGACTGTAGGGAATACCTCGCTTTCTTCTTCTTCAACGTGATGCTGAACCGCGTTTTTGAGATCGAGGAGTTTTTTGGCAAAGTCAGGTGAAGTCGCATCCAGAGACTTCATTTCTTCTAACATGACCTTCATCTCGACATGCTCCTCTTCGGCTTCGTCGAGTAGCGCCTCAGTTTCTTCGTATTCGCGCATCGCTGCGTAGAAGGTTAATTCTTCAGCTTCTGCGTGCATACTTAATTCTTTGTAAATTTGCTCGAACAATTTTTCACGCTTTTTCGGCTCGGCAGTTCCCTCGATTTCAGAGAATAATTTTTCGACCTTCCGGTGGTCTTTTTTGAGCAATTCAAAAATCTGCATGACATTTGACTCCTTGTAGAGAGTAGATGAAATTCAAGAACAAACTTTGGCGAACTCTCCTCAAATTTTGCTTGTAATGCCGAAGGGTGGCTTGACACTTATCTCTTCTTCCAATCGCCACTTGCTAACTCAGTTTGCTATAGCGTTTCTATTTGATTGGTGAAAAACCTTTGTCTGGAGTCAGCCCCTCCTGCCCTGGCATTGCCAGGTCGAGGCTGGTAATGTGTTGAGGAGTAATTTTTCACATCAATTAGCAAGGCTATATTTATATGGCAACCGCAGAGATTGCGGAAAGTTAAGTTGTTCGATGAAAGTAGTAGAGCCAATAATCCCACCAGCTAACTGGTGGGATTTTCACCTCTCTAATGTTTGGTTATCTAGGCGGTTACTCGTTCGGAGAGAAGCCTTTTTGTCGATGTTATCGATTAACGAATAGAAGCTGCCATTCGTTCTTGCAACTGAGCTTTAATGCGCTTGAACTCGGTAGCCATTTGCTTTTGTTGCTCGTCGCTGAAGTTGTCGCGGATGATGGGGAACACGTCATTTTCTTCTTGATTCTTGTGATGGTGTACCGCATTCCGCAGGCGGCGAATATTTTCTTTGAAGTCGGGTGTTCCCGGATTCAAAGACCGGAGTTGATCTAGCATGTGCTTCATTTCCGCTTGCTCGGAATAGAGGTCGTTAGTCTTTCCGTAATAATTGCGGATTGCCGGATAGACGAGTTGCTCTTCAGCTTCGGCATGAACGCTCAAATCTTTGTAGAGTTGGCCGAAATATTCTTGGATTTTGTTGGGATCGTTGCTGCGATCGATTTCCATGAATAGAGTATCGGCTTTGGTATGATCCATGCGGATGATATCGCGGATGCTCATCTCGCTGTCGCTGCGCGTGACGACACTGCCGGCAACGCCCGTGATTGCCATAATCGCATCTTGTACCCGCGCCCAAATGCTTTGATCGGGATCTTGCCCGGTGAGTTCGCGAGTGCCCAGAATTTCTAGAATCCCTTTCAGTTGCTCTTGGTGAGCCCGGTTGTCGAAGTTCACGGCATTCAAGGGACCGATCGCGGCTTCGATATCAGCGCCAACAACCTGAGCGGCTTTGTGGATCAGACTTCCCGCCATCGTTTGTTTGTGCTTGAGCAGCTCGTGTTCGGCGACCTTTTCATGCAGAGTATAGTCGGAACTGTTCATCATATTCCGAGCTTTGTCAATCACCTGCTCAGTGGTGTTTCTGGGATCGCTCTGGATGCCATACTGAACAATCACGGTTTCTAAGACGCCGAGGTTTTTCCGATCGTCTTCCAGCATGTCTCGCAGGCGATTGGCAATTTCCTGGTCGCTACAAGCGTTTATTAATTTCTCGTCGTTGGAAATTAGGAAATTTTGCAGGGCTCTCATATCTGCCAATTTCATGCCGATCGCCAAGCGCTTACTATCTTCAAGCGTCACTACCATGTTTGTTCTCCTAAATGAAAATTTCTTTGCAGGATCGAATTACTTTTAGCCTCTCACACCCATCCCTTCATCTCATCCACCTTGCGACAGATTTGATATTAACTGAAGAGGTAAAGTCGGTTCAATCCAGACGGTTTGGCTTGACGTCCAGCACGATTCAGCCCGTGCAGGCGATCGCGCTGAAAAAAGGGCACCCATGAGCGACAGTCTTGTTTTGGGCGGTTTACAAAAGTTTATATAAAATTCAAGCCAGTCATTGACGGACAGCTCTTGAAAATGCAATGGCGATCGCCTCACAAGAAGTGGCGATCGCCAAAATAATTATCCTCCGGCTTAATTTTTTTTCAATCTATCCCCAGAAAGAACTCCCTCTCCCTCTGGAGAAAGAGAAACCCTCAGCATCGCTGATAGCGCATCCCCGGCAGTTGGGATACCAGCCCCAACAATTCCAACTGCAAAAGGGCACTGGAAACCTCTGCCGCTGACAATCCAGACTCGAGAGCGATCGCGTCGAGGGAAACCGCCTCAACTGTTACCGCTTGCAAGACTTTGGCGAGTTCTGGAGCCAGTTCTGGAACCAGTTCTGGTTTCAGCGGCGGCACTGGGGCACTGCCCCGATCCCCCCCTTTTTTTCGAGAAGAGAGGCGGGGCTCGGCAGCGGGGGGCGCAGTATCGAACAGAGACAACTGCTGGGGTGTGTCGATCGGTGGGATGGCACCGAGCATTTCCAACAGGTGTTCCTCGCTGACAATCACCTCAGCGCCATTTTTCAGGAGCCGCAGACAGCCCTGAGAGTTGTAATCGTCCACTCGCCCGGGCAAAGCGTACACATCCCGACAAAACTCGTTGGCCAGGTGTGCGGTAATCAGAGCACCCGATCGCGCCGGGGCTTCTATCACCAACAGCGCGCGGCTCAACCCGGCAATAATGCGATTGCGCTGGGGAAAGTGTTCGGGTTTGGTGCTCGTACCGGATGGGTACTCGCTGAACGCCGCCCCCTGCTGCAGGAGGCGCTGGTAGAGCGCTCGATTGCTATCGGGATACACCTTATCTAAATGGGTGCCCAAAATGGCCAGCGTGCGGCCACCGACATCGAGACAGGCGCGGTGGGCTTCGGTGTCGATTCCCGCCGCCATGCCGGAAACAATGGTAAAACCGCTCTTCGCTAGAAGCCCGCTGAGCCGGCGAGTCCAGCGGATGCCGTATTCGGAGGGCTTGCGGGTGCCGACGATCCCCACTACTGGAGTGATGCCTTGATTTTCTAAGGGGTTGATTTGCCCCCGGTAGTACAGCACTGGCGGCGGGTTGGGAATTTCCAGCAGCAGGCGGGGATAGTCGGGATCGGCGGGGGAAAAGAAATGAGGGTTTTTTTGCAGGTGTTCTTGGAGGAAGCGCTGGGGATCGAGTTGCGATCGCCCGCGAACTGCCTTTTCCACCATCTGCCGCCCGAAGCCTTCTACTTGCCCCAAGGCTGCCGGTGCCGCATCCCAAGCTGCTGCTAAGCTGCCAAAGTGCAACTGCAACCGGCGGATTAAAATCGGCCCTACACCGGGAATTTGCGACCAAGCCAGCCAATATGCCCTTTCTTCCGTCAATGCTTTTTCCTCTCACTATTTCAGGCTTGTTGCGATCGCGCGCAACCGCAGCGATAAATTAGCCGTGCTGGAAAGATTGCGTCAATTTTTCCAATTGACAAACCGCGCGTAAATGTAAGCAATGGTTTCAAAAATAACCGTCCTCACTCCTTCGCTGGATTTCCACCACGTTTGGGAATTGTAATCGAGTGGTTCTGCCGCGATTGCCCCGACGCTGATGTCAGGAGCCAATACCTTTTTAAAGATAAACTGGCTGCGGCGAGCGTGAGGGCCGAGGGTGTAAAGATTGATGGCGCTGACTTTTAAATCGGAAGTCAAAAGCCATTGCTTCAGGGCGACGGCAGCGGTATAGGTACGGTTTTGGAGGGAATTGGGCGCGGGAACGGCGACAACGTGCTCTTTCTCCAAACCGAGCGCCATCAAAGTTGCTGCCGCGAGTTCGGCAAAACTTTTGTACTCCGAGAGATGGTAGCCGAGGCTCAGAGGAAGGCCGGTGGCAATCAATTTTTGATAAGAACCGCGCCTGAATTCGGCGAGGGCTGCTTCGAGAACGCGGTCTGGCACCCAGCCTTCCACGACCAACACGTCAGCCGCGATCGGGGAATTGACGGCGAGAAACGGATAGATATTGCTAAAGGCAAATACAGCGAGAGAACTCAGGCAAAACAGAGCCATTCCCCATCCCCAGGCGGTCAGCGCCCGCACTTCTTTGCGGCGGATGAGGCGGATTTGGAATTTCTTAAGATTTCCGCGCGCCATCACGCCCCCGCAGATTGCCGCTCTTTCAGATAAGCAAAAACACTTTTATCTCCGATATCGGGAGGAATGGCTTGAGTAACTTTGCGCAGTGCAAACACCGCGAACAGTACGGCCCAGATCGCCAGCAATACCTGCTCCGCTGCTAGCGGCAGCAATCCAGTCAGGTGACCGAGCAGCAGGAAGGGTACGAGGGGAGTCAGCAATTTCGTTTCCAGTCGGTTGAAGCAAAAAGCTTCTTTAAAATAAATCCCTGTCAGCGCCGCAAAGGTAAAACCGATACCAAATAGAGTGGCTGGGTGGTTGTAAACTGTTAAGGCTAGGGGTTCGCTGCTTTGCAGCGCTAAGACGCCGGCAGCTACGCTGCCAATGAGCCAAAATAGCTGGAGGAGTCGGTGCAGTGCGGCCATGTAAATGTGGATCGCCGCCAAGCTAACGCCCAGTGCCAGACAGAAACAGGCATACAGGGGAGTGAGCGCCTGCACGACTGTTGGGTTATTGACCGCAAGCAAGACGAGACTGGTGCCGGTGGCAAAACACAGGCAAGCCACGAGCAATCCGCTGCGGTAGATGATGACGCCTGCGCGATCGCTCTGAGTAATGGTAAACTCGCCAAATTGGCCTTGGTATACCTCTGGTTGTAACTGCGTGATTGGTGTCATGGTTTCCTCCGCTCTATCAACGGCAAGGCGATTGCTGCCAAGATACACTTTAGTTATAAACCAGCCTGGGGGATATGGGGATGTCTAAATCTGATAAAAAGAAGAGTCGCAGTTCGGATAAGTTTTCACTTTCAGAAGTGAAAATCATAGAAATTGATGAAGCGATTTTTGGCAGGATATCTGAAAAAATTGAGAGACAAGAAAATCGATTCAATCATTTAATAGAGCGGCAGGTCAACTCCAGCCACTTATTAAAATCCGGATTGGCTCAAGATAAAATCGACTTTGAGGATGCTGTCAGTTGGGAAATCGAAGCCGAAGAAATTGACAAGCACCTCACCCGTATCAGGGGAGTTTTATGCAGCAAAAATTTAGAGGTAAATGAAGCCAACTTAACGGCCTATCTCACCTACCTTAGAAATAATATAAATCTGCCGTGTTTGCTCACGGGAATTGAAGCATTTGAATGGGAAGACTATTACGTTTTAGGGCCAGGACACCCGAAAGAGTATGAAAAGCTCAAGAAAACTAAGGCTTGTCATACCGACACATTCAAGCTGATTGGTTTCAAAGATTTAGTGAGGGAGGAAGAAGGGATTTTTGTTGAAGTTCAGCGCGTCACTGACAACAAAAAATTTACGCTGCCGCTCTCCGATCTGGAAGCGATCGATGAAGAATCGGCCAATGCAGAGTTATTGGATGATTACGCGGTTTGGTTTGTCAATTATATCTAAAGGTAGCGAACCAAGAGAGCGGTTTTTTCTTCGGGTTTATACTTCATGGGTAGAGTGCAGGACAGAGAGAATGGAGACTGGGATCTGCCACAACTGACTGCTTTTTCGACTGAATGCGTTTCGATCGGACTGAGGAAGCGATCGCTGCAGGGGGATGGTTTTGGACGCAGTTTTTAATTGAGCTGTATTTGTACCCTATCTCCTAAATTCAGCCCTAGCTGGGATCGAGCATTGCCGCCGCTGACGGCGATTTCTACCCAGCCGTGACTGCCGACTAGGGCGATCGCCGTGCCAGCGGGGCTGTCGCTGTAGGTCGTGTGGCTGGGTAGGGTCAGCCCAGCGACGACGGCGAACCAAACTTTGCCCAGAACGAGAGCGCCCGGGATGTTGGTGACGGCGTTGCCGAAGCGATCGATATATTGGACGCAACCCTCTGCACCCGTATCGGTTTGGATGCAGGCGTCTGCGAGAAGTTCAACGAGGGTGGCTTTTTCGATCGCCCGTCCCAGATGTTGTAAAGGGAGGCCGCTGGCCAGATGGGCAGCCGCCGGCGCGAAGATATCGCGACCGTGGAAAGTGCTGCTGGGTGTGGGAGAGCGCCAGAAGTCGGGGTTAGTGAGTTCAACAGCGGCGATCGCGGGATGCTGAGCGAGTACCCCGCTGAACAAGCCATTATCTGGCCCGACTAGGAAACCGGCGGCAGTTTCCACGGCGATCGCCCTGCGACGGCTCCCCACTCCCGGATCTACCACGGCTATATGTACCGTCCCCTCCGGGAAATAGGAAAAAGCATCCATCAGACAAAACCGAGCTGCTGCAATATTTTGCGGGGGGATCTCGTGCGTCAGATCCACCACCCTCAGATCGGGGTTGATTTGGGCAATGACGCCCTTCATCACGCCCGCATAAACGTCGCTCAAACCAAAATCCGTTAGCAGAGTCAGGAGTCTATTTTGAGGCATCTTTGACCGAGTTGATTGCGTTAATTATTTTTGTAGCGTTGAGAACCAAGCCGGAGAAAATTTTAACAATTAATTTATTTTACTGCCGAACAAAAAACGCTATAGTATACTCAAGTCTACCATGAACTAGCCAATCGAAAACCTAAAACCTAAAATCTAAAATCTAAAATCTAAAATCGAGCAGAGGGGAGACAGAACGGCTGACCTCCCCTGCACCAGCGAAACAAAGGAGCCGAAAAAGGCGTTATTATCAGCAACTCCCGAAGGGGAAAGTTTGGCCGGAACTCCGGCTGTCTTCGCTTGCAGGAAGCGGAGTAGTTTCAAAAGCAATGGAAAGCGAGGAAGAAATTCGCATTTTTCGAGCGGGAAAAGCGCTTCGCGCGCCCGCACGCCCGGTTCTATCGCCAGATCGAACGAGAAGGCTGTTTGGCGAAAGCAGGTACGAGAGGCTTGGCGATCTGGGGAAAAAACCGATTGAAATTCGCCAAAGTCTCAGAAACCGATCGGGCGATCGAAAAGCACTTTCCTTGTCTTAAATGCGGCACCGCCTTCCCTGCAACTCAACAAGCACAAAAAACCTTTCATCCAGTCAGATTAATCCGGCGCGCCGCAGCTAACCCTAAAAAACGAAGCTGCAACCGATCGAGAATCAGAAATCTTTCCGGATTGCAGCGGCTGTACAGGCGTAGTAACGATTTGACGTTATTACAGCCTATCGGTAAGGTGACGTGTTTGGCCGCAGGCCGTCCCCAACCGACAGAGGGATCGGCACCCGGGCACAACCGCTACATTCTCATCCTAGAGAGGCTTCCGCGAACATGGCTAGGGAATTTTCTTTTTCATCTCAATCGAGTTCTTTTAATTTACCCCTGCCGCGAGCCAGTCGGTCGATAGCGTTCATGCTCATCGTCACAACCTTATTTAGTGCCTATGTGGCGCGTCTGGCTCAGTTGCAATTGGTTCAAGGAGATTACAACCGACAGAGAGCGGAACTCAACCGCATCCGACCGATTCCCATTCCCTCCGATCGCGGCAATATACTGGACCGCAACGGCAAAGTCATGGTGGCAAACCGCATGTCCCGCGCCATCTATTTGTGGCCTCGCGAACAGTCGCCGCAGCAGTGGCAAGTCACGGCAGCGAATCTGGGTTCTATCCTGAAAATTCCCCCGGCGGAAATTCTGAAAAAATTAGAGCAGAGGGGCTACAAATCCGCTCTGCCGGTGCGAGTCAGTCGGGACATCAACGTGGAAACCTTCATCGCCCTGGCGGAGAAAGTCGGTAACTTGCGAGGCGTCGAACTGCGGGCGGAATCCAACCGCAATTACCCCAATGGCGACTTAGCCGCTCACGTTTTTGGATACATTGGCGAAGCAACTGAAGAAGATCTGGAAGCCCATCCGGAGTATCCGATGGGGATGATCGTCGGTCAAATGGGTATCGAACGCAAAGTGAATGCCCAACTGGCGGGCGTCTGGGGCTCTCGCCTGATCGAGGTGGATGCGGGCGGCACTGAAGTACGCGAACTGGGAGTGAAACCTCCCAAAGCTGGGGAGCCCGTGCAGCTTACACTCGACCTCGATCTCCAGAAAACTGCTGAAAAAGCCCTCGGCAATCGCCGGGGCGGGGTTGCTGTTGTGGATGTCAAAACTGGCGCGGTTTTGGCGATGACCAGTTGGCCGAGGTTTGACCCCAATCTTTTCACGGGCAAGATATCTTCTGCGGACTGGCAGCGCCTGCAAGGGCAGGACAAGCCTTTTCTGAATCGCGCCCTGCAAGGGTATCCCCCGGGCAGCACGTTCAAAATGATTACGGCGATCGCCGGCTTGGAGTCTGGCAAGTTTACTCCCGACTCGATCCTGTATAGTTCTTCTTCTATTAATGTCGGCGGCATTGACTTTCACGAACACGGCGCGGGTTACGGTCCCATTGGCTTTGTTGATGCTTTAGCCGTCAGTTCCAATACGTTTTTCTATCAAGTTGGCATGTCAGCCGGCCCGGAGGCAATTGCTAAATGGGCGCGGCTCTTGGGAATTGGAAAAACAACGGATTTAGATTTGTTGGGATTGGGTCAGGGCAGCCACGGTTCCGTTCCGACGCCGGCTGAAAAACACAAGATTTCTGACGAGCCTTGGTATGCTGGCGATACGGTGACGATGGCGATCGGTCAGGGGTTGGTATTGGTGACGCCTTTGGAAATGGCAACGATGACGGCGGCGATCGCGAATGGCGGCTACCGCGTCAAGCCTCATCTTTTGGCTTCTCAAACCAACACGCCTCTAACCAAACCCGAACCTACCGGCATGAAACGCGAAACGATCGAAACGGTTCGCAAAGGATTGATTGCTGTGGTGGAAAAAGGGACGGGTCGGGCACTCAATGACGGTTCGATCCCCCTGACTGGCGGGAAAACGGGTACGGCGGAAGTGCCGGGACAGGAAGATAATTCTAATTATATCGCCTTTGGGCCAGCCAATAACCCGCAAATCGCTATAGGAGTGGTAGTGGAAAATGGCGGATATGGTGCGGTTTCGGCTGCTCCTATCGCTCACGAAATATTCAAAACTTATTTCAGCAAGCAAAAACCTCAAAAGTAATAAGCGACGGTTTAAAAACTCCCGGTTTCTTAAAGAAATCGGGTTTTTCTTATTTATCTCAATTCCCTCTAATTTATTTATCTCCCGCTCCCCCCTCTCTCCCCTGCCGACTGGCGCAAATATTCGTAGATGGCGATCGCTGCAGCGGTTTGCACGTTGAGCGAGTCCACTAAGCCATCTTGCGGAATGGCGATCGCCCTGTCGCACAATTCCTCAATCTCCCCTGGCACCCCCGTTAATTCTCGCCCCAATACCAGCACGCACCGCTGCGGATAAATCACGTCAAAGATCGGCGTCGCCCCTGCACTCTGCTGCAGCGCCACAATTCCGTACCCAGCCGATCGCCATTCCTGAATCCGTGCTGGCAGTTCGTCAAGCGCGCAACTGGCGATCGGCTGCCACTGGTGCGCCGACGCGGCCAAATTTCTAAAGGATTGCTCCTGCACGACGCCCAAAGAAGCCACGACCAATAATTCCAGGCGAAATGCTTCCGCCGTTCGGCACAGGGCTCCCAAGTTGGCCGGATTTTGCACCAGCGCGGCGCAAACCACCAGCGGGTGCCGCTGCAGGTTCGCATAATTGGCCCGCTTTGTCAGATTGATTGCCATCGCTGATGTTGGCTATTAGGCAACCTTATACGATACAAACCCATTCGTTAAATTTCTGTAAATTTGGATACAGTTTGCCAAAAGGTGTTATATTAGAGGAGAAGATAAAAAGAGCAAATTGGGACTGAGGACTGTTCGCCATGAACAAATCACGTCAAGAAATGTTAAAGGAAGCCGCTGCCATCCATCGGGCCAACATCCAAAAGAGCCTGCAGCACCGTATCGAAGTGGCCAGAGCCCAAGGCAATGAGAAATTACTCCGCCAGTTGGAAGCGGAAGCTAACTATTTCAGCTAAGTTGCAGTTGAGTTGTCCCCAGTCCTTTGTCCGCCTGCGTTTGAGCGACGGACTCCCAGAGGAGGGGGCGGCGAGTGCCGAATTGCCAATTGCCCATCTTAAAACCTGTCGCGCGCGGCGATCGCTCTACCAGCAATCATTCAGAGAATGAAGGCTAGAGCGATCGCTAGCGCACTACCACCCTACAGGCAGGTGAGATGGGCAATTTAGCGTTTTAGAGAGCGCTTATCGACCGCCAACCACCACATTTTTAATGCGGATGTGCGGCCCTCCGACGCTGACGGGCAGGGGCATTTGACCCCCCTTGCCGCAGCCGCCGTTGAGGTAAACGGAGTCAGAGCCGATCGCTTCAATATCTTTTAAGGTTTGGAAGACATTGCCGGAGAGCGTCACGTCGCTGACCGGTTCGGCTATTTGGCCATTGCGAATCATGTAGCCTTCGGCAGCGGAGAAGGTGAACATTTCGCCGTTGGTTTGCCCGCCGATCATCCGCACCGCGTAGACGCCCTCGTCGATATCGCCAATCATCTCTTCAAACGAGCGATCGCCCGCTTCGATGGCGGTGTTCGTCATCCGCACGATCGGCGGGTGCGTGGCATTGATGGCCCGGGCATTGCCGGTGGGCGCTTCGTGCATCTTGCCGGCAGTTTCGCGGCTGTGCAAGCGTTGGGTAAGGACGCCATTTTTAATCAGATATTTGCGCTGCGCCGGCACGCCTTCGTCGTCGTATTTGATCGATCCTGGCAACCCGGGGAGCGTGGCATCGTCTACGACATTCAACTGCTCGATGCCCATCGGCTTGCCGAGCTGGAGCAATTCCTGCATCCGGGGGTTTTCGTAGACGAAATCGGCCTCGGAAAGATGGCCGAAGGCTTCGTGAATGAAGACGCCCGCGAGATAGGGATCGAGGACGACTGTATATTGACCGCCTTTGACGGATTTGGCTTCTAACTGGCGGATGGCACGCTCGGCGGCACCTTTGACCCGTTCTTCAATGCCGAGGAGGGCGTTGAAATCCGAGCGGGAGTGGAAAGATTCGTACCCCTGCCGGACTAAACCGCCTTCGCCGCGCGCCACTGCCCCGAAGCCGCCGGAGATGTCCAGGCGTTCTTGGGCGATGCAAGAACCGGTGGAGTTGACAAAATAGGTGATGCCGAAGCGATCGCGGTAGCTCACCATCGTTGTCTGAATCCGGGGGTCGAACTCCAGCAGCAGTTTGTTGTAATTTTCTATGATTTGGCGCTTTTCATCCAGGGAAACGCCGCGCGGATCGCGTCCCAACTCCACTGCTACATAATCTCGCACGGGCGAAACCGCTGCGAGGAAAGTGGTTTCACTGCCGACTAAATGGGCTTGGGAGATGGCCTCTTCAATCCGGTTGTTGAGTTCGGCTAGACCGTTAAAGGTGACGAAACTCCAGCCGCCCTTGTGGCAGGCGCGAATGCCGCCAGCGAGGGCAAAGCTGCGGTCAACGGCATCCAACTGGGGGCCGCGAAAAGTAATAGAAGTGGCTTCGCTCTGTTCTAGGCGCACTTCCAGATAGTCCACGCGATCGCGGTAGGGGGCGATCGCTTCCAGCAACCGATCCTGCATCGAATTGTCCACGCTCTGATTCCACCTGCTCAAAAAGTTTACAAATCCTAACTTCAGTCTAGTCTTTCTCGATTTAAGCTGAAGCTATTAACTCACTGGGTGACAGTCTGCAAAAAACTCTTATCTGTTGGGATGGAATGTCTAAAAGATTCAGATTTTCACCTTACTTAGCAGCCCTGTCAGCAGTCGTGGCAGTTTTTGCAGCAGTGTTGATATTGGATCGCTGGGAACAACAGCGGTTCCAGCAGGAAAATCGCGCTGAGGTACTCAATCGACTGAGCGCCATCAGAGCCACTCTTGAAGGCGAACTCAACCAACGACTTTACCTAACGCGGGGGCTAGTTGCCTATATTTCCGCCGTCAATCCCAATATCACCCAGGCGGAATTTGAAAAGCTGGCTAGAGTGATGGTGGCGCAGCAACCGGGCATCCCCAGCGCGGCACTGTTTCGCAATTCCATTACCACCCATCTCTATCCCCTGGCTGGACAAGAAAAGGCGCTCGGATTCGAGCCGATGAAAGTCCCAGAAGAACGGCTCGCCTTCGAGAAAGCCATTAAAACCCGACGCACTGTACTGGCAGGACCTGTTGAATTAGTGGCGATGGGAGACATGGCATTCATTACCCGCACGCCAATTTTTCTCACTCCCAAAGGGGCAGCCCCAGAAAGTGGCCCCTACTGGGGAATGGTCAGCATCGGCATTCTCCGAGAGCCGATGTTGAAGGAAGCCGGACTCCTCGATGCAAATTCTCACCTCCAGTACGCTATCCGTGGCAAAGATGGATTGGGAGCCGCTGGAGAAGTATTTTTCGGAAATGCGGCAATTTTTCAGCAACACCCGGTGATTTTAGACGTGACGCTGCCGAATGGCTCGTGGCAGTTGGCGGCAGTGCCCGCAGGAGGGTGGCCATCGGGTGCAGGGGGATCGAAAAAGTTGTGGATGGGAGGCGGGTTGCTGGCGCTGTTGGCGGGCTTGTTCGCGTTTAAATGGGCGCGCGATCCGCAGCGACTGCGGGAAGCTGTGGAGCAGGCGACACAGGCATTTAAAGAGAGCGAAGCCAATTATCGAGAGCTGGTGCAAAATGCCAATAGCATTATTTTGAAAATAGATCCTCGGGGAAATATTACTTTTTTTAACGAGTTTGCCCAAAACTTTTTTGGCTACTCGGAGGCGGAGATCGTTGGCAAAAGCCCGATGGGAACAATCCTGCCCGAGACAGATACTTCGGGAAATGACCTCGCCGCCATGCTCGACGAGCTTATAAAATCCCCGGAGCAATATATCTGCAATGAAAATGAAAATATGCGCCGCAATGGAGAGCGCGTCTGGATAGCGTGGAGAAATAAAATCTTGCGCGACGAGGCGGGAGGATTTGCCGGAATGCTTTGTATTGGGACGGATATCAGCGATCGCAAGCGTGCCGAGGAAGCCCTGCAAAAAGCGAATGAAGAACTGGAAATCCGAGTGGAGGAGCGCACCGCCGAACTGTCGCAGGCGAATGAAAAATTGCTCGAAGAGATTCGCGATCGCCAGCAGGCTGAAGAAGAATTTCGGCAGAGCGAAGAACGCTGGCAGCTCGCCCTCAAGGGCAACAATGACGGCATATGGGATTTGAACCTGAAAACGAATGAAGTCTTCTATTCTGCCCGCTACAAAGAAATCATCGGATATGAAGACGGGGAAATACCAAACAAGTATGAGGAATGGTACAGCCGCCTGCATCCAGACGATATTTCTAGGGTAGAGGAGGATTTCCAAAAACACATATCTCTCCAAACCCCGCATTACGTTTCGGAGCATCGCCTGCGCGCCAAAGACGGCAGCTATAAATGGATTCTATCTAGGGGGCAAGCCCTCTGGGATGAAGAGGGCAAAGCCGCGCGCGTCGTTGGCTCGATTACGGATATTACAGAGCGCAAGATGGCTGAGGAAGCCCTGCTACAGAGCGAAGCGCGAGAGCGAGAAAAAGCCCAACAGCTAGAAGAGACGCTGCGCGAACTTCAGCGCACCCAAGCCCAACTGATTCAAACCGAGAAAATGTCTTCTCTCGGTCAGCTAGTCGCCGGGATCGCGCACGAAATCAACAATCCCATTAATTTTATCCACGGCAACCTCACCCATGCCAACAATTATACTAAAGATTTGCTCGATCTCATCAAACTATTTTTAGAGGAATATCCCGTACCTATTCCAAAAATTCAAGACCATATTGATAAAATTGAGTTAGATTTTCTCGAAGAAGACATCATTAAAATCATGTCCTCTATGAAAGCGGGAACCGAGCGCATCCGCTCTATTGTTCTGAGCTTGCGGAATTTTTCCAGGCTGGACGAATCCGACTTGAAAGAGGTAGACATTCACGAGGGGATAGAAAGTACGCTGTTGATTTTGCAGAACCGCTTGAAAGGCGAGAATGGGCAGCCAGAGATTCGCGTGGTGAAGGAATTCGGCACGCTGCCGCTAGTGGAATGCTACGCCGGTCAGATGAATCAGGTATTTTTGAACGTTCTGAGCAATGCAATTGATGCAGTGAGGCAGGGCGGATGCAGTCAGAGTCAAGAGGCGATCGCCATCCGCACCTGCTTTCTGGAGCCCGATATCGTCAGGGTGGAAATAGCCGACAAGGGCTGCGGCATGAGCGAAGCCGTCAAAGCGAGAATTTTCGAGCCCTTTTTCACCACAAAAGACGTGGGGCAAGGAACGGGTTTGGGGTTATCTGTCAGCTATCAAATCGTGGTAGAAAAGCACGGAGGCGCGATCGCGTGTTTCTCGGAACCTGGAAAAGGAACCACATTTCAGATTGAGATTCCGATTCAGCAGTCGAATCCAAAAATTAGCCCTAGCTAAATATTCCCGGTTCTCCCGTGTTTGTTATGCTAGCTTGAAGGACTATCAAGCTCAAACCCTTATTCCACTTGAATTACAGGCTTCTGCTTCCCGTACTATAGGGGTAGTAGCCCGCTAAATCCATCAAACCCTTGCTGTGCAAAGGTTTTACAGGTTTATATAAGGGTGTTTAGCATAACAGCTACGGGAGAGCCATATTCCCATAAACGGGAACGATAGCGCCGCGAACGTCTTTGGCTGCTTCAGAAGCTAAGAAACAAATCACCTCCGCCAGAGATTCCGGTTTCACCCACTGGCTGGCATTTTCTGCCCCCATTGCCGCGCGATTGCTGGGCGTATCGATGACGCTGGGAAGAACGACATTAGCCGTGATATGGGTGCCTTTTGTTTCCTCTGCGATCGCTTGTGTCAGGGCGACAACGCCCGCTTTTGACGCGCAGTATGCCGCTAACTGTGCCGCCGGTTGCACCGCGCTCCGCGAACTCACCGTCACAATCCGCCCGTAACCGTGCTGCAGCATTTTTCCTAGACTGTGCTTGCACGCTAAAAAGGTCGTATTCAGGTTTAAATCGAAATCTTTTTTCCAAGTTTCGTAACTGTACTCGTGGGTTTTTCCTAGCGAAAATCCGCCAACTAAGTGAATCAGTACGTCTACTCGTTCCATCTCGCTGACTAACTTTTCCACCGAATTTTCATCCGCGAGATCGGCTGAAACGAACCGAATCCGGGCGATATCTGCTGGGGGAAGAATGCCCTTGAGCCGTTCCACATCTCGGAGATTGATATAGGGGATAGTGACATCGCCTCCTCTGGCGAGCACTGCCGGCGTCACGCCCAAGCCTAAACCTCCGGTTCCGCCCGTCAGCAATACTTTTTTGCCTTTCATCTACTTGCACCTGCGATCGCCTGTACTTTTGAGAATACCGCAATAAGGGGCAATTCGTTCATTCTGCTATTTCTCGAATTGTAAAATTGTGTAGAGACGCGAGGAATCCCGCCTCTACCCGCCCTCGCCAATGCCCTCATTCTCCCTGTCCTGAATGGGTTGCAGATTGGCGATAATACTCCCGCATCAGGTTTGGCCAAATTAACAAAAAAAAGCCCATCCACGCCACCACTGGCACGGCAACGAGAGCCGTTACCCAGATCATTTTAAAAAGGAACCAGCTCCCGCTAATTAGGGTAATGCCCGTGAGGAGAATCGACCAAGGCTGACACCACCAAGGCTTGTAGTTCCACGGGCTCATCGATTTTTCCTGAGACATACTTGAAGGGGTAAGAATCAATTCGGTCAAGTAAAAGTATTCTATCATGGGAGAACCGCCAGATTGTTTAGGAGATTTACCGGGGGGGAGCATCCCATTTTTGGAGTGCGAACGTCTCGTTCGCTATGGGAACGTCTCGTTCGCTATGGGAACGTCTCGTTCGCTATGGGAACGTCTCGTTCGC
>CAYOOD010000024.1:65203-83930 GCA_964405435.1 uncultured bacterium
TATGGGATTGATAGGGAGCGAGACGCTCCCACTCCTGAAAAAAGCGCGATCGCAACCGCCACCACCTGAGTCACAATAAAATAAAACCCAACTTTCCCAAATCAAATGCCATGCAAATCACCCAATGCCTCCACGCTGCTGTTCTCGTTGCTGATTTAGAAAAGGCAGAGCATTTTTACGGCACCGTGCTGGGACTCCCCAAAGTCGAGAGAGCCCTCAAATACCCAGGAGCCTGGTATCAAGTGGGAGACTTTCAGATTCACCTGATTGCAGACGCGGAGTTTCATGCAGAGTACCAGAATCCCGAAAAGTGGGGGCGCAACCGCCACGTTGCCTTTTCTGTCGCGAATCTAGAAGAAGCGAAAGCACAATTGCAGGCGATCGGCTGCGAAGTGCAAGTGAGTGCATCCGGTCGAGCTGCTCTCTTTACTCGCGATCCAGATGGCAATATCATTGAGCTGAGCCAAATATAAATGAAAATTATTGCCTACTCCTACAGCGAACCCCTGCTAGAATCGCCGCCAGATAAATCGATTTGGGGGGAGGTCGATCGCGTCTATGAAGATTTGGGCGATCGCTCCCAACTGCACCAGCTCATCAGCGATTGCCGCGCCGACCCCCCCGAATATTTATTGATTCGGCAGATAGAAGAACTGGGCGACTCGGTAAAAGAAATTCGCGATCGCCTAGCCGAAATCGAATCCCTCGGCATCCAGATAATCCTCGTTTGTAATGAGCGCTTTAGTGTTCCTGTTTGTCGCGATCGCTTTAGCGCTCCTGCTTGTAATGAGCGCTTTAGCGCTCCTGAACTGAGCCGAGCAGACATGCTCAAACTCCTCGAGGAAATCCAGCAAAATCAGCGCAGTCGCAGCATCCGCAAAGGGCACGCCCGCAACCGCATCAAAACCCTACCGCCTCCTGGCAAAGCCCCCTACGGATACCGTCGAGGGAAAGAACGCTATGCCCTCGATCGCACCCAAGCCCCGATCGTCAAAGACTTTTTTGAACACTTTCTACTCTACGGCTCCGTGCGCGGTGCCGTTCGCTATCTGGAGAAAAAACACGGCAAAAAAATCTCAGTTTCTACGGCTCGTCAGTGGCTCACCAATCCCGTGTATCGCGGAGATTTAGAATATCAAAACGGTCAAATAATTTCCAATACCCACACCCCAATTATTTCCAGGGAAGAAGCCGCTCAAGTCGAGCGCATCCTGCGCCGCAACCGACGCCTGCCGACTCGCTCCGCCAGCGCTCCCCGTTCCCTCGCCGGATTGGCAGTCTGCGGCGAATGCAATTCGCCCCTGACGGTTTCTCGCGTCACCGCCTATCGAAAAGAGGGAGAATATCTCTACCTGCGCCCCAGCAACTGCCCCAAACAACCCAAGTGCAAAGCCATTCCCTACGAGCAAGTATTGCAGCGTACCATTGAAGCCATTTGTCGCGACTTGCCCCGTGCGGTGGCGGGTTTGAACCTGCCGGATATAGAGGGCGTAAAAAATGCAATTGTCGGAGCGATCGCTGCCAAACAAGAAATTCTTTCTCGGCTTCCTGCTTTGCAAGCAACAGGCATTCTCGACGCCGAAACAGCCGAATTGCGCGCTTACAAACTCCGCACGGAAATTTCCCAACTCCAAAGCCGACTGGCTGAGATGCCGCCCGTGAATCTCCGCGAAACATCACGAACCGTTTCTCTGCCGCAATTTTGGCTGGATTTATCCGAATCAGAGCGGCGATTTTATTTTCGAGAATTTCTCAGCAAAATTGAAATTATCCGCCAAGATAGAACGTGGCAGTTGCGACTGGTTTTTATTTTTTAGCCTCTGTAGGAGCGATCGCCCATTCAGGAGAAACTCCCGCCACTTCTTCTGCCTTTTCCTGAACCACTGGCAACTCTACCGTGAAAGTCGTGCCTTCACCCGGTGTTGAATAGCAATAAATTCGCCCGCGATGAGTTTCCGTCACGATCTGCTGAGAAATCGACAACCCCAAACCCGTCCCGACATCCCTAGCTTTCGTGGTAAATAACGGTTCAAATATGCGATTTTGTATTTCCACAGGAATACCTGGCCCGTTGTCTGAAATTTTAACGGCTACCCAATCTGCATCTATTAACTGAGTCGCGATCGCAATTCGTTTAGGCTCTTTTTTTCTTGAAGAATTTTCGGCTATCAGCGCGTCGATCGCATTGCTAATCAAGTTCATAAATACCTGATTGACTTGATTGATGTAGCACTCCACTTGTGGAATGTCTCCAAACTCGCGCGCGATTTCAATTTTTTTCTTATACCGGTTGCTCAGAAGCACCAGCGTACTCTCAATGCCTGCGTGCAAGTCAGCATATTTCATTTGGGCTTCGTCCAGCCGGTAGAAACTCCGCAAATTTAGAACGAGTTCGCGAATTCGCGCGGCTCCGACTTTCATAGAGTCAACCAGATTTTGCAAATCATCCAGCACAAAGTTAAGCTCTATTTCGTCTTTCACTTTTTGGATGTGTTCCGACTCTTCTTCACAACTTGTCTGGTAGGCTTCCAGCACTTTTATAATATCTCTAACGTGTTCTTCTACATAAGGTAAGTTGCCATAGATAAAGTTGACGGGATTGTTAATTTCGTGGGAAATCCCTGACACCATCTGACCGAGAAGAGACATTTTCTCCATCTGAATCAAATGCCCCTGCATCTGCTGCAACTCTATTAAGGTGTTGTTCAGGCGCTCATTTTGTTCTCTCAATTCCTGCGTGCGTTGCTCGACCAGTTGCTCTAGCGTCACGTTGCGCTGTTCCAGTGCGGCTTCTGATTTTACAATCTGGCTGAATCGAACTAAGATACCGTAGCTGCTGTGAAAACTGAGAAATCCCGTTGCTGGAATTATCGTGAACAAGTCAAAGCCGGTTTGCCATCCGATTGTATTCCACAAACCCAGCATTCCCGTGCCGTGCGCCGTATGACCTAAGCCGCAGGAAATAAAGATTCCTGCCACGCACACCACCAGCAAGTCAACGCCTTCGTGCCGATTCCGCCACAAACCCAGGGCGATCGACGAGCCGATGATATAGTAACACGAAGCAATCAGCAGATTAGCTGCGGCATCCACCGTCCCTAAGTGAGCGTCAGCCAAAGCGCCAAACTGGCCTAAAAAGCAAATATCGAGCATTTCGGAATCTATCTAAATAGTGAGTTCTCTGCTACGGTTCTAATTCTACAGATGGATGGGTGCCATCTATCCAAAGATAGACAAAACTTTATGATTATATAACTTATCAAGAATACAAGGTATTTTTTCTCAACGGTTTTTCTTTTGGCAGGATAAAGCCTCAAAAATTGCGATTTTATACCGATTTTTAATAATTCTGATAGAGATATATCTTTTTAGCCCCCCTTAAAAAGGGGGGTTGGGGGGATCGAAGATCGATCGGGATTTTTGAAAGATGGTCTTACAAGAAAGGTGGTGGCTTCACGGGAGAGCAAATAGCAGGTGCAAAAAAACAGCAGGAAACAGGCGATCGCCCATTTCCCGCTCGGTGCGATCGCTCTACAGCCGGAGCGATCGCCTCAACGGCATTTATTATGTATTCGCGGGCGGCTCCCCGCTAGAAAAGCTAGATTTGCCAGTATTGCGGACATTCACAACCTTGCTGAGCAAATCAAACCAAAACGACGAACCCATAGAAATCGCCAGCCCGCTCACCAGCCAACCCAAAAACTGCTTGAGGTAGGGAATCGTCCAGCTTTCCTTTAGCTGCTGTTCTTGGTTGACTGGGTTCCAGCCCACGGGGATCGGCACCTCTTCTAGGGATTTTCTCACTTCTGCATCGATGCGAGTTTTGAACTCTTCGGCTCTCAGCGCCGGATTTCGCGCCACCACTTGCCCCGCATTCTGAGTAATGGTCGATCGCAGAACTGAATTTCTCGACAAGCTGCCCACGATGTGGAATGTGTCGGCATTCGCCGTCACAGCCACGACTAAACCCACCAAAATCGCCACCCCTTTTGCATTGCGCTTGTAGACGCCAGAGGCTCTTTCCATCGAGCGATCGAACCAAGTTTCAATTTGCCCCTGCAGTTGATTGATATCGTCATCAATGCTAAAGTTACCGCTTTTCACCCGTTCGGCTAGGGCAGCCAGACTGTCTTTGAGCGATTGCGGCAAGCTGTCAATTAACTCAGCAATCCCTTTATAAGTGGGGCTGTCTTTATCTTGAAAGACTTTTTCAAACTCTGCGTAAACGGCTGGATTGCCGGTAATCACCTGAACCACTTCTGCCACAGTCGGTTTCAGGGTGGCGAGCAAGACTTTTCTTTCATTTTCGCTGAAAACATCTTGCTTGAGTAATCTGGTTCTCCTGAGAAACATTTCGCCAGAGGTATCGCCTGCTTCTGTCAGGGCTAGGTGACAGGTTTTTAAATAAGAATCTAGCTTGTCAGCCATCCGGTCTAAGCTGGCGTTCAACGGGACTTTTCCAGCTCTGAAGTCCGCGACAATTTCATCCAGGCTCAGACCGAGTTTTTTCACCTCTTTTTCGATTTTCGGCTTAATGGTTTCGCTGAGATTGGAATCGTTAAAAATCGCGACAACATCCGGCAGCAACTTATCTTGTTTGAATTTTTCTACCCGCGCCACCGTCAAAAGTTGCGCTAATTTATTAATTTGTAATTTTTCAATTAGCGTCTTAGCAAAGGCTTCGGGAGGAATATAGGAAGGGCCGCTTGCTTTATTGCCGAAAATATTTTCGCTTTTCGGAACCATCCGACGGTAAAAATCAGTGACAGCCTGACTGATTTTGCGAAACGAGGTGGCTAGCAGTCCTTTGGCTTCCTGATTGAGGGTTTTGAGGAGGGGATGCTCGTAAAGTTCGTTGGCGAGTTGTCTGGCTTTTTGAGCGTCGGGGCTGTCATCACTGCCCCCGGATATCAAGACTTCAATGGATTTTTTTAAGTGTTCGGCTCTCCACTGAAGCAAAGTAGCGAAAAGCTCTTGAATTTCTGAAGCTAGGAGGCTTAAAATTAGGTAAGTAAAAATTAAGCCAAGGGCAATATCTAAAATTAACGGGAGGTTCATTTGTTTGCAGACTCCTCTCAGTTTACGGATTGAGAGAGCCTCGATAGTGGCGTCACAATCCTGCGATACTATACGTCCAGATTGCCAGAAATCCCTGACGATTTAAACAAATGTCGGGCTCTCGGTGCCGCGCTCTGCCGCTAATATTTGGCCACCAGAAGGCGATCGCTGGATGAGACATGGCCACTGAGAGCCGAATGCTGCGACGTTTTGAGGCGATTCGCTCTTCCGGTTCGCGGCGCTTCACGCCGAAAAGCCACCGGCACCACTTGCCCTAATGGGGCAATAGAGAGGCACCGATGGCTGGAAATGAGAACGATTACAGCCGAGGAGTTTTTATCACCTAAAATCCGAGCCCACAATCATCGAACCAATACCGGCATCGGTAAAGATTTCTAACAGCAGAGAGTGGGGAATTCGACCGTCGATAATGTGAGTAGCGCGGACGCCTTGGGCGAGACTGCGCACGCAGCATTTCACCTTGGGAATCATCCCGCCGGAGACGATGCCAGTGTCGATGAGGCGGCGCGCTTCTTGAATGTCCAACTTGGCAATCAGCGTCGAAGGATCTTTAGCATCTTTTAAGATTCCCGCCGTATCCGTCAGCAAAATCAACTTTTCTGCACCCAAAGCAGCGGCAAGTTCGCCGGCTACCGTGTCGGCGTTGATATTGTAGGCTTGCCCCGTTTCATCTGCAGCGACGCTGGAAACAACGGGGATGTAGTGGTTGTTAACCAGAGATTCCAAAATTTTGATATTGACTTTACTGACTTCGCCGACAAAGCCAATGCCTTCTTGACCTTCCGGGCGGGCTTTGAATAAATTGCCATCTTTGCCGCACAAGCCGACTGCCGATCCGCCTGCCTGGTTAATCAAAGAAACTAATTCTTTATTCACCCGACCGACTAAAACCATTTCCACCACGTCCATCGTGGCGGCATCGGTGACCCGCAGACCATTTTTGAATTGCGGCTCGATGCCGAGTTTGTCCAGCCAACTGTTAATCTCGGGACCGCCGCCGTGGACGACGACGGGGCGCATCCCGATACAGGAGAGAAATACAATGTCGCGGATGACTTTATCTTTGAGGTTGCTATCTTTCATCGCCGCACCGCCATACTTGACGACGACGGTACGACCGATAAACTGCTGGATGTAGGGCAGTGCTTCGCTCAGCACCCGCACCCGCGTGGCTTCAGTAAGCTGTAAGTATTCTTGTTCTGCAATCATGGTCAGTAAAATGACGCAAAAAGGGTCGAATTGCAGTTTATCTGCAAGCTGGGAGTTCTCAACTGTGTCAAATTTGACAATTTGCCGCTGCCTAATTTGACTCGGCGGTTGCCATTCCCTCTGGTTTGAGGACTTTGCCAATCTCCTCGATGACTCGCGCGGCAACCTCCTCGGGCGTTTCACCGGCAGCGACGGTGACGCGGACGTCGGCTTGGGCGTAGAGGGCTTTTCGCTCGTCGAGGAGGGTTTGAAGCTTGGCTTTCGGATCGGGGTTTGCTAACAGGGGGCGGCTGGTATCGTCTCGCAGGCGATCGCTCAGTTGTTCGACGGGCACGTCCAGCCACACGACTATACCGTGCTGCAGGTAGCTCCAGTTGAACCGCCGCAGCACGACGCCGCCGCCCGTCGCGACGCTCAATCTCTTGTACGCCGACACTTGTGCCAAAACTTGGCTTTCCAACTCCCGAAAGGCTTCCTCGCCCTCCCGCGCAAAAATTTCGCCGATCGATTGTCCCGCAATTTGCTCGATGAGGGCGTCCGTATCCGTAAAGCGATAGCCCAAGTGTTCGGCCAGAATCCGCCCCACGGTGGTCTTTCCAGACCCCATCATGCCAATTAGATATAAATTGACGCCTTTCAATAAGTTGCTCACCGCTTGTTCTTCTCCGTTCGCGATCGCTCGTTCTCTCTAACCACAAGCCTGCCCGTTTTGTCAAGCAATTGATGACATTTGGCTGCTGAAAAAGCCTACACATCCGAGGGAGTGGGTGGCCAAGACGGGAGGGCGCGGGATGAGGGAGAGTCGCCACTATCAATTTTTGCGCGAATTGCGGCAAATCGCGCATCGTCTTTGCTAAAATTTTATAAAAACAGACCACATAAACAGATAAATCCCTTTCAGGGATTGCCATTAGAAAACAACGTGACTTCCGAATCCTCAGAGCTGGCAAGAACCGAGTACCAGGCGGGCAGAGCCGCCTTTGAAAGCGGCAGCTACCGCCAGTCGGTGCAGCACTTGGCGAAAGCCTCTGCACTGCTCGATCGCAATTCTCGCCTGGGGGGAGAGGTGCAGATTTGGCTGGTGACGGCTTACGAAGCAGCGGGGCAGCGTGCGGAAGCGATCGCCCTGTGCAAGGTGCTCACAAACCATCCCCACCTGGAAACCCGCAAGCAAAGTCGCCGCTTGCTGTACATTCTGGAAGCGCCCAAGCTCAAAACCCGTCCCGAATGGCTGGTTGAAATTCCCGACATGACTGCGATCGAACAGAGCGAGTCAAGTTTCCGCCAAGTCAGCGCTGCCGCCGAGCCGAAACGCCCCAAGAGCAAGCGTCCCCAACCCGAACCGGAACCCATCGATCTGAGTAAGGTGAATACGAAAGACAATCGATTTGTCTGGCTGGCTCTGATCGCGACTATTCTAATTCTGGGCAGTTTGCTGTGGCTTTCGTAGGGCGATCGCTTGCGGGCGCATCTGAGTTTTGTAAATACACCTGTAGGGGGCGAAGCATTCGCGAATAAAGATTGATTGCTTGCCCGACAGATTCTTTACGCGAATGCTTCGCCCCTACAAAAAAATCAAGACGATAAAAAATATAGGGCAGGTTTAAAGCCCACCTAAAATCTACTACTGCTGACAGCGAATCTCTGGCTCGCCAACATCAATAACCGCCCGACAACGGGTGAGAAAATCCATGCCAAGCAGACCATCTACACCCAGACCTGCCGGAATCATGTAGGCAGCTACTTCAAAATTTTTTACTTCCTGCCCCACGCAGTTCAACCAAGCTACGCGAAACACAGGAGCCTTGATTCGTCCCTGCCCTGTGAATATTTCTTGACAGCGCAGGGGCTTGTCCGTGTCATAACCCAGCTCCTTGAGGATTTTAATCGGCACTATTGTGAAACTGGCTCCTGTATCCACAACTAAACGCAGCAGCATATAGTCTCCCCTCGCTGTTCCGCCGATTCTTGTCGGCACCTTCAGCAAATTTTGCCCGTGAGGCAATACCCGATAAGCTTTTTGATAACCTGGCATTTTCCTTACAACATTATTGCTAGATTTTCAGTCGATCCGGTGTATTCTATTGCCACGGGTTTTCCCTGCCTTAAGGAAAGCTGACTGTAAGCCTCATCGCGATCGCGCGAGTGAGCCAAGACTTGACCCCGAATCACATTCAGTTCCTCATCCAGTTCAGGGGAAACAATCAGCACCCACTCGTCCGGGTATCGCTTGTAAATCTCTTCCAGGGTCAAAATTTCGCCGCTCTCCCCACCTGCTACATCGCTGGTTTGATGAGGCTTATCTTCTTTATCGGCTAGTTTGGCGATCGCCGACATCGCGCAGTCAATGTAGGTATCTGCTTCTCTCGCCGCTTGTTCCGTCAAACCGTGATGAGCTTTAATATACTCCAGAGCTGCGATCGCGGCGTTAGCGGGTAGAGTAAAGGGGCTAGCGATCGCATCTCTCTTTGCGAGTTCGGACTCGTCTATCGGGGTGGCATCGCCCGCCATCAAGCAATATTGAATCAGCCGTAAGTAATAAGCGATATCGCCGGCAGATTTTTCCTGAATTTCAGGAATAGAGTGAAGCTCTGGGAATTTGGCGATCGCGGCTCGTGCTGCGCCTTCAATAAGCGTTTGAGCCTTTTCGCTGAGAATCAGGGCAGCTTCTATACGATCGGCAGTTTTCTTACTCCGTATATAGGCTTGCTGGAGTTCGGCGATGCTGAAAAAACGTTCTTGAGTTTTCGCTGCTGCGATCGCGTCTTTAATCGGGCTTTCCATCGTCTATATACCTCTGTCAATCGGAGCCTTTACCATCTCGATCTTAGCAGAAAATAAAAATTACGCCTCACAGACTCCTCAACCGCGCGATCGCCTTGGAACTGAAACTAAAACGCTCCAGTCACAAATCATTGTAAACCTCTCTACGAACAAGCATCCCGTGCTATTGAAATCTCGCGTTCGCTGTCTCACCACCTTCGTGCTGCTGACAGCCTGCCTGACAGCAACCCTTCCTGCACCCTCCATCCGAGCCAATGAACCGCAAACCAACGCAACGGAGCAAGCAGATAATACGCTTCCTGTTAGATTTGCAGGCATTTGGAAAGGTGAAGGAACTCAAACCGGATTGTCTGGCAGATGGTCAATTTCTATTGCTCTCAAACCCGGAAAAATCGGCGATACGATCGGCACCGTTGCCTATCCTTCCCTCGGTTGCGGCGGAGAGCTATCTCTGCGGAGCGTGAATGCTGATTCCATAGAAGTGAGTGAAGTTATCACTTATGGAAAAGAATGCGCTGATTCTGGAATCGTCACGCTAAAACCGATTGCCAATCATACTGTAGAATATCAATGGCGTTCTCCCAACTATCCGGGCATTGCTGCCAGCGGTACGGTGACGAAAATCAACACCGAAGGACAAGTAACGCCGGGAGAATATATGGGCGTGTGGGAAGGAACGGGCACTCAGAGCAACGCCGCAGGTGAGAAAAATCCGACGTCAGTGCTGATGACGCTGGCAAATGGCGCTCCCGGCTCGGTTATTGGCACGATTGTATATCCTCTGAGTGGCTGTGGCGGAGAGTTGACTTTACAAGGGGTAAATGCTGATTCTATAGAATTGTTTGAAGAGATTACCTATGGCAAGAATTGCCCCGATAAGGGGCTGGTGAAATTAAAGCTGGGGGAAAATAATCGGATGGAATATGAGTGGCGATCGCGCCTCGATTCCTCAACCGCCACGGGCACGCTGATGCCTGTAAAATAAAGGGACATCCCACATAAAGCGATCGCCGTCACCCTCCCTCACCCTTTCAAATCATCCATCTAGGTGAGAACGATCGCATCTTTCCAAAGCTTCCTATCACTGTAGGCTTGACAATAATCTTTCATATTAAGAGCATCAGGATGTTCCAGGGTGCAGACTATGAAGATTGGAATTTTGGCAACAGTGGCTCTTCTCATCCTCGCCGCTTTCGGCGCTCCAACTCAACAAGCGCATTTAAAGGAATCTGGCAGCCAACAAGAACGCCTCGCCCGCGATTTTGTCGCTCACGCTACAGCCCTAGCTGCCAAATCTAGAGAGAATCAAATTTCAAAGGCTTATTGAAAGGGCGATTCGCCCTCTGCGTCTGTGCGTCGGAGCGGGAGCGGGTGAAGGCGGCGATCGCATTCTTCTCCCCTAGCTTAGATTTCCACAGTTCGCACGCTTTAATTCTCTCCCTAAAACTCAAAACTACCCTTTTCTTTTGAGACTAGGGTAGTTTGAGCTTCGTTATATCACTTTATTGTTATGGAGCTTATGGGAGTCGAACCCATGTCTGCGCCGGGTATTGACCTTCCACTCATTCACAGGCTTAGCTCTTCTGACCCTCAGAGCGGGAACCATCCATTATCCCGGATGACAGGATTCTCTGATTGAGTCTTAGCTAGCAAGCCAACCAGAGAATACTTGCTAGAGCATCCGTTGGGGTTGTGTCTGTAGACCTTAACGGAGTCGGCCTACAAACGCTCGAACCTGATTAGAGGTTATTAGGCAGCAACAGTGGCAGCCTTACGAGCAAAAGGAACGATGTTGTTCGCATTTACTTTTTTTTGAGCCCGGTATTTACGAGAGAAGACTCACTCTCGACCTGAATCACAGAACAGCTTTCGCCGACACATCGAAACCGTTGAAGCCCCGCGTGTTTGTTCTTCCTTCATTATAGTGAATTTTTTGACCTGTCAGAGGAATGTCAGGCAGCTATAGGTAGTAATAACCGAATTTTTTGTACGGTAAACCGAATGTCGATGAAAAATTAACTGGTTTTGGTCAGCGATCGCCATACCAGCGTGCCTTGCCCCGATCGCCGGCGAGAAGCGCATATTGCACTGGCAAAACCCTCAGCCTGTCTGCCGTCTCCAATCACTGCCTCAGTTAATCTTGAGGGAGTGTACTGAGGTTTCCCAGGAGGCTGGAACTTGAAACTACTTTGCCTGAGCAACGGTCACGGGGAGGACATTATCGCCGTTCGGATCTTGCGGGAACTGCAGCGCCAACCCAATCCGCCTGAATTGGCAGCCCTGCCGATCGTGGGGGAGGGGCACGCCTATGCCCAACTGGAGGACGTGCCGATTATTGGCAGCGTCAAGAAAATGCCCTCTGGCGGCTTCATCTATATGGATGGGCGGCAGTTATTGCAAGACGTGCAGGGCGGCTTGCTGCAACTGACTTGGAGCCAGTTAAAAGCTGTCCGTGCTTGGGTAAAAAAGGGCGGGGCGATTTTAGCCGTGGGGGATATCGTGCCTTTGTTGTTTGCCTGGACGAGCGGCGCTCCTTATGCGTTTGTGGGAACTGCGAAATCGGAATACTATTTGCGAGATGAAGCTGGAGTGCTGGCGCGCCAGTCGCGGTGGGAGCGTTTGGAGGGTTGGTCTGGGTCTGTTTACCTACCTTGGGAGCGCTGGTTGATGCGCAGAAAGAGGTGCAAGGCGGTTTTTCCCAGAGATTCGCTGACGGCGCAGACGTTACAAAAGTTTTCGATTCCAGCACTGGATCTGGGAAATCCGATGATGGACGAGTTGGAGGTGGAGAACCCACCGGCGATTTTTTACGACCCGGATGTGGAATGGAAGGAAACGCGGCGATCGCTGGTTGTCACGCTCCTCCCCGGTTCGAGAGCGCCAGAGGTTTACAGGAATTGGCAGAAAATTTTGCAAGCTGCAGCCGGATTGTGCGAAGCATTTGCCGATCGCAAGCCGGTGTTTCTCGCAGCGCTCGCCCCGAGTTTGAGCTTGAGTGAATTGTTGCACGAGCTGCAAGTTTACGGCTGGCAGGAGAAGACTGTCGGCGCGCCACTAGGAGCGAGCGTGCCAGACAATCCACCCGTCAAAGAGACAACCTCTGTTCACAACCCGCCCCTGCAACTCCTGAGCGATCCAACGGCAAAGATTTTTACGCTGGGAAGTGGAACGCTCGTTCTCTCGCAGCGCGCCTTTGCCGAATGCCTGCACGCTGGCGACTTGGCGATCGCGATGGCGGGTACGGCGACGGAACAGTTTGTCGGTTTGGGCAAGCCGGCGATCGCGATTCCGGGCTCTGGCCCCCAGTTTACCCCTGCCTTTGCGGAAGCCCAGAGCCGCCTGCTAGGGCCATCTTTGATTCTGGTGCAGCAGCCGCACCAGATTGTCGCTGTCGTGCAGCAGTTGCTGCGCGATCCCGACCGGCTGCACCTGATTGACGACAACGGGCAGAGGCGCATGGGTTATCCCGGTGCCGCGCGCCGGATTGCTGCTTGTTTAATGGAGCGATTGGGGAGTGGGGAATAGGGAAGAGGGCATTAGTGCTGAGTGCTGAGTGCTGAGTGCTGAGTGGAAGAAGGACTTGAATTTTCACTTATTCCACTATATTTTTTCTCACTTTTTACTCCACACTCCACACTCCATACTCCACACTCTCAACCCCGTTACCCATTTTTGACCAACACGCCCAATTCTTTCTGGATGGGCAGCACGTCGAGAATGTCGGTTTGGATGCAGTATTTCAGGTCTTCGTGACAGTCGAGGCGCAGGAGGCGCTGGCCGTGACTGGCGCGGTGCATGAGCTGCAAGAGGTCGTCTTTCCACTGCAGGTAAAGGGCGATCGCGCCGGTGACTTCATCGTTGCCAGCGAATTCGTCGATCGGCGCGCCCGTGGCGCTCAGGAGGCTGTGGGCGATCGCGCCGGCGCACGCAGTATCTTCCAGGGAAAAACTGCCTTCCCAACCCGAACCGACAATCCAAACCGTTTCCGGCTGTTTGGCTAAAACATAGTCCACCACTGCCTTGCGGTTGATGAAAGCTCCTGCCAGAACCGAGGAAGCGTGTTGCACCCGCTGCAGGGAACGAGTGCCATTCGTGGTACTGATAAACAACCGCCGTCCTTGCACGAGTTCGGGGGTGCAGTCGAGGGGAGAGTTGCCCAAGTCGCACCCGGCTACTTTCGAGCCGCCCCGTTCGCCAGCGCGAAGGCGTTTTTCAGGTGGCCACTGCTCGCTGACGTGCATTAATTTGTCTATATCGCTGAAGACTTGGACGGCTTCAGCTCCTGCAGCTAGGGCCGTGGCCATCGTCGAGGTGGCGCGGAGGACATCAATGGCGATCGCGCAATCGGGCACGCTATCATTTGGCGTCAGTTCGGGGGTGTGGTAGACAAATAATTTCACAGCTAGGGATTACCTGCAAAGACTACTGCCAAAATATCATTTTCTGAGGGAGCGAGTACCCCTTTTGAAAGCATCCCGGAAAGTTGCCTGTATAGATCTTTTGCCCGATGACCTATTTACGGGAACGTTTGCCGCCGAGCGGTGTCATTGATGGCTCTTGGTTCTTGCCGGCGCGCGGGCGATTCCCTTCGTCTCCCTTTGGCGTGCAAATTTTTGGCAGGAATGCCGCCTGTCCCTATAGCACTAGCTGGCAGTTCTGCAGCTAGAGTGCGTTGCAGTCAGATTGGTAAAACTGGCGTGCTTGCGTCTGCTAAACTTGAAGGCAGGCCGGATTCTGGCGCGTGCCAATCCCCGCCAGGGACTGAAATGTCAATCAACGTAACGCCCTCCCTGTCGCCAACCTGATTTCTTAGAGAAACCGGGTTTATTAGCGGCTTTTTAAAACCCCTATTGCTTTGACCTGCAAAACTAATTGAAGAGGTTCTTCCGAATAAGAAGGCCGGATTTTTACGGCATTTTATTTTCTCTCTAACTACTGGCTTCAATATCTTGCTCAAAACAGATTAATTTCAAATTATCGGGATTGGCTAGCAGTTCTTGCGCCAATAAAAAGCCCGCGATCGTCCAGGTTTGATATTTTCTCGCTTCTTTGCCAACCAGTCTGCCGTTCTTGCCATCGTAATATTCAGCCCACTGATCGTGTATCAATCGTCTTTTTGCGATTTCAATCGCTTGAGATACTAATTCTATTCGCCCGGTTTTCAGAGACGCTGCGGCCAACATCCAGATCAATACTGGCCAATTGCCGCCATTGTGGTAGGACCAGGGGCGATTTTTCGGATCGCAGCCGGTTATCATTTTCCAGTCTCGGTCTTCTAGGGCTGGAAAGCAGATTTTCATGGGCATGTAACCGATGAGGTCATAAGCGCGCTGTTCGATGAGTTCCAGAATGGCTTGGGATTGGCGATCGCTTGCCAAAGAAGAGATAACCGCCATCAAGTTGCCTACAGTAAAAAAGCGACAGTCCAACTGTGAAGGGCCGAGATTGCCTGCTAAATAACCGCCTCTTTCCGGCAGCCACTCAGTCAACCAAGCATAGGGAATCGAGTCAGAATAGATATTAAACTGATTGAGAGCGTGTTCTCCATATTCCTCGCTTTTGTAATGATAAATATCATTTAACCGCTCCATGTCGATCCAATAATTCTTGCGAATGTGTTCGGTGAGCGGTTCCAATCGATTTCTGACTCCCTGAACGATAACTTGATTGACTTGATTGTCGAGCAGCAGTTCGCGAGCTGCACGCAAAGTGGCGTAGAATAAAGATTGAATTTCTATAGGATGCCCGTTCATGCCCATGCGGCGGTCAATCATGGAAGCGCCATCGGGAACGAACAGGGTTGGGTACATGTCAAACCGAGCCACTAGGCAGAGTTCTAGGATGAGCCGAATTCCCCTTTGAAAGTCGGGCTGGTGGGCTAGCGCTTCGTCGCCGGTGGCTTTGACGTAAGCGCGCAAAACGATAATCCACCAGAGGCAGGAGTCAACCGGGGTGACTCTGCCGATGGCGCGATCGCCAAAATCTGGCTGCAAATATTGACAGTCATTTTCTACGATCACTTTAAAACTCGCCGGCATCAATCCGCGTCCGGGTTCGAGAAAATCTAGCTGCCTTTCTTTAATCTGCATCCGCAGAGTTTCTATCAGAAAATTTCGGACAATTTCCGTTTGACCTTTGATGAGAAAAACCAGGGCTGAGGAGACAAAATCGCGGATAAAACACTGATCGTAATTGAGCGCCTCTACATTGGGGTCGCAGGCGGCTAATGTCCCGACGGGACGGTCGTAATAATAGACGATCGATTTGTCTAGCGCTTCCCATGCTTCCTCGATCATGGAATTTTCCAGCGCTTGCCTCGCGTGTTGAAACAGATTTGTTTTTTTACTCATTGGCGAGTTCGTTTAATCGAGTTTTTCCTAGCCTACTGTACGAGAAGGGCAATACAAAAAGGGCAATTCGCTGGCGTGAAGCGTTTTTATACCCCGAAGCGCAAATCGCGTTTGTGCGCTCCACCGTCGCCGCGAAAGCGCTTTGTTCTTCACGCTTTTCGGTGCAGGTTGAAGTGGGTGTCCTACAAAAAATCCGACTTCCAGCGCTCTCTGAAACCGAGGAACCGGATTTCTTCAAGAAACCCGGTTCCTCGCTCCCGATGAAAAGCAATGCAATCTTCAGAATCATTAATGTTAGCGCTTCTATTGGCTTCTGTCAATACAAGCTTATCGCTTTTACTGGCACCCGTGGCGAGGGCGCGTCCGCAAGGCGCTCGGTTGCCCCGCAGGCGTTATTTGCTGAGGCTGTCGGCAGTTAGGCGGAGATCGCGTCAAAGGCAGTATACCACAAGCTTTGCCCTAGTTCGGAAAGAGTCAAAATATAATTTTTAGACCCGCATTGCATCCGTCACCTCCAGAATTGTTCCGTCTGGCGCGAGGCGGAAAAATGCGATCGCGTCTTTTCCCTGCCCTACATTCGCCAAACAGCAGATATCTGTTAAAATATTATTCCCCAGATAAAGGCGATGGCGGTATCGCTCGTGCAAGTGGCCGCAAATTACCAATCGCGGAGCGAGAGACTCCACGAACATCCGTGCATACTCGTTCCCCACTTCGCGATCGCAATCGCCGCCGTGGCGGGGATTGACAATGCCGGAGGGCCACTCGTGCAGCAGCAGCATGTCTGCCGAAATCTCCTACTTAGAGGACGAACGCCAGTTGATGACCGCTACAGGATTCCCAAGCTTGCAGCATCCCTGTCATGGCGTAAATGTGGCCGTGGACATCGCCCACAGCGGCAAAGAAGCGGTCTGAGGATGGGGTGAGCATGGAATTGTATCGGGCGATCGCAGATCTGTTTTAGCAAAATCTTTACTCAACAGCCTTGTCTGCTCGACTAGCTCAGCTTTGACTGGCTTGCCTCAAGGTTGAAAATCTCTCCGCCCTGGACGCAGCCCTGTTTTCAGACCCTTGACAGCTCTCGGCTGACATCAGGAATGAATGTCCCACAGGGTCGCTCGGTATCCTTTAGCTTTTCTTAAACAAATTTTCTAGCTATAAAAATTACTCATTAAAATCAAAAAATATTTAGCGCGATCGATGCTATAGTGTATCTCCCTGATTTACAAATGTCCGAAGTCTCGCTCGTTTTATTATAAGTTTAGCTTATTGCAAAAAATGGCAACGAAAAGCCGAGCTGGGATTTCTATTTGATTTCTGAAAAACTTTTGCCTGGAGGCAGAGACGCGCAGATCGGCGATCGCAGGCACAGAGAAGAAAACGAACGCTCTATATTTTTTCAGCCATACTACAAGCCCGGTTTATATAAGAAATTTATATAGCTTGGCGGCGATCTGAAGTGCTGTCAATTGAATTGACAAAAGCAGCCAAATATGATTAAGTTATAAAGGGTTGTGGCTCGACCATTTTTTTGATGCTAAGTCAAGTGCCAAGGTTCCTCTATATCTAGGTATGACTTGATTTGAAAAAACAGAAGATCCGCGCGCCTCTGCTCCAAGCGTTAAAGCCTGTCATTAAATGCGGGTGAAAGTGCTACGGATTATACGCCGACAAAATAGCACAATAGAGGCAGTAAAGCCAAAGTTTTTGCAGCCCAGAATCAGGAGTTGGTTTATTGGTTTACAGATCTGGACTTTACCCAGAGATTTTCTCCCGGATAAAATCCCAATCGGATTGTAAATGAAAGCAGCCATTCACAATTAGGCCAGTCGGCGAAGCCGGAGCAAAGCCGACAAACAATAGCTAAAAGAAAAGGAACAAATGCTGGGAAAATAACAATAATAATTAGCTGAAATATCAGCTAAATCGCAGAAGACAATACTTGCCGCAATGAAATATCTTCAAAGTCTCTCCATCGGCAAGTGTTTCCACCCGGACATCAATCTTATCCAATCGACGAGAACTCCATGCTACAGACCGAAGGGAAAATTACGTTTGCCAAAAATGTTGGGTTTAGGAAAGAACTAAATCGACGAGTTGATGCTTACTTAGAAGCCCATCAAATTAATACGAAAGATAATCTGGCAATGTATGTGAAAATTGCCCTGATTCTAGGCTGGGTAATTGCGTCAGCCACATTTATTTTATTGGGTCCGCATATCATTTGGATGAAAGTGCTTGGCTGTATGGTTTTTGGGTTGAGTATCGCCGCTGTCGGTTTTAATATTGCCCATGACGCAAATCACGGCAGTTGTTCTAATCGCAGTTGGGTTAATAAGATATTGAGCGTGACATTCGACATAATCGGTGCTTCCAGCTATTTGTGGAGGATACGGCACAACTTGCTGCATCATACTTATACCAATGTACTCGGATATGATGTCGAGATACATGGCGATGGATTGGTGCGGATGTCTCCCTCTGCCGAGTGGAAGTGGTTTCATCAATTTCAAGAGATATTTATTTACTTCATCTATCCGATTATTCCGCTTTACTGGGCGCTGGCTGACGTTTATATAATTCTGTTCAAGCGCAAATACTACAATCACGTCATTACGCCCCCAAAAACGTCAGACCTCGCTATCTTACTGGGCGGTAAAATAGTATGGATCGGTCTGTTTTTCGGAATCCCAATTGCTCTGGGATATACCCCTCTAGAGGCACTGGCGGGATTTCTGATTACTTACCTGACTGACGGGCTGATCATGTGCGTCGTGTTCATGCTCGCTCACGTCATGGATACAGCAGAGTTTATTCAACCGAATCCAGAATCCAACCAGATTGAGGATGAATGGGCGATTTTTCAAGTCAGGACAACTGTAGATTTTGCCCCGACTAATCCCGTCATCACCTGGTATTTGGGGGGCTTGAACTATCAAGTTGTTCACCATCTTTTCCCGCAGATCCATCACATTCACTATCCGAAAATCGCTCCGATAGTGGCAGAAGTTTGCAAAGAGTTTGGGGTGAAATATAATGTCTGCGAAACCTTGTGGGAAGCCCTAGTTTCTAACTATCGTTGGATGAAGGTTCTCGGACAGAAACCTCAAACAAGTTCGGCAGTTTAAACGCTAAATAAGTAGGAAAACCCTATTAAACTGCAGATGTCTTCATGGTTCGTAGTGAGGGCTAAAACTCTCGCTACGAACGAATGACTGCAGTCAACTCTCAGGCCGTAAGTCTCTGCGTCATACCAATTCTCTAAAGTTATGCTACAATAGCCAAAAAGAAGTCCATAAGGAGTC
>CAYOOD010000025.1:0-83643 GCA_964405435.1 uncultured bacterium
CTCCGGGATATATAAAAAAATGTAACAATACTAAGTTAGCCAACTTGGTATTAGCCAACTTAGTATCAAATAGAACTGCTATATCGCAAAATCTGCTCGTTCGCTAGAGTGTCTGAGCGAAAATTCTTACAGACTTTATAAGGAGATGAGCAGAAATAATTGCCATCATGGGGAGTGGAGAAGTCCCGCTATCTCTACAGAGCAGCGCCTCCAGCTCCCGCACTACCAATTCTACCTGTGCAATTGATTCTGTACGAGTGCTTATTTTGCCAGCTTTTTTTAAAGTTTTTTATAAATTGGCTTTTGAATGTTGACAAATAAAACAATATAGGCTGAATTTAGCCGCTTGAAAAAGTCCGAATATTTTAAAGAATTGTTAGGGATAGAGCGATTAGTTCAGGAGTCGTAAAGTTCTGTAAGATACGTTGCTGTCGCGGCAAAGCACCTTACCCGAAAGCTTTTTTACAATTCCTGAAAGAACCGCTATAATCTGGGTTTCTTATATCAGTTTTCTTTAACTGTGAAACAGATAGTAATTCAAAAATGCCTATTTTAGGGGCTTTCGGGCTTTCTATCTGTTTCGTGCAAAAAGAAAATTGATATTAAAAACCCTCACTTTAATCAAAGCGCCAAATTTTGATACTGCCATCCTGAGAACCACTAATAAGCGTTTTCCCGTCAGGACTGAAGGCGACGGCATTCACGCCCCTGGCATGACCGGAAAGGGTGGCCAGCAGTTCTGCTTGCGGTAAATTCCAGAGTTTAATCGTGGCGTCGTGGCTGGCGGTTGCTAAAGTTTTTCCGTCTCGGCTGATAGCGATCGCAGAAACTGACAGCAGGTGCCCCGAAAGTACCTGCAACGGGCTGCCGGTTTCTAGACTCCACAGTTTTACACTTCTATCCCAACTGCCGCTGAAAAGTGTTTTGCCATCCGGGCTGATGGCAACTGCATTGACAGCACCGACGTGATCGGTGAGGGTTTGCACCAATTCGCCCCCGTTCAGTTTCCAGATTTTAATCGCATTGTCGGCGCTGCCGCTGGCTAAAATCTGACTGTCGGAACTAATCGCCAGAGAGAGAATTCTATCGGAATGATCGGTGAGGGTTTGCCGCAATTCTCCCGTTTTTAAATTCCACAGCTTTATTGTTTTATCGCGCGAACCGGTGGCGAGGGTTTGTCCGTCTGGGCTGATGACAACGGCTGTCACCATGCTGCTATGTCCGATGAGGTGAGCGGCAAGGATGGGTTTCGTACCGGCTCTGATTTCTGCGGGCGCTAGCTGCCACAGTCGCCAGAGTTTCACGGTGCAGTCTGCACTGGCGCTGGCGAGGGTTTGCCCGTCGGGGCTGACGGCGATCGCGACGACTCCGCTAGCGTGAGCGGCGATCGCGTGCAGGGGCATTTGCTGCGGCTTTTCCTCGCCGCTGCCCAAATCCCACAGCTTCACCGTCGCATCCCAGCTAGCACTCGCCAGAATTCTACTTTGGGGACTGAGGGCGACGGCGGTTATTTCGGCAGCAGATTCCGAACCATTCAAGGTGCGATCGCACTGCCAGCTCGGCGGTTTCGGTTTGGGGGGCGGTGGCGGTGCCTGCGGTTTGGGAGGCGGTGGCGGTGCTGTTATTTCCTGTGAGAGGCTTATCGGTTGTGAGACACGGGGCGATCGCCTCACAATCGGCGGCACATTCAACACCTTGCTCGGATTCAAATCTGCATAAACTTCTGCTGCCGATTGATAGCGCCGCCTGACGGAAGTTTCCAGCATTTTATCCAGTACGCGACCGAGCCCGGGGGTGAGGCGCTCTCCCGCATAATCCCGCCAAATCCACTTCCCATCCATGCAATCGTACAAATCAAAAGGGTGAATGTCGGTGAGCAGGTGAATGCACGACACCCCCAAACTGTACAAATCGCTGGCAAAAACCGCTTTGCCCATCAGTTGTTCTGGCGGCGCGTACTCGGCGCTACCGATGAGCGTCCCGGTTTTCGCCATTGCCGCCTCTGTCGCGTGTTTCGCCGCGCCAAAACCCACCAACACCAAAATGCGATCGCTGCGGCGGCGAATGATATTTTCCGGCTTGATATCTCGGTGAATCAGTTCGCTGGCGTGGAGAAATTCCAAGACTGGCAGCACTTCATCGAGCAACTGCCGGATCTGAGTGTCGTCAAATGCCCCCTCTTTCGCCAGTTGCTGGGCTAAGTTTTCTCCCTCGATAAATTCCTGTACCAAATACTGCCGCCCGTCCCGTTCAAAATGGGCCAGCATTTCCGGGATTTGGGGATGTTTGCCCAGCTCCTCCAGCCGCATCACCTCTTCTTGCAGCGATTCGGCAGTGTCTCGCGCCGAGGTGCGAAACTGTTTGATAACGCAGCGCCGTTTCGCCGCATCTTGCTCGTCTGCTGCTAGAAAGGTTCGGCTGTTGCTGCTCTTGCCGACAGGTTTCAGGGCTCGGTAGCGATCTCCGAGCAGCAGCTTTGCCCCGCAATTTTGACAAAACTTATTGCCTTCTGGATTTTGGGCTTTCTGGCATTGAGGATTCAGGCAATAGCTCATACCGATTTTAGGTTTTAGCTTTTGGCTTTTAAAAGGGGCAGCGTCACATCCTTGATATGATATCGCTATAATGCCCTCTCGTTTGGCCGGCGCGTCTTAACAAAACTTCATATTTTCCCAAAAGCGCCGCCAATTGTATCGGTACTGAGTCGCGATCGCTACTTTATGGCTTTATAGTGTTTTGTCAAAATTGTTGTGGAGGCTTTCTTTGGAGTGTTGCCGGGAGCAAGGGGATTGGGGGATGAAAGGGGAGAAGTTTTCTGTGGGGAAGAGAGCTTTCTTTTCAAAGCTGACAGAACAGCTTTGTTGGGTTGAGGAAGCTGCACCCAACCCTATGAGTATTCGTTTTCGGGCAAGATAAACCCAGTCTGAGTGTTGGGTAATGCTCTCGCTCTACCCAACCCACACAAAATGGCGAAGGGATTTTCTAAACACCCCTGTTTCTTAATTTTCTCCCATTCCCGTGTTCTCTGGCTTTTACTGTCATTCTTCTCCGATGTTTTCCTTAACGTACAAAAAGGGTAAGGCCATAAATAAACAAGCCAGCAGTATGCCAAAAGCATCGCTCAAAAAAATATGGAAATTCACAAGTCCTAAAAACAAAGTGGCAAATCCCAGCTCTTTGAATAGCTTGTCATTCCTAATCTCCTTCTGTTGCGCGAGTGACTTTTTAACAACGAGAAAGCCTACAGCAATAACCAGAGAAGTTGCGGCAGTGAAGACGACAATTTTGTTAAAAATTGCTAGGGCCATAAAAAACATTAAAGTATCCTGCCAAAAATACTTATTCGCTAAAGCGCTTGCCCATTGTTTGGGCAAAAACTTCAACCTCTGCAGAAATCTCCCTCTTGCTTGAGTGGCTGGCGGTTGCGTCACCTTAAATACCTGCTGCCATTCGGGAATATTCTGTCCTTCTACTCTCCCAAATGCTTTAATTTTCTCGATGCGGGTAAGCTGTAAAGCTGTCAGCTCTCTGGAGATAATTTTCGAGACTCTTAGGTAATTGACAGGGGTTGCTTCTCTGCGGTTGAGAACGAGCGTTAGCTGAGTTTTGGCTAGATTGACCTGAACCTTGACGTGATAATCTTTCAGGGCATTTTGCAAGACTTTCTGAATATCAGCCCGTTGAGTTTGAATGGTTGGCTTGGCAGCAGGCGGAACAATAGCGGACTCAGCGGGGATGGGGGCTGCTGGCGCGCTTGTTTCGTTTTCTCCGGGCGCGGGCAAAGACGGCGCTGCTACAATTGCGGCAGGTTTGAACGGGAGATTCAACGCTTTACTCACTTGCGCTGCCGACAAATAGCGGCGGTTGACAGCCGCTTGCATCATCTTGTCAAGCACGCGAACCAGCTCGACACTAATCGGCTGTCTGACAAAATCCCGCCAAGCCCAAGTTCCCTCGCCGCTGTCGAACAAGTCAAAGGGGGGCATTTGCGTCAGCAAGTGGATGCAAGTAACGCCCAGACTGTACAGGTCGCTGGCAAAAACCGCTTTGCCCATCATCTGCTCGGGAGCCGCATAAGCGGCTGAGCCGATCGCGGTGCCGGTTCTTTGCAAAGCCGTGTGGTTCACCAACTTTGCCGCGCCGAAATCGACCAGAACCAATTGCTTGTCGGAACTGCGGCGGATGATATTTTCCGGCTTGATATCGCGGTGAATGACTTTGTGGCTGTGGACGAACTGCAGCACCGGCAGCAAATCTTTGAGCAAGTCGCGGATCTGGAATTCGTTAAAGGGGCCGGACTCAGCCAATTCAGCGGCGAGATTGCGCCCGTCGATAAATTCTTGTACTAAATACTGCTGTTCTCCTTCTTCAAAATGAGCCAGCAGCTCGGGAATTTGGGGGTGCTTGCCCAAAACCTCCAAGCGCTCGGCTTCGGCGCGGAACAGCTCAGCGGCTTTTAGGGTATCGACGAAGCCCCGATCTTGGGGGAAAAACTGCTTGATGACGCAGCGAGGGTGGGACGGCTTCCACTCGTCCGCCGCCTCGAAAGTTCGCCCAAAGCCCCCAGCGCCAATGGGTTTGATGGCTCGGTAGCGATCGCCCAACAGCAAAGATGACCCGCAATTCTGGCAGAACTTGGCATTACTGGCATTGTAAGCCCTTTGGCAATCTGGATTGAGGCAATAGCTCATATCGGCTAGCGATTAGCTTAATACATTTATAGTAATTCTTTCCCGCTTTTTCCTAGCTCAGCCCCTCCTAAAAGGCTCTTGCATTCTCGTACTTTGCCGCGATCGCCCCTCGTTGAGGGGAGTTTTTCTCACGGGTATCGATTTATACCCTCTTAAATTTTAGACCTTGGATTTTCAATTGACCCAGCCGGGACTGCCAGCGTGGTTTTTAAGAAAGTATTACATTTTCTCCCTGTATAGCGTTTGTCATATCAGCGATCGCGGTAGGGGCTTCTCCCCTCGTGGCTGCCCCCCGTGGCTGCCCCGACTGAGCTGTTCTCCGCCGCTGGCAACCGTGCTGCCCCGCCTTCTCCCTTTCTCCACCTCCCGTCCTCTAGCGGGAGTCTCTGACTGTCCAAAGTTGATGAAAAGCTTAAACTACGGTTTGCCTATCGGGATAACGTTGTTTTTTTTCTGAAGGGTCTGTTAGAATTTCAGGCGTGAGTAAAATTGCCAAGAGTTTATGAGCCTCAAGCCCGGACATATCCAAAACCTCTGGACTTACACTCTCGATAATTCCCCGCCACCCCCTCAAGAGCAACAAGCCCGCCAGAGCGAGCCAGCGTTTTACTATTTTGCCTATGGCTCTTGCATGTGTCCTGTAGATTTGAAGCGATCGCTAGGTGAAAATACTCATCCCTACGTCATCGGGCCAGCCACCCTCAAAGGATATCGGCTGGGATTTTACTGCTATTACCCGCGCCGCAACTGCGGAGTGCTCGACGTCGTAACCGATGCAGCCTCCTCAGTGGAAGGCGTGCTCTACCGATTGCCGTGGCGCTTGAGCGATCGCCTTGACGAGCGCGAAGACGTCGGCAACAACTGCTACCGCCACGAAATGGTAGAAGTCTGCTGCGGTGGCAAACTCTACAGCAACGTCCGCACCTACGTCGTCGTCAACAAACTTTCTGAAGAAGTCGCACCGAACGACTGGTACTTTAATGTCGTGATGCGGGGAGCCGTCACCTGCGGACTGCCCGAACAATATTGCTGGAACTTGTTCGATCGCATGTATCAATTGCAGAAACATCAATTGCCAGCTCAATTGAAGCGATCGGCATAGGCAGATTGTCCAGATGTTCCACAGGCACTTCCCCGAACGGGATGGCGGATGAGATAATGGAGATAGGGGATTGGAGGAAGTAAACCCATGCAGATCGACCTGAAGCAATTAATTGTCCCGCCGGGGAATGTCCTGCACCTCAAAGATATCGACTGGCAGATGTTTGAAACCATCTTAGACGAATTGGGAGAACGCCGAGCTGCCAGACTTTCCTACAACAAAGGAACTTTGGAAATTATGACGCCCCTGCCCGAACATGAGGACGATAAAGACATTATTGCCGATTTGGTAAAAGTCATCCTTGAAGAACTCGACCTTGAATTTAGAAATCTGGGCTCGACTACCTTTAAAACAGAAAATATGGATCGGGCGGTAGAACCTGACGCTTGTTTTTACATCCAGAATGAAGCGGCTGTCAGGGGAAAAAAACGAATTGACTTAACCACCGATCCGCCGCCAGATTTATCTATTGAAATTGATATTACTTCCCGCACTCAATTAGAAAATTACGAAGGCTTGGGAGTGCCGGAACTGTGGCGTTACAACGGGCAACGGCTGCGGATTGACGTGCTGCGCGAGGGAAAATATATCGAATCTGACATCAGCCCTATTTTTCCGATGATTTCGCAATTACCCTCTGCCATACACCAATATGTCGAGCAGAGTAAAACCGCCGGCAGAAATGCAACCATGAAAGTTTTTCGGCGCTGGGTGAGGGAGCAATTGCAGCGATCGTAAAAAGTTTTGGATGAAAATTATTCCCTGTTCGTAGTACGGACTTCAGTCCGTTCCGAGTACAAACGAAGAGGAGGACTGAAGCCCTCGCTACGAACAAAGAGGATGACTGTCCGTTCCGAGTACAAACGAAGAGGAGGACTGAAGTCCTCACTACGAACAACGAGGAGGACTGAAGTCTTTATTCCGAAAGGGTTTGAGAGAAAAATTTCTCAGATGAATTCTGTCGCCTGCGGTAAAATTTCAGTCAGGCGCTGCTGAAGCATCTGGGGAAATTGCGCGTAATATTGCTGGTTTAGCGGCGAAGGGTGAGGCAGCGGGTAAAGCGTGACTGGCTTGGAATGCAAGTTCCACTGCTCGTCTTTGGCAGTTAGGGTGACTTGAATGGTGCGGGCGTAGCGATCGCTCCTCTCGAAAAACTCTTTCAGCTTTCCTTTCGCCGCATAAGGGCTATACCAATTAAAGGCTTCATTCCCCAACGTGATAATTTTATCCCCTTTCCAGTGCAACACCAGAAATTTCTCTAAAAAGGGACGAAAGCGTTTTTTGACAGCCTCTGTATAAGCTTTGTTACCGGGCGGCTTGTAGGGAACGGTATTTGTCAGCAAGACGCGATCGAGAACGACGCCTAAATCTGTATTTTTGCTCGATTCTTGCCCGTACATGGCGCGGTAAAGCCCCTGACGTACCAGCTTCCCGGCAGCCCCGTAAAGCGGTTGCCGCGCCTGGACTTCATCTTTTCCCAAATCGCGGGCAAATATGCACAGTTGACTTTCTAGGTTGCCGCCGTAGAGAATCGGCTGGGTTGGCTCTAAACCCGCTTCCCGATAAACCGGTTCGTCGATGGGAAATTCCGCACTTTGGGCTTCTTGTTGAATTTGAGCAATTAATTGTTCGATGTCTGACATGAGTGTTAGAGGTTAGCGAACAGGGATATAAGGCGATACAAATTCGGCTGAGCGATCGAGTTTTGCAAAGGCGCTCTGGGATGCCATTATGCAAACAAGCACCTTTGTGTCAAAATTAACGCCAGAGCTTTGGAGGCATCATCGGTGGTTTGGCCATCAGGGCAGAAATGATACGGCGATCGCTATACTATCGAACGCGAACTAGGCAAGGGAGGTTTCGGCATCACCTATCTTGCCAAAAATAAGCGGGGCAATCTCGTTATTATTAAAACCCTGAAAGACGAAATCCTCACCGATCCCAACCGAGTCCAATTTCTGGCCAAGTATCGGCACGATTTCCGCGACGAGGCGCTGCGGCTTGCCCTGTGCCAACATCCTCATATTGTACAGATCGAAAATGTCTTCCACGAAGGCGACTTGCCCTGTATCGCGATGGAATATGTGGAGGGGGAAAATTTTTGGCAGCGCGTCAGTCGTCAGGGCGTTCTTTCCGAAGCAGAAGCCTTGCTCTACATCCGGCAGATTGGTTCGCCTAGCTGCCGCGTCGGCTCGTGCGGGGAAAATAGCCCTGAATCCGCGACGCCTGAATGAGGCGATTGTCAAAGGGAGGGTATTTGAAGCGGGAGATAGCCCTTCTCGATCGCGGGAATAGTTGGAATTGCTCCCACCCAGTCACTGAGATAAATTTTTGTGGGTGGGGAGGGCGCAACAGCCCACCCCGTCGTTTCCCTACTTGCCGCCGTAGAAGAAGGCGATTTCCTTTTCTTTGAGGGGGGCGAAGTCGGCGTCTGTCAGCATTTGGTTGAGCGTTTCCAGGGGAATGTGCTTCGCCCCGATCCGCACAATGCGCGATCGCATGGTATTGCTGACGCCGCTGCGCTGCCGGCCCGCCTCTAGGGCCATCACTTGACGGTAGAGGTCCAATTTGGCAGCAGGAATGGGGCTGCCGTCAAAATCAATTCCCCGGGCGATCGCTTCGTCAACCGCATCAGCGCCAGTGGTATTTGGAGAGAGAGAATCCGTTTCGGGGGACATGGCAATCTTCTGAAGGTACGGCAGCATTTTAGCAGCGCTGATACCCCCGTTTTCTTGCGGTTGGTTTTTTGAGGGCTCTTTGCGCTCAGAGCTTTTTGCACGCCCCCCTGAGCGCGAAACGATTTGCCCGCTCGGATTTTTCCCGTCCCGATCGCTATTTGGGCTTGATGACAAAAACCGAACAGGGCGCGTCCGCGACTACTTGAGAACTGACGGAGCCCTCCAAAATGCGCTTCATCCCCGTCAAGCCCCGATTGCCGATCGCGATCAAGTCAGCCTGGTAGATATTTGCCAGACGGATAATTTCCTCAGCCGGATCGCCGCTGACCACTTCCAGTTCGCTCTGACAAGGCAATCCTGCTTGGTAAGACTGTAGCTGTTTTTCAACATCTTTATAATATAGTTCCTCGACAACGCGGGGCCGATCGGCGGCCACGTCCGTATCGCTGCTGCGCGGGGGAATGACGTGACAGAGTACGACTTTGGTTTCGGGTGGCAGTTGCAGTTCTTTTAGGGTTTCAATTACGCGATCTGATAGTTCTGTACTATCGAGGGCCACTAAAATTGTCTTAAGCACCGCTCGCATCTCCTCAAGAGTAAAACGATTCCACCCACAATCTTCTCCCAAACCTGCAATTCGCGTTTCGGTTGGCTGTTCTCACCCACCCCCTGCAACTGCGCGACTGATGTGGGAGAAATCGCTCTGTTGTTCCCGGAGTGGGGGCGTCCTCGCCCGCTTGAGCGAGATTTGTGCCTTGACTTTCTCGCAGCCTATTGAAAATCCACCGATATTTTCTCGAAATCTGCGGGCTGAGAGCTGGGAGCTTTTCAGTGAAAGCTGGCTTTTCGATCGCCCCATAGCGATTCGCTTTCATCCGCCCGTCCGCGAGTGAGCGCGGCTTGAAATCTGCGTTTCCCCGCTACTTTTTATTTCTCATCCTTCATCCTCGTCCCGTCTTCCAAGCCCCAATCCGCATCTCCCTTGATTTGAGTGCGCAGCCGTACCGAGTCAGCGCGACCGGGAAGACCTTCAGCATTGGCCAAAACCTGAATGGCATGGGCCGCTTTTTGCAGGGCCAAGGGCGAGTATTCGATCAGGTTGGAGTGTTTCATAAACGTTTCCACGCTAACCGGGGAGGAGTAACGGGCTGCGCCGTTTGCAGGCAGCGAGTGGTTGGGGCCGGCGAGATAGTCTCCCACCGCTTGTGGCGTGGCCCCTCCCAAGAAAATGGCCCCGGCGTGGCGAATGCTCTCCAGCAGCTCCCAAGGCTCGGCTACTTGCAATTCTAGGTTTTGCGGCCCGAATTGGTTGGAGAGTTCTGCCGCCCCGGCGAGGGAATCAACGACGACGACTAAACCGTAGTGGGCGATCGCTTTTTCCGTGGGGATGCGGCGCGGGTGATCCGCCAGGTGCCGCTCGACTTCCAACACGGCTTTTCTCGCCAGCACGGAATCGGGCGTCAGCAGAATTGCGGCAGCCATTGGGTCACTTTCTGCTTGAGCCACGATATCGGCGGCAACGTGCAGCGGATTGGCGGCTTTGTCGGCAATAATCAACAGTTCCGATGGCCCGCTTAAGCTATCGATCGCCACCGTCCCGTAGACCTGTTTTTTCGCGAGGGTGACGTAAATGTTGCCGTGGCCCGCGATCGCGTCCACCTTGGGGACCGTTTCCGTGCCGTAAGCCAGCGCCGCGATCGCCTGAGCGCCTCCCACCCGATAAATTTCCTGCACCCCAGCTTCCTGCGCCGCCACCAGCACTGCCGGGTGAATCGTTTTTTCCGCTCCCGGCGGCGTCACGATCGCGATGCGGGGCACCCCTGCCACCTTGGCGGGGATGGCATTCATCAGCACCGCCGTCGGATAGGCGACTCTCCCCCCTGCAATGTAGAGTCCCGCGCGCTCTACCGGCGTGTAGCGCTTGCCGAGGACGACCTCATCCCCTTCAAATTTTACCCACGATTTGGGCACGCGCTGGCGGTGAAACGCCTCGATCTGTTGGGCTGCTAGCCGAATCGCATACAGTAACTCCTTGGGCACTTGTTGGTAGGCGGCGTCTAGTTCCGAACCGCTGACGCGCAGGTCATCTCGGCTGAGGGATTGTTGGTCGAATTCCTCTGTATAATGCAACAGGGCTCGATCGCCTTGGCGCTTCACCGCTTGCAGCACTTCTCGGACTGTTGCCTCTTTGTGAAATACCTGGTCGTCGTGGGTGCGATCGCCAATTCGCCGCAGTTCAGCCTCTGCCTCAGCTCGCTGAGTAATGATTCGCAGCATGGAGTAGGAATGCCAATCTAGGACTTACCCGGAACGAGAACGAGTTGGACAACATCTCGAATCAAACTGCCAGCGATCGCCCTCCTTTGATTGGACTGCTGAGTGCTGACGTCTGACGGCTGACTGTCCAGTCCCGACGGCTGACAGCCAACCGCTATTCTGATGCCAGACTAACCCGTGCTCGTTGTTTCTATAAGTTTAACGCGGATTTCCCGCGCTTATCCCTCTCTTGAGCGCTTGGGAGATGCTATAGTATACTTTCGAGCAGTATGATTATTTTTGCGATCGAAGAGTTTTCTCAGGAATAACTGTGGCCAATATCAAATCCGCGATTAAGCGCGTCCAAATCGCCGAACGCAACCGCTTGCGCAACAAAGCCTACAAATCAGCCGTCAAGACGCTGATGAAGAAATATTTTGCTGCCGTGGATCAGTACGCCGCCAATCCCACCCCAGAGGTGATGGCGCAAGTGCAAACTCGCATGGCAGACGCTTTCAGCAAAATTGACAAAGCCGTGAAAAAAGGCGTCCTGCACCGCAACAACGGCGCGCGTCAAAAATCCCGCCTCGCCAGAGCCCTGAAGGCTCACGCCCCAGCTCCCTCGGCGGCAACTTGAGGCAGCCAGCCCGTGTGGAGCGGCGATCGCTCTCGTCCCACTTTCGGTGAAAGCGGCATCCTCGATTTACGAGCAAGCGAACTCTGCAGCCTTTTGTACCCCCGCATCCTTTTACGGATGGGGTTGCAAAGTGCTGCGGTTGTGCTATCATCGGTAAGGGTGTAAACTTAGGCTGGCTCTTGCCAACTCGGAATCCCCGATCGGAGGTCGAACCAAACCAAGCCCGCCACTTTGGCCGAAGGAAAAGTTAAAAAATTTCAAGCAAACAGTCAAACGTGAAAACCAGTTGGCGGCCAGATTGTTTATTGACACGGGATGGGGCATCTGAACGGTTCCCCAATGATGATGTTATGGCCGCTAGAGAAAAGCCGCTTCTCGAGAACGCTTTTCCAACAGAGACAAGACCACTCAACCGCCCGGTTGAGACTCTCGCCTCCTTCAGACGATATTAGATATTAGATTTTAGGACAACCTTCAATCTATTATCCGAAATCCATTCATTTCTAAACAGCTTGTTAGCAGCAGCTATTGCGAAGAGGCGGTAGTGACATACATACAGTTGATAGATACGCACGTACACATCAACTTTGACAGGTTCGTGCCAGATATAAATGCCGTCGCCGAGCGGTGGAGAGAGGCAGGCGTCGTCCGGTTAGTCCATTCCTGCTGTCATCCCCGGGAATTTGCCAGCATTCGAGAATTGGCTGACCAGTTTCCAGAATTGTCCTTTGCAGTCGGGCTGCATCCCCTAGACGCTGACAAGTGGACCTCAGACTTGCAGCCGCAAATTCGGGATTTAGCCAGCTCTGACCCCCGGGTGGTGGCCGTCGGGGAAACCGGCCTGGACTTTTACAAAGCCGACAACAAAGACCTGCAAACAGCAGCATTTGAAGCGCAGCTAGAAATCGCCCAACTGCTAGACTTGCCAGTTATTGTACACTGTCGGGATGCTGCGGCGACAATGGCAGAAATACTGAGGGATTTCTTTTCTAGAATTGGTCCCGTGCGCGGAGTGATGCACTGCTGGGGAGGAACCCCAGAAGAAATGCAATGGTTTTTAGAGTTGGGCTTTTATATCAGCTTCAGCGGCACCGTCACCTTCAAAAATGCCACTCAGATTCAGGAATCCGCTCGCGCCGTGAAGAGCGATCGCCTCCTGATCGAGACAGATTGCCCCTTCCTCGCCCCAGTCCCCAAACGGGGAAAGCGCAACGAACCCGCTTACGTCCGACACGTCGCCGAACAAATGGCAGCACTCAGAGAAGTCTCTTTGGAAACCCTAGCCGCACAAAGCACCGAGAATGCCTGTCAGCTTTTCCGGCTGGCAGCCAGTTAAGGGGCGCGGCAGGGGCGGCGATCGCGCCAAACGACACAGCCACGTCCGAGAAAGCTCACCTAACTTGATTGCCTCACAATCGATAGGAGTAAGAATCGTGATCCGTAAATTCGCTTGCGCCAGATGGGATTGTTACTGCTGTCGAGCTGCTACATTGGCACGGAAAAAGACTGCTGTCCTTTCCGCATCCCCCGCCATCGCCCCAGTCTGGGCGCAGGGGATAAAACAGCACCCCCTCGATCCTGCCTAGCTCCAGCAAAAGCGGGCGCAGAATCTTTCCCCCGGCAGATTGCTTTTCCACCCATAAAAGATGAGGATAAGCAGACTCGGGCTCCTTTAAAGAATGCGCTGACAAAATTTGCCGGTAGCCTCACGCACGCGAGCGATCGCCCCTTCACGGCGTTCACAGAAAGGGAAAAACCCCCTCTCAATTCCCGCTCCTCCCCACACCCGAAAAAACAAACAGCCACAGAAATTGAAAATCTCCTGCAGACTACGGCATTTCCCAAACTCGACGGCTTCTGACTCACCTTTATTTTTTAGAAAGCCAGCAGGTTCGGTGACTCTCGTCACCGACGCCGAACCGCTTGAAGACCTCACCCGATCGAAATTCCCCACCCGCAACCGAGCCGGGAAGCGTCGCCCTTACCCCTTGGCAACCCGCCTTTCGGCGATCGGCTCCCGTCTGACAGTGGCCCTTTGACAAAAAGGATCGCTCTCAGGGGCGGAGCAAGCAGATAATCTCTAAATCTCACCCATCTGCTTGACTTTTCCCACCCCTAGAATGATTGACATCTCCGTCTAAATACAGTAAGATATCAGATTCGCGATCTCGCCAACCCGTTCGAGGAGACGCATGACTAATCAGACTTTCCCCGCACCCTCCTTCACCTTGCCAGACCTCGTTGAAATCCAGAGAGCCAGCTTTCGCTGGTTTCTGGAAGAGGGACTGATTGAAGAACTCAATAGTTTCTCGCCCATCTCCGACTACACCGGCAAGCTAGAGTTGCATTTTATCGGTAAAGACTACAAACTCAAACGCCCAAAATACGACGTTGACGAGGCCAAACGGCGAGACAGCACCTATGCCGTCCAGATGTATGTGCCCACGAGGTTGATTAACAAAGAAACCGGCGAAATCAAAGAGCAAGAAGTCTTCATCGGCGACTTGCCGCTGATGACCGATCGCGGCACCTTCATCATCAACGGAGCAGAGCGAGTCATCGTCAACCAAATCGTCCGATCTCCGGGGGTCTACTACAAATCCGAAACCGACAAAAACGGTCGCCGCACCTACAACGCCTCCCTGATTCCCAACCGAGGAGCGTGGCTGAAATTTGAAACCGACAAAAACGACCTCGTGTGGGTGCGGATCGACAAAACCCGCAAACTCTCTGCCCAAGTGCTGCTAAAAGCACTCGGACTCAGCGACGGCGAAATATTCGACGCCCTGCGCCACCCGGAATACTTCCAAAAAACCATCGAAAAAGAAGGCCAATTCAGCGAAGAAGAAGCCCTGATGGAACTGTACCGCAAGCTGCGGCCCGGGGAACCCCCCACCGTGTCCGGCGGACAGCAACTGCTCGACTCCCGCTTTTTCGATCCCAAACGCTACGACCTCGGGCGCGTCGGTCGCTACAAGCTCAACAGAAAACTGAGATTGAACGTGCCGGAAACCATGCGGGTGCTGACGCCACAAGACATCTTGGCGGCAGTGGACTACCTGATCAACCTGGAATTTGACATCGGCAACACCGACGACATCGACCACCTGGGCAATCGCCGGGTGCGCAGCGTCGGCGAACTCCTGCAGAACCAAGTGCGCGTCGGGCTCAACCGCCTCGAGCGGATCATTCGCGAGCGGATGACGGTTTCCGATGCCGAAGTCCTCACCCCCGCCAGCTTGGTGAACCCGAAACCTCTAGTCGCCGCGATTAAAGAGTTCTTCGGCTCTTCGCAGCTCTCGCAATTTATGGATCAAACCAACCCCCTCGCAGAGCTGACCCACAAGCGGCGGCTTTCGGCCCTGGGGCCGGGGGGCCTGACGCGGGAACGGGCCGGCTTCGCCGTGCGGGACATCCACCCGTCCCACTACGGGCGCGTCTGCCCGATCGAAACGCCGGAAGGGCCGAACGCCGGCTTGATCGGGTCATTGGCGACGCACGCGCGCGTCAATGCGTATGGGTTTATCGAGACGCCGTTTTATCCGGTAGAAAATGGCCGGGTATTGCGCGATCGCACCCCCGTCTTTATGACAGCCGACGAAGAAGACGACCTGCGCGTCGCTCCCGGCGACATCTCCGTCAACGAAGACGGATACATCCAGGGCGAAACCGTCCCCGTGCGCTACCGCCAGGAATTCACCACCACCACCCCAACCCAGGTGGACTACATGGCGATTTCCCCCGTGCAGATCATCTCAGTCGCCACCTCCCTGATTCCCTTCCTCGAACACGACGACGCCAACCGCGCCCTCATGGGCTCCAACATGCAGCGGCAAGCCGTACCCCTGCTCAAGCCAGAGCGCCCCTTAGTTGGCACCGGCTTAGAACCCCAAGCCGCGCGCGACTCCGGGATGGTTGCCGTCTCCCGCGCCGACGGAGATGTCGTTTACGTCTCTGCCGATCGCATCATCGTCCAATCGCGGAACTTGAACACCCCAATGCCGGAAATCCGGCCAGAAGAAAGTTTCAAGGTGCGCGAGTACGACGAGTTGAGGGAGAAAAATTACTCGGCATTCAAAGCCAAATTCGGCAACTGCATCGAATACCAACTCCAAAAATACCAGCGTTCCAACCAAGACACCTGCCTCAACCAGCGCCCCCTCGTATTTGAAGGCGATGAAGTCGTCGCCGGTCAAGTCCTCGCCGACGGCTCCGCCACCGAAGGCGGCGAACTCGCCCTCGGACAAAATATCCTCGTCGCCTACATGCCCTGGGAAGGCTACAACTACGAAGACGCCATCCTGATCAGCGAGCGCCTGGTTTACGACGACGTTTACACCTCCATTCACGTTGAAAAATACGAGATTGAAGCGCGGCAGACCAAACTCGGACCGGAAGAAATCACGCGGGAAATTCCCAACGTCGGGGAAGATGCCCTGCGCCAGTTGGATGAAAACGGCATCATTCGCATCGGGGCGTGGGTAGAATCTGGCGATATCCTCGTGGGCAAAGTCACGCCCAAGGGAGAATCCGACCAACCGCCAGAAGAGAAATTGCTGCGGGCGATTTTCGGGGAAAAAGCCCGGGACGTGCGCGACAACTCCCTGCGGGTGCCCAACGGCGAAAAAGGCCGCGTCGTGGACGTGCGCGTATTTACGCGGGAGCAAGGCGACGAACTGCCCCCGGGCGCGAATATGGTCGTGCGCGTGTATGTGGCCCAAAAGCGCAAAATTCAGGTGGGCGACAAGATGGCGGGACGCCACGGGAATAAGGGGATTATTTCCCGCATCCTGCCGATTGAAGACATGCCCTACCTGCCCGACGGCACGCCAGTCGATATCGTCCTCAACCCCCTGGGGGTGCCTTCGCGGATGAACGTGGGCCAAATTTTCGAGTGCTTGCTGGGGTGGGCTGCACGCCACCTCAACGTCCGATTTAAGATCGTGCCCTTCGACGAAATGCACGGAGCCGAGAAGTCGCGGGAAACGGTACACGGCAAGTTGATGCAGGCTCGTCAGAAAACCGGGCATAACTGGCTGTTCAATGAGGAAGAGCCCGGAAAGATTACGGTGATCGACGGGCGGACTGGGGAAGCGTTCGATCGCCCCGTGACGGTGGGCAAGGCGTACATGCTCAAGCTGGTTCACTTGGTAGACGACAAGATCCACGCCCGCTCGACTGGGCCGTATTCTCTGGTGACGCAGCAGCCTCTGGGCGGCAAGGCGCAGCAAGGGGGTCAGCGTTTCGGGGAAATGGAAGTGTGGGCGCTGGAGGCTTTCGGTGCGGCGTACACGCTGCAAGAATTGCTGACGGTGAAGTCGGACGACATGCAGGGGCGGAATGAAGCCCTCAATGCGATCGTCAAAGGCAAATCCATTCCCCGCCCGGGAACCCCCGAGTCCTTCAAAGTGCTGATGCGCGAACTGCAGTCCCTTTGTTTGGACATTGCCGTTCACAAAGTCGAAACCAAAGAGGACGGCACCTCCCGCGACGTAGAAGTTGACCTGATGGCTGACGTGGCCTCCCGTCGCGCCCCTTCGCGGCCAACTTACGAAGCCGTGTCCCGGGAAGCGTTTGAAGAGAGCGACGACTAACACTTACCCACCCGTTTAAAGCCCAAAGGGGCGGCACTGCCGCCCCTCCCCCTACCTCACAACAAGTGAGAAAATGAATCGATCTCAACGGTGCACTAACACCGCGAGATTAAAACCAACGTCCACGTTAAAAGCAATACGTTGATTATGTCTCCTAATTTTGTCACAGTTGCCCCTGGACTGACAGGCGTGCTAACCGAGTCAGGCTGCGTCATCTGGACAGGTGCAAAAAAGGCTGACGGCTATGGATATACAAAGATAAACGGCAAAATGGTATCGGTTCACAGACTGGCTCTAGAAGCTAAATTGGGACGACCCATTAAACCGGGTTACTGTGCGTGTCATAGCTGCGACGTGCGCGACTGCATTAATCCTCACCACCTTTGGGAAGGAACTCACGCAGAAAATATGCGGGATGCTGCGCGTAAAGGACGGCGGGCAAATTTCAACCGGACAAAGCGTCTGGAAGAGATTGCGGAAGCACGAGAGTCTTCAAGCTGCGTGGTTGTACCTCCCGGACTGAAAGGACTTTTAACGGAATCAGGCTGTATTTTATGGCAAGGTGCCAAAACAGTTAATGGGTATGGATACAAAAGCATAAACGGCAAAGTGCTATCAGTTCACCGAGCCGCTCTCGAAGCCAAATTAGGACGAGCGATCGCACCCGGTTCCTGTGCCTGCCACACTTGCGACGTTCGGCTTTGTATCAATCCCGAACATCTCTGGGAAGGCACTCAGAGAGAAAATCTCAAAGATGCAGTAAAAAAAGGACGGCAAAAAGTATTCAAACCCGGAAACATTCCAGGAAATCACAAGCTGAACGCAGAGCAAGTAGAAGAAATCCGGCAGAAACTGGCAGCAGGTGCTAAACGGCAGCATTTGGCCAAAGAATATAATATCTCGCGGGCAGCCATTCACCGGATAGAGTATTACATCGGTTGGAAAGCTGACGGCGTGCCGGAAAATGTAGTAAAATCTAATCACTGCACCAAAAAGAAGCTGACAGAAAAACAAGTTGAGGAGATTCGGATGAAGCTGGCAGGTGGGGAAACAAGGAGCCATTTAGCGAAAGAGTATAAAATTTCGCGGCGCGTAATTTACAATCTCGAACACAACTCAATTGCCGACAGGTAATGAACATTAAAATTTTTCCTAATAGAGCCTTAAACGGAGGTTAAAAAGTGCCGAAGCTAGAACAGCGCTTTGATTATGTGAAAATTGGACTCGCTTCTCCAGAGCGGATTCGCCAATGGGGAGAACGCACTCTTCCTAATGGCCAGCTCGTTGGCGAGGTGACGAAACCAGAGACGATAAATTACAGAACGTTAAAACCAGAAATGGATGGTTTGTTCTGCGAGCGGATTTTTGGTCCCGCAAAAGATTGGGAATGTCATTGCGGTAAATGAGCGATTCGTTTAGCCTAAATGGGTTGACTGCAACCCAGGGACGGCTAGCTTGGTTTAACAGAACCTTGACAACTTGACAGCCATGAGGGTGAGATAATTTTATATTTTAGATTTTGGATGAATTGTAAAATCCCAAATCAAAAATCAAAAATTAATCGAGTCCCTCTCCGCAGGTGCAGCGGTAAAAGCATCACCCCCAAGGTAGCGACTAGCCATCAATCCTTGAAGCGGGGTGAAAAGGCGGTAACTGGAAGCCTAAATCTGGAATCCCGCCCGTGCAGGAACCCACGAGCAGCGAAAGCAAAGATGTATTGGAACCATCGTAACAATGACCCGGCCAAATTAGGCTGACAGGCCGGAGCCAAAAGGCACAGGATGATGGGGTTGGCGGCTGTTTGCCCGACCGACAAGCACTCCCGATAAACCCGGTGGATAGCATCGCTCTAAAGGTTCAAACCAATGGCTGTCAGGAACGAAGTAACCCCCTCTAGCTCTGTAGGACGTTTTATTTACCCTCCTGCAGTAGGTGCTAACCGTATGCTAGAGACGGGCGGGATTCCCCAAGAAGCCAATGCCTCGGGTAACGCCAAGGATATGCAGACGTGGGGAGAGCTGCCTGCAAGCAGCGAACAATTTTAGAGATGGAATTTTAACTTTTGGATTGCATCTAAAATCTAAAATCTAAACTCTAAAATCTTTGCAGGCACTCAGGAGCCGTGTGCGGTGAAAGTCGCAAGCACGGTTTTGGAGTAGAGGCGACTGCAGCGATGCACCGCCGACTATAACATAAGAGAGTTCGCCATCGCGGGATCGTATGCGAGCGCTGCGGAGTTGAAGTAACAGAATCGCGGGTGCGCCGGCACCGGATGGGTTACATCAAACTCGCTGCACCTGTCGCTCACGTTTGGTATCTCAAAGGCATTCCCAGCTACATGGCCATTCTTCTGGACATGCCGCTGCGGGATGTCGAGCAGATCGTTTACTTCAATGCTTATGTGGTTCTCGATCCGGGCAATCACGACAACCTGCAATACAAGCAACTGCTGACCGAAGATCAGTGGATGGAAATTGAGGATCAGCTTTACAGCGAAGATTCTCAACTCAGCGGGATTGAGGTGGGCATCGGAGCCGAAGCCCTGCAGCGCCTGCTGCAAGACATTGACTTGCAAACCGAAGCCGACTCCCTGCGGGAAGAAATTGCCAACGCCAAAGGACAAAAGCGGGCCAAGCTGATCAAGCGCCTGCGGGTGATCGACAACTTCATCGCCACCGGCTCCAAGCCGGAATGGATGGTGCTGTCGGTGATTCCAGTCATCCCGCCGGATTTGCGCCCAATGGTGCAGCTCGATGGCGGTCGTTTTGCCACGTCCGACTTGAACGATCTGTACCGGCGGGTGATCAACCGCAATAACCGTCTGGCTCGATTGCAGGAAATTTTGGCACCGGAAATTATCATCCGCAATGAAAAGCGGATGCTGCAAGAAGCCGTTGACGCCCTCATCGATAACGGACGTCGGGGTCGGACGGTGGTAGGAGCCAATAACCGACCGCTGAAGTCGCTCTCAGACATTATCGAAGGCAAACAGGGGCGGTTCCGTCAAAATCTCCTCGGCAAACGGGTGGATTATTCGGGACGTTCCGTAATCGTGGTGGGGCCAAAATTAAAGATTCACCAGTGCGGTTTGCCGCGAGAAATGGCGATCGAATTGTTCCAGCCGTTTGTAATTCACCGACTGATACGTCAGGGATTAGTTAACAATATCAAGGCGGCTAAGAAACTAATTCAGCGCAATGACCCCAGCGTTTGGGACGTTCTAGAAGAAGTAATTGAAGGGCATCCCGTGCTGCTAAATCGCGCGCCGACGCTCCACCGTTTGGGGATTCAAGCATTTGAACCAATCCTGGTTGAAGGGCGAGCAATTCAGCTACATCCCTTAGTCTGTCCGGCTTTTAATGCCGATTTCGACGGGGACCAAATGGCTGTGCACGTTCCCTTATCTTTGGAATCTCAGGCAGAAGCTCGGTTGTTAATGCTGGCATCAAATAATATTATGTCGCCGGCAACAGGACGTCCGATTGTAACGCCATCTCAAGATATGGTTCTCGGCTGTTATTACTTAACTGCTGAAAGTCCGCATCCGCAGAAAGGTGAAGGGCGCTATTTTGCAAATCTCAACGATGCGATTATCGCTTACGAGCAAAAGCAGGTAGAATTACACGCTTTCATCTGGGTGCGATTTGACGGGAAGGTAGAAACGGACGTGCGCGATGACGAGCCGCTTTCAGAAGAACGGTCAGCAGACGGTCAAGTGACGAAAATGTACAAGTTCCGTCGGATTCGCGAGGATGCAGATGGGAAGCTGATTTCCCAATATATTCGGACGACCCCAGGCCGAATTATTTTCAATAAGACAATTGCAGAGGCTTTGGCTTAGGGCAAGTGACGTGGCTTTGATGTTATGATGGAGCGATAAAACAAAAGAAGGTTGTCGTAGTCGCGACGACCTTCTACCCCAATTACCTCATCCTTTAACTATCCAGGTAACTGAATTATGACCATTGTAACGATTTTCCCCCATTTCCCCAAGCTAAAAGGTAAATTGACCGAATCCGGCTGTATTGAGTGGCAAGGTAATGTCAAGCGTGACGGTTACGGGCGCATCATGGTTAACGCAAAAATGGTGAGTGTCCATCGTCTGTCTTTGGAACTCAAACTGGGGCGGCCTATATTGTCCGGTTATTTGGCCTGTCACACGTGCGACAATCGCGTTTGCATCAACCCGGATCATCTTCTGGAAGGCACGCCGAAAGAAAATATTCAGGATGCTATTCAGAAAGGACGCAAAGACAACACTCACAAGCACCTGTCACGCAGTTACAAGCTGACTACTGTCCAGATAGTTGAGATTCATCAAAAGCGTCGAGGAGGGACAACATATACCGACTTGGCTCGCGAGTACGGAGTCAGCCGGGAGACCATTAAGCGAGTCCTGAGCTTCCCGGAACCGACTGTCAGTGACATTGTAATTGTTCCGCCAGGGCTGGAAGGCAAGGCAGACGAGAATGGCTGCATTATCTATCAAGGCTTTACGAGAATAGACGGTTACGGTTACAAGCGCATGAATGGGAGTCGCCCAATGGCTGTCCACCGATTGGCGCTAGAAGCTAAGCTGGGGCGGCAGTTGACATCAGGTATGTATGCTTGTCACTCGTGTGACAATCCAACCTGCATCAATCCAGACCATCTCTGGGAAGGCAGCCAAGCAGACAATATGGCGGATGCAGTCCAAAAATCCCGACAATCCCAAAAGCGCAAATTTACGCCGGAACAGGTTCAGGAGATTTTCGATCGCCTCTGCTTTGGAGAAACCCAAATGACTATAGCAACCGAATTAGGGGTAGCCCGCAATACCATATATCAAATTGAACGGGGATTAGCCTACAAGGAAATAAGCGTGCAAACAAACGAAAAATAACAACGAGCCCGGACTGGAAAGCAATCGTAGCGGGCGTTCCGAGTAAAAGTTTTATTGGTCAAGGAGTAACAAATGTCTGAGGAAAAGATGATTTTTCGCAATCGGATCGTCGATAAGGGGCAGCTCAAAAAGCTGATTTCCTGGGCGTTCACCAAATACGGCACGGCTCGCACGGCTCAAATCGCCGACTACCTAAAAGATTTGGGCTTCCGCTACGCCACCAAAGCCGGAGTCTCTATTTCCGTAGACGACCTGAAAGTGCCGCCCACCAAGCGAAACCTCCTCGACAAAGCCGAGCGGGAAATCCGCAACACCGAAACCCGCTACAGCCGGGGCGAAATCACCGAAGTCGAACGCTTCCAAAAAGTCATCGACACCTGGAACGGCACCAGCGAAGAACTCAAAGACGAAGTAGTCCGCTACTTCCGCGCCACCGACCCGCTCAACTCCGTCTACATGATGGCCTTCTCCGGCGCTCGCGGCAACATCTCCCAAGTCCGCCAGCTCGTCGGGATGCGGGGATTGATGGCAGACCCTCAAGGGGAAATCATCGACTTGCCCATCAAAACCAACTTCCGCGAAGGACTCACCGTTACCGAATACATCATCTCCTCCTACGGAGCCCGCAAAGGCTTGGTAGATACCGCCCTGCGTACCGCTGACTCCGGCTACCTGACGCGGCGGTTGGTAGACGTATCCCAAGACGTGATCGTGCGCGAAACCGACTGCGGCACCACCCGGGGCATCCGAGTGCGGAGCATGACTGACGGCGATCGCGTCCTCATCCCCCTCAAAGACCGACTCCTGGGCCGCGTCCTGGCCGCCGATGCCTGCCACCCCAGAACCGGCGAAGTCATCGCCGCCCGCAATACCCCAATTTCCACAGAAATCGGCAACGAACTCGCCGCCGCCGGCATTGAAGAAGTATGGGTGCGATCGCCCCTCACCTGCGAAGCCACCCGCTCCGTCTGCCAGCACTGCTACGGCTGGTCCCTCGCCCACGCCCAACTCGTAGACATGGGCGAAGCCGTCGGCATCATCGCCGCCCAGTCGATCGGCGAGCCCGGAACCCAGCTCACCATGCGCACCTTCCACACCGGAGGCGTATTCACCGGCGAAGTCGCCCGCCAAGTCAAAGCCCCCTTCAGCGGCACCGTCCGCTATCCCCAAAACCTGCGCGTTCGAGGCTTCCGCACCCGCCACGGAGAAGAAGCCTTCATCGTAGAAAATGCCAACGCCGAAATCACCCTAGAAACCCCTGAAACCAGCGAAAGCTTCGCCATCCTCCAAGGTTCCACCCTCCTCGTAGAAGACGGAGCCCAAGTCCAAACCGACCAAATCCTCGCCGAAGTGCCCATCACCGGCACCCGCGCCCGCAAAACCACAGAAAAGGCCACAAAAGACGTCGCCTCCGACCTCGCCGGCGAAGTCAAATTTGCCGACCTCATCCCTGAAGAAAAAACAGACCGCCAGGGGAACACCACCCGCATCGCCCAGCGCGGCGGCTTGGTCTGGATCTTGTCCGGCGAAGTCTACAACCTGCCCCCGGGCGCAGAACCGATCGTCAAAAACGGCGATCGCGTCCAACCCAACAGCGTCCTCGCCGAAACCAAACTGATCAGCGAACACGGCGGCGTCGTCCGACTGCCCCGCGACCTCGCAGACCACGTTGGGGAACTCACCCAAATGGAGCACCCCCGCGAAGTCGAAATCATCACCGCCTCCGTACTCCTCGACCAAGCAGTCGTCCGCACCGAAAGCTACCAAGGACGCGACCACTACGTCATCCACACTCTTCACGGACAGCGCTTCTCCCTCAAAGCCACCCCCGGCACCAAAGTTCAAAACAACCAAGTAGTTGCCGAACTCATGGACGGGCGCTACCACACCCAAACCGGCGGCATCATCAAATACGCCGGCGTCGAAGTCCAAAAACGGGGCAAAGCCAAACAGGGTTACGAAGTCATCCAGGGCGGCACCCTGCTGTGGATACCCGAAGAGTGCCACGAAGTCAACAAAGACCTCTCCCTGCTGCTCGTAGAAGACGGCCAATATGTCGAAGCCGGCACCGAAGTCGTCAAAGACATCTTCTGCCAGAATAACGGCGTCATCGAAGTTACCCAGAAAAACGAAATCTTGCGCGAAGTCGTCATCAAGCCCGGAGACATCTACATGGTAGACGACCCCGACGAAGTGGTGGCCAAAGACGGCACCCTCGCCAATGCCGGCCAAGAAATCATGCCCGGTCTAGTCCTGCAAGACCTGCGCTATGTCGAATACGTCGAAACCCCAGAAGGCCCCGCCCTGCTGCTGCGTCCGGTAACGGAATTTCACGTCCCCGACGAACCCCCCGTGCCCTCCCAGGAATCGCGCAACGAGTCAGGGTCCGCGATCGCCCTGCGAGCCGTGCAGCGCCTGCCCTACAAAGACGGCGAACGAGTCAAATCCGTAGAAGGGCTCGAACTGCTGCGCACCCAACTCGTCCTCGAAATCGGCAAAGACGCGCCCCAGCTCGCAGCCGACATCGAACTCGTGCCCGATGTAGGGACGAAAAGCGAACCGTCCCTACAGGCCACGCCCCTGGAAGTAGCCGGCGTCGCGCCCGCACTCCCCTCATCCGAGTCGGCTGAAGATTTTGCCGCCGTGGCCGAATCGGGGCCGGTGATGCGCCTGCAGCTCGTCATACTCGAATCCCTCGTCATTCGCCGGGACATGCAAGCAGACGCCCTTTCTGGCAGCACTCACACTCGGCTGCTCGTCGAAGACGGCGAAACCATTCACCCGGGCGCTGTCGTCGCACGCACCGAGATTCAGTGCAAGGACGCCGGGGAAGTGCGCGGCATTCGCGAAGGAGCAGAAGCGATTCGCCGGATTTTGATCGTGCGCGATGCCGATTTGGCCACTATCCTCGTCCGAGGCAAAGTGCCCGTCGTCAAAAAAGGCGACTTGCTCGTCGGCGGGCTGGATCGGGTGGCGGATGGCCAAATTAGTGAAGTATCCGGTCAGGTGGTCGCCGTCGATCGCCTGGAAACCGCCCAATCCGACAGCGCCCTTGCCCCTGCCGATGCCACGGACGGTTCTGCAGAAGTCTACAGGATACAAGTGCGCGTCGCCCGTCCCTACCGCGTCTCTTCCGGTGCCGTGCTCCACGTCGAAGACGGCTCCCTGGTACAGCGGGGCGACAACTTGGTGCTGCTGGTGTTCGAGCGAGCCAAAACTGGAGACATCATCCAAGGTCTGCCCCGGATTGAAGAACTCCTCGAAGCCCGCAAGCCGAAAGAAGCCTGCGTCTTGGCCAAGCGTCCGGGCGTGGCTCAGGTCGATTACAGCGACGACGATACGGTCGAGGTGAAGGTGATTGAGGCCGATGGCGTCATCGCCGATTACCCGATCGGCCCCGGTCAAACGGCGATCGTCTCCGACGGTCAAGAAGTCGGAGCGGCGGAGCCTCTCACTGACGGGCCGGCAAATCCCCACGAAATTCTCGAGATTTTCTTCGAGTATTACATGGAACGGATGGGGATTTTCGAGGCGGCACTGGGCGCGTTTCAGAACGTGCAGACCTTTTTGGTCAATGAGGTGCAGTCGGTGTATCAATCTCAAGGAATTGATATTTCTGACAAGCACATTGAGGTGATCGTCCGCCAAATGACCTCGAAAGTGCGCATAGACGACGGCGGCGATACCACGATGCTCCCGGGCGAATTGGTGGAATTGCGCCAAGTCGAGCAAGTTAATGAAGCCATGAGCATTACTGGCGGGGCTCCGGCTCAGTATACGCCGGTGCTGTTGGGGATTACGAAAGCGTCTCTGAATACGGACAGCTTTATCTCGGCGGCAAGTTTCCAAGAAACGACGCGGGTGCTGACTGAGGCGGCGATCGAGGGCAAGTCCGACTGGCTGCGCGGTCTGAAGGAAAATGTGATCATTGGCCGTCTCATTCCCGCCGGGACTGGGTTTAATGCCTATGAGGAGGGCGGCAATGGGGAGCTGGATATGAGCTCCTACGGAGATATGGCCCTCGACGAGGACGAAGACATGCAGGACGTGCTGGTGGACGACCCGATCGCCCGCCGCATGGGCGGCTCTAGCATCTTTGGCCCTGATGACAGGCCGCGCCGTCCCAGCAAGACTTTCGACTTGAGCGACGCTGATTTTTCGTCGGCTGACGGCGACGATTTGCTCGACGAGGATGAAGAAGATGAGGAGGACGACCTTTAAAAAGTTCTTCTTCTGGACAACCCAGGCAGCGCTCAGGGGCGATCGCGGCGGCTGAAGCCCCGACAATCCATCATTCTGGCTCCTGAGATTCCAAGGCGGATCGCTCGACGATCCGCCTTTTTGCGTCAGTCAGGGCGGGCACGGGGCACTCTCGCAGTACAGATCCCCTGCCGGAACGCATCGCCTGCACCTCCCTGATTTTTCCCCTCGCGGACAGACCCCACCAACCTTTTGACGTGCTATCCTATCTCCAAGAAGGGGTTAAAAAATCACTCAATCGCTATTAGGGACTGAAATCAAATTTTTACTACTGGTGCTACAAGCGCTCTAAACACCAATGACCCCACCTGACTTAAACTACCACTCCACGCCTGTTTCAGAACCGTCGGAACAACACGACCATTCCCACCCTGACGGAACAGACGAACTCCAGACGCCACACGCCCCCGAACACTCCCACGGGCACGACCACAGCCACCCGCACGTTCACAGCGAAGAATCGCTGCGACGCCTCGTGAATCGACTCTCTCGCATTGAAGGGCACATCCGAGGCATTAAAGGCATGGTGCAAGAAAGCAAAGCCTGCCCCGATATCCTCATCCAGATTGCCGCCGTTCGGGGCGCGCTCGATCGGGTGGCTCGCATGATTTTAGACGAGCATTTAACAGAGTGCGTGGCCCGAGCGGCTAAACAAGGCAACATCGAAGATGAAATTAAAGAGCTCAAGTCTGCCCTCGATCGCTTTTTGCCCTAACATAAAAATTACAATTTGACAAGTCATTTCATCTCGCTCCCCCATTAGTTTTGCAGGGGAGTAGGGGGCAGCAGTATCTAAAAACCGGACGCGATCGCCCTACGCCCCCTGCAACCCCTGCAGGTACGCCACGCGCTGCCGCCAAGCGTCTCGCAGCCGTTCTAGCAGGTGCGGAAACCGCGCCCATAAAGCATCGTGCTGGCGCACCAACGGCTCGACTGCCTTTAAAAACGCAATGCTCGTATTGTGAATCACCGCCTCTAGGGCAGTTGCAAAGTCTTCTGCTTCTACTGCGCGGGGCTTGCAGTGCTCTAACTGGGCGCGGCGGCAGGATAAACGAGAGCGCAACTCTGCCCGTACCTCTTCACAATAAATATCCTCGTGCTTGACAAACTCAGCTTCTAGGGATTTCGCCAACGCGCACAGGCGACGCCAGCCTTTACAGGAGTCGATAACTTGTTGCAGTCGCGGTATCCAGGTGGAAAGGCAGCGAAAGCTGAACGTTATCGGCAGCATTCCATCGCGCGTTACCCAACCGCAAAAGCGCCAGTGATAAATTTTCAAAATCTTTTCGACGGGCGTATTCGTCAGTGCAGAGATTTCAGCCCGAGGGAAAGGCAGGGTTTTGGGCTGGACGAAACAAGCGAGGGGAATTGCGCTGGCCATTTTTTGTTCTCCTGTATTGGCACGTTCCCTTACAAAGGTCTTAGCATGGCCCACTTAAACTCTTTGAAGTGTCGGGACGGCTAGAAGAAAATATCATTTTTGCTAGCTTCCGGACTTTCCTGTAGTCTGTGAGCTCCGTATACCGCTCCAAGCTCTTTTTAAGCTTATGAGTGGTTATAAAACTAAGAGCTGCTGGGTTCTCGGTTGATTTGACGCTGCAAATCTCACCGATTGCCCTATATTAACCTGACTCGTGGGAAGTGGCAACGACACTTCACAATTTTTTACAATTTTCGGAGGTCGGGGAAGGGTAATGGGGCTCATGGCATGGGGCTCATGACATGGGGCTCATGGCATGGGGCATGGGGATCGAGCGAATAAAATGGATAGAAATTAACATGCGTGCCCAATGCGCGATTCCCTTTTGCCCAATTCCCTTTTGCCCAATTCCCAATGCCCAATCCCCCATGCCCAATTCTCACAGATTAATTCCAATTGCCGATGAGAGTAAAAGCAGACCAATAATAAGGATGCGATAAGTTGAGACTCATCCCTGCCGCATTGCTGGGCAAGGGAATCACCTCCCCATCCGCTCCGAACACTTCGCCATCTTCGATTCGGACTTTTTGTGTCAGCAGAGCGATCTGAGTTTGCCTGAGCGCTTCAGCCTTATTCGCCGTAGCCTTCAACTGCCTGTAAAATTCATTCATCAGCGCTAAAGTGCCGATGTCGCTGACGTACCAGAGACTGGCTAGGGCGGATTTTACCCCCGCCTGCACGGCTAATCCTGCGAATCCCAATTCTGCTTCCTCCGAACCCAAGGCGGTTCGGCAAGCACTCAGTACCAGCAGTTCTACAGGCGTGCCATTATTCGCATTCCAACCCAATTCCTGCGCTACTTGTGGCAGTCGATCGATCGTCAGCCTCGTGTCCGAAAACTGAATGTAAGAATTCTTCAGCGCTCCGGGTTGAAATTCTCCGTGAGTGGCTAGGTGAATAATCCCGAAGCGCTCTTGACGGTTGACAGACTTGAATTTTTCTAGTGTAAACTCTTCGTTGAGAAACTCTTTGCCGAGAGGAGATTTTTCCCGAATATTAGACAATTCTAACGGAACCGCCGGTAAAGGCGCTTGATCGGCAAATTGCGAGGCACCCATTGCCAAGATTGGCGCTTTGCTCACATTGACATAACGGGTGTCGGTGAGTCCAAAGCTCGGAATCAAAGCCAGCGCGTATTTTTCCACGAGAAACTGTTGCCCGTCGTGCAAAGCGGCAATGGGAAGAGAACGCAATCCAGAATCCATCACAAATACCAAGATATCTGCTTGATGCGCTTGCAAATCCGGTTCAACTGGAGCAATAAGCCACTGATGAAGCTTTTGGGCAGGGTTCAAATAATCGGTTCTGAGTAAATTTGTCCGATTCGTGACTTCAGAGCGAAATTCTTTGAGAGTTTTTTCTAGAGAGGCACGATTGGCGTCCGGAATTGATTTGCGAATCACGGGCGTTTGGCTTTTGCTGACAGCGGTATCGAGAGCATCTCGCCGATAGCCTTCCAGATTGTTCTCATTTGAATATTGAGGGAAAACACATAAAATTTCCAGCGATTTTTCCCCTGAAAGTAGGTAAATTAAGACAGGCTTTTTCCCGGTTTCTCGGTGGAGATTTCCCAGGGCGATCGCGATTTCCTCATTCGTCGGCGTCTTGCCATATAATTCTAAACCGAGTTGATTGCTGAATTCTACCGCTTGCGCTTCTTCTAACCCTTGGATAGCCTGCTCGGTGCTTCCTTGTTGCACAAGCCCTTCAAACCCGGCGCGATCGATTTCGGCTCCTCCCGCACCCACGGCGCTTTCAGATGAACTTCCCAGAGAAGACGAGCCAGATGTTTCAGAAGGAGTCACCCCGGGGTTGATAGTTTCGGCGGGATTGCCACTCGTACCTGAAGAAGTTTCCGATCGCTCGCTGGGTGCAGGCGGATTCACCGGCGGATTTACAGGTTCAGGCGGATTGACAGTCGTCGTATCTGGAAGATTGGGTATAGCATCCGACTGGTTGCCTGTTTGGGAGAAAGACGGACTTGCCGTTAATAAAACAAAAGTTAAAAACAGGCAAAAATACAACAACAAGTTAGATTTTTTTTTCATAAATTTATCCTATTTGAATGAAAAACCGTACCCGATACCGAGGATGAAGCGGGCTCCATCGCCAGCATTGCCGGTGATATCGGTGATGGCTGGAGTAATGACTAAGGGGAGATTGCGGAAGGGTACAAAAGACAGTCCTAGGGTTAAATCTTGACCGGACCATTCGGCGATCGCATTCAGCGGTTCAGCCACGCGCACCGCCGCACTTCCGAAGAATCCTATCGTTCCGTCGCCGTTATTAATATCAAACTCCGATCGATATTGTCCGCTGCCAATTCCAGCAGAGAGGTAAATTCGGCTGAAAGGTTTCTCGACATTTTCTTCCAGACGAAACATCTTAGAAACCACCCCGTAAACGCTATTGCCCGCATCAGTGGAACCCCAAACAATCGCATTCTGCCACCCAACAGCAACGGCAAAATCATTAGGAAGCTGGCGGTGCAATTTGAAACTGACGCTTCCCCTGTCTCCAAAACTGTCTGACAAATTGAAAATTGCCACGCCGACATCTAAACCAACGGCTGTTCGCGCATCTCCAAAACCCATGCCAGCCGCGATCGCGCCATCGGAGGTTTCAGTATAGCGAGTTCGCCCTTGAAAGCCGACGCCAACCCCCGCACTCCCCCAGGATTTCCCAGCAGCAGAGGGCGTTACCGAAGTCGTGCCGGGGGAAGCAACATATCGCGGTTGCTGTTGGCTCGGTTTCTTCAGGCGCAGCGGCACTCTCTGGGGTCGGAATTCCTGCCGATCGGGTGTTGGCTGCGGCGTGAGACTTGGCGTTGGAGCGCTGCTGTCACTGAGAAAAAGCGAGAGTTCTTCGCCGGCAATCCATTCAGAGCTAGCCTCAGAAACATGGGGCGGCAGCCATTGTTTTTTACTGGCGATCGCGTCTATTGGTGCGGCGCTGTAGGCAGGGAGCAAATCGTTGCCAGTCCCGGCGATTTCTAAATCGACAGCAGCTCTCTGAGAATTTTCAGAAATTGACGGGAAAGTGCTATCGGCATTTTCGAGAAGAATCGCGTCTACTTGTGTTTGAACAAAGGCTAGCGTCGATTGCTCGGCTGGGGAATTGAAACGGCTGGGAGCAATGACGGGGCTGGGTTCTCCTGCCAAAACAGACTGAGCCCCACTCAGCAAACTGAATAGCACCAGTTTGGAAAGAAAACGTTTTGGTACGGGCTGTTTTCTGGAGAAAGCCCCTAGATTAACTGGCATCTGACACCATTTTCGAGAATCGCTGGGCTGAGTTGAGCGGGACTGTCAAGGGGCGATCGCCCCCTAACGAGAATACAACGAAACAGGCGATCGCGGCGTCTCTAAACCTTATCCTCTATGGGATGCTGCCCGTAAAATGGCAGGGCTTCTGCCCAGGTGGGTTGCAACCCTTGCTGCCAATCCCGATAAGCGAGTTCCAGGAGTGCTGAAACCGATGCCCCCAGCCCGTCGCTCGCCCGAATTAAATGATAAGGACTGGGCCATTTTTCCAGGGTATCCTGCCACGCTTCCCGCGTCAGTGCCGCATCGGGCAACAAGACGGTAAGTTTATTTGCAGAAATTTTGTAAATAGCGGCAAAGATTTGGCCCCTTTGCGCGGGCATTTCAACGGCAATATCGCTGCCGTCTGGAATAGAGCCGCGCTGTCTCTCAAACTGCGCTGCTGTAGCCAAGGTAGAAATCGCAAAGACGGGAATTTCTAACTGCTGGGCGATCGCGCGCGCGGTGACGACGCCGAGGCGCGTGCCGGTGAAGCTGCCCGGGCCTTTGGCCACGGCCACAAACGCCAAATCTTCCCAGGTCTGAGGCTTGATAAATGCAGCTAAAAGCGCGTGCAAGTCGGTGGAGAGCGATCGCCCTAAGTTCCAGGTTTGGCAGCGATCGTCACCGGCAAAGTTGCTGACAGCCAAACCCAGCTCTGGACTGGTGGCGTGCAGGGCGAGTGCATATTTTTTGGCGTCCAAAGGTTGAAGTTGAGGGCTCAAGGTCTTGTAATTTTAGAGGTTAGATTTTAAATTTTAGAGGTTGTTTGGTAATGGGTAATGGCAAATAGGGAATTGGGCATTGGAAAAAAGCTAATGGGTCATTCGTAATTTATTATTGCCAGGATTATTTTTTCCCATTCCCCATTCCCTATTCCCAATCCCCTATGCCCCATTCCCCCCTTGCAAAGATTTAGAACCCTTCGGGCGAATGGGAATTTCAATCCAGAATTCTGCCCCGCTACCCGGTTCGGAGAAGCACTTTAATACGCCCTTGTGCTTGCTGACCACGATCTGATAGCATATCGAAAGCCCCAAACCAGTGCCTTTGCCGACCGGTTTTGTAGTAAAGAAAGGGTCAAATAACCGTTCTTTTACTGCCTTGTTCATGCCAGGGCCATTATCAGCAATCCGAATCACAACAGATTCCTGCCTGAGTGCCGAGGGTGGATTGCAATTCTCAGCAATCAGCCCTTTTAACTCAGCACTCAGAGAAGTGCGGATGGTAATGAATCCGGGTTTATTTTGCGTTTCCAGGGCGTCGATCGCGTTGCTGATGATATTCAGAAAAACTTGATTCAGTTGACCGGCATAACATTCAACCGGCGGCAGGGTGCCGTATTCTTTGACAATTTGGATGCCGGGATGCGAACTATTCGGTTTCAAGCGGTTCTGCAAAATTAATAACGTATTGTCGATGCCTTCGTGCAGGTTCACCTGTTTCATTTCGGCTTCGTCGAGGCGAGAGAAATTGCGCAGGGACAAGACAATCTGACGAATGCGATCGGCTCCGACTTGCATAGAAGACATAATTTTCGGCAAGTCTTCCACGAGAAAATCGAGGTCGATCGCCTGTATTTTATCTTGTATCTTGTCGTTGGGTTCGGGAATTTCTTCTTTGTAAACTTCTATCAAGTCCAGCAAGTCGCGGGCGTAGTTGCGGGCATAACTGAGGTTGGCGTAAATAAAATTCACCGGATTGTTGATTTCGTGCGCCACCCCGGCAACCAACTGCCCCAGGGAGGACATTTTTTCGGTCTGAATTAACTGAGCTTGGGTTTGCTGCAATTCGAGCAACGCTTGTTCGAGTTGTTTGGCTTTGGCTTGGGCGACGGCTGCGGCGTTGACGGATTGCGAGTAGAGTTCGGCTTGGTCGATCGCGATCGCGAGCTGATCTCTGACCGCTTGCAGCAATTCTATCTCGCTTTCGCTCCAGGATCGATCTTTTTGATAGTGAGCGCAGCCGACAATTCCGATCGCGCCGGTTCGCGTCTGAATCGGAAGTGCCAGAATTGAAGTGAACCCCACAGAACGGGCGAATCGGTGCAGGATCGGATCGGTGAGCACTTTGGCTTTGTCCGCGCAAATGATTTCTTCGCTCAATAACTTCTCGACAATTGCCGTGCTATTTTTTGCCCGATAGCGACCGACCAAACTCTGTAACTTCGGTTCTTTTGCCTCAGTAACGACCTGTAAATAGGGTCTTTTCTTTTCGGGATGATACCAAATAAACAAGCACCTGTCAACCTGTAGGAGACTGCGAATTTCGCGAACCGCCGTTTCCAAAATCGTATTCAATTCTAGGGAAGTGCGAATTTGACTGGCTAGGTGAAACAGCAGCGCTTCCCGACGCGAGAGCAGTTCTTCCCGGGCGAGGAGGCGGTCGATCGCCACTGCCAGGGCATTCGCCACCCAAATTAACGTACTGCGATCGGCTTCGCTGAAAGGTCTTTGACTCGTCAGCACCATCACGCCCATCAGCCGATCTTGAACAATTAAAGGATAACCGGCAAACGCGATCGCGTCTTGGGAAGTGCGAGGATTAAAAAATTCGGGATACATGATTCGTTCTTCCCCAAAAATCCCGCCGCCGGCATCCTTTGTAATGTAGGGTTGGCGGTTTTGGGCGATGAACCCGACGACAGAAAAACCCAAAGGAATGCGATCTTGAAATTCGGTAGTGGCGGGTTGTTCGCCAGCATAAGCGGCTAACTCCAACAAGTGAGTCGCTGGGTTGAACTTCCAAATCCCGGCAAAAGCGACATTCAAACACAGCTCCATCGCCTCGGCGCAGCGGTGGAGAATTTCCGGCAGGGTGCTGCTCTGTACGAGAGCGACGCCAATCTCGGCGGCTAGGGTAGAAAGCTGCGATCGCGATCGGAGGATTTCTTCAACCCGCTTGCGATCGCTGATGTCGTAAAACGCAGCCAATAGCGCCGATTCGCCGTTAAAAGTCAGCGGCTCCAGCGACAAAGTAATCCAAAACGGCTTGCCGTCGGCTTTCTTAACACAGAGCTCGCAGTTGCGCACTTGTCCGTCTTTTTGCAAGCGCGCCAGTACCTTTTGAGTATCGGCAGGATTGTAGTAAAAATCGAGCAGCGATCGCCCCATGACTTCCTCAGCAGACAATCCGAAAGCCGTTTCTAGCGCCGGGTTGGCGTACAAAATCGCGCTGTCACTCAGGCGCGCGATCGAGATGGGAATCGGGGTGGCAGAAGCGATCGCCCGAAACCGTTCTTCACTCTCTTTGAGCGCCTCTTCTGCCAGAAAGCGATCGGTAATGTCCTCGATCGCGCCGGCAAAATACTTCGGAGCCCCCGACGGTTCCCGCACCAGGGAAACCGTCAGGTTCACCCACACCCGCGAGCCATTTTTGCGCAGGTAGCGCTTCTGACGGGAGCCAGCCTGTACCTGCCCCGCCACCATCGCTTGCATCCATTCTGCATCTGAAAGCCAGTCGTCGGGATGGGCAATTTCTAGAAATCCCAGCGCCAGCAGTTCCTCTTCCGCATAGCCCAAAATTTCGCAAAAGCGCTGGTTGACGCGCAAAAATCGACCGTCGAGCCCCACCAAAGCAAAGCCGACTGCTGCCTGCTCGAAGGTGGCGCGGAACCGCTGCTCGCTTTCCCTGAGTTCTTCTTCGGCGCGCTTGCGATCGGTGACGTCCTGAACCAGGGAGGCGACGCCGATAACGTGGCCGCTGGCATCGATTAGAGGCGTATTATACCACTCGCAGATTATCGTCCGGCCATCTTTGGTAATGTTTTCGTTGGTGCTGCGCGTGCCGCCCCGATTGGCGAGTAAATCTTTCCACATCGCGTTCACGGACTCTGCCGCCGTTTCGGGCACGATCGATCCGATAGCGTGGCGTCCGAGCGCCTCGCTGCGGGTATATCCAAAAATCCTTTCGGCAGCCGGATTCCACTCTGTCACCTCAAAAGTCAGGCTCCACGAAATCACTCCCAAAGGCGTTTGCTGGAAGTGCAGGGCGAGTTTTTGCTGGGATTTTTTCAGTGCCTCTTCGGCTTGCTTGCGGGCGGTAATGTCAATGAGCAAGCCATCCCAGAGAATGTCTCCGCTTTCTTGCACCTCTGGAGTCGCGACGCTTTTAAACCACTTGATGTCTCCCCCAGCGGCAATCAGCCGCCCTTCCCATCCCCACGGCTGCAAGGTGACGGAGGCGATCGCGAGGGATGACTCCCACAGCGAGCGATCGTCGGGATGGATCAAGTCGATCAGGGCGTTGGGATCGGCTTGGATTTCTTCCGGCTCCACTTCACACAAGTCCCGACACGCGGCGCTCACATACGGGAAAGACAGGGAGCCATCTGCCCCCAGCAGGCACTGGTAGACGACGCCGGCATGATTCGCGAGCTGTTGCAGGCGCGATTCGCTTTTTTGCAGGAGGGCAAAAGCGCGGCGTTCCGCTTCGCGCGCCAGCTTGCGATCTCTGATGTCAACGGCGCTGCCCTGGTAGTACAGCAGCGCTCCCTCGGCATCGCGAACGGCGCGGGCGTTCTCCGAAATCCAGATGGTGCTGCCGTCTAGGCGGTAAATCTCCGACTCGAAATTAATCACAAAATCTTGCTGGCGCAGCCGCTGCACGAATTCGGCTCTCGCCAGGGGATCGGCGTAGAGCATCTGCGGTACCTCGGCGAGGACTGCGAGCAGTTCTTCTTTGGACTCGCAGCCGAACAGGCGCGCGCAGGCGGGATTCACTTCGATATAACGTCCGTCCGGTGCCGCCTGATACATCCCCTCTAAGGCATTTTCAAATAAACTGCGATATCGGGCTTCTGCTGACCGGCACGCCTGCTGTTGTTGCTGGCGATCGCTAATATCCGTGCAGGTGCAAGTCACGCGCGCCACGCACCCAGCTCCGTCGAGTTGGGGTTTGGCGCTCACTAGCAACCACTTAAAGGGTGTAGGGGGAAGCGGGCACGGAGTACTTCCATTCTGCCCCGCTCTTTTCTTTTGGATGCCGACGACGAGATTGCGGACGGGTTCGCGGGTGGCAATCGCCTTTCTGACTGGCGTGGCATCCCAAGCCAAGGGGCTGCCGTCTTCCTCAACCACTTCCCACTCGCCACCAAAAGCGATTTTTCCTAACAGTTCTGCCTCTGCCAAACCCAGCATTTCGCGCGCGGCTGGGTTGCTCGTGAGAATTTCTCCTTGCGTTCCGGTTACGAACACGCCGACATCCAGGTGCTCGACGCTTGCCTCCACCTTGTCGTCGGCTGCTTTTTCGACTGTTTCGGCTGCTGCTGGCTTGGCGAATAGCGCCAAAAGCAGCAGCACGAACGCAACCGCTATGCCCAGCCCGATAGAGGAGGTAAAGGCTTCTTTAGATAACAGCAGGGGATATAAGGCGTATGGCATGGAGTCGGGGAAGAATGAAGGATTGATTATTTCAGATTTTGCCTGCGTTGAAAAATTCCCCCAAAAGCCTGCTTGCTTTCCGCTCTCGGAAAATACTCGATGGCCCTCGTTCCTGGCTGCTGGCGAGTCGGCGCGAGTCAGTCGCCGCCAAGAGCGCGATCGCCGCGATCGCTATCCCTCCCTGACTCGGATCTATTGTACTGCTCGTCGCCAACTCTATTGGATTCATCCCGGCAGGCTCCATTTTGGGCTTTCCACCCGTCCAGTTTTTTACGGACTTCTTCGGGCCTACCTTGCAGAATTTTGAATCTGGAACCCACAATTCCTTCACCCTAATTCAGAATTTTGAATTTTGAGTTCCCTCTTCACACCCCAACCTCCAAGAGCTACGGGAAAATTTACGCAAACATTTCTTATTCTGTTTTAATCGCTATCCGACCCGATCGCCCCTTCGAGATAGGGCGATCGATGGCTATCCCTCTTTGTTACATTGAAAATCCGAGTGTACACTCATTGATATTAAAAACAATTACAGCCTGATTTATTTTAAAAAACATAATTTATGAAATTCCAATGTTAGTTTTTATAAAAAGCAATCAAACGGATTATGAAAAATAAATCAATTCATTTCGCGGCTGCCAACCCCTGGCTGTAGGTGCGGCGATTTTGGCAGATTGATATTTATGTAACAATTGAGGGCGAGTTCCGCGTAACACAGGATACCTTCAAAGTTTACAGAGGGTTCTGCCTGCCGAGAAGGAAGAGAGCAGGGGACAGATGAATGGCGCGCGACTGACCGATGGCGGGATAAAATGTAACAATTTATAGAGCGCCATAATTCTAGAAATTTTATTAAAAAAAAGAAATGTTAGGGAATAAGTGAGAAGGGGGTGCTTCCCCCTTCTCCCGATCGCGTTCCCGATCAAACCGACAGGCGGAGCTGAGAACCGCTAGCCGTCTTGAGAACCTCAATGCGAGCTTGAAAGGCTTCTTTAAATTGGGGCATGTGGGTGACGGTGAGGATGCAGGCAAATTCAGAGGCGATCGCGTTAATCGCGGCAATCAGGCGATCGCACCCGTCCGCGTCTTGCGTGCCGAAGCCCTCATCCACGATCAGCATTTGCAGCGCCGTCCCCGACCGGTTGGCCAGCAAGCGGGCCAGGGCCAGACGGATGGCGAAATTGATCCGAAACGCCTCCCCGCCGGAATAAGTTTCGTAAGGGCGCGTGCCCCGAGCGTCAGCGATGAGAATGTCCAGAGTGTCGATCAACTTCGACGACGCCCGCTTGCTCTTGCCAGTACGCTGAGTAACAAACTGGACGTGCAATTGATTGGAACTCAAGCGGGCGAGAATCTGATTCGTTTCCGCCTCCAGTTGGGGCAGCACGTTTTCAATCGTCAGGGCTTGGATGCCATTTTTGCCGAAAGCGTTGGCTAATTCCTGGTAAACGCGCTGCTGTTTGAGCGCCGAAGCGCGGGTTTCTTGCGTCTGTTCCAGTTGCGCTTGCAGCGCTTCCAGGTGCTGCTGCTGCTGCTGCAGGCGTCCGAGACGCGCCAGTTCCCGATCGAGCTGCGATCGCCGCGCCGAGATTTGCCGCTCCAGGGCTTGAATCTGGGCAGTCGCGTCGGGGGAGAGCAGCAATTGCTCTTTCAGACGTTCCACCTGCTGGCGCATGGCTTGCCGCTCCCGCGATCGCTCCTGCAGCCGCTCTGCCAGTTCCCGAGATCGCTCCTGCAACTGCGGATACTGTTCGCGAGCCGAGAGCAACTCCTGATAGCGCGCCAGCCAGCTTTCTGCCTGACGGCGGGCGCTCCTCACCGCATCGTGGCGGGCGCGATCGTAGCCAATTTCCGCCAATTGGCGGTCGATCGCCGCAATTTCCCTAGAAAATTCCGAAGAAGAAAGCTGCCGCTCCAGTTCCCGCCCGAGTTCGGCAATTTGCTGTACCAGCTCCGGCTTGCGAGCGTCGATTGCGACAAGCCGGCGGCTGGCATCTTTAATTTGCGCCTGCTTGATTTCCGCCCAGCGCCAGCGTTCCACCTGCCCGCGTGCCAGGGCGTGGTCTTTTTCGTCGTAATTCCACTGTGCCAGCAGTTGCTCGAGGTGCAGCAGTTCCGCGTGGGAATCCGCCGCATAAGAGCCGGAAGCAATCTGTCGCTCGACGTGTTCCTTCTCCGCCACCATCTCCTGCAGCCGCGCCCGACTGGATGCAGTGGCTTGCAGTTGCGCCTGCAAGGAGCCCCGGCGTTCGAGCAGGGCGTTGTAGTCTGCCAGTTCCTGGCTCAACTGCATGTATTCCGCCCGCAGCACTTGAATTTCCCGCTCGGAAGTTGCCAACTGTTCGCGCACGATCCACAATTGGTCGAGGATTTCCTGCTGTTCGATTTCGTGTTTTTGCCCGACTAGCTGCCAGTGGCGCTCGTCGAGGGGGCGATCGCACAGGGGACAAATCGCGTCCGGCACCTGCAGCAGTTGCATTTTCTGCTGCATTTGCGCCAACCTGCTTTCATACTCCCGCTGCTGCCCTTGCAGGCGTTCCATGAAACTGCGCCGCTCCAGTCCCTTTTGCCGCACCCGATCCTGATAGACGCGCTTTTTCTCCATCTCTTCGAGTTGGAAGCCGACTTCCATCACCGCTTGCTGCAACTGCGGGTATTTCCCCTGCTCTACTTGCATCTGGTAGGCGCGATCGTGGAGTTCTTCCAGGCGGGCGCTGAGGCGATCGCGGGCGCGCTCGATTTCTGCGTGCAACTGCGCGCGGCGGTTCGCCATCGGCGCGACTTTGGCTTGCAGCCGGTCGAGGTAGGCGAGGCGATCGCGCGCTTGCTGCAACTGCAACAGCCCCGCCTCTACCTCCGGCGCTTGGCTGAGGCTTTGCTGGATTTCTGCCTCTTGCTGCTGCAATGCCTCCAACTGCGCTTTTGCCGAGGAAAGCTTGCTCTCCAAAGTCGATTTGTGCTGTCTGAGGTCTTCTTGCAACTGGTGGCGGCGCTGCTGGCAGTCTTGATACGCTTGAAATTTAGAGGATTCTATTTCCTCCCGCGCCGATAACTGCTGAAATTGGGCGTAGCCGGCTGAAATTTCCCGCTCCTGCAGCACGATCGCCTCTAATTCCTGCTGGCGCTGCTGAGTCGTCGAGAGTTCTTGCTGCAGGCGATCGCACTCGCTGGCGAGTTGTTCTTCTTGCTTGCGGTGCCAGCTCAGTTGTTGCTGCCAGGTTTGCCGCGATTGCTGCCGCTCCTGCAGTTTTTGCAATTGCTGGCGATCGCCTTCTTGCTCTGCTTGCAACTTGGCGATGACTGCTTCCGCCCCCTCTAGCTCGGCGGCGAGGTTTTCCTGCGATTGCAGTTGAGTCTGGATTGACTGAATGCTCTGATCGAGCAGTTCTACCTGCCCTTTATATTGACGGGTTTTGTCTTTTGCCTGTTCTGAGAGTTCCTCGTAGCGATTGAGTTTGAGCAGTTCTGCTAAAATTTCTTTGCGCTCGGTGGGGCGCTTGAGCATGAATTCATCTGCCCGCCCCTGCCGCAGGTACGCCGAATTGATGAAGGTGTCGTAATCCAACTTCAGGTGTTGGAGAATTTTCTCTTGCGTCGCCCGCACGCCGCGCTCGGTGATGCTGCGAAAGCTTTCGCCGGTGTAGATTTGAAATTCCAGGGATGATGTCTGTCCCCGCTGGCGCGATCGGATGGCGCGGTAAATTTGTCGGTTGATTTCAAAGGTAAAATCGACCCGGGCTTCTTTTTCTCCGACGTGGATGATGTCGTCTTCGGTAGCGGCGCGGCTTTCCCCCCAGATCGACCAGGCGATCGCTTCTAGCAGGGAAGATTTCCCCGCCCCATTCGGTCCGCAGATGCAGGCGGTATGGAGTCCGCGAAACTCTAGCGTCGCTTCGCGGTAACTCAGAAAGTTTTTCAGGCTGAGTTGGTGGGGAATCATAAGCAACGCTCAACAAACCAGTTACCACTGAGAAGTATTTTTTTTCTCTCTGCCTGTTTGCGCTTGCCTGCTCTGCTGTTGTGTTTTTCCATACTCTCTCACACTTTCGCTATCCCAAATAATATTTTGTGGCAGTCTGCGCAAGTCCTGCAGACCTCTTTTCTCAATTTTTACAATTCTTTACAGTTTTGCCAAATCGAGTGGGCCACCTGCGAATCGACGCGATCGAGAAAATCTTTACCTGTTTTTAAATATCAAGGAAGGGGAGGGGGAGGAGAAGAGCGAGGAGGGGGAGAGCGGGAAAGGCGAGAGGGGGGAAAATCAACGGAACAGAAAAAGTTTCTCTCCTTGAGAGATAGGGGGATGCTTCCGAGAGAAATAGTGTTTTTGGATGCAGAGGGGTGCAGCGCCAGAGCGTGCGGCAGTCGGGGAATCAAAAACGAGGGCAACGGGGAAATACGACTAAAGGAGTAGATAGCGGGCAGGATTGAGATGGAAACAAACGGTTGGCAGTCGGGTTGATTCCCCGGCTGCCAAGGTTTTGCCCGATCGATCGCGCTCCATCTCTAACGGTTATTTCAGAAAAGTTAATCGATCGCGCTGTTGCAAAAAGAGATTACTCGGGTACGATCGAGCAAAAGTGCGAGCGCCAAGGGCGGGGGAGGGGTTGCCAGTTGGGCGAAAAATCTTCACAATCAAAAGGGCGGAAAAGCAAACCGCCTCGAGTGAGTGGAAGGAGACGGGGGCATGAAAGGATTTGGCGGCAGCCGCGAGAAAAGCTCGATCGCCCGCGCGATCGCGACTCACAACCGAGCAGAAGTAGAAAAAGCGATGGAGCCGTTCGCGCAACGTCTTTCGGCTAGGGAAATGGCCTCGTTTTTGTTCGAGATCGTCGAAACCCTGCCGCCAGAAGACATGGCGTGGGCGTATGCCAATCTGGTGCCGGAAGAAGCGGTGGAGGAGATACAACAGGAAGCAGTCGCGACGATTTACCAGTTATTGATGGAACTCGGGTTCGAGCTGGGAAGGGATTTCAGCGCCACGGAGCAGGGGGTGAGGATGAGTCGAGCCGCGAGCGAGGCGCTGCTTTTAGAGCTGCCAGAGGAGTTTCGCAACACGTTAGACGAGTTGGTGAGATCTGGAGCGATCGCCATTGAAGAAGAATCGCCCATTGACCGACTCGAGCAGCAGTTGGGGGTGCCGTTTGTAGAAAACCTGCTGCAGCGCATCGAGCAGCGACTGCCGACGCTGACGAATCGCCAAGCCGCTACTTATTTGTATAACATTTTTGAGGGAGTCGAGGCGCGCACTGGCATTCCGATGGTGGATTTGGTGTGCGGGCGGTTCCGAAATAACAAGCGGATCGAGAGAATTTTGCAGGCGATCGAAGCGGGGGATGAGGAAGAAAATAGCGATTGGGTGTACGACTTGGCGATCGCAGCCGGAGCGCAAATGCAACCCATGTCAGCGGCAGCACCCGATCGATTCAGCTTCAATCGCCGAGCCCTGGCGTTGCTCGACGCGGTTTATCTGGGGGAAAAACCGGCTTTTCTTGAGGAAGTTCCTCCTGTTTCGCCGTAGAGGGCGGCGCGCTAAAACCCGAAATCGGGGGGCGAGTGGCGAGAAAAGTTTCTTCAAAAATTGCCCCTGCCCGCTTCAGGGCGATCGCCTGCTGCCGAGAAAGTCCTGAATTCGCGGCAAAGCGAGCATTCTGCAAAATCGCCCCGCTGAAATTTGCGCCGCTGAGTTCTGCACGCCTGAGATCGGCATTGCTCAAATTGCTGCGGCTCAAATCGGCATCAATCAAATGAGAATAGCGCAACTGCGCGTCGCTGAGATTGGCACCAATGAGATTCGCGCTGTTGAGATTCGCGCTGCTGAGATTTGCGCCGCTCAGGTTCGCGCCGCTGAGATTGGCATCGCTGAGGTTGGCGTGACGCAATTGCGCCAAACTGAGATCGGCACCGTTTAAAGAAGCCCACTTCAAATCGGCACCGCCCAACTGCGCTCCCTTCAAATCAGCTTCGCGCAAATCGCTCGATCGCAGTTTGGCAACCGTTAGATTAGCGCGGCTGAGATTGGCTCCGCACAGATTGGCGCGGCGCAGATCCGCGCGCTGCAAGTTTGTCCCGCTGAGATTGGCATCTTTCAACTCGGCTGTTATTAAGTCAGCACTGCTGAGGTTCGCTTGATTCAGATTCGCTTGCGTCAATTGAGAATTGCTCAAATCGCTATTGCTCAGATTCACGCTGCTCAAATCCGCACGCTGCAGGTTAACGCCGCTCAGCTCGGCACCGTGCAGATCTGTACCCCTGAGATTCGCCCCTTCTAGATTTCTCTCCGCCTTCAGTTGAGAAAAAATGCGATAGGTATCCAGATCGGAAATATAATTTGTGTCTACCTCTTCTTTGACTTTGACTAAATTGTAGCGCACGTTCTCCGTATAAATTACAAAAGCTAAGTTGAAAATTTCCAGAAAATTGATAATTCCACTGCACTGTTCTTTTGGATATTTTTGGTAATACTGAATTAGGTGAGCAATTCGAGCCTCTAAATGAACGCGGGCGTTGGGACAAATCAGAAGTATCTTTATCAACAGAATTGCTAAGGTTAGCGATTCACCTTGAGACATTAGGAGGGCGAACAATAAAGAAGGTAACTGCTGAGTTTCTGTGGTGAAATAGTCAATCAACTTTCTAGACGTTTTCAGCAGCCGCTCGGCATTCAAGCTTTCTTCGCTGTCGTCCGCATATAATTTTTCCAGTTGCTTCGCCAATTCTGCCTTTAACTTCGCCTCAAACACCGGATTGGCTAGCTCAATATTATAAAAAAGATACTTGTGCAAATTTCGTTTGAAGTTTTTATATTTCACCTCCTGATTCTGCTGAACAAATATATTGGCCAAATTTTTATAGCTAAACAAACCCGGTTTCGCCACAATTTTTTTCACTAGGCGAACGGCTTCATCTCCGAGAAGTGTAGGGTTTTTCGAGGTGGTTTCTTCCGGGACAGCCGGCTGAGAGCGAGCCGTATACATAGCCAGGTCGAACTTGAAGCGCTCTTTTAGTTGCTCAGACAGTTCTCTAGCTGCTTCTCGCTGTTCTGCAGGATTTTTCAAATCCGTATATTGAGGGGTTAATAAATACGAAGTATAGCGCTGCCCCCAATCATTCTCTCTGTCGGATTGCTCGTCCGCTGCTGAAAATAATTTCAGGTCTTGGTAATCTTGGCTGTTAAAGAAATTGTTTACCCAAGTATTCAATCGGGCGACTGGCAGCGACAAGATACTGCTCCCTTCATTTTTGGGAATTTGAGAGAAGAGGTCGATAAATTTTTCAATACTTTCAGTTTGCCTGACCGCCCACCAATTGTTTACTAAGATATAGCAGGTTCTTTTGAAAGTATTTCTGAAAACCTCTTCTTGGTTGAGAAATAAAATTTCATAGAGCGCTTTTATCGCGTCTGGATTGACCGACGTCAGGGAAACAATAAATAAGCCATTGAATTCTTCTAAAACCGACTCGGGCTGCCATTTTTTGACAATTTCAAAGAAAAAATTATAGAGAATTTCCTGCGCTTGCTGTATCGCGTCGGGTAAATCGCTGCCTTCTGTAAATGGTTCAGCTCGGCGGTCAGTGGGAAGGATTTTTTTAAGTCTGGTCATACACAGATGCAACCTGCCTCTAGTAATTTCAATTGTAGCATGAGAAATTATAGGGCTGCTGAAATCAGCACAGAGGAATAGGTAAAAGTACGCAGCAATCGGCGATCGCGTCGCGAGGATAAGCAGGGGAGCATCCCATTTTTGCAGTGCGTTCGCGAAGCGGGTGCGTAAGCGTTGCGGCTCTTTTATGAGCTAGCACCAACGTCTCGTTCGCTCTTGAATAGATAGGGAGCGAGACGCTCCCACTTCTGAAAAAAGGTGTTTTGACAAAAACGGGATGCTCCCGATAAGCAGACGTGCAGGCTGAAGTCAGAACGAGTCTCGCGATCGCGTCCGGTTTTTGTCATCAGAGAATGACTGAGTGCGGAGTGAAATTTTGCCGGGTACTACCTCAAGGGAAGGCACCCTAAGCAAAAGTTTTTTTTACAATTCATTGAAAATCGCTATAGGCAAATAAAAAAAAGCGGGCGTATCAACCCACGCTACAAAAACGGGCTGCTCTGGGCGAGAGAGTTGCGCCGCTGCACGCGCAACCTGACCCCTCGTCTGAGGGGGAGTTAAGAGTCGAGCGTCGCTGAGTAGTTGATGCCGGGTTTGTAGCGATCGAAAATAAGATTTTTGCCAAGCTAAAGCGCTCGGCCTGTGATATAGTAAACAATATCGCGTCTGTTCTGGGGGGCGAGGCCGTGGCAGCAGGGAAAAATATCGCTCTCTGTTTTGGTTCGGGTTTCTTCAGTCGCGATCGCGTGCCGCCAAATCCGTGAAACTATCCCCTTCGCAGCCAAAAAAGGGCGCAAATGCAGGGCAATGCCACTGCGGGGCGTGACCCACCCTGCATGGCAGGCGATCGGCGCGTTAAGCTGTGGCGATCGCAGCAAAAGGAGGGAAACTATGTATGCCAAAGTCGCTAATATGAGCTATAATGATATGTCAATTCCAGTGGAAAGACCTTCTAGGAGAAAAGTTCTATTTATACTGGGGGAGTTGAGCGATCGCGACCTCGACTGGATGATTGCCACGGGCCATAAAAAGGAAGTCCCCGCCGGCACGGTACTGATTCAGGAAGGAATCGCCAACGAGGCGCTCTACATCGTCCTCAACGGCACGTTATCCGTCTGTATGGCGGCGCTGGCAGGTCGGGAAATCTCGACGATTGGCTGCGGCGAAGTGTTGGGAGAAATGTCCTTCGTGGACGATCGCCCGCCGTCTGCCACCGTCAAGGCGATCGAAGATTCCGTAGTGTTGGCCATTCCCAGAGAGCCGCTGGCGGAAAAACTGCAGCAAGACGTACTCTTCGCCCTGCGGTTCTATCGCGCCATTACCAAGTTCCTCTCAACCCGCCTGCGCGGTGCCGTGACTTGGTTGAGCGATGACAAAGATCTGCAGTTGCCGCCAGACGCTCGCGCCGAGCGAACAGACGCCCCAACTGTTGATGAAATGGCGATCGCTTCCGCCAGATTTGACCAACTTCTCCAACGCTTGCAAGAGCGGTAAATCTCTTATAAAGGCTGCTGTAGCGGCGATCGCCTCTGTCTGAAGTTCCTGCTTTCCCCTATCTCCGGAGCAGGCTGGATACTGGCAGAAGTACCAACCCATGCAGAACGCCGAGCGCCTGCCAAAATCAGCACAGGCGCTCTGGGCGCTCTGATTTTGGGAAAAATCCCCCTACAGGCGCAGGCTCGCTTCTGGCGCTTGCGACTTCGGGATGAAATTGTGCCTTTCCTCGACTCGTCCCCTGCAAGTGCCTCTATTTTAGAAGTAGAGAGGTTCTATCCCTGCCAGCCGAAAAATTTCAGGCAGACTTCGGAACACTTCAGTAATTTCTCGGTCTAATTCCTTAAAGGCAAAGCAAAGTTTCAATCCAAGCACGTCAATATCTCCTAGGGGGAGAGCGCGATGTTTACGACTCGTCAATGGCAATCTAAAACCGCTTTATTAATGGCTCTGGTCGTCAGCGCTGCTGCTGGTGCTCCAATCGCCTCAGCAGCACCAAAAGAGCCGCTTTTCTCTCGCCAAACCACCGGGCAGTTGCTACAGCCGCGCCGTCAGGTTGTCATCCCGTCGGGAACGGTTATCCCCGTCCGCTATGACAAGGCAGAAAAAATCCTGGTGACGCCTGAAGAAACCGCTCCTCTAACGCTGCAAGTTGCTTCTGATGTTACCTCATCGACGGGCACAATTTTAATCCCAGCGGGCAGTCAAGTAATCGGCGAATTGCGACCGGCAAGCGGCGGCTCTCAATTTTTCGCCAAAGAAATCATCATGCGTCGCAATACGCGGATGTTGATTAATGCTCGTTCTCAAGTAGTGAGAAAAACAGAACGGATTGACAAGGGCGTCGATGCCGGACAAGTTTTGAAAGGTGCCGCAGTGGGTGCGGCAGCAGCAGCAGTGATCTCGGCGGTTACGGGCGATCGCGCGATCGCCACTGAAGAAGTTTTGGGCGGAGCTGGTGTGGGAGCCCTCGGCGGGCTGATTTTTGGGCGCAAAAAAGCTACCGTTATTTCGATCGATCCTAACAATGATTTAGATTTAACCTTGCGCTCTCAATTAGCCCTTCGCTAAATAATTTTGTCGGGTGCGTTTCCGTCGTCGCAATGCACCCTACCTTAGCAGGTAAATTCCCTCAACCAGAAACCCGGTTTCTCAGAACAACCGGGTTTCTTGGCTTTGGCAGACGTTTAAACGGTCAGGGCTTTTTGACTCGTGAAACCTCTTCCAACCCGATTTCTTCAAAAATCCGGTTTTCTCCGTACCTCCCTGAACTGAAACCCGCTATAGGTGACGGTTCTCCCTCGCTTGTCTAATTCGATAAAATTCAGGCTATTTCAGCATTAAATATAAGTAAAATCTATAAAATTTACTAATAAATTTTTCCGGTGATTTTCTCAAAAATGAGGAACACTAGAATGAATCTGATGTCTGTATAATCAGCCAGATAAAAGACAGCAGATAAAACTCGAACTAATTCCCTCAAATTGGAAAGAAGAGGAACTATGAGTAGGAATCATTGGCAAGCCGGAACCGCCGCTTTAGTGGCTCTGGGAATGATATCGGGGGCAGCCGCTCCCATCATTGCACCTGCGCCTGCCTTTGCTCAAGTAAGTTTCTATGACGTGCCATCTAACCACTGGGCAAAAGGCTTTATTGAAGCCCTAGCGGCGCGAGATGTTATTAAAGGATTTCCCGATGGCAGTTTCCGCCCGAACGAGCCGGTAACGCGGGCGCAATTTGCCGCGATGCTCCGTCAGGCATTTAACACGCCCCGAAACCGTTACGCGATCGCTTTCAGAGATGTGCCGGCGAATTTTTGGGCGTACAGAGCCATTGCCGACGCTTACGAAATGGGATTTCTGAGCGGCTATCCCGGCAACATCTTCAATCCCAACCAAAACATCCCGCGCGTGCAAGTGCTCGTTTCCCTGGCAAATGGGCTGCAATATGCTGCCGCTCTCCCGACTTCTACCCTGTCGCAAGTTTACAGCGATGCCAGTTCGATTCCCAGCTATGCGGTGAATAGCATTCAGGCGGCGACTGAGAAGGGAATTGTGGTAAATTATCCCAACGTGAGATTTCTCAATCCCAATCAAACCGCAACGCGGGCGGATGTCGCTGCGTTTATCTACCAAGCCCTGGTGAGTGCTGGGCAAGTCGCGGCGATTTCTTCTCCGTATATTGTCTCTCTAGCGCCTGTCAATAATCGCCTTGTTCTGAAAGCGGGAACGCCGATTCCGGTGGAGTATGAAAAAGCTGAGAAAATTCTCCTCGCTCAAAACGAACCGAAACCGGTGCCTCTCACCCTGACGGTGGCGCGAGATATTGCGGTTGACAACACGGTAGTGATTCCGGCAGACAGCCAGATTGTCGGCGAGTTGCGAGTCGCGAACAATGCGGCGCAATTCTTCGCGAAAGAGTTGGTGTATGCTGATGGAACGCGGGTTCCGATTAATGCGGATTCGGGGGTTGTGACGAAAACCGAGCAGATTACCAAGGGAATTAATATCGGCAAAGTGCTGAAAAATGCGGCGCTGGGTGCGGCGGCGGCGGCTGCGATCGCTGCAGTCACGGGGGATCGGGCGATCGCAACTGAGGAAGTGTTGCTCGGTGCTGGGCTGGGCACGGTGCTGACGCTTATCGGCGTGTTTCAAGGGCGCGATCGCGTTGATTTGATTTCCGTCGATCCGAATGCAGATTTGAATCTGACACTGCGATCGGATTTGGTTTTCACCCGCTAGGAAGGCGATTGGCGTTCCTAGAAGAAAGTCTAATAGAAGAGACAAACCCGGTTTCTGTGGAGAAGCCGGGTTTTTCGCTAGCCCGACAGGCAAGCAGAGAGCGGATGCACGGATTAAATTCGGTTTCATCCGTGTATCCGCGTCAAAATCCGTGTTGGGCTCCCTTTTCAGCCCTGCATCGGGAAGTGTATAATGGCAGTACCTGCCAAGCGATGCAGCCACGCCCATCCTGGCGCGTTTCGCTAGAAAATTCGTGAAGGTCGGGCGATCGCTGAAATGCTGATTCTGTCGTTGAGGTTCGCGATCTATACGGGGAAAGGGTTTGAGCTGTTTTTCGGGTAAAGTGCGATGTACATTGTACTAACAAAACGCGAGCCTCGCGAAAAATGCCTCTGGACAGCAGGCACGGCAAGGGGTCTAAGATGGTAGAGTCGCTTCCCCTCTGGGGGAGTGGAATTAATGGAAACTTGGTTCTTTGTCAGCACCGTTAACTTGCCACTGGCATCTAGGAGTCGCTTCCCCTCTGGGGGAGTGGAATTAATGGAAACATTTAGCAGCCGTCCGGCTAAACGGGGAACTGCGTAGGGTCGCTTCCCCTCTGGGGGAGTGGAATTAATGGAAACCATCTGGCAATCGATATTCCAATATCCCGTCTCGTGCAAAGTCGCTTCCCCTCTGGGGGAGTGGAATTAATGGAAACTAAAGATGCCTTGGAGCTAGAAAGATGTCTAAAGCGTCGCTTCCCCTCTGGGGGAGTGGAATTAATGGAAACTCATACCCTTGTCTCTCAGCCGGTAGACAATGTAGAGCGCGTGTCGCTTCCCCTCTGGGGGAGTGGAATTAATGGAAACCTGCCCATTTACCTAATTCAAACATTGCCTCAGTTTCGTCGCTTCCCCTCTGGGGGAGTGGAATTAATGGAAACACTGGATAATAATAATTTTCTTTTTCTTGCATATAGTGTCGCTTCCCCTCTGGGGGAGTGGAATTAATGGAAACAAGAAACAATTGAAAAAGTAGTGAAAATAACCCACAAACTTGTCGCTTCCCCTCTGGGGGAGTGGAATTAATGGAAACTTATGAGGGAAAATGTAGGGATGCCCTTTGACAGTATCGTCGCTTCCCCTCTGGGGGAGTGGAATTAATGGAAACTTGTTGCCTTCACGCTTTAGGAGATAGATGTCCCCTAGTCGCTTCCCCTCTGGGGGAGTGGAATTAATGGAAACTGCCCCGAGCTGGGGTGAAGGTTCGCAAACTGCGCGACGGTCGCTTCCCCTCTGGGGGAGTGGAATTAATGGAAACCCCTAGAGAGCGTCGATTGGTAGTTCCAAGTCATTCTGGTCGCTTCCCCTCTGGGGGAGTGGAATTAATGGAAACATGGCGTCACTTACTCCTGATGAGTACATAAATGTCGCTTCCCCTCTGGGGGAGTGGAATTAATGGAAACCAACCTAATTTTTCTGCCTCAATGAATGCACGTCCTAACTGTCGCTTCCCCTCTGGGGGAGTGGAATTAATGGAAACCATGTTTGACTGCTTTTTTCTGCAAAATATCCATTGTGTGTCGCTTCCCCTCTGGGGGAGTGGAATTAATGGAAACTTTCAAACAATAGTCAATTATGACATCTAAACCAGGCTGTCGCTTCCCCTCTGGGGGAGTGGAATTAATGGAAACGACTCAAGGTAATTTATTTAAAGCTATCAAATTAATTATGTCGCTTCCCCTCTGGGGGAGTGGAATTAATGGAAACGGATATATATCTCCTATATAAAGCTGTTGCTGATTTTGAGGTCGCTTCCCCTCTGGGGGAGTGGAATTAATGGAAACCTGTCCAGTTTTTTCCTGATGGATCACCTATGTATGTGTCGCTTCCCCTCTGGGGGAGTGGAATTAATGGAAACACTTAATGGGAGTGAGAGGCAAAAAAAGCTAGTTTCCGTCGCTTCCCCTCTGGGGGAGTGGAATTAATGGAAACGTGAAGGGGGGCTAGCCGGTTTGAGAAGATTATCTGTTGTCGCTTCCCCTCTGGGGGAGTGGAATTAATGGAAACACACCAGCACCGCAGATGTTTGTAGATAGCACGATTGTGTCGCTTCCCCTCTGGGGGAGTGGAATTAATGGAAACCAAAAAGCAAAACGCCGTTTGCCTCTATGGCCGCGTCGCTTCCCCTCTGGGGGAGTGGAATTAATGGAAACGCTCGTCTTTGTGGCAGATGAGGGGACTGGCAAACGTGGTGTCGCTTCCCCTCTGGGGGAGTGGAATTAATGGAAACATTTAGACTTCGATCATCTGAATTACATCAGGGATCGTCGCTTCCCCTCTGGGGGAGTGGAATTAATGGAAACGATAAAAAGTGTGCGAGTCCATCTTGACTACACGCCTTTGTCGCTTCCCCTCTGGGGGAGTGGAATTAATGGAAACGCTTTGCTTTTCTCGCTTTATATGACGCAATGATTTTTTGGTCGCTTCCCCTCTGGGGGAGTGGAATTAATGGAAACATCTAAAAGACTCGCGGGTGACGAATATATAGCTAAGTCGCTTCCCCTCTGGGGGAGTGGAATTAATGGAAACTTCTTGCTCTTGCAAAATATCGGGAAGATCCCGATGTCGCTTCCCCTCTGGGGGAGTGGAATTAATGGAAACCCATTTTTTATCAGATTGTCATTCGCCCTGATAACGTGTCGCTTCCCCTCTGGGGGAGTGGAATTAATGGAAACGCCTTTCGCTTCTCCTTCGGAAGGCTTTTGTCTTCCGAGTCGCTTCCCCTCTGGGGGAGTGGAATTAATGGAAACAAGCCCGATCTAAATTACGAATTGGATTAGGAATTGTCGCTTCCCCTCTGGGGGAGTGGAATTAATGGAAACCAACAAATTCTTGGACATCATCAAGAATTTTCTTTTGTCGCTTCCCCTCTGGGGGAGTGGAATTAATGGAAACGAGTACGCAATCAAGCTGACTGTGTGATTCGTGAGGCTAGTCGCTTCCCCTCTGGGGGAGTGGAATTAATGGAAACCAAAATTGATTGCTAGTCAGGTTAAAGGGTTGTGTCTGGTGGTCACTTCCCCTCTGGGGCAGGGCTGTTTCATTCTCGAAAAAAACCGGTAATGGGCTTAAGCATCCCCACGATCCCTTGTAGAGGCGAGAAAGCGAATCGCCTCTACATTTAAAAAGATTTGCATAAGTTCTCAAAGAATGAAACAGCCCCGATTTCTGCCTCGGCGAATTGGGCCAAAAAGTGGACGAGACTGGCGGCAGTGCCAGGGCGATCGCCTCCTCCCCTCAAACTAAACGCAAAGCGATCGCCAAGTGTACTTTAATGAAGAACGGTAAATTTGCGTATCAAATCTGCCCGCCAACCGCCAGCTCTGGCATTATAGATTTATCCCTTGAAAACCTTTCTCCACATTTGCCCAGTCGCCAAACCCCAAATTCCCCCATCCCGTTAAGTCCATGCCTGCATACACCGCCATCACGTTCAGCCCGGTGCAAACATTTATCGAGAAATCGCGCAAACTCCGCGACTTGTTCGGAGCCTCAGCGATACTCTCCTATTTGAGCTATAAAGTCGTAGAAGCCGCCCACAACCCCCCGGCAACGGAGGTGATTTCCCCCGGGCAAGTCAAGGCTGGCGCGGGCATGACAAACCGGATTCTGATCAGAGGAGACTTTTCCCCAGAGGCGGCGGAAACTACCATAAAATCGGCTTGGAAAGCCATATTAGAAGAGTGCAGGCTGTGGATACAAAGGAAACTGCCCAATGAAACCTATTCCTGGGAGCGAGAGTGGAAACTATGGGGAGCCCATGCGTGGGATATCGGATGGGGCGGAGGCGACTCGATCGCTGCAGCGATGAGAGATTTAGAAACGCGCAAACTCTCGCGCAGTTGGACGGGAATAAACTGGATCGGTGAAAGCTCCAGCCTCACCGGCACCGACGCGATCGCGTGGCCAGAATTGGGCTCGGAAACCCGCAATCCCAAGCAGCGCCATTGGGAAGTCGAAAAGAAGCCAATTCGAGCCTTTTACGAAAAGCTAGCCTGCGTTTTAGAAGGCAAGAAACCGGGGGAAGAACCGGAAGGCAAATTTCTCGACCCCAGCGAACGGCTCAGCATCCCCGAATTAGTGAAAAGAATGGTGACACTGCCGGAAATTAGCAAAAAATTTCCGGGGATGCAAAGCCTGGAAGAAAATTTTACCGACATTCTGCGGAAGCCGGAACCGGGCAAGCACTCCGGGCAGTGGACGGGTTGGTTTGCCGGGGATGGCGACAAAGTAGGTAAAAAGCTCTCCGACCTCTCGCAACAGCCGAACGGAGAAAAAGCCATATCTAATTTTAGCACGAGAATGCGCGAGTGGGGGGCAGAATTTGAAAAATCTTTCCAATTAGGACGAATCATTTATGCAGGAGGCGACGACTTCCTCGGCGTCATTTACAGTCCCGATGCCCGCACCCCCAAAAAGCCTTTCGACGCCTATGAGTGGTTGAAGGGATTGAGAGCAACCTGGGAGAAAAATGGGCAGAAAATCGGCTTGAGCGTCGGATTTGTCTGGGCAGCGCCATCAGTGCCGCAGCGAGACGTGCTGCAACACTGCCGGGAAGCGGAAAGCACCGCCAAAAATCAAGGGCGCGATCGCGTGACAGTGCGAGTCGTCTTTAATAGCGGGCAATACGTTCAGTGGACTTGTCCCTGGAAATATCTCAATATCTTAGATGAGTATCGCGATCGCGATGGCGCGTCAAACTGGAGCCACGTTTACAGCGATTTAGCCCACCTGAAAGCCCGCCGCGCGATCGACCTCACCGCCGAAGAAGAGAACGTCGTGCCAGACGCAGCCCTGGCATTATTTAACATTTATTTCAACCAGCGAGAAGAGGAAATTTCCAAAAACCGCAAAGATATCGTCGGGGATAGTTCCAACAAATCCCTGATAAACTGGATTAACGACCTGATCTTAGTAGGGTGGCAGCTATGTTCAGATATCTAATTGCCGTCAGCCCATTAGGTATGATGTACGGGAGTGCGGGAGCCTTTCTCTCCCCAGAAAACCTAGTCGGGCGTTCCGGCGCGAAATTTCCCCCAGATGCCCACACCCTAGCCGGACTATTTTTCAGCTTGAATAAAGGAAAAGGATATGGCGATCGCTCTGACTGGGAGCAAAACTTATTCATAGCAGGGCCATTTTGGGCCAAAACCGAAGACCTGAAAAACTTTCAAGACTTCTACCTCCCCATTCCCTGGACGAAAATCATCTCAGAGAAAGAGGGAAAAGAAGACGAATGGCACATTAAAAACAACCAGTGGACGCGCGACGAAGCCAAACAAGACCTAAAACCCGATGTTCGCTGGCAAATCGTCAACTCTTGGGAGGATAAAGCTGCTACAATTAGAAAAAATAAATCTGCCGCCTCCGATCCTTGGAAATACGTTTCCACCCTGCATCCCCAGATGAAAGATGAGGATCGGCACGTCAAAGCTAAAGACGGTTTATTTCTAGAAAACGCCGTTCAAATGCACCCAGACACCTGTCTGGTGTACCTGTCAACCCGCGAATTGCCCGCAGATTGGTATCGGTTTGGAGGCGAAAACCATCTCGCAGAAATCTACAGCATTCCCCTGGAAGAAGACCATCCCATATTAACCCGATTGCGGCAACCCATCCAGCGAGCTTTTGCCCTAATTTCGCCCGGAGTCTGGGGCTCAAATCGCCTTTCCCTGCGCCATCCAGACAGCCCGAATTTCCCCGAAATCGCGCAAATGCTAACCGACAAACCCGTCCCCTACCGCTACCGCGCAGGCGGATATTTAGGACGCGGGCGCTATGCCGTCCCGGCGGGGAGCGTCTGCGTATTAAAGCAACCTGTAAACAAATCGTGGTGCGAATGGCCAGAAGAATGGTTTCCCAAAGAAGGATACAGCCTCAAACGGGTAGGATGCGGTTTGAGCCTGCCACTGACAATAGAAGGAGTGGAATAAAACGAGATGTACGCCAAAAAAATCGGCATAGTGGAAACCCTCTCGCAACTGCATGTAGGAGCAGCAGCGGGAGAAGAAACCGGAAACTTAAACCTGATATTTCGCGACCAGTTCACCCAAACAGCGATTATTCCCGGCAGTTCCCTGCGGGGGCGGATGCGCGCCGACATGCGCCAGTCGCACGGAGAAGCGGAGGCTTGTTTCTGGTACGGCAGCGATTCAGAACAGCCAGAAACTTCCGAATCTCGGGTAAAATTTGAATATGCCTCGTTGCTGTGGTTGCCCGTATTTTGTCCGGGGCAGCCGATCGTCTGGGTGACGTGCCCTCTCTTGCTGAAACGCTACCAGCGCATCGCCGGCAATCTCAAACTCAAGGGCAACAAGTTTCTCAAAGACGAGACAGTCCCCGAACCCTATACAGGCTCGAAGACTTTACAAGCGCTGGAAGTCAACGGCGCAAAAAAATTATTCTTTAATTTCGGATTTTTGACGGTGGAACGCAGCGCCGATTTAACCCCTTGGTTCCCGTCGGGAGAGCAGAAACCCGCCGTCGTCGTTGCCGACAGCGAAATCGGCATGATTCACGATATGGCGCTCTACCGCCAAAGTCGGGTAGCTTTGGAGAAGGAGCAGAAGCGCGTTAAAGGCAAGGCTTTTTTCAATACAGAAGCGCTTCCCGAAGGAACGATCTTGGTATTTCCGATCGCCATCCGCCAGCTCCCCGAAGCTCACCCGGATTCCGCCAAGAAATGGCAGCCTTTCAACGAGCGCCCCAGCGGCGAAATTTATCTGGGCGGGCTGGAATCCATCGGTTTCGGGCACTGCGCGATCGATATAAAAGATGTAGAATGAGGGAGACTATGGCTTGGGAATCCTACAATTTAGACCGAGAAGCCCACGATTTAGTGCTGACATACCGCGACAAAAAAGATGCCCTCAATCAAGCCTACAAAATGCGCGTCACCGTTACCTATGGGCTGGAGCGCTTTTGGGGAGAACAGTGGCGCTTAGACGGCGAACCAGCCAACTACTGGAAAGATGTCTGGAAAACTTTTGCCAAAATAGTGAAGAACGCTGGCATCGAGATTCCCTGCGACGAAATCAACGCCAGCGATAAAGAAGCCGTTCAGCGGATCAGCAGCGCTCTCTGGGATATGAAAGCAGATTATCGCAAAGTTTCCCTGGCAATATTAACCCAATTTTGTGATAGCCTGGTATGGTGGACGCAGCGCTATAAAAAATCGGGAGGCGATCGATGACGAGCGACAAAATCCCCCTCGCGTTCCGCGCTCAAATAGAAAACCGCTGTCAGATTCAGCGGTTGATACCCGAAAAAAAACAACACCAGCAAGCCTACGACTGGGTAGAGCAATGGCTAGACGCCGCCGCCACAGAAATTCCCAAATTTGGCGCGACTGTCAAAACCAAAGAGTATAAAATTACTTGGCGGTTTGTTGCCAACAGCGGGCAAGATGAAGGCGTAATTCGACCGGCGATCGCCTCCAAAGGGTGGCCATATTATCCCGGTTCCAGCATGAAAGGCGCTTTTCGCCGCGCCTGCAGCAACGAACAAGCGGCGAGATATTGCGGCAGCGACAGCTCCGAAAAAGAAACAAAACCCGGAATTTTGCGCTTTCACGGCGGCTATCCAAAAGATGATAGCTGGGCAGAAAATTCTCTCGTCGATATCGTCCACCCGCAGCAAGATTGGCAGCTCAAAAATAGCGAAGCCAAGCACAGCGCCTTCATCCAGATATCCCTATACGAACCGATATTAGTATTTGGCATTTCCAGTACAATAGAACTGAGCGAAACAGAATGGGCAACCATCTGGAGCATCTGGGAAATCGCGATGGAGCGCGGCATCGGTTCTAGAGTCAGCGCCGGTTACGGGCAAGTGCGATCGCGCAAGAGCAACAATCTCCTCAGCGTCGGATTGCAGGGGCAAGGGCTGGCTTCTCAATTAATAGACAAAACGGGTGAATTTCGCCCCAATATGTTTAAAGCCGCCTTGCGCGGGCATTGCCTGCGCCTATTCAGCGGCGTCACCGACGAAAGAACCGCCGAAGAATTAACCAAAGAACTCTGGGGAGGATTGGGGGAAAAAGATAAAGCCGTCGTCGGACTTTTAGGCATCGCGTTTAATCCCGTAGACCTAGAAATCGACAGTTACAGGTACGGCAACAATTCCATGCCGACTTATGAATTGCTCGGCGGCACCCTCAATATCCTCGCCATGCGCGAACTTTCCGAAAAAGATAGCAGCAAAGATTTAAAAGTATTCGTCACCCAACTGATTAAATTTTCCATGCTGCTCGGCGGGTTCGGCAAATCCTGGCGGCGAGCCGATCATCGCTTATTTTTCGCCGATTACGTCAAAAACAATGCCAACCCCCTCATCGGCTGTCACTGGCAGTTTTTAGAAAAATCTCAAAAACTCTACTGTCCGATTAACCAACTCGCCGATATCGGCACATTTCTCAACAATCTCCGCGAGAAACACATCAGCCGCAGGGTGAAGCTGAAGGGAAAACAACTGAGCGGCGCTCTGGGCAGTTGGCGGGAAACCTGGCACCCGCAAAACGTGCAAGTGTGGGCGCGGTTTGCGCAAGACGAGGAAGACAGTGCAGCCATTTATTGGTTTCACGACGCTTATGCCAAAAATAAATTAATCAAAAATAAAGATTTAACCGGAAAAATAGGTCAAATAGGACGCATCTGGCACCGGATGTATCCCCATTACGTTACTGCCAAGGATGGCAGTCTCAAAGCCACGGGCAAATATGTAGAAATTCTCACCATCTTTCCCGACGTTTCCGATACAACGCGGGAATTTATCAAATTTTTAGGCAGCAGCGAATTTAAGAAAATTTGGCCCTTGGAGAAATAAGTATGACGGTATGGATTGTGACAACTGGAAGCAGCGATATTCAGTTAAAAAATACTGATAATTGGAACCATCTCTACACGAAATATCGGAAAAAATTGAATGTTGCAAACTTACAAAAACCCGAAGTATCGCGCTCTGAAGAATATGCCAAAGCTCCCGCCAAGGTGCTGGGCGTGATGTACGCGGAAGAGCCAGAATACTATCAAGATTTAGCCTTTCCGCTGCTGGATGCTTTCTCGAAAAAGCTGGAGCCAGACAAGCCCGCAAAAATTTTCGTGCTGCTCAGCAATCAAGAAGACATTTTTACACAGATTGACAAGCGGTTAGAGAATTGTCCCTATTGGAAAGATACTTGCACGCTGCAGCCCCTCTTTGAAAAATACCTCACAGAAAAATTTCCCAAAGCCAAACAAGAGTATCTAGAACTCAATCCACCGACTGGCACGAAAGGGTTAGATCATTGGAATGATACCCTCTCACTCGTAGAAAAAACGCTGTCGGGTTTGCCTGTTGACTGGAAAGAAACTATCTATGTCAGCCATCAGGCGGGAACGCCTGCTATTTCTTCAGCGGTTCAATTTGTAACGTTAGGCAGATTTGGCAGGAGAGTTAGATTTCTGGTTGGCAACGAGTACGAGCAAAGCGAAGCAGAGATAATTGAAAGTTCCACCTACCTGCGGGGGATTCAGATTCAACAAGCCAAGGGGTTCATTCAAGAAAACGCTCCCGGTGCGGCTCTGAAACTTTTAGAGAAATTAGAGGGAATCGACAGTCAAGCGATCGCAAACCTACAGGCTGTTGTTGATGTCTTTAATCTCAATCGCCCCCTGCTTGACACCGAGCAGGAGTTGGAGATTAAACCCGCTACTCAGCGCATTGTCGATGCTCTCGACTTGATTGGCATTTTCTTCAGCCAAAAAAATTACCTCTCCGGCATAACGCTGCTAGCAGCAGCTCAAGAGACATTTCTAAAAGTAGCGATTTTATCCAAAGTAGAGAAAATCACTGCTACGGTTGATTTAAACGGTCGTGCAGTGCAAGTTTATAAATTGGTGGAATGGACGCCTCGCGGTTTAATGTTCAGTAAAGAATTGAGGGCAGCCAGCAGTGAGGAATGGAGCAATTTTGCCAGTCAGGTTAAATTACCCAACGACAGATTTAGAGAGTTTTCAAGTAATGAGCGCGAAATCGGTAATTCTTGGATGTTGAGTTGGCTGTATAAATTAGAGCCGAGGTTTCAAGCCTGGAAGTTGTTAAAATGGTCGTGCTGGGAGAAAGATAGAAAAGGGGAGCATGAAGCCGACGTGAGAAATCAATTCCTGCACAACTTGTGCGGTGTGGAAGAAAAAGATGTGGTAAAATATCTTTTGGGAAATGAGTGGGAAGAGATGACGGCGATCGCAGCTTATACCGATCGCGTCAAAGAACCCTTTCGTGCAGCTATTAACCAGCTCGGTATTCACTACAACAGAGAGAATTTACGCGAAAACCTGAAAAAACTCGCCGAGTTGATTCAGTAGGCATCCGCGCATCAATCTGTCAAAAGCCAAACCACAAAACTCGTTCCCGGCGCTCCGCCCGCCTGCTCCGGCGCGCCGGCAGGCAAGCAGCGCCGATCGCTCGGACTGAAAACCTCTATTTCCCCTTTCATTTGTTCGAGCAGCTCGCGCGCGATCGCCAGCCCCAAACCCGTACCGGGAATATCAGTATTTGCCTGCACGCCGCGATAGTGCCGCTCGAAGAGATGCTGCAAATCTTCTTCGGGAATGCCCGGGCCGGTATCGCTGACGGCGATCGCTAGCTGGCTCCCTTCTGCTACGTTGCGGCGATCGCCTGCTTTAATGTAAATCTCCCCGCCCGCCGGCGTGTATTTCAACGCATTGTCAATCAGATTGCTCAGCACTTCTCTGAGCGCCTTGGAATTGGCAAGTACAGGCGGCAAATCTGGCGGAATCTCTGCAATGCAGGTGAGCTGGCGTTCTGTCGCGATCGCTCTGGCGGAAACCACCAACGGTTCGAGTACCTCCGCCACCGAACACGCTTCTACGGTAAAAGCCGGCAGCAGCGCTATGGTTTGACGCCCGCCTGCACTGGCAACCCACTCGGCAGATATGCCCTCGGATTCAATTGCCAAATCTTCCGCTTCCGCATCGATCGCTCGATCCATTTGTTGCAGCAATTCTTGCAGGCGATCGCTCTCCCGCACGATGCTGTTAGCTATCTCGCGGTTGCCATCGTTTGGCAGCAGTCGCCGCAGCAGCAGTTTGCCAAATGTCCGCAGTGCGGTGAGCGGATTGCGCAGTTGGTGCAGCAAGCTGTCGAGAAGATCCCGCTGCTGTTCCTGAAACCGCTCTTGCTTGCGCAGGGTTGTATTCAACCACTGGGATCGCTGGTCTAATATACTCGCGATCGCGATCGTGTGGGCAATTCGCTCGATTTGACTGACCTCGCGCTCGTTCCACGGCCTGTCTTCGCGACCGGTCACTAGCAATCCGACTACAACGCCTTCGTGCATCAGCGGCAAAACGATCTGCTGCTGTCGCACCAGTGACTTCTCCTGCCCATTCCCTCGCGATCGCGATCGCCCCTTCGCAGACGCCCCATTTCTCGACGGCTTCGCCCCTTCCTGCCGCTGTAGGGCTCCCGCTTCTCCCAGCACCAACCCGGGCAGGGCCAGCGTTCCACCCTGCCGGTCTGGCAATAAGTCCACTGTTGAATTGGCTTCCCACATCACCGCCGTTTCCGGGTAAGCCACGATCGGCACTAACTTCGCCTCTGCCTGCTCGACGAGTTCTTCTGTCAAATACACCACGCACAGAGAAGCTTTTAGTGCTTGAGTCAACAGCGCCACTTGCGATCGGCATAGCGCCACAAATTCTGAGCTAGCAGGCATCAACATGCAGTAATTATGGGGGATTTAATCCGGTTAAACGCGGCGCTGAAGTTCTGTGTATTTTGTCTCGATCTATAATACGATGCTTTGGCTGACAGTTTAGCGATTTGCTTTTTCTCTCTGCTTGATTTTGGACGGTTTTTTTGAAGAGCTCTCCTGGCTTTTGGCTTGTCTGCCCTCCTAGAAACTTTTCGCTTCAGCGTGCTGAAGTCGATCGCTTATGCGGGTATTTGGCTGAAATAGGACAAGGGATGAGGCAGGCGCTTCTACTTTAAAAGGCTTGGCGTCTGGGTTGGCTCTCTCCTGCGATGGATATTCCCACCTCCCGCCAGTAAACAACAGTCGTTTTTCTGCGAGTCTCTGCCCCAGGGTAGAGAGGGGCGAGCGATCGCTGTCGCTTTTGGCTGCGAAGTGGCCCATTTTTCGCGCCCCCTTGTCCGCCATCTCAACTTCTCTGGCGTTTTTGTGCCACCTCGACCGCTGCTTTCCCGCACGAGTTTAATCTGGTCTTGCATATAATCAGGTCGCCGAGCGATCGCGCTAAGTGCCATACCCTATATCTTATATTACATTTAATCACCGCCATACTATTTAAAGTATAAAATTAAAATTCAGTCGCGCCCGCCGCCGCTGCCGCTGCCCTCTGACTTCAAATCAAGCTCTGCCGTATCCGGGCAAAAAATGTAACGAAATATTACGAGATATATAGTTTTGTTACATTTCGTGTGCAAACGCGCAACATAGCCCCAAAAAAAATCCCTGGCAGCCTTGCAGGGAGAGGAATTCCGGCATTTGTGTAGAAATGTTAAAAGAAGTTGAATTTTTGTACGAAACTAGATATACTGACGACGGATTTTGTAACTATCACTACACCCGTCGGCTGAAAGAGGAGGTAAAGAGGTTGGCCAGGAGACGCAAGCGTAAAAGCCGTCGTCGCCAAGAAGGGCGTCGAATTCTGGAGCATGTGCCTCAATATAGTATCGAAAGCGGCGAAGATAAACCAGTCACAGCCGCGCGTAAATTTATTCACGCCGAAGGCATCCTGCCACCAGCATTGTTGCTAGTCAAGCGGAATGAACACACCACTGACCGGTACTTCTGGGCGGAAAAGGGCCTGTTTGGGGCACAATATGTCGAAGAAAATCACTTTCTGTTCCCCAGCCTGAAAATGCTGGAGAACAGTGCAAGCAATGCACCCGTAGCAGCTAGCAGCCGCTGAATCACCCATTTCAACTGCGGCAAAACTGATTCTATCAAAGAAGCAGCATCAGGTACTCGATCGCCGAGGTTGCACGCGAGATCGTGCACTCTTGGCGAGCTTGAGTCCCCTTGAGACGCTTCTAGCTCGGCGATCCGATCCGTCCAACTTATTTCGGTGATTCTGGCAGTAGAAGACTAGCCGTTGATTTTCAACGGCAACCCAGACACTGCCAGCGACGGGCTGTATGCCATCATTCACCGAAAGCCTCTGCCTGTCGAGGGAACGGATCTGACTGAATGGGCTGTGCCTAACTTGCTTTGGTCAAAGCAAGTGATTTCCAGTGCGATCCTTCCTTCGTGCAGGTGACATATCCTAAATCCCTTTCACACCTTGAAATAGCGCTCTCGCCCAACCGAGAGCGCTATTTCAGCGCGCTGTTTGCACGCAGTCAGGATGAACGAGAGGAGGACTGAAGTCCTCACTACGAACGAGAGGAGGGCGGAAGCCCTCACTACAAACGCGAAGAAAAAAAGCATCCTTTTAAATCCCCCAATCCCCCAATCCCGGCAACCACATAAAACCCGAATCACACCCGTTGATAATCTAAAATTATCCCGCCCAATCCCCCTTAAAAACCCATTAGCAATTACCCCTTACCGATTCCCCGAAAAAGGAGCGATCGCACTCAGTAACAAAGTTTGCGTAATTTCTACATATTGCCGGGTGGCTTCGCCGTGCTATAGAAAGGGCAGCAGCTTGCAAAAAAAATCGGAGGGTGCAACCATGTTAAAGCAAGACGAGCTCATATCGGCAGTGGGCATGGACTACAGCCTGTTGCAGGAGTTGCTGGCGGCAGGACAGTGGCAAGAAGCCGATCTCGAGACGACTGCGGCGATCCTGAAAGCAGCCGGACGAGAGCAAGAAGGCTGGGTGACGTGCGAGTCGCTGGAAAACTTCCCCTGCCTCGATTTGCAGACAATCAACGATTTATGGATGAAATACAGTCACGGACGCTTCGGTTTCAGCGTCCAAAAAAGCATCTATTTTGAAGTGGAAAAAGATTTCGAGAAATTTGGCGATCGCGTTGGATGGCGCGTTCTCGATACCTGGTTGAACTACTCCGAACTCAATTTCTCCCTGCACGCCCCCGTCGGACACTTGCCATCAGGAGGCGTCGGCTACAAGCGCTGGACGAGGTTGATCGAAGTCGGTTACGCAGCTCTGGCGTGCAGAGTTGCCGAATGTCTTTAATCACGCAAGTTGCTACGCACAACCCCGATAACTGTTTGTGAGCGATCGCCACGAGCAGCCCGATTGTCCATTCCCGATTCCCCATTAAAGCACCTATCCGCTAAGATATCGGAAATTGTTTTACTCTTTGGGTGGGTGTGATGGAGGCAGTCGAATTGCAAAAGCCGAGAGTCGTCGTCGTCGGTGCCGGTTGGGCGGGTTTGGGCGCAACGTACCACCTCGCCCAACAAGGCTACGACGTCACCCTCCTCGAAGCCGGCTCCTATCCGGGCGGTTTAGTCGCAGGCTGGCAAACAGCGGGCGGGCGCTCTGTCGAGGCAGGGATTCACGGGTTTTGGTATCCCTACAAAAATATTTTTTCCCTCGTCGAAAAATTAGGACTCGATCCCTTCACGCCTTGGACTCGTTCCGCCCAATATTCCCCTGCCGGGTTGGAAGTGGAATCGCCGATTTTCCAAGACGAACCGCGACTGCCAACGCCGCTCGGAACTTTTCTCTACACGCAATTCAAGCGCTTGCCCCTGAGCGATCGCCTCTCTGCCCTTCCCCTCCTCTACAGCCTGATTGATTTCGACAATTCCGATGAGGCTTGGCAGCGCTACGACTGCGTTACCGCTCGCGAATTGTTCAAGCAGTATGGCGTCTCGGCGCGACTGTATCGCGATTCGTTTGAACCGATGTTATTAGTGGGTTTGTTTGCTCCGGGGGAGCAGTGTTCGGCAGCGGCGGCGCTGGGAATGCTTTATTATTTTATTTTAGCACATCAGCCTGATTTTGATGTGGTCTGGTGTCGGGGAACGGTGGGAGAAGAGATTTTTCGCCCGTGGTGCAGCGCGATCGAAAAAGCCGGCGGGCGCGTCCTCACCCAGCGCCGCGTCAGCGATATTATTACAGACAGCGCTGGCAGGGCGACAGGCGTTGTCTGCGGCGAGGAAGTCTTTGCAGCCGATGCTGTTATTTTTGCCGTCGGCATCACCGCCCTGAAAAAAATAGTCGCCGGCAGCAGCACCCTGAAAAGCCGCAAAGAATTTCAAAATGTCGCCAATCTGGGAGCGATTGACGTACTGGCAACCCGGCTGTGGTTTGATAGAAAAATTTCGATTCCCCGCGCTTCTAATGCGTGTTTTGGGTTCGACAATACGACGGGGTGGACGTTTTTTGACTTGAACGCGCTGCACGACGAATTTCGCGACGCCCCCGGAACTGTTATCGAAGCGGATTTCTACCACGCCAATCAGTTACTTCCCCTCAGCGACGAGCAAATCGTGCAAAAAGTTCAGCGCGATTTAGCTGCCTGCATCCCGGCGTTTCGCGACGCGAAGGTTATCGACAACAGCGCGATTCGGTTGCCGCAAGCCGTGACGCATTTTTTCCCGGGCAGCTATCAGTACCTCTTGCCCGCAGTCACGAGTTTTGATAATATTTTTATGAGCGGGGATTGGATCGTCACCCGTCACGGTTCGTGGTCGCAAGAGAAAGCTTACGTTACGGGTTTGGAGGCGGCAAATTTGGTCGTCGATCGCTTCGGGCGCGGGCAGAAAGCGGAAATTGTCCCCGTGGAGGCTGACGAGCCCCACATCCAGCTAGCGCGGACGCTTCACAAGACGGCACGCGAACTGGGGAAAAATTTCTGGCCGAATTTCTGGCTGCCGTAGAGAGAACGTATCGGATTTGACAGGATGGGGGCTTTCCGGGGGAAGTCTCCTTTCCCATTTGTGTAAAGTTTTGCTACAATAACCCAGATTTTTCAGATGCTTTCCGAATTTTTGCGTGAAAGAAGGGGGTTCAATGAACAAAAAATATCCCGCGATCGCGATAATGGCGTTGCTGCTGAGCGTCGCGCTCTCTGTATCGGCTTCCGCCAAAGGACGCGAGGAATTGGAGCAGACTGTAGTCGCGAGACTGGAAGCCGCTAAGGAGGCTTTGAAGCAGGAGGGTGACTTGAAGCTGGCATTTCCGCCCACCGTGGGGCAACTGACGGAGGGAGCCTCCGCTCCCTACACCATGCAGCTCAATGCCGGAACTGAGTATACGATTGTGGCGCTGTGCGACGAAGATTGCTCGGATATCAACTTGAGCCTCACCGATATGTATGGCAATGAAATCGCCGCTGACATGAATGATGACGACTATCCCCTGATTACCCTGACGCCGCCTTGGACGGGAAGGTTTCAGGCGAATGCGATCGTGCAAAGCTGCTCGGCAGATTTTTGTTATTTCGGACTGGGAGTGTTCAGCAAGTAGGGTGCCGGGTTAAAAAGGCTGCAATCTCCGACTCATTCCCCGCGCTATCCCTATGCCCACTCACCCCTTTTAGCGTCTAGAAAAGGGGATGAGTGGCAGGGTGTAATTCAAAATTTTCTGGGAGTGTTTGTCGGAGGATTTTTTTATCGTTGTTTTTTTCAAATCTAATTTAGTAGAATCTTTGTAAATAGCTGGGTTCGCGATTTTGTCACCAAACCAGTTTTGAGGGGGATGTCCGTGAAAAAACTATTGTGCCTGAGTTCTATTTTGCTTCTGCTGACAGGATACGGAGTCGCTCCTGCGCGTACAGCCGCAAGCGATTCCCTTCGGGATAGCTTCGCTTCACGCCCGCCCTCTACTGTAAAACAATTGTCCGATGACGCGACGAAGGCTCCCGCCGCCCAACCGAAACTCGAATTGCTCCAGGCGGGAGCTGAACCGAGGCGAGCGTTGCGCTTTCAGCCTGCAGCGAACGCGACGCAAACTGCTACCATGACGATGAAAATGAATCTAGGCATGGCTATTAACAACCAGCCTTTGCCTCAAATGACGCTGCCAGCAACCGTGACAACGATCGAAATCACAGTCACTCGCGTGGATGCCAATGGGGATATTCACTACCAATTTTCTTACCCGGATGCTGACGTCATCGGCGATTCGAGCGCCCCGCCAGAATCGCTGGAGATGATGCGCTCTTCTATTAGAAACATGCTCGTCGGGCTTCGCGGCGAGGGCATTGTAGATAGCCGAGGCTATAGCAAAGGGACGAAAATAATTCCCCCTGAAGGCAGCAGCCCCCTGTCAAACCAATTGACAGAGGAAATCTCAAAGTCTCTCGAACAATTGTCTTCACCCGTGCCAGATGAACCGATTGGGATAGGGGCTCAGTGGCGCGTTTCTTACGCGGTGAATGTCAATAGCATGAATGTTAACCAAATAGCAAATTACGAACTGGTGAGTTTAGAAAATAATGTCGCGACGCTCAAGGTTAACGTTCAACAGCAAGCCTCTCCCCAACAAAAATTAAATTTTCCCGGGATGCCTGCCGGAGCTGAAGCGACGCTCAAATCCTACAGCGGGCAGGGTGAGGGACGGGTACAGATGCGTCTGGATAAACTGATGCCGATTTTCTCTACCGTTTCCGTGCGTTCTGCTATGCAGATGGCGACGAAAGATTCTGGCAGTTCGCCAGAAATGCCGGTGAGTGCAAATTACTTGATGGAAATGACTCTAGAATCGAAGTAAGGGCAGGTGACGCGATCGCAGTGTCGGATAACTTTTTTCAGAAGTGGGAGCGTCTCGCTCCCTATCAATCCCATAGCGAACGAGACGTTCGCACTCCAAAAATGGGATGCTCCCGATCGCAGTTCTGGACAATTGGTGTATTATCGAGGAAGAGCGATCGCTCGCCAATCCCCCGAATCATCTAGCATGAATCCCACAGACAAACATGCCCTGTCAGTGCATCCCCATTCGCCCAACCCTTACGATGCCGTCAAGGGAGGTGGCAGCGCTACTCCGCTGCACGGGGCAGTGTTGGGAGGCTTGGCAGGGCTGAAACAGCGCATGGCAGCGAGTTCGATCGAGATAAAAATCGCTTGTCTCAAGGAGGCGTTAAAATACGGTGGAGATGGCTTGAACTTGGCGATCGCCTCTCTGAACGATCCTTTAGAAGACGTGCAGTTTGCTGCTTATACCCTGCTGCGATCGCGGACAGAGCCAGCGGTGAAAGATGCCTTGCAAAATTACATCCCTGCCGTCTATCAAAAGATAGGCGCTCTCCTGGCAGCCGCTCAGTGGCAAGCAGGCGATCGCGCGACGGCAGCCGCCCTGCTCAAACTCGCTGGGCGCGAGAAACAAGGCTGGCTGCGCGTCGAAGATATCCAGCGAATTTCTAGCCGCGACTTGCAGACGATCGATGAGATTTGGAGAGAATCCAGCGGCGATCGCTTTGGCTTCAGCGTGCAGAAACAGATCTGGCAGCAAACCGGCAGGAATTACTGGATGTTTGGCGATCGCGTTGGATGGCGTCAAGCCCGCGCGTGGCTCAATTATTCCCAGCTTTCTTTTAATAGCAAAGCACCCGTCGGGCACCTCCCCGCCGCCCATCTCACCTGGGATGCACTGAAGCGGGAGCAGCAGTGGCTCTGGTATGCCGGAACGCCGGAGGATACCCGCTGGTTTGAAGTGAAAGCCCTGTTTTCGCGATCGAATTTGGCGTAGGGGCGAAAAGCGAATCGCCCCGACACGAAACACGCCCGCTCAGGCGGGTTCCCAGTTCTCCACCTCTTGATTTTCGTCGATCGCGAAATCTTCCTCCCACGAGGGTTGAGACGCCCGCTGTGCGGTGGCTTTTTTCAAACTTTTGAGCAATCGCTGCACCAGAAACAGGGTTGACTCTCCCGCAGTTGCTAAAGCCTGCCGCACGTCTACGCTGCGGGCGGCTGCAGGAGCGATCGCTTCTATTTCTTCTGCAGTAGCCTCGACTAACTCCGCCGGGGCAGTCGGTTCTGCTGCAGCAGCGGGTTCGGGTTCTGCGGCTTTTTCAGGTGCCGGAGCGGCATCAGACGCCGCCAGTTTTTCCTGCAGCGCGCGCATCTGTTGAGTCACCGCCGCCAGTTGTTCCTGCAGGGCAGCGATTTGCTCTCGATATGCCTGCTCGATTGCTGACGCTGCCGTTTCGGGTGCCGCTTCTTCTTCTGTTGGCTGCAATTCCGGCGCAGTGGCGAGCAACTGGCTGATGAGTTTGTTGGGCGTCACGCCCCGCGTTTCGGCGAGTTTGGTTAATTTGCGCTCGTCTTCTTCCGAGAGGTTGTAGGTGGAAATGGCCACTTTGCGATCGCGCCGGTTGCTTTCCGAACTGCTTTGAGAAGGATTGGCGGCACTGCCCGGTTTCCGCCCCGGTTTGAATCCCAGATATTCCAGCGCTTGCGTGACGTGCCCGCGCCGGATGACAGCGGTTGTGGCGTCTTCGGGGGTTTCGGCAGTGGCAAATATCCGCGCTTGTTCTCTGAGGTTGCACAGTTCGCTCTCCGACAAGCCGTAGCGTTGAGCGATCGCTTCCCATTCTTCCGGGCTCATGCCAGCAGCGGCGGCGGCATCGCGCACGCTTCTCGCCGTGTGTTTTTTGCGGCTCGCGACTAATTCTTTCACCAGGGAATCGGTGAGTTTCGACAACTCGCACAGGGCGGCAACGCTCCAGCGGTGGCAATTTGCCGTCACCAAGCGCTGTACTTTCGCGGGTAGGGTGTTGTACCAGGCGTTGAGGTGCATGGCAGAATAGGCAATGTAGCGGGATGAGCCGAACTCTTCCGAGTTGAGCCACGCCTCAAACGCGGCTTTGCCTTCTTGCTGCCCCAAGTGGACGAGCAGCTCGCTCTTGAATTCCCACAGGCTCCTGCCTTGCGCGAGGAGCTGTTCAAAGGTGTATCGGACAAAACCGAGGAAGTTCGCTCGCGTCGATTTGGCTCTTTGTTCGAGCTCGGCACTTTGGAAAGACTTGTAAATAAAGCAGTTAGCTGGCACCATGACTATATCCTTGCCCGATGACTACGGGTAATTTTTGTTTACAGCCACTCATCCGTTTATTGCGGACGTGGCTTCCTCTCACACATCACCTTTTATAGTGACTCTCGCATTCTATACCCCGGTACGCGGCTTGTCAAGGGGGGTATGGAAAGATTTTTTGTGGCCTTTTTTGCGCCAGGGGTTGAGAAACCCGGCTTCTTAGAGAAGCCGGGTTTCTGAGGGTTAACTTGTTGCAGTCTGTAACAATTGATGAAAATTTGGCAATATACAGTCTGAGATAGTAGAGTTCGGATATAGTGCGGTTGTGCAACGTTCAACCCTAGGTAGAGGGCTGCAATATTTGAGTGCGATCGCCGGCATTTAATAATAAAATTTCAGATTGTCCCGTTCAAATTAAGTTCTAGCGCACTCATGCCCCGGTCTAGTAAAAGTAAAACCCAATCCACCGCCACGCAAAACGGCAATGGAGCAAATCTCGGCTTCGAGCAAACCCTGTGGGCTGCTGCGGATAAGATGCGCGGCCACATGGACGCTGCCGAATACAAGCACGTCGCCCTGGGGCTAATTTTCCTCAAGTACATTTCCGATGCCTTCCAAGAACTCTACGATGACTTGGCGGCAAGGCAGGAAACGGACTACACCGATCCCGAAGACAGGGATGAGTACCTGGGGGAAAATGTCTTCTGGGTGCCAAAAGAGGCGCGGTGGGCGCGCATTCAGGAGAGCGCCAAACAACCGGATATCGGCAAGCGCATCGATGAAGCAATGGTGGCGATCGAGAAAGAAAACCCGCGCCTAAAAGGAGTGCTGCCGGTTCAGTACGCCCGACCGGATTTAGATAAGCAGCGGTTGGGAGAACTCATCGATTTAATTAGCAAAATTGGCTTGGGAGATGCCGCCAGCCGGTCAAAAGACATTCTGGGGCGGGTGTACGAATATTTTCTGGGACAGTTTGCCGAGAAAGAAGGCAAGGGAGGCGGGGAATTCTACACGCCGCAGTCAGTGGTAAAGCTGCTAGTCGCAATGATTCAGCCGTACAAAGGCAGAATCTACGATCCGTGCTGCGGTTCCGGTGGAATGTTCGTGCAGTCGGAAAAATTCGTGGAAGCGCACGGGGGACGCAAAGGCGATATTGCCATTTACGGGCAGGAATCCAACCCGACAACGCGGCGACTGTGCTTGATGAATCTTGCCATTCGCGGCATCGATGGCAACATCGGCGACAAACAAGCCGATAGTTTTACTAACGATTTGCATAAAAGCTTGAAAGCCGATTACATCCTGGCAAATCCTCCCTTTAATATCAGCGATTGGTGGAACGAGAAGCTGGCAGAAGACGCGCGCTGGCAGTACGGAACGCCACCGAAGGGAAACGCTAACTATGCTTGGGTACAGCATATCATCCACCACCTCGCACCGAATGGGATGGCTGGTTTCGTGTTGGCGAATGGTTCGATGAGTTCCAACCAATCCGGGGAAGGGGACATTCGCAAAGCCTTAATTGCTTCCGATTTAGTGGACTGCATGGTAGCCTTGCCGGGGCAGTTATTTTACACTACTCAGATTCCCGCGTGTCTGTGGTTTGTGGCGCGGGATAAGTCGGGCAAACCCACTGCCGGACACAAACTCTGTCGCGATCGCAAGGGCGAAACTTTGTTTATTGATGCGCGGAAATTAGGGGTATTAATTGACCGAACGCATCGTGAATTAACCGATGAAGAATTAGCGAGAATTGCTGGCACTTATCAGGCGTGGCGGGGGGAACCGGGAGCGGGAAAATATGAAGACGTGCCGGGATTTTGCAAGAGTGCGACGCTAGAAGAAATCGCTTCGCATGGGTATGTATTGACGCCGGGGCGCTATGTGGGGGCGGAGGAACTGGAAGATGAAGATGAGCCGTTCGAGGAGAAGATGGAACGGTTGACAGCGAAGTTGGAGGAGCAGTTTGCTGAAAGTGCTATATTAGAGGCAGCGATTCGAGAAAATTTTAAAGCGTTGGGGATGTAGGGGCATGACAAGCAAGACAGGCTTAGGCATCAAGGAGTTATTAGACGATCGCCGAGCGCAGATCCGAGCCATTGCCGAAAAGCACGGAGCCTATAACGTGCGCGTGTTTGGTTCAGTGGCGCGGGGAGAAGCGAGGGAAGACAGCGATATTGATTTTTTGGTTGATTGCGATTTAGCGAAAATCACGCCCTGGTTTCCGGGTGGGTTATTGCTGGATTTAGAACGGCTCCTCGATCGCAAGGTAGATATTGCGACGGTAGATATGTTGAAAGAACGCATTCGCGATCGCGTGTTGCGCGAGGCTGTGGCGCTATGAGACGTGAGACTGAACGGCTGCAAGATATTTTGGATGCGATCGCGGCGATCGAGCAGAATAATTTACCGCCATTGAAAGTGACGGTGGAGAGTATATTGCAGGAGTTAGGGTAGATTTGAAATGATACAGCGATCGCGAAGTGTCTCGAAACGAGAATTAAAGCATAAGTTGGAGGATAAGTTTAATGATTCGGCCCCGCTAGAGAAGGTAATTCGAGATATTTTACAAGGATTAGCTTATGAGAAGTGATTGGATAGAAGTCAGTGTAGAGAACATTAAAGCTCCATCACCTAATGCTCTTTCTACTGGCCCTTTTGGTTCTAGTATTAGCTCTCGATTCTTTCAGGATAACGGAGTTCCTGTGATTCGAGGTAGCAATCTAAGTGAAGATATTGATAAACGATTAGTTCCCGAAAATACAGTTTTTATTTCAAAAGAGAAAGCTAAAGAGTTTTCCCGTTCTATTGCAAAACGAGGTGATTTAGTTTTTACCTGTTGGGGAACGATTGGGCAAGTTGGTCTGATTGATGAGAGAAGCAAATATCTAGAATACATCATCTCAAATAAGCAGATGAAGTTAACCCCCGATCCTGAAAAGGTAAACAGCTTATTTCTTTACTACCTTTTCTCAGGTCCAGAAATGTTTACCCGCATTAAAAATCAAGCAATAGGTAGCTCCGTTCCTGGTTTTAATCTAGGTCAGCTCAGAACTCTAAAATTTTTTCTTCCCCCACTAGACGAGCAGAAAGCGATCGCCCACATTCTCGGCACCCTCGACGACAAAATCGAACTCAACCGGCAGATGAACGACACGCTAGAAGCGATCGCCCGCGCCCTCTTCAAATCCTGGTTTATCGACTTCGACCCCGTTCGCGCCAAGATAGAGGGACGACAACCCGCAGGTATGGACGCAGAAACCGCCGCTCTGTTTCCTGCTGAGTTTGAGGATTCGGCGCTAGGCAAAATCCCGAAGGGGTGGCAAGCTTTACCCTTTGAGGAATTATTCTTGATTCCTCTTAGAAATGGATTGACCAAACCTAAAAAAGTTCGTGGCTCTGGAACTTATATGGTGAATATGGGGGAGCTATTTGTCTATCGTCGCATTGGTGATATCGAAATGGATCGAGTTCCACTGAGTAAATCAGAAGCCGAAATAAGTATGGTGCAGACAGTAGATTTGCTCTTTGCTAGACAATCTCTAGTGTGGTCTGGTGCTGGTCAATGCTCGATTGTAACCGAGGCTAAAGAACCTCGAACCTTTGAAAGCCATTTAATTCGATGTCGAATCAATCCAGATAAAGCAGAGCCGTGGTTTTATTTCTACTATTTCTGGTCAACAAAAGGTAGAGGCAGAATTGAATCTTTAATTGAGCAAGTCGCAGCAGCAGGAATCAGAGGAGCGGATTTAGCCAAGCTACGGGTGTTAGCGCCACCTAAAAAAATACAGCGATGCTTCAGAGAAATTGTTCAGTCACTCGAGAGTAAATTTAGTGCTAATGAAAATGAGTCTCGCACCTTAGCTTCAATCCGTGGCACTCTACTCCCCAAACTCCTATCGGGCGAAATCCGCATCAAAGATGCCGAAAAAGTTGTTGAGGAGATGGTCTAATGCCTGAGTTCAGCCGTTTTTTGAGAACTCGTTACCAGGCTGAGCTTGGGTTAGTCAGGGCGCTCGGTTCTGCCTCCAGTCCGATATGTTTTCACGACTCAATTAGGAAGGCTACATAGCAGTTTACAAGAAGCGTGAGGTACGTCAGAAACCCGGCTTCTTCAAGAAGCCGGGTTTCTGGCCTACACTTCATCTGACTGAAAACCGCTATAGAACCCTTTGTGCCTTCAAAATGGCCCCAGGCGCGCCAGGGGCCGAAAGGCCAACCTGTACTGAGACTGTACTGAGGGTGAAGGCGAGCTATTCCGTAGGGAATCGCCTGCATTCAGCCGAATAGCAAAATAAACTGATTCAGGTGGATTGCGTAGAGATACAAATCTATCTACAATAAATGCTATGCAGTCACGAAAACACTACTCACGGCCACCGATTACCGAAGCGGTGATAGACTTGCGGGTCGAGCTTCCTGATGAAGTGACACTCGACACCTTGAAGCGACTGCATCTGAACGTAGAGGCTGACTATCCGAATCGTCAGGAGTTCTTGATTATTCAAGGACAAATGACGGCTGGCGCTAGTGTTGGGGCTACAGCGAGTCAAACTCAAGTCGGTTACGGCTTTTCGAGCCGCGACCAGAAGATGTTCTTTCAGGCTCGTCTGGACGGCTTCAGCTTCAGTAGGCTGGCTCCCTACGACTGTTGGGAAGCATTTCGAGATGAAGCACAGCGCCTGTGGAGTATTTACCGTTCAGCCACCCAGCCAAAAGCCATCACTCGGCAAGCAGTCCGGTATATTAATCGGCTGGATATTCCGCTTCCTATTGGCGACTTAAAAGACTATCTGCGAACAGTGCCTGAAGTTTCACCCGACTTGTCACAAGGTTTGAGTGGCTACTTCATGCAATTGCAAATTCCCCAGGAAGACATAAACGGAATGCTCGTTCTCAATGAGGCGATCGCTCCTCCTCTTCAGCCAGATGTAGTTTCTGTAATCTTGGATATTGACCTATTTAGAGAGCGCAATATATCCGATGATGAAGCGGGCATTTGGGAATTTATGGAACAACTGCACGCCCGGACAGATCGAATCTTTGAAGCTTGCATTACTGAGCGCACAAGGGAGTTGATTAACTAATGGCTACAATTCTTGCACCCCCTCCTAGCGAAAATAAAAGCTCGCCCAGCGCCCTGGTGCGAGACTCACTATATCCACCCCAACTCCAAAAGCTGCAAAGTCCAGAAAGGCAACAACTAACCGAAGTAACTGAGGTTATTTTGCTGGAATATTTGAGAGCTATTCAGGGAGTTTTAGACTCTCTAGAATACAGGAGTGAAATCAGTTACAATCCAATACCGCCCAAACGCTCCTTTACTGTGCGTATGCGCTGTCAGTTTAAAGGGCGTGGAAAACCTCTGCCGTACCCCTTAGACGACGAATGACAAATGACAATAGAGCCTTTCTGGGTGCAGGTCAAAGAGTCAACGCTCAGGCAGGGTGATTACCTGCCAGGGTGTCTTGTACCAGTGCCAGTATTTGACCCAACAAATATAGCCCAAAGCAGCGAAATACAAGAGATAGACGTAGAAATACTCGAATTCGATCTGATTGTTTTGACACAAAGCTGTGACCTCGAAAATAAAAAGGCGCGGTTGGTGGCGCTGAGTCGGATTCATCTATTATCGGAGTTTGAGGAAATTAACCCGCAATTCAGGCAAAAAGGCAGATGGGAAGACGCGCGCAGAGGGAGAATTGAGGGGTTGCACTTATTGGCATCGCCAAGTGAACCAGCCAACAACCGAGAAGCACTGGTTGTTGATTTTCGCGAAATATATAGCTTGCCCTATGACTATCTCGTGAAACACGCAACTGAATTAGGAGAGCGCTGGCGGTTAAAATCGCCATTTTTAGAGCATTTTTCTCAAGGCTTCGCGAGATTATTTATGCGGGTAGGTTTACCCTCTAGCATTCCGCCCTTTAAATAAGGTGTAACATGGCGAGCGGAAAATTCAGTGAAAGCATTGTTGAATCTTCTGCCCTCTATTACTTCGAGCAACTAGGCTACACTATTCTGCACGGCTCCGACATTGCCCCAGGGGAGCCCAACGCCGAACGCGCAACCCCTGGCGAAGTAATCCTCACGAGTCGCCTGCGTCGCGCGATCGCCCAAATCAACCCCCAGCTACCCGATGACGCGCTCGATGAAGTTATCCGCCAGGTGTTGCGCTGCGAAACTCAAAACCTCATCGAAAATAACCAGCGCTTTCACCACTTGCTCGTCGAAGGAGTCGCCGTCACCTACCCACGAGGCGATCGCACTATCCACGATCAAGCCTGGTTAATCGACTGGCAAAACCTGGAAAATAACGACTGGCTCGCCGTCAATCAATTCACCGTCACCGAACGCCAAAACCGCCGCCCTGATATAGTAGTTTTTATTAACGGACTCCCCCTCGCAGTCATCGAACTCAAAAACGCCGCCGACGAAACCGCCGATATCGAGAAAGCCTTTAACCAGCTTCAAACTTACAAAAAAGATATTCCCAGTCTCTTTACTTATAACGAAGCCTTAGTGATTTCCGATGGCAGAACTGCCCGAATTGGTTCTTTAACAGCCGATCGCGATCGCTTCATGCCTTGGCGCGCGATCGAGGGAGATAACCTCGCGCCCTCAAATATCCCCGAACTCGAAGTCACCATTCGCGGCGTCTTTGAAAAATCCCGGTTTCTGGATTTAATCCGCTTTTTTGTTGTCTTCGAGGCAGACGGCGAAACGATCGCAAAAAAGATGGCAGGCTACCACCAATACCACGCCGTCAACAAAGCCGTTGCCGAAACTATTAAAGCCACCTCTCCAGACGGCGACAAGCGAGTCGGCGTCATCTGGCACACCCAAGGTTCCGGGAAAAGTCTTTCGATGGCTTTCTACGCGGGAAAAATCGTGCTGCATCCGGCAATGGCAAACCCTACTTTAGTTGTTTTAACCGATCGCAACGATTTAGACGACCAACTGTTCGGCACTTTCTCCAAATGCAGTAAACTGCTGCGACAAACCCCCACCCAAGCGGAAAACCGCCAAGACTTAAAAGCCAAACTGCAAGTCGCCTCTGGCGGCGTCATTTTTACCACGATTCAGAAATTCACTCCAGACACGCCGGGGGGAGAGTACGAACAATTGAGCGATCGCCGCAACATCGTTTTCATCGCCGACGAAGCCCACCGCTCCCAATACGGACTCAACGCCCGAATCGTCACCACCACCGATAAAGAAACCGGCGAAGCGGGAGCCTATACCGCTTACGGTTTTGCCAAATATCTAAGAGATGCCCTGCCCAACGCTTCATTCATCGGGTTTACCGGCACTCCCATCGAAGCCACCGACAAAAACACCAAGCAGATTTTCGGCGATTATATCGACATCTACGACATTCAGCGAGCCGTCGAAGACAAAGCCACCGTTAAGATTTATTATGAAGTCCGACTCGCCAAAATCAACCTCGACGAAAGCGAGAAACCCACGATCGACCCCGATTTTGAAGAACTTACCGAAGGGGAGGAACAGTCCACCAAACAGCAACTCAAGCGCAAGTGGGCGCAGTTAGAAGCGATGGTCGGCACCGAAAAACGACTCGCCCGAGTTGCCCAAGATATCGCGGAACACTTCGAGAACCGCCTCGCCGCAATGGAGGGCAAAGGGTTAATCGTCTGCATGAGCCGCCGCATCTGCGCCGAACTCTACAACCAACTGGTGAAACTGCGCCCGGAGTGGCACGACGAGGACGATAAAAAGGGTGCGATTAAGGTGATTGTGACTGGCAGCGCCTCCGATTCAGAACACTTGCAGCCTCACATTCGCTCCAAAAAAGCGCGAGATGCGATCGCCAAACGGCTGCGCGATCCCGACGATCCCCTGAAACTGGTTATCGTCCGAGATATGTGGCTGACGGGATTTGACGCGCCTTGCCTGCACACGATGTACATCGACAAACCCATGAAAGGGCATAACCTCATGCAGGCGATCGCTCGCGTAAATCGGGTGTTTGGCTCCAAACCCGGGGGGCTGGTGGTAGACTATCTGGGAATTGCCGAAGACCTCAAAAACGCCCTCAAAGATTACACCGAAGGCGACAGAGGAGAAACCGGCATTCCCATCGAAACTGCCGTCGCCATCATGCGGGAGAAATACGAAATCGTGGCGGCAATGTTTCACGGCTTCGATTATTCTCGCTTCCAGACGGGCACGCCCCCGCAACGACTCACTATTTTATACAACGCCACCGACTGGATTCTGCGCCCGGAATTCGCAGGAGAAAACGGCATCCAGCGCTACATCCAAGCCGTCACCGAACTGTCGAAAGCCTTCGCGCTGTGTTCCACGGAAGACGAGGCGATCGCTATTCGAGAAGATTTGGGCTTTTTTCAAGCGATTAAAGCCACCCTCGCCAAACACACCGTCGAAGGGGGCAAAACCAAAGCCGAACTGGATGCAGCAGTCAAGCAAATCGTCACCCGGGCGATCGCTTCCGACTCGGTAATCGATATTTTCGCCGCTGCCGGACTCGAAAAACCCGAAATTTCCATCTTCTCCGACGAGTTTTTAGAAGACGCGCGCGGACTCCCTCAGAAAAACTTGGCGCTGGAGGTGTTGAGGAAACTAATTAATGACGAGATCCGGTCGCGATCGCAGCGGAATGTGGTACAATCTCGGCAGTTCTCGGAAATGCTTGAAAACACCATCAAGCGCTACCAAAACCGCTCGATTGAATCGGCGCAAGTCATCCAGGAATTAATCGCCCTTGCGCGGGAAATCCGAGAAGCGAACCAACGGGGAGAACAACTGGGCTTGACTGAGGACGAACTGGCTTTTTATGACGCCCTAGAGGTGAATGACAGTGCAGTGAAAATACTGGGAGATGCTACTCTCAAGGCGATCGCGCGCGAACTCGTCGAAGCGCTTCGCAAAAACGCGACAATTGACTGGACGGAACGCGAAACAGTTCGCGCCAAAATGCGAGCGATTGTCAAACGGTTGCTGCGCAAATATGGCTATCCTCCAGACAAACAACCCAAAGCGATCGAAACGGTGATTACTCAAGCTCAAACCCTCTGCCGGGATTGGGCAGCTTGAGGAGTTGAGGGAGAATTGGAGGGCGATCGCATTCATTAAGCCGTGATTCCATAATCCTAGAAACCCGGCTTCTTGAAGAAGCCGGGTTTCTGACGTCTCTCGCCCGCGTTCAAACAGATATAAACTGCCTTGGGATGTTCTCCCGAATCTTAATCGTCGTCCTCTTTATCTTCCTCATCCTCCCGATCGTCTTCCTCGTCGTCCCCTTGCTTTTGCACGTCGAGATTGCGCTTTTCTACTGTCTCTTTTGCCTCTTTGGCTTTGTCAACTTGTGGCTTTCCCGGAGCGGGCGGGAGGTTGGTAGGCGCAGAACAGCCCCAGGCTATCAGCGGGAGAAAAATAGCGGCGGCAAAAATGCCTAATTTTGATTGATTCACGGTTTTTTTCATCCTAAAAACTCTCTGGAGATAGCGCGTCTAAATCCTTCGGACAGGCGCGGTGGGGGCGGGCACTTTTCACTACACGCCCCTACAGTCTATTTTGACTGAGCGCGAGCCTGTTTGACCATTGCGATTAAAGTCTGGTGAGCGTCTTCAGCATTTTCGAGAACGCGATCGAACTCAATGCGAACCGGCACGGCTGCACCGTTCAACCGAGCTGCAATATTCATGCCTTGCGGATCGATCGCCAGCATCTCAGCTTCGGTTGCTTCGGGAGACTTGCCAAATGTCCGAACGTACAGGAGTACGGCATCGGCATGATCGTCGTTCATGTGGGCGCAGATGCGGGAGCTGATTTCAGCGGTGATGGGCTCAGACATCCTGATAGTTCCTCAACCAAAACTAAATTTTTCTGAAGCCGATTTTATAACGCCAGCCGCCAATTATTGCAGCAATGCCTCTAATTTTTGCTGCTCCCACAGGGTTTTATAAAGCCCTTCCTGCTGCATCAGTTCGGCGTGGGTGCCCATCTGAACGATGCGCCCTTCATCCATGACAAAAAGGCGATCGGCAGTCGCAGCGGCTGACATTTGGTGGGAGATAAAGAGTACGGTTTTGCGCTGGGTGCCGGCAGAGAGATTGTTCAAAATTTCCGTTGCCGTCTGGTTGTCTACGCTAGAGAGGGCGTCATCCAATATCAGCACGGGGGCATCCATCAGCAGGGCGCGGGCGAGGGCGGAGCGCTGCCGCTGTCCCCCAGAAAGGGTGATGCCGCGCTCTCCGACGAGGGTTTCATACTGCAGGGGGAAATTGAGAATTTCTGCGTGAATTTGCGCTTGTTTGGCGGCGTATTCTACCTCGGAGCGATCGGAGAGGGGCTTGCCGTAGCGGAGGTTATTCTCGATGGTGGTGCTGAAGAGAAAACTGTCTTGGGGCACGCAGGCGATCGCGCCTCGCAACTCCGGCAATTTTAACTCGGTAATGTCGCGACCGTCTAAAAACAACTGCCCCGGTTGAATGTCGAGCAGTCTCGGTAAAGCGCTGGCGAGGGTGGACTTTCCCGAACCAATTGGCCCGACAATGGCCACTGTTTCCCCAGGGGCAATTTCAAAACTAATCCCGTCGAGGGCGGGTTTTTCCGCACCGGGATAAGTATAACTGAGCGATCGCGCGCTCAAGCGACCGGCTACTGGTGCAGAAAATTGCACGGCACCGATATTATCCTGAATTTTCGGCTCTACGGAAAGAATCGACTCGATGCGATCGATACTCACTTCTCCCCGCTGATACGCCGTAATCGTAAAACCGAGCAGCGCTGTCGGAAATACCAGCCGTTCGACATAGAGAATCAGGGCGATAAAATCGCCAACTGTCAGCTCGCCAGCCTGAATCGATCGCGCGCCGAAACTCAGCAACATCAGCAAACTCACGCTTGCCAATCCCGCCAGAATGGGAAACAAAAGCGTCCGAGTTCTGGCTAGATTTAAATTGGCGTCCAGCAGCAGCTCGTTCGACTCGCGGAAAGCGCGGCGTTCGTTTTCTTCTTGGGCGTAGATTTTAATCAGCGAAATGCCGCTCATGTCTTCTTGAATCAGTTCGCTGATTTGAGAGAGTTGCTGCTGCACGCGCATCTGTTGATTGCGCAGGCGATCGGCAAAAAGCTGCACCAAAATCAGCATGATCGGATAAACCGCAATCGCCAGCAAACTCAGCCGCAAGTGAATCGCCATCATCACCGGCAGCGTCAGCCCGTAGGCAAATATCGTATTGGCAAAACTCAGCACGGCAAATCCGAGCAGGCGGCGGATGTTATCTACGTCGCTGGTGGCGCGGTTGATCAGATCGCCCGTCGTATTTTCGGAGAAATAAGACGGTTCTAGAGTCAGTACATGCTGGAAAATATTCTGTTTGAGATTGAATTCCACCTGACGCCCGACGCCAAACAACAACATGCGCGACGCCACCCGGATTGCCCACATGATCGTTGCCAGCACTAAGACGGGCAGCACATAGGGTAATAGGGGCTGTAGGGACTCGACGGAGCGCGACTCTACTGTAAACTTGAGTTGGTCGATCGCATTGCGAATCAACAGGGGAATGTAAACGCCCAACCCATTCACGATCAGCAGGGCGAGGATGCCTAAACCAGCCTGCCGCCAGTGGGGACGCAGGTAAGCACCTAATTTTTGCAGTCGAGAGCGAGCCATCTGTGAGAACCCAGGGGTAGATTTGGAAAGCGGCACATAGCCTTATAGTAAACCGATTCAGGAACAGCGGCTAGGTGTTATTCTAAGTGGGCGAGCAATCCGGTGCTGAGAAAACCGGTTGCTGTTAGGGCTCGACGCTCAGTTCTAGAGTGAATAGCGATCGCCGGCGCTTCTTTCTGAGGACTTCGTGCAAATCGTCAAGGGATGGTAAAGCAGCGGCAAGGTTTCTTCAAAGACGCGAGTTGTGGCAGAAAGCCCTCTAGAACTTGGCACATAATCTGCAATCCCTTGCCTGCCCGCCACATTCGCTGTTTGACCGGTTTGTTTCCCCAGCCACTCAGCCGAGGCTGGCATACTAGCGAGCAGTAAAATCAGCAGTGCAGTTGAGAGACGATTTTTGAGTTTTCTCCGCGACTCTTGGGCTTTTTTTCCCTGCGGATCGTCTTCTATCTTTCTACTCGCCTCTAACAAGCCGAGGAGCAAAAGCACGAGGCTCAAGCCCAGGGGTTGCAGGGGGAAGGTTAGGATAGTCCAAATCGATACCATCAGGGTGCAGCCTGCATATTGTGGCAATCTCAATAAGAAAAACACCACAATAGTTGCGAATAAGGCGATTCCTAAATAGGTGCCGTAGTTTTTTTCAAATAAGTCTTTCAGTACCGGCCAGAGCAGAGCGCCTAGTAGCAATAAAATCAGGAGACTGGTTAGAGATAGCATGGTAACTGGGGAAGTTTTCCTGACTGAAGATATGCCGCTGAGTGCAAGCTTGTCAGGCGCGATCGCTCCTTCAAAAAACCGTCCCGATCGCGAGCTTGTTTCAGCAGTGGTATAAATTACGCAGACCTTCTAATATTTCCGGATAAAGTTTGTATTTTTTTTTAACTGCTTAGTTGGGCCAATGAAGCGGTTTTCAGGCAGATGAAGGACGCCCATAAACCCGGTTTCTTGAAGAAACTGGGTTTCTCCGTCCAGCCGTTCGCCAATCAAACAGAAATGCTACATAGCAGTTTTCAAGAAGCATCAGGGACATTAGAAACCCGGCTTCTTAAAGAAGCCGGGTTTCTGGCCTTTACTTCATCGGACTGAAAAACGCTATAATTTAAACTAAAAAATAGGAACCTGACGCAGAAATAGGGGTTCTTCACGAAAACTCTAAACCGATCGCCATTCCTGAAGAAACTAGAAAAACGGTTAAAAAAAGCGATCGCTCCTCGCGACGGACGAGGAGGGGGAGTCGGAATTCTTTAAATTCGCGCTCTTATATTGGCTTAGCCTCAAAATTTTTTATCTCATATTTCAGAACTTGTCCTCGTCAATGTCGCCAGCCGAGACGTCTGGGAATTCGCGGCATGTTGGGGTAGGGATCGGGTGAAAACGCGCAAAACCTAAACGGATAATAAACGGGATATAAAAGACCTTCGAGAACGCGAGTAGTTGCTGCGAGTCCTTGAACGCTGGGGACGTAATTGGCAAATGTCGAACTCGTGACGAGATAAATCTCTTGCCCTGTTTTTTCAGCGAACCACCGAGCTGCTGCTGGCGTACTGGACAGCGCTAAAATCACCAAGATTGCCATGAGGCGATCGGTCATTTTCTTGCGGGTTTTTTTATCGTCCTCTAGCTTTTTCATTCCCTCCAACCAGGTTACCAGTATGAGGACGAGGCACAGTCCCAAGGGTCGCAGGGGGAAGGTGAGGACGAGCCATATAGAGACAGCTAAACCGCAATTGACGTAACGCGGCAAGTTTAGGAAGAAAAAGAGTAAAACGGTCAGGACAAACACTGCCCCTAGATAAGTTCCGTAATCTTTTGTGAAGACTTGCCTGAGTACGGGGATGAGAAAAGCACCCAGCAAAAGTAAAATCAGTAAGTTAGTTAGGGTTAACATGGCAACTGGTAAAATTCGATCGAGCGCGACTCTTGGGTTGAAAGCCAGTGCCGCCGCTAGAATGCAGGCGAGCAGGGAAGTGACCACAACTCGGCTTTCACTCGGCTTTCTGGTTGAGAAGGAACGAGAGAAAGCCCGCAACGTCACTGCAATTGTGCCTGACGTCTCGGTCGGTGGAAATTGCCCCTGCTTGTGCGATCGCGGGACAAAGCGCCGACAGCATTTCCCCGTCGTTCGCCCGGGTTTTGGCTGGCCAATATTTTAAAAGCGTATGGGCAACAAGCCAGCACCAGCCGTTAAATTTGGGCTAAGCAAACCTTAACATCTTTTGGAAAAATTTTTCTATTTTTTCCAGGCGATTCTGTTGCGATTTATTGATGAAATTAAATCCGGCAAATCAGTTATTTATCAGATTGAGGCTTGCGCTTCTTCCCTACGTTTCCTGCCCGCGTTTTGACTGGAGAGCCCTTTCGCGCGCGGCGGGTTCTTCAAACTTCTTAACAAATCTATGATTTTCTTAAGCGATCGGAAAGTCTATTAACAGTAACATCTTATTTGGTTGTCTAGAGGCTGGAACTCAGGTTTTGAAAGATTTGCCGATCTCTGCCAATCCCATAGGCGACGCGACGGTTGCAGCTAGATGCTTGTCTTCGCCAGAAAGCGGATATTTGGCAAGCGTGGGGCGATCGCGAAGACTACTTAGGGGACAAACTCTCTCAGAGAAAACCGTCCGGTGTCAGGACATTATTTGTTTTATCCCTGAGATTCAACAAAACCGTCAAGCGCGTGCAAACCATTATTTTTCAAGACTTTATGAGTTATAGCGCAAACTTACGGCTTGCAGATTTAAATTAAAAAAATCCCGTTAACGGTCGGCGAGCAGGGTTAAAAATCTTTACAAAAAATGGCCACTCATGCGCGATAATCGCGTCGAGAAAAACGGGCACCCTAGCGATAGGGTCGTTTCCGTACAGTTCGCCCCCTTCTGCCGAAACGCACTTGTGAATTTTAGCCTGGTCTGTCAATTGCCCAAAGCCAAAATGGTCGCAACTGGAGTGAAATCGAGATGGAAGTCAGTCAATTATTGAGGCTCTACGATGAGGGAGAGAGGGACTTTGGCAGTGTGGACTTGCAAGGAGCCAACCTCAGCGGGGTAACGCTGATAGGGGTAAACCTCAGCGGCGCAAACCTCATGGGCGCTAACCTCAGTCGGGCATTCCTCACCAAATCCAACCTGAGCGAGGCTTTCCTGAACTGGTCTGATATGAGTTATATCAAGCTCAGCGAAGGCAGTTTAGCCGACGCAGACATCACCAAAGCCAACCTCACGGGAGCCTTCTTAGTCAAATCGGATCTGTCCAAAGCCAAGCTGAGCGGAGCCAACCTCACCGGCGTCAACCTGCGCAATGCCAACCTGCGGCGGGTGAATCTGTGCGGAGCCAATCTCACAGACGTCAACCTGCGCAATGCCGATCTCAGCCGCGCCAACTTGAACTGGGCCAATTTAACGGGAGCCCGACTGAGCGGGGCGATTTTAGAAGGAGCTTTCTTAAATGGCGTCAACCTCAACAAAGCTTTTTTGAACGGCTTGGAACTCAAGGGGATCGATCTCAATGGGGTTGATCTCAGCGAAGCCAAGCTGAGCGGCGCGATCTTGGAAGGAGCGAATCTGGAGTCGAGCAACCTCAGCTCGGCAAAGTTGCGGGGGGGCAGTTTGGCGGGAGCGAATCTGGCGGGATCGGATTTGAGAAAAGCATTTCTCAACAAGGCAAACCTGAATTGGAGCAATCTCACTCATGCAGATTTGAGCGGGGCAGATCTGAGCGAGGCGCACCTGCTGGGCGTGAAAATTGAGGGGGCTGACTTTAGCGGTGCCAACCTGGCGGAAGCCACGCGCCGATACCTGTGCTTGATCGCAACCGGGATGACGAGTTGGAGCCAGAAGGAAACGAAGGCAACGCTGATCTGTTCTTAGGCGCGTGGGCGGAGGGGGAGAGGGGGAGAGTGGGGGCTAGAGGTCCCCTC
>CAYOOD010000026.1:0-83176 GCA_964405435.1 uncultured bacterium
CCTGATGTTTTTCTCTAATAGTATAATACTATCTTAGCCAACTTAGTATCATTTGGTATTGGGCAATCGTTTCGGGCTTGGCATTTTTGCAAGCTTCCCACTGAACCTTCGCGTCTTGCTGTTTGCCTGTTTTCTGCAGGAATGACGCCAGTTTGCAGTGAGCCATACCCCATTCAGGAGTCTCCGAGTTTATATCAGTATACAGACCGATCGCCTTTTGAAAATTTTACTCCGCTTCTGCCTGCAATTCCTGAAGTTTATTCGGGTCGAGATTGGGAAAAGACGTCTGCTTCACTAGCGACTCACCGAGATTGGTGTGAATTTCAGCTTTCAGAGCCTTGTTGAGGTTGCGTCTCTGTAGGGCTAGCTGAAAATAAGTTTCTGCCTCCATGTAATCTGATTGTTTTGTCCCGGTGTGCAAGATCACTCTGCCATAACCGTTTAATGAGGCAGGGTCGCCTTGCATCAAGCCCTTCTGGTAGAAGGATTTAGCTTCCTTAAATTGGGCCAAACTTTCGTGAATTTTTCCCATCCCGACATTAATATCTGGGCGTTCTGGCAGGAAATTGTTCGCTTGTTCGTAGAGAAAGAGAGCCTTTGACAATTCACCTTGGTCGTATTTCTTTCTGGCCTCTTGATAATACATATCGCCCACGAAAGGTAGCGATTGGTATACGCCATAGGTCCCCAACAAAAGTACCGCAGAAGCGGCACAGGTGGCTTCTGCATGAAACTGCGGAGGAATCTTCAGACTCGTGAGTATGTTTTTAACGGTTTGCTGTCCTTTGTCGGTGAGCGCGCCTCCAGTCACCAGAACCAACCCGGCACCCTGACTGATGGTGCCCAAAGTTTGCAATACATCCATCCCGTCTTTGGACATTGCCTTGACAGTCTGGGTGGCAAATGTACCAGCCAGCACCAAGCACGCCACGGTAACACCATTCCACAGCCAATCAAAGCGATCCCAAGGGTTGACTTGATTAGGAGCTTGGAAAAACCACCACCAAGCTGACTCTGGCGGCTTCAAACTCTGGCGAAGCTTGGCTAAGGCGATATTGGAGGCAAACGCCTGAGCCTGTTTCTGCAAGCGGCTATCCAACTCCACCAGCGCAGCTATCTTTTGTTCGGAAGCTTTCGTTTTTTCCGGCAGCGCTTCTTCAACGGCATCGCGAGCCAGTAAAACTTTTACAATTTGTTGTGTAGAGGCATTGGGGGCGGCTTCATCGAGGGCTCCGAGCGCTTCCTCGTAGCGTTCAATGGCCCGTTCTAACTCCAAAGTTGTTGAAATTTCAGAAATCGTCATATTTAACCCAAATTACCCTGACTGTCAACCCTCTCAGGTTAGACTTTTTTAAAGTATAATCGATTTTAGCGTCCTGCCAATCATTAGGGGTTAGAGTGTAGGCGGGCGCGATCGCTGTTACCAGTCGTAAGACGGAATAATTCCGCTTTGAGCCTGCAGGGGATGATTTAAGTACAGCATCATCCCGTATTTGTCAATCTAGCAGTAGCGTATCTAGGGAATCTAAATCCTGCATGTAAGCCGAGAAACCCTGTTTTTTGGAAAAACCGGGTTGCTGACTTTTTGAGGGCGGTTGTACGCCACTCTGGCGCTCTCGGTTATTCGAGAGATTAAATGTTAGAAATTACAGGGGCTTGCTTTGGCAAATGCCCGCTCATTTGACGGTTTTTTAAGGAGATGAAATCCCTGGTTTAGACCCGGGGGTTTTGCAGGCGATCGCCTGCTTTTTACGGCGGAGCAGAAGCGTGAAAGTGAATGCGATCGCGTGCTTGGAGTCGTCCCGACGGGAAAAACACCTGTAAAAACTGCTAGAATAGAAACCGAACGGACGCAGCCGATCGCACTTCTAGTTCGGATTAATATGCTGACTGATAAACCGAATTTTATTCTATTTGCACAACACGGATGGGCAGATACCGGTCAGGCGATCGCGGCGCTGGCGCAGTCAGTTGCCTCGCCGGATACGCACGTCGTCGCTCCCAGCTTGGGCTATGTGAAAACCTGGCTGAGAATTGAACCCCTGATTGCCAAAGTCGAAGAAATTGCACGAGAAGCGATCGCCCAGCATCCCAATGCACAAATCCGAATAATTGGGCATTCGATGGGCGGCTTGATTTGGCTGGAACTGCTCGACCGACACCCGGAATGGTGGGCGCTGGTGGAATCGCTCGTGCTAGTCGCTTCTCCCGTAGGCGGAGCGGATTTAGGGCGAATTTTAGATCCGTTCGATCTGGGAATTGGGATTGCGCGGGATCTGGGCAAAAACCGCAGAGCGATCGCCGAGAAAATAGCCCAATTCATCCCTACTTTAATAATAGTCGGCGATGTCGATGGCGGCAGTGACGGCACCATTACAGTAGAGTCGGCAAAATTCCGGCACGCCCAAATTACCTACTTGCCAGGATTGCCTCACGCAGTCCTGAAAAATCATCCCAGTGTCGCCGCTGCTATCCTTGATTTTTGGGCGCAACCCGAAAAAGCCGTTCTCAAAACAGGAGAACCCGAATTCAGTGATTTAATCATCGAGCGATTGCGGGCAGTCGTTGGGATGACGGACGCTCACCGAAGAGGTTTCGCGCGATCGCGGGTATTTATCACCTTTAAAGACGGCAGCACGATTCGGACTTGGAAAAACCCGGTCGGAGTGGATCATGTCTTTGTTGCCAACAGTGCGGGTGAATGCCTTTATGGGGGCTTTGTCGGGTGGATACACGCAGAAGGATTGCGCCAAGCCCTGGAGGAGATAAAGCGGGAATACGCGCAGATGTAATATGCAGAGCGGTTCGCGCCTGTCAATCCAATCTGTGATGGGCGATCGCTCTCTAGCATATTTTTAGCTGAACTTTCAAAATTTTAACTATTATAACCTAAATACTTCAGCAAGACAAGCGCGTCAGCTTACTTGATTTTTCAGTCAACTTAAGATAGAGTAGTGATGGGTTTCTACTGGAGCCGTCCACAGTAATACTAATAAACCAGACTTCTCCAGCGATCCTACAGAAAGAAACTGCTGTTTTAATGGTAAAGTCAACTTATGGCTAGCACTCATACAGGAATCGAGTGGACTGATAGAACGTGGAATCCCACGACTGGCTGCAACAAAGTCAGTCCGGGTTGCACCCATTGCTATGCTGAAACCCTCACCAAACGTTTCCATACAAATTTCTCTCAAGGATTTGAGTTGACATTGCACCCAGAGCGCTTGCAAGAACCCAAGCGGTGGCGCAAGCCGAGTCGCATCTTCGTTAATTCAATGAGCGACCTTTTCCACGAAAAAGTGCCTGTTGAATTCCTAAAAGATGTTTTTGAGGTAATTCGCGAAACTCCCAGACATATCTATCAAATTTTGACAAAGCGCCACGAACGTTTACTCGAACTAGCGGATCAATTAAAGTGGCATGATAATATTTGGATCGGCGTCTCTGTGGAGAATCAAAACTACGTTCATCGGGTTGATTACTTGCGACAAGTCCCTGCCAAAGTCCGCTTTTTATCCTGCGAACCGCTTTTGAGTTCGTTAGAACTCGATCTGAGAGATATTCACTGGGTTATCGTTGGCGGCGAATCGGGAACAAAACACCGTCCCATGCAAATAGAATGGGCGCAGAATATCCGCAACCAGTGTCAAGTGGCTGGTGTAGCCTTTTTCTTCAAGCAAGTTGGCGGCAGAACGCCCAAAGCAGGAGGGTGGCTTTTAGATGGGAAAATTTGGGACGAGATGCCTGATGCTTGGACTGAACACTGCAAGCAATGGGAAGGATCTACTGGAAGAGCCTTGCGAAAATCCGAGCGAGCAGCTCTTACTTTTTCGGCGGGAAGGTAACTTTCACCGTGTCTGCAAATGTATTCTTACGGCGTCGGGTAGCAGGTGGCTCGGCTGTAATTTTCCCTTGCTGCTCTAGTTTCTGGAGAACTTCTTTGTAATTTTTACTGATGTAGCGTTTGCCAACGTGGTGCCGGTTATAAACCTCTACCATAGTCATTGTCCGACCAGCGAACTCATCCAAAAGCATAGTTTCAAGGTCGTCAAGCGGTCGCGATAGCTCGAAAAGTAAAGGTTGCGCGATCGTAGCCGGATTGTATTCAAAAGAAGGTACGCCTTGTTCCATACCTGAACTTTCTTTGGCCATAATCTCTTTCATAATGGAGTAACCACGGACGTGCTTAGAGACAAAAATTAGATGATGGCTGGTTCGGTTTCCCCTATCGTTTTTAAAGCAAAACGGCAAAACGTACTCGCCACCGATTTCTTTCAATGCCTCAGAGACTTCCTCCACGATTGTTAACTCTCGTTCATGGGGCTTTTTAAATTCTAATTGTTCGCGAAGAGTATCCGCTCGTTCTTTTCCAAAAAGAGCATTCATGTGTTCCTCAACGGCTGGGTTGTGCAAACCCATATTGATTCGGTTGTAGTTGAAGAAAAATATACAATCACAACCCCAATTCATTATTAGCGAACCTATGAGACGGAGTGACAAGCCTTTATAACCCCAAGGGTCAATAAAAAACAGGGTAGGAATCTGTCGAATTTGCTCAAATGCTTGGATGATTTCTTCTCCCACCTCTTTATTTAAAACTACGGGTCTGTTTTTCAATGTGTACAGACCAGAAAGAGAGTCTATTGCCTCCTGTAGCGATCGAGCGTTGTTAGAGTCTATATCATTAAAAATGGTTACTAACATCTCTCGCATAGCTGGATCGGCAATGGCACGCTCTAAAATAAGTAAGGGCGTAGACTTAGAACCATCTTTATAGCGGCCCGGGCCAGAAAAAAGATCGATATAGGCAATTTTTTCAGCCCGGTTTTTAGCTTGCGGTATAATTACCTTTGCCCAGGCCCAAAAGTATTTTGCAACTATTTCAGCCTTCACTAAAGATTGTTCTTTAGACGGCTCTCCTGACTTTGTGGTGGAAAACCGGGCTTTTCCGGGCTTATGGCTTATGGCTCATGGCATGGAAAATGCTTTTCCTGCAAGGCTTTCACCAAAAATATTAGTTTTTCTTATCACCAAGGAGTCGGGAGAGCCCTTTAGACTCGTCAAAAAAAGAACTGTTGCTCATAAGTTTTTCTGGTCATTAGACAATAAAATCACTCCCCCTGTTTTCTGAATCTTTTTTCTGAAATAGAGGGATGATACTTCTCTGCTGAATGACTTAATGTTTCTTCAGTGTACCATACCCCCCACCTCCTGGTGTTTCAATGACAAACACATCCCCCGGCTGCATCTGAACAGCAGCCGTGCTGCCCAACTCCTCCACAGTACCATCACTCCTTTCCACCCAATTTTTCCCCACAGCGCCATCACCGCCGCCATTCAATCCGTAAGGCGGAATCACGCGACGTCCTGATAAAATAGCAGCCGTCATCGGTTCGAGAAAGCGGATGCGACGGATGACGCCATTGCCGCCGCGATGGCATCCCAAACCGCCGCTATTCGGGCGAATGGAAAAACTTTCTAACAGCACGGGGAACCGCCATTCCAGCACTTCGGGATCGGTGAGGCGGGAATTCGTCATGTGCGTTTGTACAGCATCGGTTCCGTCGAAATTCGCTCCCGCACCCGAACCGCCGCAGATGGTTTCGTAATATTGATATCGATCATTTCCAAAGGTAAAATTATTCATCGTTCCCTGAGAAGCCGCGATCGCGCCCAGCGCTCCATACAATGCGTCCGTGATATTCTGCGATGTCTCCACATTCCCCGCCACCACTGCAGCCGGGTAACGCGGATTCAACAGGCACCCTTCCGGGATGACAATTTCCAGCGGTTTCAGACAGCCGGCATTGAGGGGAATGTCGTCATCGACTAGCGTGCGGAAAACATACAGCACGGCGGCTTTGCACACCGCAGCGGGCGCGTTGAAATTGCTGGCGAGTTGGGCAGAAGTACCCGTGAAATCTATTTTAGCGCTGCGAGTATTGCGGGCGATCGCAATTTTTACCTTTACCTCCCCGCCCTTATCCATCGGATAACTAAACTCGCCATCCTTCAAACTATCGATCGCGCGGCGCACTGACGCTTCGGCATTATCCTGCACGAAGCCCATATAAGCTTGCACCGTTTCCAAACCGTAATGCTCTACCATCTTGCCGAGTTCCTGCACGCCGCGCTCGTTGGCTGCAATCTGCGCCTGCAAATCTGCTAGATTTTGAGCCGTATTTCGCGCGGGATATTTGCCAGATGTCAGCAGTTCTAGCAATTCTTTCTCCCGAAAGTTTCCCTCACTCACCAGTTGAAAATTATCGAGTAACACCCCTTCTTCTTCTACCGTCGTGCTATTGGGCGGCATCGAACCGGGCGTAATGCCGCCAATATCGGCGTGGTGCCCGCGCGAAGCGACGTAGAAGAGCGGCAGAGAAGGCTCGTTAGCAAATGCGGGGGTAATTACGGTAACGTCGGGCAGGTGAGTACCGCCGTTGTAGGGATTGTTGGAAACATAAACATCCCCTGGTTTAATGCCGTCGCCTTTGGCAGCAATTAAAGCCTCTACGCTCTCGCTCATCGAGCCTAAATGCACGGGAATGTGAGGCGCATTCGCAACTAACTGCCCGTTCTGGTCGAAAATCGCGCAGGAAAAATCGAGGCGTTCTTTTATATTAACAGAAGAAGCGGTATTTTGCAAAGTGATGCCCATTTGTTCCGCGATCGCTCGGAACAAATTATTAAAAATCTCCAGCATCACCGGATCGGGGTTGTGAGTGCTGAGTGCTGAGTGCTGAGTGCTGAGTGGGGAGGAGTGATGAGTGCTGAGCGGGGAGTGTTGAGGGCTGAGTAGGGAATTTCCCTGTTGTTTTTTCAAAATTAAATGATTGCGATCGCTTAATTCCGCCTGCCAGCCCAATTCGATCGCATTCGTACCCGTTGCCTCTACAATAATCGCAGGGCCGGTTATGCAATCTCCCGGCTGCAAGTCATCCCGCTGAAATACGGGCGTGTCGCGCCACGCACCAGCGGCATACATTTGCACCGTTGCAACGGGCGCAGCAGGTTCAGGCGATCGCCTCAAAATGACCCCCTCCTCCGGCACCTCCATTTTATCCACAACCTCCACCGAAACCGCCTCGACAATCAGCGCTTTCTCCTCCATCACGAACCCGTAGCGCTGCCGGTGCGCCTCCTCAAAGCGCAGCTTCATTTCCGCTACACCGCCAAAATCCACAATCAGCGCCGAATCGCTTCCCTGATATTTGAGATGCACCTTTCGCAAAACCTCAAATTCCTCTGCTTCCTCTGCGCCTTTGCGGTTCAATTCCTTTTTACCCTCAGCCTCCAACTCCGCCAAAACCTGCTGCAACTCCGACACCAACTCTTCACCCAACTTCGCCTCAACCGATCGCTCGCGAATCGCGCGCGCGTCTGCCAACCCCATCCCATAAGCAGATAAAACCCCCGCATACGGGTGTAATAACACTTGCTTCATCCCCAAAGCATCGGCAATTAAACAAGCGTGCTGCCCGCCAGCACCGCCAAAACAGCACAGCGTATATTCCGAAACGTCGTAACCGCGCTGGAGGGATATTTTTTTAATAGCATTCGCCATTTTTTCCACTGCGATCGCCAGAAATCCCGCCGCCACCTTTTCGGGCGATCGCCCGTCGCCAATTTCCGCCGCTAATTGAGCGAATTTCTGCCGCACGACTTCGGCATCTAGCGGCAAATCCCCACTTTCACCAAATACTTTTGGGAAAAATTCCGGCTGAATTTTCCCTAACATGACGTTGCAATCCGTCACCGCAAGCCGCCCGCCTTTGCGGTAACAAGCTGGTCCCGGATTGGCTCCGGCTGATTCAGGTCCCACCCGATAGCGCGAACCGTCAAAAAATAGAATCGAACCGCCACCCGCTGCTACTGTATGAATCGCCATCATCGGAGCTCGCAACCGCACCCCGGCAATTTCTGTCTCGAATTGCCGTTCGTATTCGCCACTATAGTGCGCGACATCGGTAGAGGTTCCGCCCATGTCAAAGCTGATAATTTTCTCCAATCCCGCCATGCGAGAAGTCTGCACCGCTCCGACAATTCCGCCAGCAGGTCCCGATAAAATACTGTCTTTTCCTTGGAATTGCTGAGCGTCTGCTAACCCGCCATTCGATTGCATGAACATTAATTTGATTGGGGAAGCTGAGAAGTTTCCTGCTCCTAATTGATTCGCTACGCGCTCGACATACCGCCGCAGAATGGGAGATAAATAAGCGTCAACGACGGTGGTATCGCCTCGGCTCACGAGTTTCATCAAGGGGCTGACTTCGTGAGAAACTGATATTTGGGTAAAGCCAATTTCTCGCGCGATCGCTTTTAAGCGTTTTTCGTGGTTGGGATAGCGGTAGCCGTGCATTAATGCGATCGCGCAACTGCGGATGCCGTCGCTGTAGGCTGCTTGGAGGGATGCGATCGCGCTGGTTTCTTCCAGCGGGATTAATTCTTCCCCGCGAGCGCTGTAGCGTTCTTCTACTTCGATAACGCGATCGTAGAGCATTTCTGGCAGTACAATCTGACGGGCGAAGATATTCGGGCGGTTTTGATAGCCGATGCGCAGCGCATCTCGAAACCCTTTGGTAATGGCTAAAACCACGCGATCGCCCTTTCTTTCCAGCAGCGCATTTGTCGCCACCGTCGTCCCCATTTTCACCGCTTCAATCCACTCCGCCGGTATCGCTTCTCCTGCTGGAATTCCTAAAATATCCCGAATTCCCTGCACTGGCGCATCCGCGTAGCGTTCTGGATTTTCCGAGAGCAATTTGTGAATCACCAGTTTGCCGTCGGGGCGTTTGGCGACGATATCGGTAAATGTACCCCCCCGATCGATCCAGAATTGCCAGCGGTTGTTAGCGGTAGAAGCATCAGTCATGTTTCAAGGCAGTGTCGCGTCTCTACTATTGTGACAGCGAAGAGGAGCGCTTTTCAAGAGCAAGCGATCGCTTTTCTATCCGGCTCTACTTCGGTTGGGTAGAGCTGAAAGCGTTACCCAATCTACTGCTCTTGACAAATCCTAGCGATCGCCTGTTTTAGCGGTTTTCAGGCGAACACAAGTCAGAAACCCGGCTTCTTCAAGAAGCCGGGTTTCTAGCTTTCACAGCCGTTCGCTTTTCAAATAGAACCGCTATAGTTCTGCACTACCTCAACATCTAATACCCTTCCCAATCAGGACAACTTTCGCCATCCCAACCGTAGGGGTGCATCCCGCAAACGAGTAAATTTCCCCCATAGGATTGCCCGTGATAATGCTGACAGCCCTGGCAGGCAGGATTTCTTTCTGCTGTCGGTTCTGAATAGTGCCAAAACAGCTCTGGCTGCTGGCTAACTTCCTCTTGTTCCAGTTCTCTGTAAACGTCGATAACCGGCTCGACTAGCTGATTCAAAAACTCGTCAAGTCCGTTGAAAATATTATTTTGTACTTCTTCTGCCAGCTCTTCAGAAAGCTCGACGAACGCCTCGACCACTTCGGCGACTTCTTCGCCTACTTCCTCGAAAAACTTCTCGACTTCGCGAGAAGCTGTCTCCAGCATCTCAAAAAAATCTTTTTGCCACTCTTCCATTAGCGTGCAAGCTCACTCTAGTAAAACACCATAAAAGTGCTGGCACGCCCTGGCTTCAGGAACACCCAGCACCTCTAACTCTATTGCAATTCGCGACTGACTGAAATGGAGGGGATTCGTTATTCCCGCTGCAGCCGCTTCAGTTCTTCTTCCAGCGCGCGCACCTGATCGCGCAGGTTGTCCGCATTTTGACCCTCTGACGGGGATGGCTCGTCATCGTCGAGGATCTCGATCCGGCGGGGCTCTGCGGGGGGTTCTTGTTTGGATGATTCAGCCTGCGGCTGTTGGGCGCGGGCGATCGCGTCGTCCACGAATTTGCGGGCTTCTTCTGCAGTCATCTCGCCCCGCGCCACCATTTCATCAGCCAGCTTTTGGGCTTGGGTTCGCAGTTGCGCTAGCGTGGTGCCCGCTTTCTCTCCGGCATACGAAGCCAGCCCAACCCCCAGGTAAAATGCTTTTTGAACAATATCTCCTAAACCAGCCATTGCAACCGAGGCTCCTTGAGGATACGAGTATCTGATTACAGCATAGGGCGAAAGCTGGCCATTTGCCCACCGGTCTGAGGCTTAAAAAAAAGTGACCCGGAGACCACGCCTATCACAAGCATCCCGTATTGCTGCTACCTTCCGGTCCTGACAAGGTTTGGGCGTTGCGATCGCGTAGATCCGAGCCATCCTTAATATAACACGATTTTTTTATTCCACAACCACACACCACTCAAAAAGTTCGTATTTGACGCAATTATTTTTTATCAGGGGATCTCGGGCCACGATCGCCTCGGCTTCTGCCCTGGACGCCGCCTCAAACAGCAGCATCCCGCCACCCCGCCGCGCCCAGTAGCCGGTACGCGCCTTGTGACCCTTGGCAATTAGCTCTCGGACGTACTCTTTGTGAGCGGGGACGTATTGGTCGAAGGTGGGCTTATCGACGATGCCCGCTTCAATCTTGACAAACCACGGCATCTTGGATTTTTAGTTTTAGATTTGAGATAGGGTATTTTTCTTTCCCCTCCAGAGTATCAGTCTGTGGACAAATCCAACCGCCTCTACTTTATCGCGCTGCTGCCGCCGCAGGACGTACAGGATCGCGTCACGGAAATCAAGCAGCACTTTGCCGACCACTACAAAAGCCGCGCCGCGCTGAAATCTCCCCCCCACATCACCCTGCAACCTCCGTTTAAATGGCTTGACGAAAACGTGCCGGCGCTCGAACAGCGCCTCAGCGAGTTTGCCGCCGAGCGATCGCCCTTCCCGATCGCCCTTTCCGGGTTTGCAGCCTTTCCCCCCCGCGTCATTTACCTTAACGTCGTCAAAACGCCCGCACTGCTGAGCTTGCAAGCAGATTTAGCCGCGCGCCTGCAAACCGCGCTCAATATTGTCGATCCCTCCTCCAAGCAGCGCCCCTACGCTCCCCACGTCACCGTTGCTTATAAAGATTTGACCAAGCCAAACTTTCAAGCAGCGTGGCCGGAATTTAAGGAAAAACCCATACAGTTTGAGTTTGCCGCTGCCCGCCTGACGCTGCTGCTTCACAACGGGCAGCGGTGGAATATTCATTCCGAGTTTGCTTTTCCAGCGTAATTTAATAGGTTTCTATTCTGTCTGTCAAGGGAGACAAAAGTTGTGTTTGAAATAATCAATGTTGCCTGCCGATTGCAGCAGGGAGAGCAGTTCGGTTCCGAGCATCCCTATGGATGGCTGAACGTCTTTGACCGCGAATATTTGAGTCAATTCATCGAAGAAATTAGCTATGCTTTCCGCCAGGGATCGGAAACAGGTGACTGGGATGCGATCGCGGCTGCAATACACGAGTGGCACGAAAGTGCTTTAGCAATTCAAAGCCCAGAAATTGCAGCGGCTTTCGACGATGAAAGTGATGAAGTCTTGCTGACTCAACCCAGTCCCGATATGAGAACAAACCTCCCCCTTCCCTAGGAGGGAAGGGGGCTGGGGGGTTAGGTTTTTTCTCTAGCCATTCGGGCGCTGAATAATCGTCTCGACGACGCGCCGCTTTGCCTTGGGTTCGATGCCAACCAGGCGAACGTAATCGCCGCCGTGCTCTGCTAGGCAATTCTCCAAAGCTGCGATCGCCTCAGAACGCTGCTCTGCCGTTATCGTGGCGTAACTGTTCCACGAATTCGTGCGGAAGCGGCGATCGTCTACATATTCCACGCCGATGCGGTAACCGCTATCGAGCAGTTGTTGCACCTGCTCCTGCACCTGCGCGCTCAGTTGCGAAGTTTTGCCATTGCTCGCCGGTGGGGTAGCGGTGGAATTGCCGTTGCCAGTGCTAGCAGCGGGTTGCGCAACGACGGGAGCGGGCGCGGGGGCTGCTGGGGGCTGCGATCGCAGCACTTGATTGTACTCTCTCGCCAGCCGCATTTCCTGTACCCGCTGCTGTTCGCCGCGTATGAGATTGCCAAACTCGATCAAGCGCGATAAACTGAAATTCGGCTTGGGAAAATTCGGCGGGCCGTCTGCACTATTCACCACGCGAGACGAAACGCGATCGATGCCCACTTGGTGGATAAAATCGCGAATTTGTTCGTCGTAAATCCGAGCCCGCAGCGCCCCGAAGAAATCAATCGATTGATCGAGGAACGTATCGACAAACTGCTCGATTTCGCTGCGAGAAAGCCCGTCCGGCTCGAAAATACCCGCGACAATGCCAATTTTATCCTCGCGGTTGGGTTCCCAGTAGAATTTTTCCATCCGCCCGTCGCGGATTAATGGCTCGTATAAGGTAGAAAAATCATTCCCAGTCACGAGAATCGGCACGCGGTGAATGGGCGTTGCGTCGTAACTGCCGGGGAGTTGCACGTTAGTGGGATTGTCGGCAATATTCATCAAGGTGCCATTCACCAACTGGGTATTTACCGTGTATTGGGTGGTTGTATCGAACCGCCCCGCCCCAGCATCTAAATCGTTAATCATCAGCACCGCCATTTTGCCGCGCACCTTAATTAATTCGGCGGCTTCTCGATAGCGCAGGCGGATTAAGCGTGCCGGATCTCCAGCATCTGGACTTTCCAATTCTCCAGCGGACATGTGCACCACTTCAATGCCCATTTTCTGGAAGATGAGTTCGCACTGAAAGGACTTGCCCTCGCCTTTGCGCCCGTGAATGCCGAGAATCAGGGGAACTCGGACTCCCGGCAAGTCCAAGAAGTTTTTGGTGATGTGAACGGCTATTTTATCCAGAAAGCGGGGAGAAATGTAATAACTCATCAGTTTTAGTCGGCGATCGCGTCTTTGTGCTTAATGTTACAATTTTATGACAAAACGCCCCCGCTGTAAGAAATCTTCTCGAAACGGGCGATCGCGACTGTATGCTACCGAGCATCCACGCATCCAGCCCGCCGGGGGTTCAAACCCCCGGCTAATAGCTAAAGTCCCCTAAAGGGGACTGTGAGTTGATATTTAATCCTCTTGAATGGGCTTGTAGGGGTTGGTTCATCAGGAATATTTACGGATCGGTTAAATTTCTCTACAAATCCGCCCTTGTTTCATTTATACGGCCAGAAAAATTGTACAATATTTTATAGATAAACAGGAGCGTTTCTTGGCGCAGCCTTAGCCAACAACTCTGAGGAGTATAGCTGAATGAAACTCGGCATATTTTTGCAAAAATTGGGCCAGTCTTCCGCCTACTACCCCAAACTGGCTAGAGCGATGGGTGGGGTGACGGCTTGTATCTTTTATTGCCAGCTTTTGCAGTGGCAGTCTGAATCGAAAGATAGTACAGGTTGGATAAAAGTAACTGTCGATAAAATAGAAGAAGAAACGGGTTTAAATCGGGCTGAGCAAGAATTGGCGCGGCGTCTGCTGGCAGAGCGATCGCTTCTACAAGAACGCTCGGCAAATGGTTCTAGTGATGCCATAGAATTTTTGCCAGACCTTGACAACTTTGAAAAAATACTAGATAATGTTTCTGAGGGAAGTAATAGCCAAACTTCGGTAGAACTTGTTGAAAAACAATATACCAGACGGGAGATAAAAACTGACAAATATTTCGGACAGAAACGACAGGCGATCGCAGTCGCTGTCACCCCCGACTATCGATTTAGCGGGCCTTGGAATTCCGAAGAAGAATTAAAAGAATTTCAACGCGCTTTAGAGGAATATGCCAGAAACAACGGATTGGGGTTTGGCAATCCGTCTGGATGGGCATTTAAAATTATTGACAGCATGAGTAAAGGATTGCCATCGAGTTTCTGGGAGGATTTTGCAGCCGGAGTTCCCCTGGGAGAGAGTCAGAAAGTCAAACGGGAGTGGGAAGTAGAACCGGGGGTGCCTTATCCAGCATTTGAAGAAGAACGCATTCAATATTACGTTCAGAAAGGAGAACCGATAGAGGCAGCAGTCGCGAAAGCGCGATCGGATTTGAGAAATCCGGTGCTGGGGAAAGATTTGTGGGAGGGTTTCTTGAGGAAGTGCGATCGCGTTGCCGACGAAGCGCTCAAGGCAAAAAATTTGGGAATAACCGCGCCTTATCTGCCGCCATCATTTACCGATAAACCCGCGATTACGAAAGAAAGCGTAATGAATAAATTGGCAGCAATTGCCCCGCAAGCGGCAATCGCCCCCGCCCCTGATGACAGCGGAATATCAGGCAATTTAGAACCGCAGAAAATCAAAGAAGAAACCCCCGAAGTAGCCAGCGATATTCCCAGCTTTGCTGCTTTGCAGGAAGCCTACAAAACCCCTATGGGCAAAACGCTCGTAGCGAGGCAAATAGCAGAACATCCCGAATGGGGCTACCAAATCGTTGACGGGCAAATCGTCGAGAGTATACCTTTTTAGGGAGGAAATTATCGTGAAACGGATTAGCAATATTGACGCGCTGGGGCAGGGAAAACGGATGCTCTCAGAGGCGGAAAGAGAAAAACTGCGTCGGGAGAAGTTTCAGCAACAGAAAGAGGAGGGATATCAGCAATTAGCCGAACTCTGCCGCTTGGGCGAATATGACGCAGCCAAACACCTGGCAAATCAAAATCCGATCTGGGGGTATGAAATAGTTGACGGTATTGTGATGGAGAGAATGGAAGAGTAAGGGCGATTTGGTGACGCCTGGTTCATGTACAAGCAGCTACAGCCTGGGGAAATTTAGCAAGTACCCCAGGCTTTAGCGATCCTGGCTGAGAACGAATAAAAATCTAGCGCTTTTCAATTCGATGAAGCACAGGCTAGAAACAGAAATTTTTCAAAAAAATAGGTTTTTCAGTTTTTTACTAGGATAATAAATGCTACAATTACTAACTTTAAAAACTTTAAAAAACAGAATTGTCATAATAAGTTTTTCTACTGTAGGCTCTTCCAAAAATGAGCGATTGCACCTTCTAATTCACCGCTGTACGGCTGTGCTGCATAAACAGAAAAATTCGAGTTCGCCTCTTTTTGTCCCGCCAATGGATCGACGTGCCCGCTCAATTCGTCAGAATCAAATAAGGATAGTTGCTGAGGTTCAGTATCTATCGGGCGCGCAGATGTTTTTTGAGCCACAAAATCACCCATGCGATCGCACCCTTTCGCAAATCGTCGCAGCGTCGTTGCGATCGCCTCTGCACTGCTATCAATTCCTATCCACCTCCGCCTCAACTGCTCGGCTACAGCCAGCGTCGTACCCGAACCCGAAAAGCAATCTAGCACTAAATCTCCCGGATTCGACGAAGCTCTGACGATCCTCGCCACCAACTCCGGATTTTTCTCCGTCGGATAGCCAGTAATTTTAATATTCTGATTGTGAGCGTCTCGAAACTCCAGCCAAATATCCTGTACGGGAATACCCAGACTTTCATCTAAGTAAATTTTTCGTCGGGGATTGCCATTACTCGACCAAAATATTTCTCCCCGCGCGTCCATCTCATCCAGCGTTTTTGGCGGAAATTGCCAGTGCTTCCCCGGCGGCGGGTTTATGTTGCGCCAGGGCTTCCCCGTTTCGCCATTTCGCACACCGGGCGCGTGCAACGGCACCTTTTTATACCTGCGTCCGGTTTCTTTTTCTATATATTCGTACTCTTTTAGCGCCCGTTCCTCCGTCCACTGTTCGAGCGGACGATTCCAGACATAAGTATCCGATTTAGTATAAAATAATATAAAATCCGAAATATTGCCGTAAGTTTTGCGCGTGTAGTTTTTGGGATTGCACTTTTTGCGAGTAATCCAATTTCTAAAGTTTCGCCTTCCAAATACCTCATCCATGATAAGTTTAATATGAAAAGCCATATTTTCATCGAGGTGGACGTAGACAGAACCGTCTTCAGCCATCAGCTCTCTTAGCCATATCAACCGCTGGCGGATAAACTCCACATAAGGTGCCCCAGCCAGCAAATCAGAGTAGGCATCAGTTTGCGATCGCGACTGAAATACGCTATTCGTAGCAAACGGCGGATCGATATAAACAAGCCTGACTTTTCCCCGAATAGATGGCTCGTTTAGTAAAGATGCTAAAATGGGTAAATTATCACCGTAATAAAGACGGTTTTCCCCTTCACCTGCTGTTGACGTTAATACTTCACATTTCGCGGCTGGTATTTTTAAAATATCGCTTTCAGCCAGTTTACCTTCATAAGAAATACAAGTATCCAGACTATTTTTAAAAGCACTTTCATTCAGATCGCCGTTCCATTGCGTTTTAGGGATACCAGTAGCCATTTTTGTTCCTCAGCGTCAAGAGCGCAGCCATTCAAGAGTAATCCTTTCAGGAACCATCCTGAGTGTCACCACCATAATCCTGTCTGGCCACCTTTTTTCGAGATTTGCATAGTCATCCCACATTGAGCCTAGCAAAAGACCTGGACCATCATTTAGAAAGATAATTTTAGTTCTTAAGCTATGCTCTCGGGCGTAGTTGAGTATCTCGTCAGCGCAGTCACGATAACCGCCAATTCGATCGTCTTCTTGGGCACCGCCTCGGTCTGAGTCATATCGTGCTAATCCTAGAGCTAGCACGTCATTTCCATTTCCCTCGTAAATCACAAAGTCAACATTGCGCTTTGGGTGGGGATAATTTTTAAATACTTTTTCCATAAAAATATCTTTCCCCGCTCTTTCTGGCCCTTTTATTAGCAAGGTTGGGAAGTGTAAGCGAAACAAGGAAAAAAACCTTTCGGTTAAATCGTATCCTTTTTGACCGCGACTGCTGTATTCCCATAATAGAGCAGACATCGCCTCGTCAGGAATCGGACGATTCATAAATGCTGCCTGCACTTCTTGAATTAGCCGAAAACGTCCTCCGAATTGGTTGCAGATATCGGTTGCTTTTTTCTTTTTCTTGAGCATTTCTACTGGAATTTCAGGGCTGACGTACTTGCGAAATACTCGATATAACTGAATCCGCATCCAGGCATGAGGAACTTCTGAAATCTGCATAAATAATCGTATTGATGATTCAGACGTTCTGAGCAATTGACCAAACATTACCAAAACTGGCTGGTAAAGTTGGCAAGCATGTTGCAAGATATCAGGATAATATTCTCCTGTGGCCAATGTTATCCAGTTATGACCCTCTGCTTTATAGTCCGCAAAGGAATTTCGCTTGCCAAAAATCATGTCTTTTGTTTTTTCTAAACCTAGTGTCAGTTTATAGTAAATAGAAAGTATTAGCGGGTGCATTAGCACGCCTGACATTTTAAGTCAACGCCCATATCAAAAGGCTGCTAATCCGGCTGCAATTGAAGAGATTATGGGGTTTTTGGAGGAAAATGGCAGTTTTCACTTTGGCCATAGGAATGTCTCAGGCTCTTGACTGTAAGTATAACTTTTTGGATTACTAATGTCAATACCTATGTGCGAAAAAGGAAGTTCTTTTTTCTAAGGCATCCATTCCAAGACAATTCCCACGCGACTGTCTTTACTTTCCCTGGCGTTCTGCTTCTGAATGTCGGTGGAAATTCGCCAATGGCGCGTAATGGCATATCCCGCTGAAAGGGTTGTTATGCCTACATCTTCGCCGCTTCCCGGCTTTACCCAGGTTTGCGTTAATGAAATATCTGCCGCGCCGCCGCGCGATAATGCCAGCATCAATCTCGCGCCGACATTGACGCCTTCTCTGGTGTAGGAATCGGTTTCTAAATGTCGGTAGCCTGCGACGGGAGCAAAGTTAATATAATTTCCCAAGGGAAGGACGTAGTAACGCAAGTCTGCGCCATACGCCGCGCGATCGCCGTTAAAGGTGCCTTGATAATCTCCGCTGACTGTTAAACGCGATCGCCCGATAAAAATATCCTCTACCCCCGCATTCCATCCCCCCTCGCCGCCGCTGGAGGGAAAGTGCGAGTAACCCAGGCGCACTCGCGTTTTGAAGCTCGGATCGTTCTTGATTTCGTGCAAGACATTTGGCACCTCGCGCATCCAGCGCTGCAGCACCGGCGAGTTTTCAATGATTTCGGGGCTGACGTCAATGCGATCGCTCCCTTGGGGGGGCGGCTCCGGAGTTTGCGCTGCGGCACGCCCGCCCGCAGAGAGGGGGTGAAGCCACGCGATCGCCATTCCCGATGCAGCGAGTATTAAACTCCTCCGTGCCAAACTAGCCCCAGCCCTTGCCATCGTTCTTTTAATGCTCATGCTACCGGATTGATATGATTTGCTTGCCGCACCCTGTTTTTTTCCAAAAAAAACGGTTCTACGCAACGCAGAACCGAGAGACGAACTAACAGAGGAGCGAAACCGGAATCCTAAAGAACTGCTCCCTGCTTGGAAGCAGTTTCAATCGGCTTAATGAAGTAAAGCCGTGCCAACTGCCAGACATTGGAGAGATAGTAAGGCAATTTTTGGCAGAACTTCACAAGTTTAGGCGCGTCCGATTTAGCGATGTCTGCTAGTTTAGCATTATTTTCCACACAAATGTCTAGCCGCTGATAGAATTCTGGATGCTCTACGTCCAGGATTACCGGGAACACCCGCCCTGCCGTCTCATTGGTCTTTTTAATGACGTGGATGTCATAATCGCGAGCATTTAGACCGATGGCAGCGTAGAACGCGGAGCGCTGCAGGTCGTTGAGGTACATGGTCGCAAAGACCGACAGCAGGAAGAAGCGGCTCCACAGTTTCGCCGTCCAGTCGTTCAACATCTGCGGCTGAGCGCGCATGATGGCGTCGAAGAAATCGCCGTGGCGGTTTTCGTCCTGGCACCAGTTCTCGAAGAACCGGAAAATCGGATAGATCCGGTTTTCTGGGTGGGCTTCCAGGTGGCGGTAGATGGTGATGTAGCGCCAGTAGCCGATCTTTTCCGACAGGTAAGTGGCGTAGAAGATGAATTTCGGCTTGAAGAAGGTGTAGGTGTGATTCTTCGTCAGGAATCCCAAATCCAGGGACAGATTGAAGTCTGACATCGCCTTGTTGAGGAAGCCGGCGTGACGCGCCTCGTCGCGGGACATCAGGTTAAAGCACTCGGCTAGCACGGGGCTTTTGTCCTTCAGGCGGCGGCCCAGTTCTTTGTAGAGCAGGAAGCCGGAAAACTCAGCCGTGCAAGACCGTTCTAAAAATTCGATGAATAACTGGCGGGTGTCGCCGTCGATGTGATCCCAGGATTGTTCAAACTCTGCATCCCGCACGAAGTGGTGGCGATTGTAATCGGTGCGGAATTCTTCGAGGATGGCTCTCAGCTCGTCTTCGTTGGCCGAGATGTCCATTTTGGCCATCTCGTCAAAGTCGGTGGTGTAGAACCGGGGGGTGAGGATGGTTTCCTTGGCAGGAACTTTCACCCCGGGTCGAATCTCTTCAAAGGCAGGTTTTTTAAGGGAATCTACCATAGGTCTGTGTGGGCTGTTGTTAATCGGTGCGGTGCCTGTCGTACTGTCTTTCGGCCCGGATCGGCTGGATTTTACGAGGATGGCTGTATTGCTACGAAATCAAGTCTACCAGCCGTGCAACCGGGTCAGGCAGCAGATTTCGTTAAGAGTTCCTACATAATATTAAGTTTTGTAACAATTATGAGGGCGTCCGGGTCAGAAGTTGTTAAGTAAGGAGTTTAGGTGCGATCGCCATCGCCCGATCGCGCAGGAGGGCGTGCGGCACTTGGCACGACTGTGCCAGTATGAAATAAAGTGACTCGGCTGATGCTATCTGTTGTATGAGCTATTGCCTCAATCCCAATTGCCAGCAGCCTCAGAATCCCGATACGGCGCAGTTTTGCCAGCATTGCGGGTCAAAAATCCTGTTGGGCGATCGCTATCGGGCTGTCAAACCCATTAGCGCTGGCGGTTTTGGCTGCACCTTCTTGGGAGTGGACGAGTACAAGCCCTCCAAACCCCGCTGCGCGATCAAGCAGTTTCGCCCCCAAGACGCCGGGACGCGCAATAGCGAAAAAGCTGCAGAATTATTTCGCTTGGAAGCCGTGCAGTTGGAAGAATTGGGCAAACATCCCCAGATTCCCGACCTGCTGGCCCATTTTGAACAAGAAGGCCGCCAGTATTTAGTACAGGAGTATATCGACGGGCAAAACCTCGCCCGAGAGCTGGACGAAGAAGGGGCTTTCAACGAAACCCAGATCCGGCAGTTGCTCGAAGACTTGCTGCCCGTACTGCAATTCGTCCACGATCGCCAAGTCATTCACCGCGATATCAAGCCAGACAATATCATCCGCCGCCGCACATCCTCTACCAATTTTGGGAAAGCCAAAGCAGGCGATCTGGTACTCGTGGACTTCGGCGCGTCCAAATCCGCTGCTCATAGCGCCCTCGATCGCACCGGCACGGTGATCGGTTCGGCGGGGTATGCCGCGCCCGAGCAAGCTTTCGGCAGAGCCGTATTTGCCAGCGACTTGTACAGCTTGGGCGTCACCTGCGTTCACCTGCTGACGCAAGTTCCGCCCTTTGACTTGTTCGACAGCCGCGAGGGCAAGTGGGTGTGGCGGGATTATTTGGTTGACAACCCCGTCAGCCCGCAGTTGGGGCGAGTGCTCGACAAGATGCTCTCTAGCGCGATCGCTCGCCGCTACCAATCAGCCGCAGAAGTCCTCGCCGACTTGAATCGCCAGCCGACAGCCGCACCACCCAGACCCCTCCCTCCCGAACCCGCTGCCCAGCCCCTCGAAGTCAAGAGCGGTGAAATCTTGCAAGCTTTTCGAGATGACCCTCACCAGCGGCGTGTCGGTATCAGTTACGGGCTCTGGGCTGCTGGGTTTGTTGGTTTCGGCGGCTTGCACCGATTTTACAATGGCAAAATCTTCAGCGGCTTGCTGTGGTTTTGTACTTACAACTTATTCGGAGTAGGCCAAATTTTGGACTTATTCTTGATTCCGACGATGGCGGAGGAATACGAGAGAAAAATGAAAGCCAAAATGGGGTTATCGTCGGCGGGCGTGCCGCTAACCGAGCCGGCGGCGATTTCTCAGACAGTGCCTTTGCCGACGCGCGATCGCCTCATCCTCAAACTGCTGCAATCCGCTCGTGCCAGAGGCGGCAGACTTTCCCTCACCCAAGCCGTCATGGATACCGGCGTCGGCTTCAGCGAAGTCAAATCGGTATTGCAGGAGATGGCGGTAGCGGGGCACGTCAGCATTGGCAACGATCCCGCCACCGGTATTGTCATTTATCAATTCAACGAACTTTAGTGAAAGTAAGGTGTGGAGTGTGGAGTGTGGAGTGTGGAGTTGAAGAAGAAATTAATTAATTACTCAGCACTCAGCACTTCAGCCGAAGCATCAAGCACTCAGCACTCCACACTTTTTCCCTAATTCCTCGCCAGCCACTTTTGCGCGTTCAAGCGCTGGATGACGCCAAACACCAGCAAATCTAGGGTAATCTTGCGCTCGTCGATCAAAAACGGCTCGATCGTGCTCGGCTTCGCGCCGCTGTCCGCGCAGGAAAACGCCCTGGGGCCATTAATATCTGCTTTCGGGAAATAAAGATTGAATTGGCGCTTGCCGCCTTGCCAGCGACCGATCGCCTGCCAGCACTCCTCCGCCGAACCGAAGCCAGCGACGGGAATCTTTTGCCTTTCCAAGCTCAGCTCTAAGTCCTCGATTCCCTGCTTGCTGAAGGCACTCTTGAGAGCAGGCAGGTAATCTTGTTGCATGAAATCGGCAAAAGGCTTGTCTTCAACTGCCGGAGCCTTCTCCTTTTTGGGGGGTTTTTCGGCAGTCGCACCAGCAGCCGCAGGTTTTGCAGCCTTTTTGGGCGTTTCTTCGGCGTTCTGATTGGGTGTCGTTTCTTCTGACATTGCTCGGCTCAGTCCTTGTCCGTGTTGGGGCTACTGCTCGTTCTATCGAGAAACAAGTGCGGGCGACGATGCCCGTCTATCTAATCATAAAGTTCTCGGTTCCCCAGAGAGCAAGAAACCGGCTTTCTCTGGACTGTAGGGAGAAAGCCGGTTTCTGGCATTACTGGATTTTAGCTCTAGCCACCCGCAACCGCTGGCACGATGCTGACTTCATCGCCATCTTGCAGGGGGGTATTCGTCCCGTCCAAGAAGCGGATGTCTTCGCTGTTGACGTAGAAGTTCAGAAATCGGCGCGGTTCGCCCTGCTCGTCGCGCAGGCGTCCTTTGGTGTCGGGACACTGTTGCTCGATGGCATCGAGCAATTCAGCCACGTTGTTGCTGCTGCATTCCAGGGTGGCTTGATTGTTGGTGAATTTTTGTAGGGCTGTGGGAATTAAAACTTTGACGGCCATAGTTTTTCTGTCGATTGTTAGTTTTCACGGGCGAAATTTCCTTTGTCCTTTTTTCTGGGCAACGGACGCAATGACGAAGGACAAAGGACAAATGCACTAAACAACCGTCTGCTGCCATTCAAGCCGGTCGAGGGTGCGGGAACGTTCCAGAGCCCGCTCGAAGCTGTCGAGTTTTGGATCGATGGTGAGCGGTTCGCCGACGTAGCCTTGGACGGCTTCCTGAGTTTTTAGACCGTTGCCGGTTATGTAAACCACTGTAGTTTCATCTGGGTCGATCTTGCCAGCTTCTACTAATTTCTTAAGAACGGCGATGGTGGTGCCGCCGGCAGTTTCGGTGAAGATGCCTTCGGTTTCTGCCAGGAGTTTGATTCCTTCTACGATTTCGGCATCGGTGACGGATTCGATATTGCCGCCGGTCTTGCGGGCGACTTCTAGGGCATAGATGCCGTCGGCTGGGTTGCCGATCGCGATCGATTTGGCGATCGTGTTCGGTTTGACGGGCGTCACGAAGTCGCGCTCTTCCCGGAAGGCTGAGGCGATCGGGGAGCATCCTTCGGCTTGAGCGCCGCTGAAGCGGACTTTTTTGTCTTCAACGAGGCCAACTTTGACGAATTCTTGGAAGCCTTTGTAAATTTTTGTGAACAGCGAGCCGGAAGCGAGGGGGGCGACGATGTGGTCGGGCAACTGCCAGCCCAGTTGTTCGGCGACTTCGTAACCGAGGGTTTTGGACCCTTCGGAATAGTAGGGGCGCAGGTTGATATTGACAAATCCCCAGCCGTGGGTATTGGCGACTTCGCAGCAGAGGCGGTTGACTTGATCGTAGTTGCCCTGAACAGCCATAACAGTCGGGCTGTAGATGAGGGTGCCGAGAACTTTACCCGCTTCTAAGTCAGCGGGGATGAAGACGCAGCAGTCGAGACCGGCGTGAGCTGCGATCGCCGCTGTCGAATTCGCCAGATTCCCCGTACTCGCGCAAGACACCGTAGTGAAACCCAACTCGCGGGCGCGGGTGAGGGCGACTGACACCACCCGATCCTTGAAGCTGAGCGTCGGCATGTTGACCGCATCATTTTTTATATAAAGTTTTTTAAGCCCCAGGCGACGCGCCAACCGTTGAGATTGAACCAACGGCGTCATCCCCGTTCCCACATCAATCACGTTATCCGTAGCCACCGGCAAGAAAGAACGATAGCGCCAGATAGAATTCGGCCCCTTCTGAATGCTTTCCCGCGTCACTTGGCGGCGCAGGGCGTCGTAGTCGTAGGCTACCTCAAGGGGGCCAAAACAAATCTCGCAAACGTGCGTTGCCAGGGGTTCGTACTCTGCCCCGCACTCCTTGCATTTCAGCGCGGAAAAGGTGGCAGCGGTTGCTTGGGTTTGGTGTTGGTGCTTTTCAGTCGCCAGGGTCATCAGTCCAACCTCTCTCGGTGTCAGGGTTTACGGGTTTGGGGAAACATTCTTTTCATTATGGGGTAAATCGTAGCACAGCGTACAAACTGCGTCAACTATATCCGACTTTTTTTGTCGGGTTTAAAAAAGAGTCCTCGATGCCTCGGCTGAGTGGAGTGCGAGAGGGGGGAGCGCGTAGGGGCTTTTCGCGAAAAGCCCGTTATTGAGTGGGGTGCGATATCCGATGCTTCTGGCGCTGCACGCGCGACGCGAAACCCCCTACTCTCCGCCCTTGAAGAGATTGGGGGAGAATAGGGGGCTGTACTGTTTATAACCCGCTAGGGAGCGATCGCTTGAACCTGTAAATAGAATAGCCGGGAAAGATTTATCTAAAATCTACAATAAAAAAGATAACTGCCTTTGAGGATGGGGACGGTTGCCAGTCACAGGCGATCGCGGCTGTCGTGGCATTCGGCGCGATCGCAGTAGAATAGAACTCGTGCCATGCCTTCAAGCTAGAATCAGTGACAGCTCGGCTTCCAATTCGGCATCGTAGCTGCCTTCAATCCAGGCTGTTTCTTCCAAAGGATCGAGGGGCGCACTCGATAAGGGAGGCAAGAGCGCCTCCGTCTCAGTTAGGCGCTGCATGTCAAAATTTTTAAACATTTCATCTAAAACTTGTTTGTCCCGATAGGTAAAGGGCATCTCCCGCGAAGAATGGTCGGTATTGAGAGTAAACATAATTAAGACGCAATCATTTATTCAATCTTGGCTAGCTTCAGCGTAAGGCTTGCCGCAACGATTGCGCCTCCGTTAATCCACTCAAAGTTTTCACAGGCGTCGAGCCGCGCGATGGCAGTATTTCGCGCCCTACAGGCGGGAGATTTGTAAAGCTATGATTAAGCCGAGTTAGCCGTGATAAACCGAGTTTTTCCTGTCGGCGCGTATCGGCAAGAGAAACCGGGCTTCCGGTTGCTTTACGGTTTCTTCACAAAGACCGATGAAGCGTGCCGATTGCGGGAACAGAACGGGCTAGGCAGCGTCTATTACAGCGGATGGAACGGATAAGTAAGTTGTCGCTTCAGAGAATACTTATCCGTTAAATTTATTAGACTAAAGCTCATCCGCTGAGACGGGGATAAGTTGGCGGTGGATGTATTTTTTGAAATCGAGAGGCAGATTATTGAGCGATCGCCGCTACGGGTTCGTAGAGGTATTCAAACCAATTGCCATCGGGATCGCGACCGTAGAAGGAAGCGGTGCCGTCGCGGTGAGCGTGAATTTCGCGGACGTCAAGCCCCTGCGCCTTTAACTGAGCGTGAGCGGCTTCCATCTCCGCGCGATCGCGGAAGACAAACCCAAAATGCGGCCCAGCGTGCTTGTACGCCGGACTCAAAAGGGCCAGTCCGTCCTCTCCCGCCTTCAGGTAAGCCCAATCTGCATCTTTCCAAACCAGCTCCATTCCCAAGTTTTGGTAGAATTTGGCGGCTTGTTCGAGGTCGCTGACGCGGATGGCCACATGGCCCAGTCGTTTTAACTCCATAACCGTTAAGAAATTTGTCGATTCTTCGCACTTTTATTGTATTGCGCCGGATTCGGGGCGATCGCGCGCTTCCTGTACCAGCGCGATCGCCTTGGGGTAGGAGCGTTGCGCTACAACCCGCGATCGTGCAACCCAGCGATCGCCTCAGAAACGGGCAAGAAATCCAACCGCATTTTGCCAAATTCCTCTGCCGAGAGATGCCTTCGCTGCTCGGTTTCTTCGATCGTACTCGCCTTGCGGGCGCATGAGCAGCCACGTTGACGAGTGTCAATTAAAATTGCATGATTACCCCGCCGCGACGGCGATCGCCAGCTCCAGACAATCCTCCTGCCGCCGTCACAACTGCGTGAACGCCGCCAAAAAATAGATTTTTTTCCTGCCACAAAACCAATTCATTATTTTCTGGAAGGCTGAGCTTTTTCAGTTCCTCTGCCTCAAATCCAGGCTCGACGTTGAAAATTTTATTTTCCCAGTGAACTCTCGGATTGTTAACCGCTGAATCCGGCGGCATTTGAAAATCAATAAAATTGCAAATCACTTGTAAAATTGCCGTTCTAATTCGATTCGATCCGCCCGAACCCAGGACAATTTCTGGGCGCGAACCTTTCAGCACGATAGTGGGTGCCATCATTGAGGAAATCCGAACATTTTCTCGCCAGTGATGGAATCCATTCGGGCTTAAATCCGCCTCTCCGAGCATGTTATTCATCATCACGCCAGTGCCGGGAATGAAATATCCACAGCCTTCGCCGTTGGAAGTCGTGACGCTGGCAGCGTTTCCTTCGCGATCGGCAACGCTGATATGCGTCGTGCTTCCCCACTTGCTGAAGATTTCAGTCACTTGGCGATCGTATTGCGCGATCGCCTGACTGTTTAAAAATATTTCAGCAATATCGTCTCGGTAAAGATTCGCGTCAAAGCTCTCTTGTCTCGCCAGATTTGTCAAGCGCATGACATCAGCCAGAATTTGCAAGTGATGCGACGTGCCAAATCTCAAGCTGCTCAGTTCAAGTTTTGACAGCAATTGTAAAGCGAACGCAATCAGCGTGCCGCCGGAACTGGGGGGAGGATTGGTTAACAAGGTATTGCCGCGATAGGTTACGCTCAGCGGTTCGCGAGCGATCGCTCGGTAATTCGTCAGATCTTCTCGCGTTAAATGTCCCCCTTTTGTCTGGCAATCTTCAATTAGCTTCCCAGCGATTTCTCCCTCGTAAAATTCTCTGACTCCTTTGGCAGCTAAGTAGGCTAAAGTATCAGCCAAATCTGTTATTACCAGGATTTCGCCCTCTTGAATCAAATTGCCGCCCGGAGCATAGATTTGCCGTCCCGCTTCAGAAGCCAGAAGAATCGGTTTGAGAAGATTAAAACAATAAGATTGCAGCGCCGTGACTTCGATGCCATTTTTAGCATAGTGGATGGCAGGTTCTGCTACAACTGGCAAAGGCAATCTCCCCAGTTTTTGGTGAACCTCAAAAGCACCCGCGAGATTGCCGGGAACTGCGATCGCGCCCAAGCCGATGTGAAATTCTTGTACGGCTTTGCCAAAATCCAAGTAAGTCGGGTAGAAGTTCAGCTCGGCTGTTTGTTTTTTGCTTCGAGGCGTTTGAGCAAAAAAATCAAATAAAATATTGCGATCGTCCTGGGTATGAGCCAGAAGAAAGCCGCCACCGCCTGCGGATGTCAGAACGGGTTCGGCGACAAAAGACGCCAACATAGCGGCAACTGCCGCATCAAACGCATTGCCGCCCGCTCGAAACATTTCAATACCAGCTTCAGCAGTTTTCGGATGACCGGCGGCAATGATGCCGCGATTCGGTTGAGCCATCATATTCATTGATGAGTTTCACTCTTCTCTTTTATGATTGTACTGTACGTTTTTATCGGTTGGCGAATTTCCATTTTGACGAGAGGCTAATTTTTCAACTAAAAGTAACAAAACCTGTTCCAGTTCGGGGGAAAGGGTGACGGGCAAATTCCCGGAACGCAGGTGCAAATCTTGTTGGGGAAAAGGAATTTCGATATTCCTCTCTCGAAACAGGGCATCAATTCGGAAATAAAGGTCGCTTTTGAGAATGTATTGCTGACTGGGATGTTCCGTCCAAACCAGCAAGTTGAAATTCAGACAACTGTCGCTATATCCTTTAAATAAAACTTGGGGTGGCGGAGAGATCAAAACGCGATCGCACTCTTGCGCTGCTTCCAAAAGGGCTGCTTTAACAGCACCCAAATCGGAACCGTAAGCCACGCCCACGGGAAGCGACAGGCGCGATACGAGATGCGGGTTGCTCCAGTTAATTACCTCTTTTTCCAAAAGACGAGAATTCGGCACGATAATCGAAATATTGTCGAGGGTTCTAATCGCCGTACTGCGCCCGCCAATGCGCTCCACCGTGCCCCGATACTCTCCCACTTCAATAAAATCACCGATTTGAATCCGACGCTCAAATATCAAAACTATGCTGCTGCCAAAGTTTTTGGCGATATCTTGAAAACCAAAACCGATCCCGACGCCCAGAGCGCTGGCAAGCAGAGCTAGAGAGCTGATATCAAGCCCCCAAATTTGCAGCACGACAAGCGTGCCGATCGCCAGCGCGGTATATTTAAAAATAACGGCAACGGCTTCCTGTGCCCCCCGGTTAATTCCCGTTACATGCAAGATGCGAGATTTGAACAAATTGGTCGCGATTCCCGACAAAATTACTAATCCGAATAGCAGCAGGCTTAGAATCAGAATGTCGAGGACAGAATAGCCATTTTTGCTGAGGGTGATAATCGGAGAAGTAACGCTCGCAATCAAGCTATCGGCGATGCGATAGCTCCAATGGCGGGTAAAGGGAAATAAATTGGTGACGTGAAAAATAGCGACGAGCCAAACGGCTGTTCTCGCAATTAATAGGGTGAGGTTGAGCAAGATATCTGCCGCTCTGGGAGAGTCGTTCTCGGCGGCAGAAATTTCCGGTGCCTGACGTCTGAGCCAAACTTGCAGGTAGCGGTGCCAGAGGTGCCCCGCGAAGACGTGAAGGGCGATCGCGATCGCGATGAAAATAGCCGCCTGAAGCAACGCAAAACTAATAAATTCACTGCTGCGTTCTTGCTGGGCTTGTTGGAGAGCTTGCTGAATTTGTGCCGCCCAGACTTTGGCTTGTTCCTCTGGCGTCATCCCTACAGCCGCATCCCGTCGCGTCACCGTCAGCAAATACTGCTCGTCGAGCAAAATTGTCGGTAATTGATTGCGTTCTTCAACTTTGACTGCAACAGCTTCCGAGGAGGTTGCCGCTTTTTTCAGTTCGGAATTAATCCAGTCTGCTCGAAATTGAGCGGGATAGTCGCCGGCGGGGGCAACTTTAAAAAGTTGCCGCCCATCTAAAATAATAAAAGCTGTAGAATCGGCGGAACGGGGAACCGGAGAAATTCCCCGATTCTGCGCTAGGGCTGGCACGGAGAGGAGGGATAAAATCAGAGCGATCGCGATCGCGAATATTTTCCAAAATGGCAATTTCTGAGATCGACGGCGATTCCGGTTGCGTTTTCTGAACATGCTGAGTGCTTTACAAAATTCACAGGACTGCTGCTAAACCCGGTTTTTAAGAAACCGGGCTTTTTGCCGTGTCGGCTTTTTCAAAAACTCTTTACAATCGAGTTACAATCGAGTTTTAACAAGCATTGTAGCGCGATCGCCCGGGGATTTTGACGCGCTAGCCGAGGGCGGCTTTGCGAACGGTTTGCACGAAACGACCGGCAATGTCGGTGAAATTAACTTCGCCGAGCATCAGGCGCGTCGCCGTGCGCGTGGCAGTTTCGCGCTTGACAACGTGGCGGTAGCACACTCCCGGAAACTGGTAGAATAAAGTCGCTAAAGTCAGCGCAGCGTCAAAATTAGCAGCGAGTTCGGCATGGAGGGAATGGGTGTAATTTTGCGGCTCGTTTTTGGCGATGCACTCGGCGGCAATTAAACCGCTCTTGACGGCGTGGAGGATGCCGTCGCCGAAGAAGGGGTTAATCAAACCGGCGGCATCTCCCACTAAGAGAATTTTGCCGTCTGGGGTGTGGCGCTGTTCTTTGCCTTGCCAGATGGGCAGGGGATGGGCAAAGAAGCGCAGGCGATCGCGATCGTAGGGAATCTCGAACAAATCCAAATAACCAGTAATGGCGTTTTCGATTTCGTCGCGCACTTCCACATTGCCGCGCTTTCTCTTGCCCGGGCTGAACAAACCCGCGCCAATATTCAAGTGATCGCCTTTGGGAAAAATCCAAGCATAGCCGCGCTTGACAGCACCGTATTCTAAATGAGCCACATCGGGGCGCAAATCGGGATGGTTGTTATCCCAATTGTGGGGAAATTCGATTTCCATTGCGATCGCCATCACCCGATTTTTGCGCAGATTGGCTGCTTGCGCCGCGATGCCGCTGGCACCGTCTGCGCCGATGACGTGGCGCGCCGTTCCCACAAACGCGCTGTCGTTGCCCTTCGCCGAGCCCCGCACGACGACTTTATCGGACTCTATTTCAATACTGCGAACCGTCACCCCGTCGTACAGTTGAGCACCCGCTTTCACCGCTCGTTGCGCCAGGGCATTGTCAAACACCGAGCGCTGTGCCATCCACAAGCAGATATCCCGCTGCGAATCGGGCAGGTTGATCGGTGCCAGATAGGGATCGCCAAATTTCCAAGTGTGGCGCAGGTAACGCACTTTCGATTCCACAAACGCCTCTGGTGCCAAGTCGCGCAGAACATCCTCCATCACCATCGGCATCCCGCCCCCACAGGTTTTGTGGCGCGGCAAGGGGTATTTTTCCAGCAGCGCGACTTTCAACCCATAACCGGCGGCGGCGGCGGCGGCGGCAGCTCCAGCAGGTCCCGCGCCACAGACAATCACGTCATAATCTACCATATTGCCTTACCACTTCAAAGACACCAGATTTGCCATTCTTGACGTTAGCAGACTGTAGGGGTTTTAGAGGGGGTGGGTTGAACCGCTGCTGTCGCGCCTGTACTGCGCGGTTTTCATCCTCGCGAGGGATTGAGAAACCCGGCTTCTTCAAGAAGCCGGGTTTCTTAACTGGACTTCATCGGTCTAAAAACCGCTAAAACGTGCAGACTTCCAAGCTAAAAACTGACCTACAAATCCTCTTTTATGGGTTCCTCAAATGCCTGCACTTTTCCATCTGGTTTGAGCAACACGCGAATTCTCAGCCCTTTTCCCTCCTGCAAGGGAGAAACAAATTTTTCATTCATCAGCGGCATTCCCGTGCGCTCGACAAATTTACCAGAAAGTTCTCCTCTGGGAGTAAATTGCTGAATCGAACCGTCTGGATTGAGCGATAACGTATATTCCAAGGGTTGCGTTAAATCTGGCTGTGGCTGCCAGCGCTGTTGGAAATAATTCTTGGCTTCTACAACCTGCGTTGCTTCATTTAATAGGGAGCCTCTTGCTTCCTCAACCGGTGCGGGCGTATCTGCTGTTGCAGGCGCGATTGCTTCTGGCGCTGTGTTTTCTGGCGCTATTGATTGCGCTGCCGGCGACGGGCTGGGCGTATTGGCGGCTTGCTTTTCTGGCGCTCCGTCGGGCAGCCCTTCTATTCTCGGCAAGGGCGGGGCTGGCTCTGCATTGCGAGGCACTGCAGCCGCTTGCGTGGGGGCTGTTTCTGTCGGGGCGGCTTGTGTTGGGGCGGGTTCCGGCGTTTTCAGAACGACGTCAGGGGGCGCTTCTGCAGGGGTGCTTTCCGGCTCGATGCGGGGCAGAGTCGCCACTGTGTTCGGAGTCGCGTTGTCGATCGCTCCTGCATCCGCTGTCGATTCTGGCGGAATTGAGAGCGGGGGGACTTGGGTATTCGGCGGCGGCGGAATCTGCGGAATGATTGTCGGCGGCGGCGGCGGAATTTGTATGGCTGTTGTCGAGGAGGATGCACCGCTAGGGGCGCTGTTTGGCGCTCCCGCAAGCGTTCTCTGCGGGGCTGGGGCTGTATTCAGCGACGGGAGTCTCGCGACGTTAGGGGCTTGCAGGTTTGGCTGTGCGGGAAACTGGCTGGGATTGGGAGTGGCTGCAACGTCCCCATCTTCTAAGATTTTCGGCAATTTTGGCAGGCGCGATGTCGGGCTCGGAACGGGTGCGGGCGTCAGTTGTAGCGCGGCAGGCGCAGGCGCAGGCGCAGGAGGAGGGGCTGGTACTGGCGCAGGCGGCGGCGCAACGGCGACTGGCTGCTGCACAACCGGGCTCGGCGGCGGTGCGGCTTTCTGAGAAGCCATTTGCAGGCTGGTGTTGCGGTTGAGCAATTCGATCGCTCCGGCTGTGACGCCGACACTCAGCACGACGAGTGCCGCGATTTTTGCCCAGGAGGGCGTTTGTTTGAACCAGTTGGGGCGCGCTGGCGGCGCTTCTGCCTCGGCTTCGTATTGCTCGATCGCAGTGGCTAAGTCAAACAGTTGCAAGACATCCAGGTGAACCACTGCTCCCGATTCGGGTGTGGCGAGACTTCCTAAAAATAAGTCGTGCCCGAGCAATCCTCTCGGTTGTAGATAGATTCCCTCAGAAATCGGAGCGTTTGTTTCTACAGTCGGTTCCGGTTCTAATTGGGCTGGATTGTCATCTTCCTCTATTTCTCCGACGACTTCCGCGACGGGTGGAGCAGCGGGCTGGCGCAGGGTTGCGGCAGGGGGCGCGGGTTCTGAAAATTGCCGATTTTCTCTTTCGCTTTCTGCTTTAGCCGTGGTTTCTTTATCAGATTCTTCTTTTTTTGTCAAGCCTAAAACGTCGAGGGCGATCGCCGATTGGCAGAGAAATTTGTGAACGTAACTGTTAACGGCGTCGCTGAGGGCTTGGAGTTGGGCGCGATCGCCCCGGAGTTTGACCTGCTGTTCTTCTGGCAGTTGGGGGGCATCGAAGTGCAGCTCGAAGTGCAAATCTTCCAGTGCATAACGACTTTTCCACCGGGAGAACAGCGAACTTTTCGCCGTAATTTCCAGCGTGCAAGTTGGGGGCGTGTACCGTCGCAGGATCATTTTATCAGGTGTGGAGTGTTGAGTGTGGAGTGTTGAGTGAGGGAGGAGAAAGTGCTGAGTGCTGAGTGCTGAGTGAGTAGGGGTGAGTAGGGGTGAGTGAGCAGGATGAGTGGATAAAAAATTATGAATATCAGTATTGACTAATGAGAGCGATCGAAGAGGGCGAGCCAAAATCGGCGCGAACCGCCGGGACCGCTGTAAAATAACAGGTCGATTAACAGCTTTAGCGCAATTTGGTTGAGCGTCGCTGGGGAAATGTTTTCTCCATCCACCATGCGATCTTGATACAAATTGCAGAAATCGTCGAGATAGTCTCCCAGCAAAGCGGCTTCGTGGGGCTGGCGATTTTGCTCTGCCATTTGTTCCCAGAGGGCGACGGCACGGCGGATTAATTCTTGGTTTTCTTTCGCCAAGTAACAGGAGATGGCAACCAGCGATCGCGCTTCTTCTACATCCAGCTTTTTTCGCCCGCCTTCGCCCTTGCGCAGGGGATTCGACTGGCGCAGACGCCACAGGGACACCCGATCGGCGATCGCTGGCTCTAATTTGAGTTCAAACGCAGCCCGGATGATAGCTTCGGAACCGATCCCCGCGAGTGATTCGAGCGCCAGCAGGACTAAATCCATCTGGGCTTTCATATTGTCCAACTGTGCGGGATGCGGGGCATCTGCAGCAGTCAACTCCTCCCACTTGGGCTTTGGCGCAGGCATGTTCGCTGGAGGGTGCATAGTTTCATTCATAGGCGATCGGACGGAGAAAAGGGCGTGCTGTTACAGCTTTTGCAACCAAAACCCTGGCGAAAAGGCAGCACGCCCTCCTTATACAAAGTATGCAACAGTCACGCCGGAGCCTCCGTCTTCGGGCGCGGCGAGTTCGTAGCGGCTGACTTGCGGGTGCTGTTCCAAAAATTCGTGGACGCCTTGACGCAGCTTGCCGGTTCCCTTGCCGTGTACGATCCACAATGCGCCGCTAGTGGGAATGGCGGAGGCGATCGCTCCGTCTATTTCTCGCTCCGCATCGGCAACCCGCGATCCGCGAATGTCGAGGGTATTTTTAGAGGTGCGAATCGTCGGCGGCGGGGGCGGTGCCGGTGTCGGTGCCGGTGCCGGTTTGGCTTTCGCCACGGGTTCGGCTTTTTGCCCGTCGAGGGATTCGATATCTTCCAGGGAAACGGTCATTTTCATCAGCCCGAAACGCACGCTGAGTTCGCCGTCTTCGTCGGGAGCGCTGAGTACCTCGGCAGTTTGCCCGAAACGGGGGATGCGCACGCGATCGCCTACTTGCGGGCGGAATCCCGGTTTCGGTTTCGGCACTTCCCGCCGCGACGGCAACTGCCGCTGGGCAATTTCATTAATCGCGTCGGTGGCTTGCTTGGCATCCCGCGCCGTCGCCGAGCCCTGCTGCAACTGGCGAATCACGGCGGCGATTTCGGCTTTTGCCTGAGCGATCGCTTCCTGTACCGCCCGCTCCTGCGCCTGCTGCAGCTCCCGCTCCCGATCCCGCAGCGATTTCGCCTTCGCCGAGAGTTCGCGGTGCAGCTCCTCCGTCTGCGCCAGCAGCTTAGACGCCTCTTTTGCCTTGGTTTCTTGGCGGCGGCGCTGCGCTTCCAATCCGGCAATCACTTGGTTCATTTCCTCGCTGGCACCGGGAGCAACGCGGTTTTGCGCCTCTTCGACGATTTCCGGCTTCAACCCCAACCGCCGCGCGATCGCCAGGGCATTGGAACGCCCCGGAATTCCCCACAACAGCCGATAAGTGGGCGATAAACTCACGTCGTCGAATTCAACGGAGGCATTTTCAAAGCGCGAGTCTTGATATTTCAGGGCTTTGAGTTCGCCGAAGTGCGTCGTCGCCACTGTCAAGCCGGCATTTTCGGCGAGGTGCTCTAATAGAGCGATCGCCAGGGCGCTGCCTTCAGACGGATCGGTTCCCGCGCCGACTTCATCCAGCAGCACCAGGGAATCCTCCGTCATCTCCTCGAGAATCCGCGTAATCCGGCGGATGTGTCCCGAGAAGGTGGAGAGGCTTTGCTGCAAGGATTGCTCGTCGCCGATATCCGCGAGCACGCGATCGAACCAAGGCAATTCTACGGGTTCGCGGGCGGGCACGAACAGCCCCACTTTTGCCATCAAGGCAGCCAATCCCAAGGTTTTCAGGGTGACGGTTTTGCCGCCGGTGTTGGGGCCGGTAATGGCCACAACTCGGATTTGCGGCGGGATTGCCAAGTCGGTGGGAACGACTGGGGAAGCTTGTTCGTGCTGCTGCTGCCACACGAGCAGGGGATGTCGCAGTTGCCGCAGGGTGATTTGAGCCGGCTCCTCTGCGCCCGATGCCTCACGCCCCCGCTCGATGAATCGGGGCGGGTTGGCTTGCAACCAGTAGCTGTAACGGGCGCGGGCGGCGGCGAGATCGAGGGTGGTGGCGATCGCGACTAATTGCTCTATATCGGCTTTGACTGCGCCGACTTGCTGGGAGAGGGCGCGGCGAATGGCTTCTTCTTCGGCTTGTTCGGCGCGCAGCACCTGCCGCATCTGGTTGTTGAGATCGGTAATGGCGTAGGGTTCGACGTAAAGGGTTGCCCCGCTCATCGAGGTATCGTGGACGATGCCTTTGATGGCGTCTTTTTGGGGCGCTTTCACGGGGATGACGTAGCGATCTCCTCGTTGGGCGATCACTTGTTCCTGTACGGCGTTGGATTGGCGCTGCATGATGCCCTGCAACACCTGATAAATCCGCTCTCGCTGCTGTCGAATTCGCCCGCGCAGCTCGTTGAGTTTCAAGGAAGCGCGATCGGCGACTTCGCCCCGTTCGTCGATGCAGCGGTGTATTTCTTGCTCGAGTTCGGGATAGGTGCGCAAATCTTCAACCAAGGCAGTCAGCACCGGCAAGTCTGGATGGTTGTCGATCGCCCGCCGCAACCGCCTCGCCCCCGCCAGGGTGGTGGCAATGTTGAGGAGTTCTTCTCCTGATAAGATGCCTTGCAAGTCTGCCCGTTCGATCGCGTCTCTGATATCGTGGATTCCCTCGAAAGTCAATCCCCCGCTCGGGCGATTTTCCAAATCGTAGACTTCTCGGGTTTGGGCGAGCAACTGTTGCGTTTCTTCTCGGCTTTCGGGAATGGACAACCGGCTGGCGGCGATCGCCCCCAGTTTGGTAGCGGCAAACGTGGCCAAATGCTGGCACAGGCGCGGCCATTCTAATAGTTCTAGGGTTTCAGACTGAATCAACGCTTGAGGGCCACTTCTGAACTAATGGGATCTATTAAGATATTTTAAGCCCAAAATCAAGTAGCGGGGTTGAAATTGCTTGTATTCTTTTGGCTTGCAGACGCCGAGCCCGCTAGTTTTCAGTAATGATACGTCTTGACTCGGTTGTCTGCGGACACTATAATGTTAAGCAACTCAGCAGAAAAGGCGCGATCGAGAGCAAAACGTCAATTAAGCCTTTTTCAAAAAAAATCATCCAACAAGGCAGGATAATTATTTTTGTGCAACTCCCTAAAGGCTTCTACAAAAGCCTCTTGGGGATGAGTGCTGAGTGCTCTTCGGCCTCGGCTGAGTGCTCTTCGGCCTCGGCTGAGTAATAAGTGCTGAGTCAGAAAATTCTCCTAACTCCACACTCCACACTCCACATTCCACACTCCACACTCCCGCCTACCCGCCACTGACGGGGGGAATTAACACGACTTCATCGCCGTCGTGTAAAACGGTGTCGGGTTCGGCAAATTCCAGGTTAACGCCGAAGCGGGTGATGTCGCGCCAGCGATCGAGTTGGGGGTGCTCGGCGACGAGGCGATCGAGTACGGCGCTCACAGGCGTGTCGGCGGGAAGTGCGAGGCTCAGTTCTGGCACGCCATACGCTTCTTGATAGGCGGCGAATAGTTTGACGGTGACGGAAACAGAAGGTTCAGACATGAGGACGGACGGATAAACAGCAGTCACTTCCATGATGGCTCGCGCCTGGTATCGGAGAACGCGCTCGCCTCCGAAAGAACTTTAGCGGACGCTTTCGGCGCTTCCGAGGGGACGAGAAAGCCCGGTGTTTCGGGAGAAATATAAAGTTTCAGTAAAGACATCTTCCTTTTGGTATATTTAACTTAAGCCTTCAGATATACTTTTGGCAGCGATCGCAACTGTCTCGGTGGCCATTCAGGTTGCCCTACTACTCCTCTGGAGGGCGTCAGCGCCTGCGAAACCTAGAATCGCCTCCCTTCCCAGCCGCGAAAGTGAGCCTCGCTTTCTGCTCCACCGTAGGGCAAATTTTACAGTCCATCAGCGCCTTGACAAATTACATCAATACACCCTATTGGTGATACATTTTGGCATTTTGCCAAAATTTGTAAGTTGTTGCAAAAATACATAAATTTTCACGCTGAGAAACAAGATTTAAAATTTTGCAAGTCAGGAGCGCGCTCCGCCCTCTCTCTGTGAAGACGGAATCACCGAGACAGCTTAGTATCTGTCGCATATCCGTACAAGCCACGACACGGGCAAACCAATCGAGATTATGTGAAAATTGCATGACTTCACAGTACGCCCCCTGAAACCTCCTGGCACGATTTGCGTCAAAGTAATTGAAAATCTTAATCAAGTGCGAAAGAGGGGCAGAACGTTACCACTGCGCCAGTTTGAACGGAATCGCCACTTTCGCGATCCCGGGCACGTTCTGCGGGTGTTTTGTTTTCCCCGTGCTGGCAGCTAGTGGAAAAAGCGCATCTCCTCAGCTCGATAGCGTTGCGAATGCAACGGGAACAATTGAGATATATATAGCATCGTTGTACAGGGCATCACTATATTATTCGGAGGAAATGTCAGGTTTTGAGTCAGTTTTTGTGAGAGGCGACGCCAATCAGAGCGGTGAAGGAGAGCCAAAGTTTATTTATGTCATTTAAGACGCTAGCTCAAATTTTAATAGCCTCTCTGACTTTTTCAGTTTCAGGGGCACATACAGCTTTATCTCAACCCGGTTTTCCTCCGGCTGTAATTAATCAGCAAACTGTCTCGGTAGAAACGACTTTTTTTAAATGTATTCCCTACGGAAATGATTTTTTTATTACCGTCGCTCAAAAAGGAGAAAAAGAAGCAGCTTTATTTCTGTGGGAACGAGAAAACTTTGACAGTGAAGTCTCTCCTCAAGAAGCCTGCAATAATTTGTCCCAACGCTTGACCGATGTAGTCGCGCAGAATGGCGGTAATTTTAAAAGCTTGCTGTTGACAATGGGACGAGTCAGCGGCGAAACAGTCATGTGTCTGGTTAACAATTCGCAAAAAGGTTGTAACACGTCCAATACGCTGTTTACTTTGAACAAAAAAGATGCCAGACGGTATGCTAGAAAACCCGATGAGTTTTTGAAAAAGTTGACAAGTCTTCACCCGCAGGACTGTCAAAGCACCATTTTTCAATTGGCAGGAAGTCCCAGCGTTGATATCGACAGGCAACCTTATTTCAGTTTGGACAACTGGGAAAATCAATTTTTTGGGTCGAAAGTGGCGAGCAAAATTAATCATTCTACTTGCGCTTTTCCCTGTGTGGAAAAATGGTAGATAGAGCGAGTTTATGATTATAAATAGAGCGATCGGGGAAATGAGTAAATGACGGCAGATGCGGGGCGATCGCAGCGCAACAGGAAGCGCGCGATCGCCCCGAAGTAGAAGCGCGTACTACAGCCCGCGATCGTCCAACCAGGCGATCGCCTGAGAAACTGTCGAGAAATCCAGCAGCATTTCGCCAAATTCCTCTAATTGCGGGATGGATAATTGCTCCAGGCGTTCGGCGAACGAGCGATCGACCGCATCGAAGCGACGGGCGAGCAAGCGCAGGATCAGAGATAACTCTCCTTCCTTCCGTCCTCGTTGCGCTCCTCGTTGCTCACCTTTTTGGATGATGTCCTGGTAGATTACAGATTCCTCCATAATTTCCTCTCTGAATAATTGGCTAATCAACTCTTTCTCAAATCGGAGACCGGCGAGAATTTCGGCAGACGCTAAGATATTCCGGCGCTGTTCGGTTTCTTCGATCGTAGCGACTCGGGCGGCTACTTGCTCCAAGAGGGCGTCGGGCGACTCGCTCCTCGCGAGGGTTGCCAACGGCAAAAGCCCCGGATTCGCGAGTAAGGGCGCGGGGTCTTGCTCCCACATGCGAATCACGCGATAGCGGTGTAACGACCAAATAACTAAATATCCGGACATTGCCGGAAACCTATAAAGGCAGGCGGCGTTAATCTATATAATAGATGGCGCGGCGCGAGTTGTTCTAGGCCCTGTTTAGCTCACATAACTAAAACGCGCGCGAGTTGATGTCGGCGCAGTGTCAGAAAAAATTCTGATAGAATTTGATTGGCAGGCAGCCCAAAAACTAAAAATGAAAGTCGTAGAAAGGCATTACATAGACAGACAGCACCGAGATTTTCCCACCTTGGATGATTTGTCCTTCAAGTCCAAGAACTTGTATAATTTGTGCAATTACTACATGAGGCAAAACTTTTTCGAGAAAGGTCGGCATTTGAATGACCGCCTGACTATCAAAGAGCTTTATGCTGTCCTGAAACCAACTGAAGCTTATCGGGCATTACCAGCGAAGGTCAGCAATCAAGTTCTCAAGCAGGTTATTCACGATTGGACGGCGTGGAAAGAGGCAACAGTTGCCTACTTTGAGGACAGGAGTCAGTTTCAAAGGCCCCCTCAAATCCCTAAATACAAGCATAAAACTTGTGGCCGCAACCTTTTGGTGTACGACAATCAATCTATCGGTCAGGGAGGGAAAAAGAAGAATAACGGATTGTTGCACTTGTCCCAAACTGATGTAGTTGTTCAGACCGGCGCTTTGGATGTCGTAGAGGTGCGCGTTGTACCGCGAACGGCATCTTACGTTATCGAGGTGGTTTATGAAAAGCCTGTAAGTCTAGCCGAGCTTAATCCAAAGCTGATAGCAGGGATAGATTTAGGGATTGACAACCTGGCTGCCTTGGTATCAAATCAACCCGGTTTTGTACCGAGTTTAGTAGACGGCAAGTACCTGAAGTCTATAAATCAGGGCTATAACAAAAAGGTGGCCCAACTCAAATCGAAGTTACAGTGCCCTTGTCAAACAAGCAAGCGGATACAACAGATTACTTTTAAGCGGAATAAACGAGTTGAAGATTACCTGCATAAAGCCAGTCGCTTCATTATAGACCGCTTGGTAGAGGCGAGGATAAGCCAGCTAGTAATCGGAAAAAATCCTAATTGGAAGCAGGAAGTCGAGTTGGGGAAAAAGACCAACCAGACTTTTGTTTCTATTCCTCATGCTAAACTAATCGAAATGATTAGTTACAAGGCCGAACTCGTTGGGATTAAAGTGGTCGTGACGGATGAGTCCTACACCAGTAAAACATCCTTTCTTGACTTAGAGCCTGTCGAAAAGCGCCAGTCTTATCAGGGCAAAAGAGTGAAGAGAGGCTTGTTTAGGGCCAGCAACGGCGTGCTGATTAATGCCGACGTAAACGGAGCTTTTAATATAATCCGAAAAGTAAGCGGAAACGAGCCTTTTAGTGAGGTAAGCGACCGTCTAGAGGTGTTTGCAGTTTCTCCTGTACGGGTTTCTCCCGTGCGAAAAACAACCCAGAAAGTCAAGTAATGTCCGGCATTATCCGGCTTTTTGGGAACTGTTGCGCCCCTCGTAGCGATCGCTAAACACACCGGGCGAGCTTGTCTGCTTGAGAAAAATCACTACTTGCTCGATTTCTCGACCCCAGTATTGGGCTTGCAGTCGCGCCCAGTAGTTTACCATCCGAAACGGGATAGGCGGTTCTGATGCGGGTTTGGTTTGAAATTCTAGGTGCAGAATTTCACTGTCGATTTCCAGCAGGATGAGGGCATCCGCTCGAATCGGTTCGTTGCTAAGCTCCGTCTTGAGTACCTGGATGCTGGCAGTCTCTTTGGCGAGGAGCCAGCGAGCAAAATCGGCTGGGTACTCTTCAGCTAGATATTTGCAGGTGTTGTCGTAGGCCAAAGGTAAATTTCTGTTGGAGATGGCTTAATATAGTTTATAGCAAAGTTCGCAGATTTGGCGACTATTTTAGTATTTTTTATAAAAAAATATGTACTTTAATGGATGAACTTTACAAATTTTTCTCTCTATGAGATAATAGGGAATAGGCTGAATTGGGAAGTATCTATGAACGAGTGCGATCGGCAACGAGTAGAGATATTTTTGGCCAAATGGCAAGGCACTAGCGGTCACGAACGAGCCAATAAAGACGCATTTTTTCTGGATTTGTGCGAGGCATTGGGCGTAGAGCGTCCGCCCGCAAAAGGCAGCATCCCTGGCGATCCCTATTGCTTCGAGAAGGATGTCAAGTTTTTCTATCCTGATGGCCAAATAATAACTAAATTTGCTGATTTTTACAAAGCTGGCCATTTTCTCATCGAAGCCAAGCAGGGAGGTGAAACCACGGGAAAAGGCACTGCCAAGCGGGGAACGGCAACCTATCGAAAAGAAATGGAAAAGGCATTCCGTCAGGCTTTTTCGTATGCCGAGCGCCTCAAGCCAAACCCGCCGTTTCTGCTCACCTGCGATATTGGCTCTCACTTTGAGCTGTGGTTAGGCTTCAGTGGCGATTATGGCGGCTATGGGGCGCGTGAAAATATTTCGTTAAAAGATTTATCAAAACCAGATAAATTTGACCTATTTGTAGATATTTTCACCAATCCTCAAAAGCGCAACCCAGAGAAAATAAGGGCGCGAGTGACGCGAGAGGTAGCAGGTGATTTAGCGAAATTGGCAAAATCCCTAGAAGGGCAAAAGCACGCTCCTCAAAAAGTCGCTAACTTTCTGATGCGCTGTATCTTTACGATGTTTGCGGAAGATGTGGGATTGCTTGATGGAGATATTTTCATAAAAGCATTGAAAGAGCGCTGGATTCCTCACCCTGCCACGTTCAAAACTGAGGTAGAATCTCTGTGGCAGACGATGAATTCAGGGGGGAAGTTTGGGTTTGAAGATATCCCGGAATTTAATGGTAGTTTCTTTGTCGATGCTGCGGCGTTTCAACTCACTGCCGAACAGTTACAGGTTTTATTCCAAGCAGCCGATCGCGATTGGAGTCAGGTAGAGCCGGCGATTTTTGGCACGCTGCTAGAACGGGCGCTCGGTATCAAGGAACGCAGTAAATTAGGGGCACACTACACGCCCCGCTCTTATGTAGAAAGGCTGGTGCGTCCCGCCATCGTCGAACCGCTGCGCGATCGCTGGGATCTGATACAATTAGAAGTAAATCAGTCTTTGGAAAATGGGGAACAAGAACCAACCGCCAGCCAGAAAAAAAAGGCGGCACTGATTTTGCAGGAATTCCTCAAAGAGCTGCGAGAGATAAAAATTCTCGATCCGGCTTGCGGAACAGGCAATTTTTTATATGTAACGCTAGATTTGCTCAAGGGGCTGGAGTCGGAAGTGCTGCGGCGGTTGGCAGAAATTACTAACACTAGCTCCGAGCAATTGATGTTGGACATCCAACAAACGCAAATCAGTCCGGCGCAATTTCTGGGAATTGAAATCAATCCGAGAGCAGCGGCGATCGCAGAACTCGTTATCTGGATCGGTTACCTGCAATGGCACTTCAAGCGGTTTGGCGCGATCGCACCGCCAGAGCCTATTTTACAAGCATTTAACAATATCGAATATCGCGATGCCGTGCTATCATGGGATGGCAAAGAGCCGGCGATCGATCCTGCCACAAAGCAGCCCCGCACTCGGTGGGGCGGGCGATTGGTGAAACATCCCGTAACCGGTGAAGACGTGCCAGACGCGACCGACCAAATCCCCATCGAGCGCTACATCAATCCGCGCCCCGCTGAATGGCCTGCTGCTAACTATATCGTATCGAATCCGCCGTTTATCGGCAATGCAAGAATGCGGGAAATGTTGGGCGATGGCTATGCAGAAGCCTTGCGCGAAACCTATCAAGACGTGCCAGATACAGTCGATTATGTGATGTACTGGTGGCACAAAGCCGCTGAGTTAGTCCGACACGGCAAAGTAGAACGGTTTGGATTGATTACAACCAATAGCATTCGCCAAGTGCGGCAGCGGGGAGTTATTGAATTTCACTTGAAGCAAAAGAATCCCATCCGGCTGATTTTTGCCATTCCCGATCACCCGTGGACGGATGACGGGGCAGCAGTTAGAATTGCCATGACTGTAGCAGCGTTAGACGATCCGAAGCTGCCCTTTAGGATGGCGCAGCTCGGTACAGTCATAACTGAAGGGGAAGGGGAAACACCGGAAGATTCAGCGGATCGCGTTCAAGTGCGATCGCAGGATGCCGGACGGATCTTTAGCAATCTGCAAGCCGGTGTAGATGTCACTCAAGCCCAGCCACTCAAAGCCAATGACAGGCTTTCCAGTCGCGGCGTTATTCTATTTGGTTCGGGATTTGCGATCGCTCCACCTGACTTTGAACAAATTGAGTCAGAAGTTTTATTTTTGTATCTGAATGGGCGAGACTTTATGCAGCGATCGCGCCAGCTCAGAGTCATTGACTTATTCGGTCTAAAACCTGAAGAAGCTCAAAAACGTTATCCAAGGGCTTATCAGTGGTTGCTGGAAAGAGTCAAGCCGGAGCGAGATGCTAACCGCGACAATAATCTGCGTGAAAATTGGTGGTTATTTGGCCGGACAAGACCCGAACTTCGAGCGGCATTACAAGGCGTCAAACGCTATATAGCAACCGTTGAAACTAGCAAACACCGAGTCTTCAGATTTCTAGATACAAGTGTAGTAGCTGACAATAAACTTGTCGCGATCGCCCTTGATGATGCTTACTTTTTAGGCATTCTGTCCAGTAAAATTCATGTCTCTTGGTCTCTAGCAGCAGGGGGATGGTTGGGGTTCGGAAATGACCCGGTTTATGTCAAAACACGATGCTTCGAGCCTTTCCCCTTCCCCGACGCCACGCCCGCCCAAAAACAAACGATTCGCAACTTGGGAGAAAGATTAGATGCCCATCGCAAGCGCGTACAATCCCAGCATTCTGATGTCACTATCACTGGAATGTACAACCTGCTGGAAAAATTGCGGTCTGGCGAACCTTTTACCGACAGCGATCGCGCCTATAACGACAAAGCGCTGGTTTCCACCCTCAAGCAGATACACGACGAACTCGATGCAGCGGTGCTGGATGCCTACGGATGGGCGCAAGAACTCGGCGATGAGGAGATTTTAGCGCGTCTAGTCGCTCTCAATGCCGAACGCGCCGCCGAAGAACGAAACGGATTGATTCGCTGGTTGCGTTCCGAGTATCAAGCACCCACGGCAGTCAGTACGCAAATGGCGATCGCTGGAATTGCCGATACCGAAGAAGTCACAGCCACACCCGCAGAACAAAAAATTTGGCCAAAACAACTCAAAGATCAACTCGCCAGCATTCGCGACTTGCTCCGCACTGCTGGCGGCGAGTGGAGTGTCGAACAAGTCGCGGCGCAATTCAAAGGCGCGCAAAGACAGAAAAAAGCGATCGCCCAACATTTAGAAAGTCTGGAATGGTTCGGAATTTTGCTCAGCCGCACGCTAGACGGCTCGCCCCGCTGGCATTACGCTGAAATTTCCCTAGTGAATTAACCCTCTTTTTCGTCTTCCTCTGCGTTCTGAAGCGTTCTGAAGCGGTTCAACTCAAAAAACGCGATCGCGCTTCCCCTCCCTTTTCCTAACGGAGGAGGGATAAATTACTCTTCTTCCGGCACGTCAAAGTTCACGCGATCGTAAATATCGAGCAGGGAAATTTGAAACTCGATCGCAGACAGGGACAATACCGCCTCAGCCGATTCGTAATAAGCGATCGACCATCGGTTATCATCTAACTTAGCATATTGCTCGACTCGATAGGTATATTGGTCAATTAAAATATATTCTCTAAATTCGGGAATTGAGCGATAATAGTCAAATTTATCGCCGCGATCGTGATTTTTTGTAGAATTTGACAAAACCTCAACAATCAGCAACGGATTTGTCACGGTTGTCGTGCCCGTCCCCGCATAGATAGGTTCTCCCTGAATCACCATCACGTCGGGATAGACGTGGCGGCGATAGCGCGGTATCCACACGCGCACGTCACCGATAAATATCTCGTAATTTTGCCGCCTCATAGCAATTTTAAAGTTCGTGCTAAAATTCAGCGCGATTTTGTTGTGGTTGGTGGTTCCGCCTGTCATGGGGACTATTTCTCCGTCGTGATATTCACTTTTGTACTCGGCAGTTTCCTCTAGGGCGAGATATTCTTCTACGGTGTAGTAGCGTTTTTCTGTCTGAGTTGTCATCTCTTCTTCCTCCGGATACAGGGGGATTATTTCTCCGTCGTGGTATTCGCTTTTATATTCGGCTTTTTCCTCTAGGGCGAGATATTCTTCTACGGTGTAATAGCGTTTTTTTGGTTTTTCTTGCATGTTAACCTCTTTTTGGATATCGTAACATTTGGCTAGGGTAGAGGGATTGGGCGCGATCGCCTTTCTGGCTGCTTTGCCCGCGCCATCCGCAAGCGAATCGCGGAACATGCCCGAGCTTGCTACTCCCCCGCACCCAAAGCTAGATAAGTATAAATGCTTATTTACAGGCCCGATAGCCTGCTTGGATGAGAAGCGCGATCGCGAATTCCAAAAATCTTCAACTTGACCGCAACCAATTTTTCTGCATAATTTGATACGCTTACTACAATAGTCTTGGGAACGAGTAAGCGTGGATATTCAAATTGGGCGCGGCAAGACAGCTCGCAGAGCTTATGGGATTGATGAAATTGCGCTAGTTCCTGGTCAGCGGACACTCGATCCGAGTTTGGCAGACACCCGCTGGCAGATAGGGGGCATCGAGCGCGAAATTCCCATTATTGCCAGCGCGATGGACGGGGTGGTAGATGTACGCATGGCAGTCCTGCTGTCGCAACTGGGAGCGCTGGGCGTACTCAACTTAGAGGGCATCCAAACCCGCTATGCCGATCCGGAACCGATTTTGGATCGCATCGCCTCAGTGGGCAAGGACGAGTTTGTCACCCTGATGCAGGAGCTGTACGCCGAGCCGATTAAACCAGAATTAATCGAGCAGCGGATTCGCGAAATTAAGGAGCAAGGCGGCATCGCTGCAGTCAGTGCGACACCCGCCGGAGCCGTCAAATACGGCCCGGTTGTGGCCAAAGCAGGAGCCGACCTGTTTTTCGTCCAAGCTACTGTGGTTTCGACAGCCCACCTGTCTCCCGATTCGGTGACGCCCTTGGATTTGGCTTCTTTCTGCAAAGACATGCCAATTCCCGTGATTTTGGGCAATTGCGTCACCTACGAAGTCGCCCTCAATTTGATGAAGGCGGGGGCGGCTGGCGTCCTCGTGGGCATTGGCCCCGGTGCGGCTTGTACCTCTCGCGGCGTTTTGGGAATCGGCGTCCCGCAAGCAACGGCAGTGGCTGACTGTGCGGCGGCTCGCGACGATTTCTACCAGCAGACTGGCAAGTATGTGGCGGTGATTGCCGATGGCGGCTTGATTACTGGCGGCGACGTCTGCAAGTGCATCGCTTGCGGTGCGGATGGGGTGATGATTGGTTCTCCGTTTGCTAGAGCGCAAGAAGCCCCCGGTCGCGGCTATCACTGGGGCATGGCGACTCCCAGCCCGGTGCTGCCTCGCGGCACGCGGATTCGGGTCGGCACCACCGGCACCCTCGAGCAAATCCTGCGCGGGCCGGCTCAACTGGATGACGGCACTCACAATTTGCTGGGGGCGCTCAAAACCAGTATGGGCACTTTGGGAGCGAAGGATATTAAAGAAATGCAGCAGGTTGAGGTTGCGATCGCTCCTTCGCTGTTAACAGAAGGCAAGGTCTACCAAAAAGCCCAGCAACTCGGCATGGGCAAGTAGCAAACTGCAATTCCAGCGCAAACCACCACGCTCCGAACGATGCTGGGCCACAGGCAGGCTGAGTAGAACTGCTCCCTGGGGGGAAATGTTTAAAATTTTCCCCCACAATCCAGACATCACCCGAATCAGTGGCATACAATAGTAATGAAGCGGAGACGCATGTTTCCGTTCACTCCTCACACCACACTCCGCCCGGACTATCGTTCGGGCGGTTCCTTAATAATAAACATTCTCATCCCTCCGCGCCGCCGTCTAGGCTGGCAAGGATGGTAGAATGAGTAATTCAAAGACAATGTAGAGAGGGATTGTCAGGCATGTCAGCAGCCGCACAAGTTACAGATGCCACATTTAAGCAAGAGGTGCTTGAGAGCGAACTTCCTGTTTTAGTAGATTTCTGGGCCCCCTGGTGTGGCCCGTGCCGGATGGTCGCTCCTGTGGTTGATGAAATCGCTCAGCACTATGACGGACAGGTGAAGGTCGTCAAGGTGAATACAGACGAAAATCCGGGCGTGGCCAGCCAATATGGAATCCGCAGCATTCCCACGCTGATGATTTTCAAAGAGGGACAGCGGGTTGATATGGTGGTCGGTGCAGTTCCCAGAACCACCCTGGCAACGACGCTGGAAAAATACATCTAAGCTCGAGCAGCCAGAACTAAACAAGGGTCTGTCGGATTGGCCGAGAAGCTGTCCTAATCCCTGGCCGCTGATGCACGTCAGGGTATTGTAATTCGCCCCGCTCTAGTTTCTGTTAGAGAGGGGTTATTTTATTGCGCGGCTTGGGGAATCGGCAGGGCAAACTGTTTGAGAACGGGCTTTTTCTCGCGCCGAGTCTGGGTACAATAGAATAGCAGCCCGATGAATACCCTTCATGCCTTCTTCCTCATCCCCCGATCTCCAATCCGCTGAGTCCCTCTATGCTGAGCTTAGTGAATTAATCGAGAAGCTGCCCAATGATAAATATGGGAAATTTCTCGATCGATCGCTCAAGGCGCTGGCGCGCATTGCCAGCGAAGAAATCGAGCGGCTGGACTGGAAAATACTCGCGGCTTGTCTGGAAGATATGGAACGGGCGTTCCGGATCTTTTATCCCTACCGACACGTTCGCAAAATTACTGTTTTTGGTTCGGCTCGCATCTGCGCCAATACGCCGGAATACAACCTAGCCGTCGAGTTTGCTCGTCGCGTCGCCGAGCAAGGTTTTATGGTGATGACCGGCGCGGGCGGGGGGATCATGCAGGCGGGTAACGAAGGAGCCGGGGCGTCAAAGTCTTTCGGGTTGAATATCTCGCTGCCTTTCGAGCAGGGAGCGAATCCATTTATCGCAGGCGATCGCAAGCTGATTGTCTTCAAATATTTCTTTACCCGCAAGCTGTTTTTCCTGCGCGAAAGCGACGCGATCGCCCTGTTTCCCGGCGGTTTTGGCACCCTGGACGAATCGTTTGAATGTATTACCTTGAGCCAGACCGGCAGGTTTGGCCCCATGCCGGTAGTGCTGATGGACGTACCGGGCGGCAACTACTGGCACGACTTGAATACTTTCATTCACAAGCAGCTCATCCGGCGCGGGCTGATTAGTCCAGACGACACCAGCCTCTACACGATCGCCGACAATGTAGACGTAGCCTGTGCCGCCATCACCAGCTTCTACCGCGTCTATCACTCCAGCCGCTACGTTAAAGACCTCTATGTCATCCGTCTGAAGACAGAACTTTCAGACGCGGCGATCGAACACTTGAACGAAAATTTCAGCGACATCCTCGTCAAGGGACGGATTGAAAAAAGTCAGGCACTCCCCCAAGAAATCGGCGACGAAACCTTTGACTTGCCCCGCCTGGTTTTGTATTTCAACCAGCGGGACTTGGGGCGCTTGTATCAAATGATTTCCACGATCAATCAGCTCGGTGCAGGCGCTCCGTCGTCCGAGCATCCCGAGCAAAAGTAGCAGGCGATCGCCCTTCACGCGCCTAATTGTGAATAGAGCCGTCGGGCAGGGTTGCACCGCTGAGGTTGGCTCCCTCAAACTCGGCACAGCCCAGCAGGTTAAAACTCAGGGTGGCACCTTGTTCGTCGGCGTCCATATTGAAATTCACGCCTAGATTTGCCGAGTTGAAATTCTGCTGCTTGGTTGGTGAAGAGCCGATGTTGAAATTAACCGCCGCCCCATCAGCGCTGGCACTCATCTTGAAATTCAGACCGACACAGCCCAAGTTGGCACCCGCGAGCGTGGCATCTTTCAGGTTCGCATACCCCAGGTTCGCACTTCCGAGGCTCGTGTTTTCTAAATTCGCTTGCTCTAAGTTGGCCCTTTCCAGGTTGGCATTTTCCAGATTGGCTCTAGCCAGATTGGCTCCTTTGAGGTTGGCTCCTTCCAGATTGGCTCCTTCCAGGTTGGCTCCCTCCAGGTTGGCATGTCCCAGCTCGCAACCTGCACATTGTTTCGTTTCCAGCAATTGCCTGACGCGCCCTTGATTGATGAATCCGGGCGCGAAGCTCGCAGCCGTTGCGACTAGAGCCGTCAGCAGTGCCGTCGCGCAAAGAAGTTTGAGTTTCATAGTGTTAGAAGCTGCCGGAGCTTCTCCGTTCTGATTTCGATATTGTCTGGAAAAATAGGGGATTGCGATCGCCCCTTTCCCAACTTTCGCATCCGGAAGCATTCTTCCGAATTTTACTTGACAAAAGGTTTCTTATCTGCTATCTATTTTAGCACGACTGTAGAGCCTTTGTCGGGCGATCGCTCTCGGCGTTGCGATCGCTGCTGTGAGAAACTCAGCTTGAAGATAATTTTAGTTGCGAGTTAATACCTATCTGGCGCGGGAATTGGCAATGAATGATTGCGGTTGTAGAGCATACATTCCCGGCGCATTTCACTCTCACAAACAGACAATTACTACAGCATTTTCGCCCGCTATTTTTAGAAAAATAGCGGGCTAAGGGTTGGTTTTAATAAAAGCTGCCTTTTACTGAGCTAGCCGCAAAAATTCTTCATAGACTGCTTCCGCTTCTTGTAAAAGATGCTTGTTTTTAGGATGGCATATTTTTTGCATAAAATCTTCCTTTAAACGACTTCTTTCCGGTTTCGGACAAGGCGATTTAAAAGGGTTGCTAGATGACCATTCTTCAATTTGCCGTAAAACGTTATTTCCTGCTTCTGGCGAATTGCAGGAGGCGAAATCTGTTCCAAAACGTCTATTTATTTTTGCAACTACACTGTCAAAATCCTGAGTTACATCCTCAAATGTAGCGACTATGTAACCTACTTTATAGGGTAAAAGCGATTTGTAAAATTCAATGTAATATTTGAAAACCACTTCTACTGACAAACTCGATTTATAGATTAACAGTGACGCGATCGCATCTTTGGGATTCCTGATCAAAACAACGGCTGGAACTTTTAACTGAACCGCTTTAATAATTTGTGCCGATAGGTGCAAGTGGTGAGCGATTGGCAGTTCCGGATTTGCTTGAAGGAATAAGACCACTGAAAACGTGTTAGCTGAGCGGGGGAATCCCTCTATAACTATTTGAGTTTGACGGTTTGTTAACAGCGATCGATGTGTGGAATCAACCCCGTATAATAGAGCGTACAACCACGAGTTACATCCTACAGTATAGCGCAAAAAAATTTTAAATTTATCCAGATTTTTAAGTTTCATATTTTTCCTATTTCAGGCACTCTTCTTGTGCTTTTAGAACTCTATTAAGAATCTATTCAAGGGAGTTTATGCAGTTAGCTTGCGATCGAATAGATCTGAATGACAAACCCTGTAAATTCCAATTTGCAATCAGCAAAGCCATGTTTGCTGCTCTTCTCCTCGATCGCGAGTATCGGCAGAGCAAACAATTTGTGCAAGATTGAATCTTACCCGGTTTTTCGATAGCGGTTGCCCTTGTGTAATGCCCTGCTGGCGTTGCTTTACGCTACTTTCAGAAGGTCGTGCCAATAGCGGATCTTTGTATTCTCGAAAAAGCATATCGTATGATTCAAATTTAGTCAAGTTACTTTGCCGACATAAGAAAACACTTTTTGCCGGCATCGCCTAATTGCCACGCTAGCAGGGCGAAAGTACAGGTGACACTTCCTGTCAAACAGGTGCTCCCACCGCTGACGATGAACTGATAATAAATTTTTGGTTTGCCTCTCGCACCTTGGCATCCTCGTCACCATAGAAAAAAGACAGCAGGGCAAACCGCTGCCCGCGCGTTACGGGCGTTGCCTCGTGGAGAAGAGAACATGAAAAAATCACCGCATCTCCAGTTTCTGGCTTGTAGCCGTGGGGCGAATATTCGGGAAACCTGAGATATCCGCCCGCATACTCGCCCGCATTCAAATTTAGCGTCATGGCGAAACGGCGGTGAGCCGTTCCCTTGGTTGTGTTGTCGCGATGGGCTTTGAAAAAGCCGCTATTCTCGGCTTCGTAACAAGCCACGACATAGCGTTCAAACCGCGTGATAGAAAACTGAAATGCCTTTTTCACCTCCGGGCAGACTCGACGAATAATATAATTATTTAGTTTCCGGTGCCAGCCCGGATCTTCAATAAAGAAATCTCGGCGCTTTTTGAACCCGTCATCTACAATCCCCATCGTTTTACCGTTCACTTCTCGCATAAAGCCAGACGGAGTGCCGCCGTTAGTATGGTACAGTTCGATAAGAGAGCGGCAAAAATCAGCATCCAGCACATTGGGAATTGTGAGTACGGGCGCGTGCGGGGTCATTTTGCGGGGTTCCTCCACAGGCGGTAAAGCTTTCACAAACCGCAAAATTTGCTCGACGTGTTCGGACGGATTTTCCACGGAAACAATGTTGAGTATCCGAGAATTTTCGCCTAAGATAAAGGATTTAGGCGAATACTGAAATAGGGCTGTTTTTTCTTTTTCGAGGGTTTGATAAACGCCATATTGCTTGCTGACAACCCGGTCAAAATCCCAGAAAAATGTGTTGAAGGCAGGAGCCAGTTCCGACAGTTTTTTTCCGCTTCGTCTTTCCGGTCAATACTGACGCCAAAAAGCAGCACTCCCAGCCGAGAAAACTCCTCCTGATAGCTCTGAAAAGATTTGAGGATAAGTTGGATCGGTTCGAGAGCCGCACTGCCAAAAAAGAACAGTACGAGTCTCCGACCGGCAACTGTGTCGAAATGAAAAAGCGGATTGACGGTCGAGGGAAGGGAGAACCAAGGGGCAAAATCGCTGACTTCAAGTGATGGCATAGGAGAGATTAGTCTTGTATAGGGTTCAACTGTAGCGGAGGAGAACGAAAACTATATATTGTTCTCTCCTCACGCTGTAGCTGGCTCCTCTGTTAGTTTCGAGTTCCGAAAAGCAGACTACTCCAAAGAAGTTGAAAAGTCAGATAGAAATCGGGTAGAAATCGGGGAATTGACCAGTGGCTATCTCAGAATTTTATAGATTATCTCTCCTCTCACTAGGAAGTTCTACTCTGTCAGTTTTGGACACGGGAGAGTAGATTACCCCAAAGAAGTTGAAAAGGCGGGGAGAAATCGGGGAGAAATCGGGGAGATTGCAGGCGTCAGCTTACGGAATCTGCTTCAGGCGGTAGCCCAGGGCGTGTACCGTCTCGATAAAATCCTCTGGCGCGTTGGCAGAACGGAGTTTGTGGCGTAAACTTTTTATGTGAGATTTGACGGTTTCCTCGGTGGGGGGATCTTCAAGGGACCAAATCCGCTCGATGATGGCGGAACGGCTGAGCACCCGACGCCCGCTAGAGATGAGCAGCTCCAAAAGAGCAAATTCTTTGGGGGTTAAGTGCAGGGGTTGTTCTTGATAGCTGACTTCGTATGTACTCGGATTCAGGTGCAGGTTTCCCCAGGAGAGATTCGGCGGCGATGCGGATTTTCCCCGGCGCAGCAGGGCGCGAACCCGAGCCATTAATTCTTGCAGGTCAAATGGCTTTACCATGTAGTCATCTGCTCCGGCATCCAAGCCCGTGATTTTGTCGGCGATGGTGTCGCGAGCGGTTAGCATGAGGACGGGTAGGGCGGCGTTGCGCGATCGCAACCGCTGGCAAAAACTCACGCCGTCTAGCTTCGGCAGCGTCACGTCCAGTACGATCAAATCATATTCTAACGCCTGTACCCAATCCCACGCGGCTTGTCCGTCTTTCGCAACATCTACGGCATACTGACGATCCGTTAGTGCTTCTGTCAGCATGTCGGCTAATTGTACGTCATCTTCTACCAGTAGAATTCGCATGGTTAGGAGACTCCTAATTTTCAATTTACAGCGTATCGCGAGTTTCTGTATAATAGGCGATCGCCGAATATTTTAGCTCAACTGCTTGAACCCTTTCGGCTATTGATTAAATAAGATGCCTTGGATTCTTCAAAATAAATTAACGGTTTTTGGATTGAGTTTAGCTTTTGCTCTTATGGGAGTTTTCAGTTTTATATCCTATAAAAACGCCACTCAACTCATTGAAAGTGACGATAAAGTTCGGCACACCCATGAAGTTCAAAAAACCCTGACCGAGATTTTCGTGAATTTAACCGACGCTGAATCCGGACAGCGGGGCTATATGCTATTCAAAGATGAAGAAGAATTAGACCAGTATTATCTGGCCATTCAAAATATCGAACCCAAAATCAAAAAACTGCGGAAACTGACTGCAAAAAATTCCGGCCAAAAACAACGCTTGGCGAGGCTAGAGTCATCGATTTCGCAAAGAATCGCGCTTTTTCAAGAATCGGTTGAATTATTTCGGGCAGGAAAAATAGCAAACTCTGCCAAATCTCCTCTAGTCGTTCAGAGTAAAAAAAATCAGCAGGAAATTCGCCATCTAATCGCTGAAATCCAAAACGAGGAGCAACAGCTATTAGAAAGGTGGGTGGGAAAGTACGAGTCGAGCATCCAATATAGAATGCCGATAGAAGCGATCGGTACTGTTTTGACATTTGCGATTCTCTTAGGAGTTTATGCCCTGCTTTATCAACAAATGGTCAAACGCCAACAAGCCGAAGCCCTACAGCGTACCCTATCCCAAGAAAAAGAACTCAGCGAACTGAAGCTGCGATTTTTTTCAATGGTTTCTCACGAATTTCGCACCCCTCTCAGCATTATTTTGGGTTCGGCTCAATTGCTGGCAGAAAGCAGCCAGCAGTGGACCGAGGAAAAGAAACGTAAAAATCTGCATCGCATTCAATCTTCAGCGAAGTTGATGACGCAGTTGCTGACGGATATCCTGACGCTAACTAGGGCGGAAGCTGGAAAATTGCAATGCCAGCCGGAAGCGATTGATTTAGAATCGTTTTGCTTGAATCTAGTCGAAGATATTCAGGTAAGCGGTGGCCAGCAGCATGGAATTAATTTGGTTGTGAAAGGTCGCTACATGCGGGCTAATTTGGATGAAAAGTTACTTTATTCAATTTTGGGTAATTTGCTCTCGAATGCGCTCAAGTATTCCCCTGAAGGGAAAAAAGTAGATTTTACGATCCGTGGCGAATTAGAAGCGGTTATTTTTCAAATAAAAGACGAAGGGAGCGGAATTTCAGAAGACGATCGGCAAAAGCTCTACGAGCCTTTTCATCGCGGCAGCAACGTCGGAAGTATTGCCGGCACGGGATTGGGGCTGGCTGTGGTCAAAAAATGTGTGGAATTGCACGGCGGGGAGATTTTTGTGGAAAGCGCGCTGGGGGTTGGCACGACTTTTACCGTTAAAATTCCACAAGCTGCAAAGGGCGGGTGAAGCCGCTTAAGTGGCCATCTGCCTCGATTTCGCCTCGGCTGTATTGGCGCGATCGCCTTTCTAGGATAATAAGTAAGTAGAATCCCTCTTGTCTGCCATGAATTTCCACCCCGCCCCAGATCGTTCAACGCCCAGCTTTATTTCCCCCTCCCTTCCTGCCAACTTTGCGGCGACACATCCGGCAGGCTCTCCGCTGAAATTGGGCATTCTGGCGTCTGGGAGCGGCACGAATTTTGAGGCGGTGCAGCGCGCGATCGCCTCGAATGAGCTCAACGCTCAAATTCAAGTGGTCATTTACAACAACCCCGGAGCGAAAGTCGCCGCCCGCGCCGAGAAGTGGGGCGTTCCCGCTATTCTCCTCAACCACCGCGACTACAAGCGCCGCGAAGAGTTAGATGCCGCCATTGTCACAACCCTGCAGCAATATGATGTGGCATGGATCGTGATGGCGGGATGGATGCGGATTCTCACCCAGGTTCTCTTTGACGCCTTTCCCGATCGCATTATCAACATCCACCCCAGCCTGTTACCCAGCTTCCCCGGCGCTCGCGGAGTCGAAGACGCGCTCAAAGCTGGCGTGAAAATCACCGGCTGTACCGTCCACATTGCCCGTTTAGAAGTGGACAGTGGCCCGATTTTGATGCAGGCAGCGGTGCCCGTCTTGCCCGACGACACCCCCGAAACCCTGCACGATCGCATTCAAGTACAGGAACACCAAATTTTACCGCAAGCGATCGCCCTAGCTGCTGCTTTGAGTGCCGGTTGGAATCCCTCAGCCTGAACCGCCATAAACCAACGGATTTATCTGTCGAGCCTCAGCTATTTTCCTTCGCTTGCCCCAGTTTCCAAACGCAACCGGAAATTAAATTGGTCAGAATGTGCGCGCCGATCGGCACCAATAAATTACCCGTTGCCAGGGCACTGGCTCCCAGCAGCAGCCCCACGGCGGTTGCCCAAACAACGTAGGGCCACTGTTGCGGCCCGCTGAAGTGCAGGATGCCAAACAAAACGCTGGAGATGACTAAAGCGGGGGCATTCAGCCCCAAGTCAGACAGCATCACGCCCCGAAACAGCAATTCTTCGCTCAAACCGGGCAGCAGTCCCAGCCAGAGCAAATCGGGCCACTCCAAGGGTTTGAGTACCAAAGCTAGGTATAAATCTGCGCTCTGACGGTAAGCCGGCCAAAGACGGTAAATCATGGCACTGCCAAGGGTAATGGCCAACCCGACGCCCAGCGCCATAGGTAATGCCAGCCCCGCCCAAGTGACGGGGAGTATCGATACAGATCTGAGGTGCAGCCACAGCTTGGCGATCGCCAGCAAAATAACTGCTGTCACCCCCATGTACCCTAAAATTTCAACGCGCGTCAGGGGTTCCATCCGATTTTATGGTGTCGGTGCGAGGTGGTTGGCTTCCAAGCGGTGCAAGGAGGAGATAGCGGGGCTGAGGGCTCGGGCACTAATGCCGGCGCGACGAGCCACTAAAACGCCCAGTGCCTCTAAATACGAGTTTACCCGCACGGCTTTGATTCCCAGTTTTTCTGGGGGAACTTGCATTGCGGTTTCGTTTTCGCTGACGGCGATAACCTGCACGGTTTTGAGCTGGCTGAGGCTTAAAATAGCGCTGCCCCCGCAGGCGGTAGCCGGGATGACTGCAGCATCTACTTGTCCCGCCCATACATCCGAGGGTTGACAAAATTCTGATTTTGTAGTAATAAATTGCGGAGCCCGACTCAGACCGGCGAGGACGCAGGGGAGGAACGTGTAGCCGAGTTCTTCGGCTGCCGATCGCGGCGACAGGTGCGGATCGAGGGGGAGGGGCTGCAGGGCGGGGGCGTGGGCGCAAGGAATGTGAAATTGCCGGACAATTAGGTGGCTGATGACGGCTTCCGCACCGGCGAGGGGATCGACGCCCTGCCCGTGACGGTACTGCTGCAAGTCCTCGCTGTCGGGATCGTCGGGGAAGCGGGCAACGACGGCGATCGCTTCTGCCCCGGCTCGATTTACTAGCACGTCAGCGGCGCGCAGCAAGCTGTCGGGATTGGCGATCGTCCCCCAAGAAGCCCCCGCAGGCGATCGCCGCAGTTCCACCCCCAGCGGCGCGTCTGTGAGGACGTAATCTGTCAGATTCAGTCCCAGAGTCGCTCTCGCCGCGTCCGCTGCTTGCAGGTGTCGCAGTCTCAATTCTTCTTCGATCGCGCAGTCGAGGATTAAACCCACCCGATTTTGATGGACAGTTCGCAGCCCCCAGCACCCAGCCGCAAATTTATCAAGACCGTAGCCTTCCACATAAAAGGCGTTGGGTAATGGCCAGTACATCTGCGCGCCGTTGAGGACGTTGGGGTGGGTAATCAGGCGATCGCAGCACGAGGCGATCGCTCTGGCAACGGGCAGCGCGTCTCCTGCATAACCGCCGATCGCCGCCCCGATCCCCGTGGGCACTATCAATACAACCGTGAAAGGACGTTGGTTCATACTATTTTATAGTTTATCTTTTAGATAAGTGACCTCTCCCCCCAGCCCCCCTTCCCGAGGCGGAGAGGGGGGAGAAAGAGGGGAGAAATCGGAAAATTTTCCTTCTTTACCAAATTAGAAAATGTTTTTTCCTTTATTAACTTGCGAGGGAAGAAGGAAAAGGGAAGAAGGAAAAGAGAATAATTTCCCCCCTTCCGAGAATCAAATCTGCTCCTTTTCCCCCTCCTTGCGGGAGGGGGTAGGGGGAGGTGAGAAGGGAGTTGGAGGGTTAGGTTTTTCAGCGTTTCACGCAGGTGCCGCAGCCTCAGCTTCTACCGTCACCACCGCTTCTACTTGGACTGTTTGCGCCTCTGCGTCCACACTCGTTACCGCCCAGCGCAGGGGTTCCCCCCGCTTTTGCAGCTCCGCCTCTATGGCTTGATGCAACTGTACGGGCGATTCTTGCCAGTCAATCTCTGCTGTGATGAAATGGGTTGTCATTGTTGTTACTGCTTGTTAGTGAGAAATATGGAAAACAATTCTTTACTTTATCAAATTGTCCTGCAATTTCGCGATAGATTTGACCCTTTTAGCGAAGATATTTCTGCCTTGCTCCTCTCGCCCGACGGGCATTTGTGGCTCGGTTCCGACGAAACCGCCAGCCTCGAACGCCTCTCCTCTATCGATTCTCGCACATTTGGAAATCACGAACACTTTCAGGTCGGCGATTTTATTGACTTGCCCTCCGATCCAGAGGAGGAAATTGATATCGAAGGGCTGGCTTATTCAGATTATTACCTTTGGCTGGTGGGTTCGCACAGCCGCAAGCGTAAAAAACCCAAGCCAGACAAAACCGACCAGAAAAATCTTCAGAGATTGGCCAAAGTTGAATCGGAAGCCAACCGATATATTTTAGCGCGAATTCCTCTAGTAAACGGCCAATTATTGCGGGACTGCCCGCACCCGAATTGCCCCGACAACCGACTGACTGCAGCTAAGCTGCAGTTGACTGAAAAGGGAAACGTGCTGACGGATGCTTTGGAATCCGACCCACATATTGGGCCTTTTATTCGAGCGGGAATTCCGAGCAAAGATAACGGATTGGATATTGAGGGCTTGGCAGTTTGTAATGGCAAAATTTTCGTCGGTCTGCGAGGGCCGGTACTGCGCGGCTGGGCGATTCTACTCGAACTAGAACTCGTGTCAATCTCTCCCGATATTTTAAATCTGAAAAAAGTAGGAGAGGAGGGAGAAGTCTACAAAAAGCACGTTATTAACTTAGGAGGATTGGGGATTCGCGACCTTTGCATTGACGGGGAAGATTTGTTAATTTTGGCAGGGCCAACTATGGATTTAGATGGCCCTGCTAAACTCTTCCGGCTGAAGAATGGCATCAATCGGTCAGATAAGGCACCGGCATGGGAGCCAGAGACGGCGATCGCTCTGCCTTATGGAGAGGGAAACCACCATCCCGAAGGCGTTACCCTGTGGACTGCGATCGCGGGGCGTCCTTCCGTGCTGGTGGTGTACGACTCGCCTGCTCAGACGCACGCTTTCGCCGAATCCGCAAGCGTTCTAGCCGATGTATTCGGGCTGGGTTAATCAGCGCGGCTATTTTTTGGCCATGCCAAATTGGCGATCGTACACTTCATTTTCCTTTTCTGTCTCGATCTTCAAGTCAGAGCGGGCATAGGCGACGCACAGCAGCACATAACCTTCGGCTTGGAGATCGGGACTGACGCCCATGCCATCGCTTTGATCGACGCTTCCAGAGCCGATAATCTTGGCGGCGCAGGTGGTACACACCCCCGCATTGCAGGAACTCGGCAAATTTACCCCGGCGGCGGCTGCAGCTTCGAGGATAGTCCGATCTTCAGGCACTTGGATGGTGTGGGTAGTGCCTTGGTGGTGAATTTCTACGGTGTAAGTGTTGGGCATCGTGTGAGGTTGTCGCGGGATACTGGAAATCCGCGCTTGCGAGAAGCAATTTGGAACGGGCTTATTTTACCGCTTTGTGGGGGGCTGTGGATTATTGGAGTTGTCGGGTGCGGGGGTAGGGGCGTTTTTTGAACCGACTGCAGCGATCGCGACGCCGCCCAGCAGCACTGCTGCCCCCAGAAGCACCTGGAATCCCGGCACTTCCCCAAAAATCAGATAGCCGAGCAAACTGGCTCCAACTGGCTCAAATAGAATCGCCAGGGTGACAAAGGTGGGGGAAATCCACAACAGCGCCCAGTTGAAACTGGTGTGACCCACCAGTTGCGGAAAAATCGCCATCAAGAGAATGTAGAGATAAAGTTGCCCCGGATAGCCGGTGTAGCCGAGTCCGAAAGCGAGGGGCAGGGGCAAAAGGGCGATCGCTGCAGTGCTGTAGGCGATCGCGGCGTATCCGCCGATACTCATGCCCCGGCGCTGGGCTTCCCGCCCCAAGAGCAAGTACAGGCTAATCGCCCAAGAGCCTGCCAGTGCGAGAAAGTTACCGAAAAGCGGGTTGCTGCCAGTCTCTCCCGAGTCGCCAAATCCGACGAGTATTGCACCGGCAAGGGCGATCGCGATTCCTGCCGCTTGCAACCGGGATGGTTTTTCCTGAAACCAGAGCCAGGAGAGTAGGGCTACCCAGACTGGATTGGTAGTGACTAGCGTTGTCGAAGCGGCGATCGAGGTGTAGGAAAGCGAAGTCGTCCAGCTCGCAAAATGCAGCGCCAGAAATGCCCCAGCCCCAACGGCATAAAGTACGGCTGCTTTATTCAATCGCTGCCATTGAATGCGCCGCCAAGTCGGCAGCAGCATCAGGGATGCGACGCTCAAGCGAGACGCTGCCAAAACCAAACTGAATCCCACGCCGCGAATTCCTGTAGAGGCGATCGCTCCTCGGACAAAAATCGCCCCTGTAGAGATTGCCAAAACCCCTGCCACCAAAACCAGAATCACTTGCCAGTTCGCGGGGCGATCGGAATGCTTCATTCCTGCTTCTCTCTCAAATCCTTTTATTTTGCCTTATGGCGGGTAGGTTGAGCTAAGGGAATAGCGAAACCCAAGCTGTAGAGGTAGTCAGCGATCGCCCCGATTTTTGCGGAGCGTGCCTTCATTGGACTTGGGCGAGGTTGACAGTTGGGATGTCCCCATGCCATAATTCCTTATAAAATAGGCAATTATGATGAGGTTTAGCAGAGGAAGATATAATGAGTTTCGCATCTTTTCAAGAAATTATAGAATCTATTGAAAACCTCTCGGTTGAAGAGCAAGATTATTTGTTTGAGTTGATAAAAAAAAGAAGAGTTGAAGCCCGACGTTCGGAGATTGCATCCAATGCAAAAGCTACTCTTGACTCCTTAAAAAAAGGAACAGCAAAAAAAGGCAGCGTGGACGATTTGATTGCCGATCTATTGGACGGAAAAGATAATGAAGATAGCTTGGAATAATCGCTTGAAACGCGCTTTTAGGAAAATAATCAAAAAAAATCCCGAACTCCAAGATAGGATTGTCAATGTTTTAAGGTTGTTAGGTGTTGACCCTTTTGCCCCACCCTTAAAGTCTCATAAATTAACGGGTTCTTTGGAGGGGTTGTGGTCTTGTTCAGTTACTTATGATTGTCGTATAATATTTACTTTTACTCAAGATGAGGAGTTAGAAGAGCCTACGATCGTTTTAGTGGATATTGGCTCCCATGATGAGGTTTATTAATTGTAAAAACTTGATGGCTTGGGTTTTTAAAATAGTCTGTTGCAGCAAGCGTGAAGGGGGTTCGGCGAGCGGGCTCCTCGTACCGAGGAAGCGGGCGAGCGGGAGGGCTTTTGCGGCGGCAGGTGGCTTTCCCAGTCTTCTTTCTGTAGGAGCTTTTCCAGAAGCGTGAAGCGCTTCTATAACGCGGAACGCGAATCCTCCCGCATAAATCGGGGAGCGCCTTCAGTGCAGTTGGGCGAGGTTGTACTTTTATGTTGTGCTAGGCATTATTTCACAAAAGCGATATAGCGTTTTTCAGTCGGGTGAAGTACAGACAAGAAACCCGGCTTCTTAAAGAAGCCGGGTTTCTGACGTCCGTCACTTAAAAAAACTGCTATATAGTTGAGATTCGGGCAGCTAATCCCTCTTCAGCGCAGATAAGTACCCGATATTCATGGCGGTATTTATTCGCTACTCTGACTGTTTAAAGGGTTATTTTGCTGTTTTATTAAACTTTTTTACGCATAAAAAAACTACCTAAGCGGTATGTAAAAATTATTGAATAACAATTAAAAGCTTGTCATCCACTTTTTTAATTAAAAAATGGAGTAATTCGGCAAAAAAAAGACGGATTGTAACACGTCTAAATAATTTGTAAAATTCTGTATAGCGGTTTTCATCCTCGTGAGGGACTGAGAAACCCGGCTTCTTTAAGAAGCCGGGTTTCTGGGCGGACTTCATCTGCCTGAAAACCCCTATAGTAGGGCGATCGCTTCTAGGGAAGCAAGAGCGGTAAAACCGCTGACATACGCCCGTAGGGGCGCGTAGTGGATAGTGCCCGCCCATACAAGACAGGGAAGAAATATCGTGAGATCGCTACATTTAATTCAAAACAGGCTATTATTTAGCCGTCCCTAATTGTGGCAAATTTCATTTTTAGTAAATAGGATTTTTTATGATATAACGCAACAGAGCTGGACTGGATGTTATAAAAATGGTAATAAAAAAAACTAAAAAGTTCGCCGTAAAGAAATTAGCTTCTTCCTTGATAAAATTCGTACTTCCCATCCATGAAGTTAGAAAATCAACCAGTATCGCTAGAAACCAAAGTAAGAAGATTATTTTGATTCCTCTTTGTTCTTTTTGTTTGCTTCGTTCAAAAAGATCTACGGTGAATAGATTTAGCCCTGTTATGACGGAAGTCCCGATCGTGGGAAATATATAATTTTGCATGTCCTGAACATTTCCAATCTGGTTTCCCAACCCACTTAAAATCCCGCTAAAAGTAGTGTAGGCATCGCCACACATCCCGATAAAAAATAATATTACTAGAATCCCCTGCATATCAATCTCCAATTTTATGTCAAGTTAACTAGCGGCGAATAAAAGGTTAGCATCCCGATTTTGTATAGAACCCGAGCTAAACTCTCCTCTACCCAAAGTAGATTTCGATCTCCCCCTCCTCACCTCTCAAGAGCCCTCCCTTAGTAAGGGAGAGAAGCGGAATAAATTGTTTTGCGGGAGGGGAGAATTTCTCTCTTTCTCTCCCTTCCTTTGAAGGGAAGGGGGATGGGGAGTTAGGTATTTTTTCAAAATGGGAGGCTTCTGAGAAGAATTTACCGCAATGGCAAGCCCTATGCCAAGAACTAGAGCGACTGCTGTCATAATTGCAATTAGTGAATCCGGCTCTAATCCTCGTTTTTTACGCTTTTTGCCAGTTTGTTGCTCTACATAGCTAATGTAAGCCATTCTAGCGATAAATTCTTGCCATATTTTTAGGCTTTCGCATCCGAGTTCCTCTCCATCTGGCAATTTAATCAGTTGAGCATTCTCTCCAAACCAGAAATTGAAAGTTTCCAGATATCCAGGTTGCAATCGACGTGAAAAATCCTCAAAATTAAATAATCTGGATGAATTGGAATACTGCTTGTACCACAGTGCAAGCCCTATATCGTGTAATTGGCTCCAAGCCTGCAAAGTGAAAACTTTACGAGCTTTACACTGCCGATCTATAATTCTGGCGACTCTGATGAATTTTCCATTAAGGGGTATGAACTTGGCGGCTAATAGCAAAACTTCCTCAAAAGACTTTGACTCGTCTCTGATTTTTTGGATTGGTTGCGGAATCTCTTTATCCATGCCTCTTTTCCCAGAAAAAGCGGGGATTACCACCAACTATTATCGTCGCTAGAGCCACTCTCAGATCCGCCACTGCCTCCAGAATCGTTGTTGCTATCATAACTATTACTCTCTCTCGAATCATAGTAATCAGCAAACAAATCATAACTTCCAGACTGTTCACTGTAGTTATAATCGGATTCTGAATTGTCATCATTCGATTCAGGATCGCTGCTCCTGTCATCAGAAGTATCATTTGATTCGGACTCAGATCCGCCACCAAACAAATTACCGAACCAAGATACATCACTGTTTTCAGAATTATTATTAGAAGCGCTTACTTCCCCTCCACCCTCGTTATCGCTATCTGGCGGCTCTATTTCTTCATTGCATCGCCAAAAGATAGCTTCTGCCACTTCTACTCTATTGCTTCCGTATCCTTCTACATACAATTCTAGCTCTTTGGCTTCTTCAACCATATCTGCATAATTTTTATGCCAAAAAGACGGTAGATCGAGTAATGTGCCTATAGCTATCTCTTCATCAATTCGTGTACGATCGCTCCCCAAAAATTCACATCTTTCGTTATCAGTCGGGAGCAGATATGCCATGACAACAGACTCATATTTCGCTGGATCGTCGCACTCTACCCATCTGATAGTCAGGGTTTCTCCCTCTTCAATCCGTTCGCGTATCATAGAATTCCCTTCTCCGGTCAGATGGGCTTGCAGCCTATCCAGAATATCTTTAGAAGTTCCTTCAGCTTTTCCCACATAGAGAGTGTGCGCATCGCTTTCATCCCGAATGACATAGATTCCGGCCTTTCCCTTACATCCCCATTCTTGTGTATCGTTTATACGATCGGCAGTCGGATCGAATTGAACTGGTTCAGACCAGGCACTCCGCCCGTGGCTAGCTCCACCTCCACTTCCAGCGTAAGAGCCGCTACTGCTTGTCCCCTGTGTATGTCCCGACTGACTGGCACCAGCATCCTCAGACTTGAACACTCCAGCAAATTGAGAGCCTATTTCGGCGAAGCCTTCACGAAACAGATCGAATATTCCTCCACTCACGGCTATCCCCTCCATCGAGCCTGCTCGTCTTCCCTTCTTTATGCTAGACGGAGCGATCGCAGACGACAACGCGGAAAAAGACGGATTTTTTTATTTTCTAGCGGGCTGGACGGATAAAAACGGATAAGAGCGGATAAAGACGGAAAAGCTCGGATAAAATCGGATAAAGACGGAGAAGGTCGGCTATAATAGCGATTGTTCTCTCACATCCTGACTGATGGACATTAGCGAGGTCTTGCAATTTGTAGACGATGCCGTTTATACCAAGACAGGTAAGCGCCTCAATGACTTGCAACGGGGTGTTATTGAGGGAATTCTCAATCAGCAGAAGTATTCTGAAATTGCCAAGACTTATCGGCGCAGTCAAAGTCACGTTAAGGATGTGGGTTGCGAGCTTTTACAGTTATTATCTCAGGTTTTTGAAGAACATATTGATAAAAAGACCCTCAAATCAGTATTAGAACGACAAGGAAATATTAATATTAATTTTGGAAACAGCATCGTAATGGGCTACATCAACATTTGCTCCCAGCCTACCGCTGACACCGCAGAGAAAGCCAAGCCCGAAACACCTGACTTCCAGGGCGGCAAGAATCACGCTCAGAGAGGAGCGATCGCTAAGTTGCGGCAGTTTGGCTTGAGCGACGAGCAAATTGCAGAAGTGCTAGGGCTGCCCTTAGACGAGGTTAAGCAAGTTAAGGAGTAGGAAGTGAGTTGGAAGCATACCGATTTTGTACTTCAGGAGAGCATATAGCCCGTAGCGCGTGGCTGTCGAAGCAAGGGCGAATAATCGCTCGGTAAGAATCGAGAATTGATAATCCGAATGCTTTCATCCCTCACCCCGGGACAGCGGCAGGTAAGGCAGTTGGCAGTGGCAGAATAATAGAGTGGAAACATGGAGGTGACAGCGTGCGGCAAGTGATTATTTACCCTGGAGAAGATGGCTATTGGGTGGCTGAATGTCCCAGCTTGTCTGGTTGCATCAGCCAGGGCAAAACGAAAGAAGAAGCGATCGCCAACATAAAAGAAGCGATCGAACTATATATCGAGGTGTGGCAAGAAAAGGGGCAGCCCGTGCCAGAAGACCGCTTTGAAATTCTACTGGTGGCGGTATGAGCAAGTTGCCCCGCATTTCAGGGCTCGAATGTGTGAAAGCCCTGGAAAAGATAGGTTTCTACGTCGTGCGTCAGAGGGGAAGCCATATTTCTCTGTTTCGGGATGAACCATTGGCTCAGCTCGTCGTGCCAGCTCATCGGGAACTGGACAAAGGCACACTCCGAGCTATTATCCGCGATGCAGGGCTCAGTGTCGATGAGTTTATCGAGTTGCTTTAAAAAAATAGGGGAAGCCCTGGAAACTTCCAGAACTTCCCCGAATTTTCTTTCCCGATCGCACTAGAACTAGGCGATCGCAGCCATTTTCACGTCGCTCGTCGCCAGCAACTCTTGCAACTCATCCGCGTCAACCGTTTCTTTTTCGATCAGCATATCTGCCAACCTGTCGAGAACGTGACGGTTGCCCGTGAGCACTTCTTTTGCCCGCTTGTAAGCTTGTTCCACTAACGTGCGCACTTCATCGTCAATCGTCGCCGCCGTCTCTTCCGAGAAATCGCGCTCCGCCATGATATCCCGCCCCAGGAACATATTGCCTTGCTGGCGTCCGAGAGCCACGGGACCGAGGCGATCGCTCATCCCGAAGCGCATCACCATCTGACGCGCCACGCGAGCCACTTGCTGCAAGTCGTTCGACGCGCCGGTCGTCACTTCTTCCTCGCCGAAGACAATCTCTTCCGCGATCCGACCGCCCAGGGCCACCGCCATCTGATTTTGCAGGTAGGAGCGGCTGTACAATCCCGACTCCATCCGATCCTCGCTGGGGGTGAACCACGTCAAACCGCCAGCGCGCCCGCGCGGGATGATGCTGATTTTCTGCACCGGATCGTAATCCGGCATCAGCGCGCCCACCAAAGCGTGACCGGCTTCGTGATACGCCACCAGCGTCTTGCGCTTCTCGCTCATCACCCGATCCTTCTTCTCGGGACCGGCGAGCACGCGGTCGATCGCGTCGTTAATCTCGTCCATCGAGATTTCCGTCAGGTTGCGGCGGGCAGCCAAAATCGCCGCTTCATTCAGCAGGTTGGACAAGTCTGCACCGGTAAACCCGGGAGTCCGGCGGGCGATTTTTTCCAAATCCACGTCTTTCGCCAGAGTTTTGCCGCGAGCGTGTACCCGGAGGATTTCCAGACGCCCCGCGTAATCCGGGCGATCGACCACCACCTGCCGGTCAAAGCGCCCCGGACGCATTAGCGCTGCATCCAGCACGTCAGGTCGGTTGGTTGCGGCAATAATAATGATGCCGGTGTTGCCCTCGAAGCCGTCCATTTCCGTGAGCAACTGGTTGAGGGTTTGCTCGCGCTCGTCGTTGCCGCCGCCCAGACCGGCCCCGCGCTGGCGACCGACCGCATCGATTTCGTCGATGAACACGATACACGGCGCATTCGCTTTCGCTTGTTCAAACAAGTCGCGGACGCGAGAGGCACCCACACCGACGAACATTTCTACGAATTCAGAACCGGAGATCGAGAAGAAAGGCACGCCGGCTTCTCCCGCCACAGCCTTCGCCAGCAGGGTTTTGCCGGTTCCCGGAGGGCCAACGAGCAGCACGCCTTTAGGAATTTTGGCACCGACGGCGGTGAACCGGTCGGCATTCTTCAGGAAGTCCACTACTTCGCTCAGTTCCAGCTTGGCTTGGTCGATCCCGGCGACGTCCGAGAATGTCACCTGGGTTTGCGGCTCCATTTGCACTCTGGCTTTGGATTTGCCAAAGTTCATCGCCTGAGAACCAGGGCCATTTTGGGCGCGTCGCAGCAGGAAGAACAAGCCGACTAGGAGCAGTACGGGGAAGAAGAGGCTGCTGAGGGCTTTGATCCAGAAGCTTTCGTCGCTCTGCGGCAGCACTTCGATATTGACGCCGTTGTCGGTGAGGATATCGATCAGTTCCGGGTCGTTGGGGGGCAGGTTGACCAGGATTTTGTTGCCGTTCTGGGCTTGGACGAGCGCCCTGGTGCGATCGGCGCTAATACTGACTTTCTCTACTCTTTTGCTTTGTACTTCCTGAATAAACTGGCTGTAGCGCCAGCTCTCCCTGCTGGGGGGTTGTTTGTCAAAAAAGGCCGTGAATAGGGCAATGACGACAATTGCCAGCAATGCGTACAGTCCCGCATTTCTCCACCGTTTATTCACCGGGCTTTATCCTCCTAAATTTTTTATTTTTTGACCGGGACTCTGCGATCTCGTCCTAATGTTAACTTATATTAACCTATTTTCAGGTGAATGGGGCACGCCTATCGCTCCGCTGCAGGCGATCGCGCCTCGCGATATCAAGCATTGCTTTAAAAATGCACGTCAAATAATCCATACAACCTATCAAGCACAAGAATTTTGATAATTTTGCTTGCTAAATTTAAAATAAAAATTGTCTGGTTTAAATGGCCCGCCCAAATTCAAATATTTTTTGTTTTGCGTTAAAGCTGCATTTATGGCTATGGTGTGAATATCGCTAGAATGACCGAATAAAGAAGAATGCACCTGTTTTCCCTTCTATGTAAAGACGCAAATATAAAATCGTCTCAGGGAAATTAGGGATCGGTTTGGGTTGGCGTCGCTTTTCGCCTGCTGCTGCACGTCGAGCCGTTCGGGCACCGTTACAAACCGAGAGCCGCACTGTTTGACTCGGGCGACGGGCGGCGGCAGACTCCGGACGGTGGAGGAGCGATCGCCCCTGGCGGCTGGCTGTTTCGTCAATTTCTGCGGCAGACGAGGCCCTATCTGTATTGTAAGTGCAGTCATGCCCGGTGCGATCGCCGATCGCCGCTTCTGCACTGAAAGGGGGCAATCTTCCTGAAACCGGGCAAATTCTCCGAGCGCTTCAGCAAAAAAAAGCGCTTCCCCTTGGGGAAGCGCTCTCTAAATAATTAGCGCATTTTCGCGCGAGTGACTCAGCCGCTAATCGTCGGGCTAGTCACGACTTCCATGCTCACCGGCACGGGTTCGCCAGAAGCGAGCACCAGCGGGAAAACGTGAGCATTTGGCTCGTGCATCGCCTGGATGCCCAGCATCGCCCGGTTGAGAATATCTGCATCCGTCCGGATCGGGCGACCGGCACTGTCCAAGATGGAGTGATTGAAGTTAAACCCATTCAGGTTGAAGGAGACGCTGATGACGGCGGCAGTGGCAAACCAGATCCCGACGGTGGGCACTGCAGCCAGCCGGAAGCTGATAGAGCGGAGATTGTCTTGCCCCACCGGTGGAATCAGCAGCCGCCCCGCGTAGCCGTAGTGGCTGGCGAGCAAGTTGTAGGTTTCTTCTTTTTGGCCAAATTTGTAACCGGCGATCGCCGATTCGTTCTCAGTCGTCGCCCGAATAAAGCTCGAAGTGGCAAGCGAACCGTGCAAGGAAGCGAGGAGCGCTCCGCCAAATATCCCCGCCACGCCCAGCATGTGGAAGGGGTGCATGAGGATATTGTGGTCGGCTTGCACGCCCAGCATGAAGTGGAAGGTGCCGCTGATTCCCAGGGGCAACCCTTCAGAAAAAGAACCTTGCCCGATCGGATAGACGAGCAATACAGCCGTTGCGGCGGCGGCGGGTGCGGAAAAGGCAACGCCAATCCAGGGGCGCATCCCCAAGCGATAGCTCAGCTCCCACAACCTCCCCAGATACGCCCAAACTGCCACGAGGAAATGCAGGACGATCAGTTGGTATGGCCCGCCGTTGTAGAGCCATTCGTCCACCGAGGCAGCATCCCACAGGGGATAAAAGTGCAGCCCGATCGCGGCGGAGGTGGGCACGACTGCGGCGGTGATGAGATTGTTGCCGCCCATAATCGAACCGATTACCGGTTCTCGAATCCCCTCCATATCGACAGGCGGGGCGGCAATGAAGGCAAGGATAAAACAGATGGCAGCGGCTAGGGCGCAGGGAATGCACAGGACGCCAAACCAGCCGATATAAAGCCGATTGTCGGTGCTGGTAATCCAGTCGCAAAACCGATCCCACCGATCCAAGATATCGATTTCTGGCTTGCGACGAACAACGGTACTCATAGGAAATTCCTCCTATTGCAACGCGAGATCGCTGGAACGCAAGCAACTTCGGCAGGAATTGATGAGTTTAGATAAACGATCGGTTGCCAAGATGCTTGGATTCCGGTAGCGGACTGGCGCAAGATTTCTAGGAAAATAGCGGCAAGCTTGTGATAAATGCCAGTCTCTATCGATTGTATAAAAAGGTTTTGGGAACTGCACGAGGCTTCAATATTTTTTAATCTTAGTTTAAATTTTAATTACAATTTTAGCGATTTTTGGTCTAATGAGTTAAAATTACCCCAGTAATTTCGGGAGGTCGCCAGCAACAAAAATTCAAAAAAAGAAGTCAATCTCAACAATATTGATAAAAATCTTAACAAAACCGAGAGAGGGAAATCGCGGCGTAAAATGGCTAAGCTAGGCTGAATGAGGGTTTCGCGCGCCTCGCTTTGGGGGGGTTCGGGGCGATCGCGCTGGGGAGGAAATGCGCTAAAACTGAGGCAGATAGGCGAGACTTCGCAGCTGGAGGGGAAGCGGAATGCAGGAGAGAATTCGGAAATTATTCTTGTGGCTGCTTTTAGTTGGCGGGTTAGTCCTGTACCTGAGTTTCGGCTTTCAGCAGCCGGCGATTGGGGTGGCGCTGCACTCAGAAGGATTGTAGCGTTGCCAGCGCTGAAAAGCAGTGGCGTGCATTCAAAAGAAAAAAATTAGCGCTTGGCTGATGGGATTATGACAACATTAACATTTTGTTCGGTTTACGGGCCGGTAAAATCTTGGCGCTACGGGCGATCGCTCGGCATCGATCCGATCGGTCAGGTGTCGGCGTGTTCGTTTAACTGCGTTTACTGTCAGTTGGGGGAAATCGAACGCCAGACGCGCGCTCGCAAAGTCTTCGTCCCCACCGGTCACGTCATGCAAGACTTGTGGCACTTCGCCCCGTGGGATGTCGATATCATTACCCTCAGCGGCAGTGGCGAACCCACGTTAGCGCTGAATTTGGCAGAAATTCTCACCCGCGTCAAGGAACTCACCCACAAACCCACGCTGGTGCTGACGAATGGAACCTTTCTGTCAGATCCGACGGTGCGGGCAGCGCTGGCGATCGCGGATCGGGTATCGGTTAAACTCGACGCGACGACGCCCGACTTGCTGCGGCGCGTCAACCGACCGGTCGAGGGGATTCAATTAACAGATATTTGGGAAGGGTTAGAACAATTTCGGGCTGAGTACGAAGGGCACCTGAGCATTCAAACCATGATTCTCAGCAAGTGGGATGAAAGCGCGCGATCGGACTACATTGCGCGGATGGAATCCCTCGCACCCGACGAAATTCAACTCAATACCCCCACGCGCCCGAAACCGATCGAGCGGCAATTAGACGGGCGGGAAAACCACTCTAAGGGCGATCGCCCCTACGCCGTACAGGTACTCAAGTGCGTTAGCCCTGAAGTCTTGCAAGCATTCAAGCGCGAGATCGAGAGCGCCACTGGCATTCCCGTAAGCTGCGCCCCTGCGTAACTGAACTCTTCAACTCCCTTCTTTACGAGGGGAGGGGGAGAGGGGGGGAAGGGGAGAAGTTTCTTTAAACAATGAGAACCGAAAAAAACGAGATAATTAAAGGGATAAAACCAATGACAACTCAAACAAGCACCGCATTAAAACCTCCTGTAGAAATTCCCCCAGGATATTTGAATATTATGGGGTATGTCGATGAGTCAGAAGTGAACGGCCCGGGCTGCCGCGCCGTCGTCTGGGTGCAAGGGTGCGATCGCGCTTGTTCCGGGTGTTTCAACAAAGCTTCTTGGTCATTTGAAATCAACCAACTCATCAGCATTGACGAACTGGCTGCGAAAATTTTGAGCAATCCCAACAACACCGGCGTCACCTTTTCCGGCGGCGAACCCTTTTGGCAAGCTCCCGCACTGGCACAGCTAGCAGCCCAGCTAAAAGCTGCTGGGTTGAGCGCGATGTCTTTTAGCGGATTTACCCTCACAGAACTGCGATCGGAAAAAGCACCCCCAGGGGCGCAGGAGTTATTATCCCAGCTCGATATTTTAATCGATGGCCCCTATGTGGAATCCTTAGCAATTAATTCCCCCGATTCCCCCGTCTCCTCGAAAAATCAAAAAGTTCACATTTTCAATCCCGAATTTCAAGATAAAATCACCTGGGCAAGCGACCAAATGGAAATTCACATCCTCAAAGATGGCAGTCGGATCATCACCGGTTTTCGGGGGCACATGAATTTAGATGAAGGATGAGATAAAATAATCAGAAGCCCGGTTTCTTCAAGCAACCGGGCTGCTTGTAACTGCGCCGAAAATTAGGGAGTTTGTCATGTCCGTTCAATTGCTCAGACGCCTGTTTACCGTGCAAGAATATCATAAAATGGTTGAAGCGGGTATTCTCACCGCAGATGACCGAGTAGAATTGATAAAAGGAGAGATTGTCAAAATGTCACCAGTCGGCAGGCGTCATTCGAGCCATGTCAAGCGTCTTAATGAATTATTCGTGCTGCGTTTGACGCCAAACGTTACTGTCGGAGTGCAAGACCCTGTAGAATTAGATGACAGCTCCGAACCGGAACCTGATTTGGCATTGTTGCGACGGCGAGCCGACTTTTACGAAGCGGGACATCCTCAGCCGCAGGATATTTTCCTCTTAGTGGAGGTGGCAGATACGACGGTTGAATTTGACAGAACGGTGAAAATTCCTCTTTATGCGGAGTCGGGGATTTTAGAAGTCTGGCTCGTAGATGTCAACAATCAATGTGTAGAAGTTTATCGCCAGCCGTCGCCGAATGGTTACGAGGAGGTGCGGCGATACCAGCGGGGTGAAAGTCTTGCTATGCTAGCGTTTCTCGATATTAATTTTGCCCTCGATGAATTACTGGGATAGGTAGATTGATATGAAGTCAGAGGATCGCGATTGGAAAACGCTGGATAAATTTCTCGAAATGCGATCGAAATGGTTGACGCTTATGGGGGAACACCTGCAAGACGATCGCGGGCAAATATTGGAGTATTGGCGGGTAGAAAAACCCGATTCAGTGGTTGTCGTGACGATTCAGGGCGATAAGCTGATATTGCCGCCACCTAGTTTTCGCCCGGGCGCGGGAAAGGTGACGTTGGATTTTCCTGGCGGGCGGCTGCCGGCGGGCGAGACACCTTTAGGGGCAGTGCCGGTAATTTTGCAGAAAGAATTGGGTGTCGGAGCTGAAGCGATCGCGTCTATTTTACCTCTGAATGATACAGGATGGGGGATCGACAGTTCTTTTTCCAGCCAGAAACTATACGGCTTTGTTGCGGAAATATACGCCACAGCGCGGATACCCGCCGAGCGGATTGGTGCCTCTTATGCGATCGCGCCGGAAGGAATTCGCGACTTGTTCGCGGAGTTGACTTGCTTGCAATGTCGGGCGCTCCTGCTGGAGTGGCAGCGTCAATTTAGAGTTTAAACCATCTTTGCTATTTTTGAACGAAACCGCCAAGACAGCTCAGTCTAAAAGACTCGCTCGCGCGTTGCTTTTGAGGGGGGCATTTTGAGATTCTCACCCTAGCGTATAATAAGCAAGATATAACTCGATAAAATTTTGCGATCGGCGGTTGTCACCGAAAAGCCATGTACCAACTGAAAGTGAAAGTAAAAGAGCTTTGCGAAACGCGCAGGTGGAGTCTGAACGAACTGAGCCGGCGTTCTGGCGTAACCTACAACACGATTCGACGCTATGCCAAACAGTCGATGACTAAAATCGATGTAGATTCCGTGTGCCGGCTGAAGGAAACTTTTAACTGCTCCTGGGAGGAATTATTGGAAATGCAGGGAGATAGCTCGATTGGCTAGCGATCGCAGAGCGGTTCGCGTGCCAGAGAAGACTGCCAAAAGCGCGATCGCCTCTGTTTTGGAGTAAAATTGCAGCAAATCGGTTGCCAAACTGCGCCTTTAATTGCTCCAGGCGTCAAACCCGAATCACCCTACACAGCTTCAAACCATGATTGACCCTTTCTATTTTGACGACGATTGCCCATTTGGCTTGCCGCCGGAGGACGATACCTTGAGCGGAAGGCTGCGACGGTTCCACGAACTCTTTGACAGTAGCATCCGCGCCATTTTGCGGGACTGCCTGTTTCGCGTCGAAGAAGACTCCGTAGAAGGTATTGTAACGCTGCAAATTCTTTGCCCAAATCAAGCAGTATTGAAGCGCCTCTCTAGAAAACGAGAAAGGATTTGCATTAATATCGAAGGCATCTGGGGCAGAAGCATTCAGCGGGTGGGGCTCTGCGTGAGCGAAGATGGCGCGGTTTCCCAGCTAGTGACGCTAAAGTGTCACGGCTTTTTCTATTGAGTGCCCGCGCGCGATCGCGTTTTTTCCTGTAATTGGCGGGCGATGCCGCTGGCAACTGGGCGTCGTGCCTTTTTTGCGTTGACTCGCTCGCCTTCGGGGTTTGCCATTGGTTTTGACGAGACGATTTCTGCTGCGAGTCGCCTTCTGTGAGGCGAACGCAATATTTACATTTAGCCACGCTCTCCGAAAATTATGAAATCAATTGCTGATAAATTCTCCCGGCTTCCCGGAGTCGTCTATCTCTTGGTAGCGGTCGTGATTTTTGCCGCTTCTAATTCCGTCGTGCGACAGTTAACAAAAATTGGAGCCATCCATTTAATTGATGGCCGAAATCCCATTTCATTTTGCAATATTTTGTTTGCCGGAAATGTTTGCGCTCTGACGGTGCTGATTTGCATCTACCGTTCCCAGTGGAACCGTCAATCGCTCGAACGGCTGACGGGGAAAGATTGGCTCAGTTTGTTAGGGGTTGCCACCCTATCGGGAGCCCTAGCCCCCGCTCTAACATTTACCGCTCTCCAATTGACTGCCGTGAACAACGTGATTTTGATAGGGCGAATAGAAGCGCCCCTCGTCTTAGGATTGTCTGTATTCTTGCTGCGGGAACGAGTTAATCGTTGGGTTGTAGCGGGCGCGATTGTTTCATTTATCGGCGTTTTTTTAACGATTGCAATTCAAAATTCAGGAGAAAACGCTGTGAATATGGGGGGAAGTTTCGCGATCGGAACAGGCGAACTCATGGCAGCAGGAGGAGCGGCGGCATTAGCGGCTTCCACGATTATCAGTAAACTCAAGCTCCGCCAGATTCCCTTGGGAATCTTTACCGTATTTCGGACAGCCGTAGGAGTGACAATATTCTTTATTATCGCCGTACAGATGTTTGGAATTGACCATTTTATGGATGTTTTTTCCCCGGTTTTGTGGCAGTGGATGTTAGTTTATGGTGCGGGCATCGTTGTCCTCGGTCAATTGTGTTGGTTTACTGGCTTGAAGTCTGCCAGCGCATCTGAGGTGTCTTTGGCGAGTTCTTTTAGCCCGATTGCCGGGATACTAGCAGCTTATATTATTTTGATGGAATCGCCTACTTTCTCTCAATATATTGGAGGCAGTATTATTCTAGTCGGTATCGTTCTCAACCAGATTGGAGTGGGGCGCAAGAGGGCCGCTTTTTTTGCCTCTCCTCCTGTCAGCACTGGCAAAGAAAAAGATATGGAAATAGGATTTAAAGGCGTCTGAAATCTGCCGATTTACAAGACCAGCTAGCGATTCAATTCTACCTGTAATGAAAGGAAATTTCTAAACGTCAGGCAGTGATTCTTGAAACGCTGCTGGCTGAGTCAAGGGCGTGGCGTAAAACTTGCAGGTTTGCAGTTTTTACCGAGAAAACAGGCAAAAGTAAAAGGAAAAAGTCAGGCATGGCAATTTACTTTTTCCTTTCGTCTCAAGTGCCCGCGTAGCGATCGCTCCACTGCTGGTAAGTGTCCCGCAGTAAGGAATTTTCCAGAACCAGTTCGACGCGCACCTTGGCGCACCCGTGATGCGGTTGAGCGGCGATCGCTTCTAAATATTTGCTGGCTGTTTGCGGAGAGTCAAATTCACTTCTCACCGTTGGCTGAGGTTCTAACCCGCTTATCTCCCCCCTATTTTCTTCGCTGATTTCGCTTTTTCCCAAGTCAATTTCTGCTAATTGCTTGCGTTCGGGCGTGACTTGTTCGACAATCAGTTTTTCGCGGCGGACTGGAACTTCGACCATCCGAGTTTCGACTTCTTTGCGGACGATGACGTCGCCGACTTTCTGCTTGCTGAGATCGACTAACAATCGTTCTTCTAGCAAGCGAATCGCTTCTTCTGCCACCTTTTCTGGTTCTCTCAAATCCTCCGGCGAAAAAGGATTTTCCACCACGTCTCGGCTGACGTCGAGCTGAGTTCCGGGCTCGTAGGTGCCTGCAGGAACTTCCCTGGTTGAGCGGGAGAAAGGTTCTGGCTCCTCGACTCTCTCCGTCTCGATCCTGACATATTCAGGCAGCTTATCTGCTTGCTTAGCCGTCAGATTTATAAAGATCGACTGAGTGGCATACTCAATTTTTTGGACGAGATCGCTCGTGACGAGAAATAAGCGGGAGCGACCTGAAGTATCCAACCCAGATACAAGGAAATTTAGGTATCCGTCTGGAGTGAGCGTGATATCTTGCACCGTGCCCAGCAAAGTGCCGTGAATGTCCCTCACTGCCAAATCAGTCAGTTGATTTCTCAAAGGTTCCAGCATAGCGGCGAGGCGAGCATTTGGTTTTAATGATTCAAACCCTTTAGAAGACGCTTCGTTCCTCATTTTTTTGATTTTACCGTATATCTATTAAAGCACAGGCAGAGCGGGTTTTAGACCCCGCTCGCTCTGTTTTTCAAGCACTCAATTCAGTGGGTGAACTAGCTACAAATCAGCCTTGGAGAGGTCATTTAAGCATTCCGAGTGGCATCATCGGGTCGTCGTTCTACCACTGCCTGACCTTCGGTTTTCAGGTCTAGTTCTTCTCGACGAACCGTATCTTCAGTTTGAACCGTGTCGCGATCGATTTCTTTGCGGACGTTGACTTCTTCGCGCACGAAGGCTTCTTTGTGAACGTCAGCGCTTTCTTCGTAGACTTCGATGCGGGCGACTTCTCCTTCGCGGAAGTCGGCATCGCCGGGAGCCACGCCCGTTCCAGCTTCGCTCACGGTGGTTCGTTCAACGACGACGCGCTCTTTTTCGAGGGGTACTGAAACCTGTGCCGTTTCGGTGACGACGCGCTTGCCAACGGTTACTTCGCCCGTCTTTTCGCGATTCTTATTCGCGACTAGCCGTTCTTCGTACAGTTTGAGACGTTGGTGTTCTCGCTCGTTGACGTCGTACAAGCTGGCATCGCGATCGTAGCTGTAGGTATCGCGATCGTAGGCGACGGCAGTGGACTGAGTAGCTGACGGACGGTAAACGTTCCTCACTCGTTCTTCGTAATCGTAATCAACCGTCATGTCTTCGCTGTACTGTGGCAAGTTTTCTGCTTGCTGCTTGCTCGTCAGCCCGATCGCGTAGACGCGCCGCGCGTCGTAATCAATGCGGCTCGATCCGATAGGTAGCAATACTTTTTTACCAAAAATCCAGATACCCGTATCAATCACCAGATACCGGAAGCGACCTGTATCATCGACTAGCACTTCGTAGACGCTGCCAATTTTTTCGTCACTAGCGCCTGCATAGACATCAAACCCTTTGATGTCATCACCTCCAAAAATATCGTCGCGGTAGTTGGGATAAAAGTCTGCTATTTTGTAAAGAGCCATAATTTATCGTTCTCCCAGAGTACACTCTTATTGTCTCGATTAACAGGCTTTCATGCCTCTCCCCAAAGAATGAAAGTTTTCCGAGCGGAAATTTTTCTATATCTTCCTAAAGAATGAAAGCAGCTAAAAAAAAGGAGGAGTTTCGGGAGGTTCATTTCCTAACAGAAATTTAAACGTCGAGCGCGCGCTTGGCAACCTGGCAGGATGCCCGATCGCGCGCCCTCCCAAAGATTCTCCCTGCAAGTTAACAGGGATTTCAACTGGCCAAAATCCTGCCGCGAGGAGCGATCGCCGCTCCCGAGGCGGAGCAAGGGAGTCAGTCGGTTTCGGCAACCGGTCGATCGCAAGTATTGACTTCCAACTCTTCTCGACGCAACGACACTTCGGCGTCAATCGTCTCCCGCTCCACTTCTTTTTTAAGGGTGATGATTTCGCGCGGGAAGGTTTCTTTGCAAATCTCGGCGGTTTCTTCGTAGAGTTTTATGCGAATCACTTCCCCGGCGCGGAGTTCTATTTCCCGATCGCCTGCGATCGTGCCGCCGTCTGTTGGGGTGGTTCGCTCTACGATCAGCCGCTCTTTTTCAATGGGTATGGAAATTCGCACCGTCTCGGTTTCAATGCGCTTGCCGATCGCAATTTCACCCGTTTGGCGGCGGGATTTCACGAAAAAAGCGCGTTCTGCGTACAGTTTCAGCGTTTGCGGTTCTGACTGTGCCGCTTCCCCTGCGGCAGGGTTTGAAACCATGCTATTTTCAGAGGGATCGCGGGCAGGTTCTTCTTCTGGAGGAGGGAGGGCTTGGACGTTCCAATCCTCCTGATGCGCGCGATCGACGGTGATGCCGTCGGCATATTCCGGCAAACCTTCTACTTGCTTTTTGTCAAGAGAAGCGGGAGCGTAGATGCGCCTAGCGCGACAGTCGAGCCGGCAAGAACCGACTGGCAGTAAGATTTTTTTCTTTATCCCCCAGAGGCTCGTATCGACGACCAAATATCTAAACCGACCTGTCAGATCGACGACATCATCGCAAATGGTGCCGATTTTCTCGTCAGTTTTTCCTGCATAGACCTCAAGACCCTTGATGCGATCGCCTCCTATGATTTCTTGGCGATAGTTGGGATAAAAATCTTCCAGTTTGACAAGAACCATAAAAATTTTAGAGGATTTATCTACAGGAAAAATCGTAAGAAAAGATTGGGCAGATTGTCTCTTCCTACAGGCTGATTTGGAAGGCAGATATTGTAGAATATTTCTTGCGAAAGATTTGCGAGCAGTTGACAGTGAAAAGACCCGACTGTACTTGGTTAACGCTACTGCAACAACACCGCGCGATCGCGGTGATCCGCGCCTCCCAGATGGAAATAGGCCACCAATTGGCCCGCTCGGTGGCCGCTGGGGGGATGCAGTTAATCGAGATTACCTGGAATAGCGATCGCGCCCCAGAACTGATTGCCCAGTTGCGCTCGGCGCTGCCCGCCTGTATTGTCGGCACCGGCACTCTCTTAAGCGCCGACGACTTGCAGCGAGCCCTTGCCGCAGGAGCCCAATTCCTGTTTACTCCCCACACCGATGCGGCGATGATTCGCGCAGCAGTGGCGGCGGGCGTGCCCATCGTGCCGGGGGCGCTCTCTCCCACGGAAATCGTCGCGGCGTGGCAGGCAGGAGCGAGCGCCGTTAAGGTGTTTCCCATCTCGGCGGTGGGAGGTGCCAGTTATATAAAAAGCTTGCAAGGCCCCCTGGGGCACATTCCTTTGATTCCTACGGGCGGCGTGACGCTGGAAAACGCAAAAGAATTTATATCTGCCGGCGCGATCGCTGTTGGTTTGGCTGGGGAACTCTTTCCTAAAGCGTTGGTGGCGGCTGAAAATTGGCTGGCGATCGCCCAGCGGGCTCAAACCCTCGTGCAGCGCCTAGCCGCACCCCTCTAGTCGCGATCGCCGCCGTTTTTCCCGCGCGGCTGTCCGAAATCAGCCACAGCGCCACTGTAGCTAACTCCCCGAACAGAAAACTGATAAAATATATAGCTTTCAATACTCAGGAGGCGTTAACAGTGAGAAGTAAGAAAAACTCTTCTTGGTTGCGTCGCTCCGGCACATTCTGGGCTGGTGCATCGTTAACCCTTTTGACCTTCTGTACCTGGTCAGTCCCCGTTTTAGCAGCACCCACACCTGCGGAAGCCGAACGCAATCAAATTGCAAAAAGGCTGCTCGAGCTGCAAGAATCTACCCAACGGTGGATTGAAATTGACCTGGCGAATCAGCGTCTAGTTGCCTGGGAAGGCGATAAAGCCGTTTATGCCGTTGTCATTTCTAGCGGCAAGGACGCAACCCCCACCCCCACCGGCACCTATGCCATTCAAACCAAGCATCGCGTCACTCGGATGCAAGGTCCCGGCTACGACGTTCCCGACGTGCCTTTTACCATGTACTACCATCAGGGCTATGCCATTCACGGCGCTTACTGGCACAACAAATTTGGCACGCGAGTCAGCAACGGTTGCACCAATGTTGCGGTGAATCATGCTGAATGGCTTTTCAATTGGGCAGATGTGGGAACGCCAGTAGTGGTACACAATAATTAGCAAGTTCTCCGCATAGGCGGACATCAATCAACTTCACCCGCCATCAGGGGCAGTAAGGTGCCTTGCCGTTTGACGGTACGGCACCCTACCCGCAAACGCACGCTTGTCACTTCTTGTTTGCAACCGCTAGAAATCTTTCACACAAGCCGAAAAATTTAAAGGTTCTCTAGCGGTTCTATTTAAGTTGTGACAGCCTAGAAACCCGGTTGCTTGAAGAAACCGGGTTTCTGTAGATCTGGCGAAACGCATCTGAAATTTACAGCATCAAATGCAATGCCGCCGCGATTTTCCAGTCTAACTGAGCTGAACAACGGGTCGATCGTCCAGCAGGGTTTGATTGCTCAGCAAGTCTTCGACGGTAATGCGCAGGAAGCGCTGGGCGTCTACTTGAAAAAGAACTTTGACGCGATCGCTCCCCGGATACCCGGGCGGCGTCAGTTTGGCAATGCTGCGAGCGCCGTCTTTGTCGTTGAGGGGCTGTACTGCGGTTTGCCCGCCCGCCAAACTGCGCGTCACCAAGCGATCGCCGTCGAAATAGACTTCCGTGCCGCCCGTTTCCGCCCCCAATTCGCCGACAATTAACTCAATACTCGGCTGATTTTCCATCGATGCCCCCAGGACTAATTCGACTGGTTCGCTCATCGGATAAGCCTGCCCTGCTTTGATTATCGGATGCCAACTGTGGCAATTTTCGCGGCGGTTCCAGTAGCGGATGCCGTAACTGTGATAGAGGAAATCTTTGATTTCGATGCCTTGACTGAGCTGCAGGGCACCTTGCGCGATCGCTTCAAACGGTTTTTCGCAGCGAATTTTATCGGCGTCGAAATACTGCTTTACCCAAGATTGAACGGCTGGGATTTGTACGGTGCCGCCGACTAACAAAACTGCATCGATGTCCGACACTTCTATGCCGCTGCGCCGCGCTTGCTGCAGCACTTGCGTCATCGCCTCGTCGAGATTGTCAAAAAACTGGTGTTTTTGGAGGATTTCCTCGAAGCGATCGCGCTCCATCTGCAATTCATAACTCTCCAACGTTTCGTCATTGAAGTAAACCTCGCTCGCCTGCCGCTGCAAAGACAGTTGAATCTTCAGCCGCTCAGCCAATCGCGCCGTTAGGGGAGTTTTCGCCAGCCCTTGAGTTGCTGCGAAATAATCCACCAGCCAGTTGTCAATATCCGTTCCCCCCAAATTTTGACCGACTTTTGCCAGCACGCGGGCAATTTTTGCCTTTTGAGCAGAACTTTCAGCCAGATTTTTTTCGCCCCATTTGAGAATAAATCCCAGCGGCTTCTTATTCGAGCCTGCGCTGCCATCCAACCGTACTAAAGATAAATCGAGAGTACCGCCGCCGAAGTCAATGACGAGCAAAATTTGTCGGTCAGCCAGCCCGTATCCCAAAGCGGCGGCAGTCGGTTCGTCGAGCATCCGCACCTGTTCGACTTGCAATGACTGACAGACTTGTCCAAGCCAGTTGCGGTAGGCTTCAAAACTATCGACCGGCACGGTTAGCGTCAGGGAATCCAGGGGCAAGGGGACTTTCTGAATGGCCTCGATGGTTTGGGTGAGGAACCACTGCCCCACCTGCTCGAAACTGACGATTTTGCCGTCGATTTCGGGGAGAAATCCTTGTATGTCGGTGCCGATTCCCCGCTTGAAACTGCGGAAAAATCGCGGGTCTGTTTTCAAGTCTAGCCCTTTGTCGCGCACGGGCTGGCCGATTACTACTTGGCCCTTGGCGGCGTCTTCAACGTACAGTAAACTGGGGATTAGGGGCGGATTCTGCCCCTGCTGTACGGTTAAACCAGGCAGCTTCAAGGTTTCTGCCTGTTGAGTCGCTGGGTTCCAGCGAGCGATGACGGTGTTGCTCGTTCCAAAATCAATTGCGATCGCCATTGAGCTTTCTTAACACAGCAAGGATGGTTTTTATCATATAGCACCTGATTTGTTTTGTGAAAGTGGGTAAGCCTTGCGCTCAACTCAACCTGCCATTCTAACTTTCACAAATCAATAGGAGCGCTGTAACTCAGTAGGGCGATCGCGCTTTTCGTTCGTCCCTCGGCGATGCAAGCGCTCTTTATGCCACTCCATAGCGCTTTTATTGGATTGGTGAAGGGCTGGACTGAGAAAACCGGTTTCTTCAACCAACCGGGTTGAAGAGGTTTAGCGACTCAAATCAAACCGCTAAATCTGTCCAAATCCATGTACAATCCCTCCCAGAAGCTCGGTTTCTCGATTTCTCCTTCTCTTCCTTCAAAAAGGGCCGAAAGGGGATTTCTTGACTCCCCCTGTTACGTTCAGTTTTACGTTCAGTTCTTTCGCGCTCACATTCTTATGCTCTCGGCTGTACTTTTCGATCTAGACGGCACGCTGGTGAATACTGACCCCATTCACTTTTTGACTTGGCAAGAACTGCTGAGGGACTATGGCTTGGAAATTGACGAGGCGTTTTACAAAAGCCGCATCAGCGGGGGGCTCAACCCGGTTGTGGTTCGGGACATCCTGCCCCACCTGCCCTTAGCGGAAGCGCTGCAGGTTGCGGATGAAAAAGAGGCGCGTTTTCGCAAACTGGCGACGCAACTGAAACCCCTCGCTGGACTTTCTGACGTGTTGGCGTGGACGGACGAGCGCGGTTTGAAACGGGCGCTGGTGACGAATGCGCCCCGCGAGAATGTGGTGTTTATGCTGGCTGCTTTGGGGCTGACGGATGCTTTTGAGACGGTAATTTTAGCGGAAGAGGCTCCGGCGGGCAAGCCCGATCCGGCTCCGTATCGGTTGGCACTCAGCAGTTTGGGCGTTGCCCCAGAACAAGCCCTCGCTTTTGAGGATTCGCCTTCTGGGATTCGCTCGGCGGTGGGGGCTGGCATTCCCACGGTGGCGATCGCTTCGACTCACGCGCCGGCATACCTTTGCGAGTTCGGCGCTCTCTTGGCTGTCCCCGATTTTACGGACTCCCAACTCTGGGACTTGCTGCGCTAGCGGCGGGCGTCCTCATCCAATTTTGCGGTGAAAAAGCCTGTTTCGGGATAGCTGCGCTTTCTCGGAACAGGCTTGCAAGCAAAAGCGTCTCGCAAATTGCCCCCGCCTGCAAAAAAGTTAAATAAATATTAAAAGTATAAACTTGCCGATTCGAGCGGGCTCTTGTTGCGATCGCGATCGCGAGGATCGCTGATTTCGATCGCAGATTTTCCTCTATTCAAATCAATAGATTTTTTTTAGACTGTCACCGCTGTTTTGATAAGTAGATCACTATTTGAAAAATACAAAGGCGACATACTAAGATCGTCAGTCTTGAGAAATACCCTTTATGAGCCCCGGCCCGCATTTAGCTACTGTCTGCCGAAACTGCCGATTTTACACGATTGAAGGACGGCGAGGCGGCCACTGCCACCAGCTCAACGTGCAAGTACACGGTACTTGGAAGGCTTGCTCTCTGGCGATGCCGCCGTTTACACCACATTGGGACAGTCTTGAAGAGGTCGTGAATTTGCAGCAACCGGCTGCAGTCGGGCGCGGTGCCTGAGAAACTGAGGATTCAGTTAGGCAGAAAAATACTCTATAGTTGACGGGAGAATATTGCCCCGGGCAAGTTTCTCTCCCCGGGAACTCGCACGAGCCTGCAATAAAAAAAGGCTGGGTGCGGACAAGCCTTTAAGCTCTTTGAATAGTTTCAGCCACTAAGTCTTCCGCAAGGGCGATCGCGCCCCACAGGGGTGCATCGTCCCCCAGGGTAGCGGGGACTATATCAAATTCCACTTCTGGGAGGGCTGTTTCGCGGGCGACGCGGCGCACCACTTCCCAAAAGCGATCGCCCTGTTTCGTCACCCCACCTCCGAGTACGAACCGCTGGGGGTTGATTAAATTCGCTGCATTGCCAATGGCCACCCCGATCGCCCAACTGCCTTTTTCCAGCACTTCCCTGGCGAGTTCGTCTCCCTCCCGTGCAGCTTGACAGAGAAGCTGACCTGTGATATTCTCCATATTCCCATCAGCAAGGCGGCGCAATCGCTGCCCCCGTTCTGGCTGAGCGAGCATCGCCTCACAAGCTTGCTTTGCCATGTACGGCCCGGAAGCGAACCGCTCCACGCACCCCCGCTTGCCGCACAAGCACAAAGGGCCGTTTGGGTCTGCCACAGTATGGCCAATCTCGCCCGCCATGCCGCCGACGCCCCGCCACGGTTTGCCGTTGAGAATCCAACCGCCGCCAACGCCGGTACTGACAGTGATGTAGAGCAAACTGTCGCAACCAATGCCCGCGCCGAAGCGATACTCGCCCAGAGCGGCGACGTTGGCATCGTTGTCGGCACTGACTGGCGCGTTGAATTCGGCGGCGAGGAGCTGGCGCAAGGGCGTATTTTCCCAGCCGGGGACGTGATGCGACAGCCGCACCGTGCCGGTTGCGGCATCGACCGGCCCGCCAAAACTGACGCCAATGGCGGCGGGTTGCCTGCCGTCGAGGACTTCGCGGGCGAGCGATCGCGCGATTTCCAGATCGGTGCGGGCACTGGCACCAGTGGGCGAGAGGGCGCGCCGGTACGCGGCAAAAGCGCGATCGCCGAGTTCTGCCACGGCAGCGGCGAGTTTGGTGCCGCCAAAATCAAGAGCGAGGAGTAGTTGCGTCACCTGCTTGCGGGCGAATAAGCTTTCGCAGCCATTTTAGATTTCAAGTTTTAGATTTTAAATCGATTTAGATCCTCTGCGCGATCGCGAGCGACTTTATTTCTCCCCCCCTCTCCCCCACTCAGCACTCCTGTAGGGGCTTTTCGCGAAAAGCCCCTACTGACGCACTTTCCTCTCCCCCACTCAGCCGAGGCATCGAGCACTGATACCAAGTTGGCTAACTTAGTATTGTTACATTTTTTTATATATCCCGGAG
>CAYOOD010000027.1:0-82286 GCA_964405435.1 uncultured bacterium
ATTTTTGTAAAAGAGAAAAAAATTGGTCTGTTCAATTCATTTCTCCCCCTCTCCCCTCCTCCACAAAATTACTTGCGCTGGCTATTTTTGCCGAACTTGGTATCTTGCCAAGAATTGCCGATGCCCTGGATGATGCCGCGACCGATCAAACCAATGCCCCGGCCTATCACTTGCGTGAGTAGATAAACGAGCCCGCTGCCGAAGAAGGAAACCGCCGATCGCAGGCGAGGAGCGATGGCGTCGCGGCTTTCGAGGGCATAGGTAACGGCGAGGGGAATTCCCTTGAGTTGGGCTAACTCGCGAGCGCGAGGGGCATAGATGGGAATTTTGACAATGCCGCGATCGTCCAAAGCGAACAGCCAATAGCGGCTTTCAAAAATCGCCGTCGGTTCGCCGACATATTTTTCCAGCCGGTATTTCCAAGATAAATTATTGCGAAACTTTTCAATAGAACGAGTGGAAAGCCAGCGGCGATCGTAAAAAACCTGTTTGATTTCTTCAAAGTCGGCGAAGTGATTGAGCAGCGGTTGAATGACTGCATTGGCGACTTGAATCATCAAATTTTGCAGCAAAGCCTCAGCCCGCCGCATGGCTTCCGGGCTGCCGGCAGGGTAAGAGGTATTGTCAATCGTCAAACTACTTTGAAAGAGCAAGTGAGCGAAGAATTCAACGACGAGGGGGATTTTTTCGAGGATTTCGCTGCGAACGCTTTTGGCGTCTTGAAGTAGAACGGCAACGACTTCAAATTCTCGTGCAGCAGAGCCTTCGCGCAGGGAAGTGACCGATTTAAGGGTGTAGTATTTACCAAAAAACTCCTCGGTAACATTCTGCCACAAATCCTGCAAGATGCTAGAGCGTTTTTCGATGAGCTGAGAGAGCTGCATTTCAGAAAAGCGCAATTCATCGAGCAATTCTTCTAACTGGCGCAAAACGATTGAAAACAGCTCCCGTCTTTTGCTCGCCCGCAAAATGTCGATTTCTAGGGCGACATAGCTGAAGTTGGAGAGGCGAGATGCCAATTTGGCTAAAGTCAACTCGAATAATTCAGATTGCACAGCTCTGAGACTAATCGCGGAGCTGACTTCGGGAACGAGCAACTTGCCCGGTTCCTCGTCGTCAAAGTCGAACGTTTCGGGAGGAGAAGGCGGGCTGTCGGGAGGGAAAAAAGAGCGTGAAGCGGAGCTGGCGGCGATCGAATCGCTGTCCGTGAGGGATCGGACATCGGGAACGCCCAACAGGTTATTGAGCAACCAGCGAGCGGCGCGCAGTTCCCGGCGCTGTCCCTCGATCACAGCCCGATCTAAGACGGAGAGCTCGGAGGAATGCAGTTGAGAGTTCAAATCGTCAATCTTGGCATCAATTTGCCGCAGCCCAGACGCACCCAGGCTGCGCCCTAAGAGCGCCAGGGGCGATCGAGAGTGTCGCCTGGGGGAGGTGGATTTGAGGGAGCCGGAGGCGATCGCGTCGAAGTCCCCGACAGGGGGCACCAGGCTCCAATAAAATTGGCCGGCAGCCACCTGGCGAATGGCACGGATTAACTCAGTAGTCGGAGTTCCTTTCGGGCAGTAACCCTTGACGCCGATTTGCCGTGCTGCTGCGAGTACCTCCGGCTCGGTGACGGAAGTGAGTAATAAGACGGGGATTTGCGGGTACTCTCTGGCTACTTGCTGGCACAAGGTCAGTCCAGGGGCAAAAACGCCGGAAGCGCGGCCAAAAGACCGACCCGATGCCAGTTCCAAAACGATTAAATCCACAGGTTGGACTGGCTTTTCGGAGGCAGAAAACTTTTCTTCGCCCAGAAGCTGCGCGATCGCCTCAAGTGCCTCTGCCCCTTCTTGCGCCTCTGCGACTACTTGCAAATCGGAAAAATGCTGGCATACAGAGCGCAGACCGATGCGGAAGATGGGGTCATCGTCAATCAAGAGCAGTTTTAAAGGCAGTTTTAAAGAGCGATCGCTCATAGCACCGACTTTGTAGAGTGTGGAGTGTGGAACCTGGAGTGTAGAGGGAGAAGGGGAGAGCGAGAATTGCTCAGTGCCGAGACAATAGCCGCGCACTTTTCACTCAGCCGATGTCTCGAACGCATTTGACTCCCCACTCCACCCTGTACGCTCCACACTCCACACTCTACACTTTCCCCATGCTCCAGTATCGCCGCCGTGTATTGGAAAGCTGACGGGTGAGAGTCAATCTTACTCAATGCCGTCGATGGGCAGGGGTTCGGCGGCGGCAGGCGGTTCAGCAGCCGGAGGGGGTTCGGCAGCGGGGGCTTCCGCCCTCGGTGGCGGTGCTTCCGCTGGCGGGTAATAAGGCTCTGCCGGAGCCGAATAGGATTCTTGCGGCGGGTAATAAGGCTCTGCCGGAGCCGAATAGGATTCTTGCGGCGGGTAATAAGGCTCTGCCGGAGCCGAATAGGATTCTTGCGGCGGCGTATAGGGTTGTGCCGGAGCTGAATAGGATTCTTGCGGCGGGTAATAAGGTTCTGCCGGAGCTGAATAGGATTCTTGCGGCGGGTAATAAGGTTCTGCCGGAGCTGAATAGGCTTCTACCGGAGCCGAAGAAGCGGGAGCAGAATAGGTATCTCTAGCGACTGCGGCTTCCTGGGCTCGGCGGTAAGCATCTCGTTCGGCAGCCCAGCGAGCGATCCCATCTTGTGCTTCGTAGTAGAGAGCCCGACCGTAAGCAATCTGAGAAGCCTTTTGAATGGCTTCCGAGAGGCGGCCTTGCGCGGCCAACTTCGTGGCTTCTTCGAGGAGGGGGCGGTCTTCGCTGATTTGAATTTGGGATGTCCAATCCCCGATCGCTTGCTGTGCCTGAGCGTAGAGAGCGCGACCGCGTTTGATTTTTTCAGCCGTGCGAATCGCTTTGTTGAGTTCTCCTTGCTTGGCGATGGATTTGGCCTCGTCTAATATCGGTTGGTCTTCCAGAGTTTCGACGCGCTTGTTCCAAGAGGCGATGAGAGTTTGAGCTTCCAAACGCAGAGGACTCCCCAGGGCGACTTGACGAGCCTGGGCGATCGCAAAGCGCAATCCCTCTGACGTCCCCGCCGCCGCCAGCATTTGGGCTCTGACAACAAACGGTCGGTCGTTCGCCACCGCCAGTTCCTTGCGCCACTGAGCGACCAGGGTTTGGGCGTGCAGGCGCTTGGGTCGATTCGGGCCTATCCGCAGGGCTTGGTCGATAGCCAGTTGCAGGGTGACACCTTGGCCCACGTTCGCCAGGGTACTTGCCACCTGGAGCTGGATCAGGTCTTTCATTTGCCCCTGCCAATCGCTAATTTTTGCCCGGGCTTCCTTGTACAGGGGACGATTGGGCGCTATCTGGCGGGCGGCGGCTTGCGCTTCCACGAGGGCGAGAATATTGGCTCCTAGGGGCAGTGAAGAGACTGCCGTTTCTGGGGCAATCGTCTGAGCCGTACTGAGCTGAATGAAATCTTGGGCTTCAGGGTAGAGCGTCGATTCTGAGGGAATCTTCTTAGCGATTGCGATCGCCCCGTCTAAATCCTTTTCCTGCAGCCGCTGGGCTGCCCCGTCCAGCAACTTTCGGCTCCATTTAGCCAGTTCTGATTTAGCCGTGGCGTAGGCGTAGGTAGAAGGCGAGATTTTGCGAATCAGGGCGATCGCCTGCTCTAACTCTGCGGGTGTCTCGTACCCTGCCAGGTTCCGCGCCTCTCTTAGCTGCCGCCACCCGTCTTTTTCTGCCGATATTCGCTTGAGTAACTCTGTCAAGCGCTGCTGCCTCCAGTATTCATTCCGCAGGCGAGACAGCTCTTGGGCGTAGGCTGTAGCTTGCTGCCACTGCTGTGTTTTGAGAGCTTCCAAGGCTTTGTTGTAAATCGTTTGGCCCTTCTCCCAGTCGTTCTGCCAAGTCCCCACTACCGCTTGCCCTTCTTTATAGACAGAAGCATTTGGCGGGATTTTGCTGGCTATTTCCCTAGCGCCCTTGATATCTCCAGCGTCCATCTTCTGTTGCGCCAACTCCAGCAGCCATTGCGACCATTCATCCCGCAACTGTGCAGCCTGAGAATGGAGGGGATGTTCTTCGGGCCAGTCCTTCACCAAATTCAATCCCTCGATCAGTCGATCTAGTTTGCGGCTGGCTGCTGCCTGCTGAGCGCACTGCAGGCGTTCCATATCAGGCGACAGGGGCGTGATGCTCTGGCAGTTGATAGGTGGCGGCGTGGTGACCAACCAGAAAAAGGCGCTGGCAGCTGTTCCCCCAAACACCAGCAGCATACTCAGCCATACGAGCGGCCACCCCAATGCAGTGTATTTTGTTGGACTGCTTTCAGTTGGGGTTTCGCTCTGAAGGGGATTCATCGTTTCTGTACTCTGTTCTGGCATAGCAGCAGTGGGTTGGTGGTTGCTGGCCGTGGATATCCCGACGGATCTGCGACGTTGGCGTCGCATCCGAGTTCGCCGGACTTCGGGTGTTGGGGACTGGTCAAATTGTCTGTTCGCCATCGCTTCAGCCTGGGAAAAGCATTTTGCTTGCTTGTTGCCTCAATCTGTTGGGTTCCTAGGGGCAAGCCCCGTCCGAGTACCGCGAAAAGCGCCTGTTAATTTGATTTCACCCCTATACCCAGTTGCAAGCGTTGGGTATCCGGATGTTAGAAACCTCGCCACGGGGAAAAGCCCCCAAAGGCGGCGGGTTCGCTTCACCCTTTCAGCATGTCCCGTCTAGGGCCAACTCAATCGGGTGGGCGATTGAGGAGTTAACAGGCTGTTTGCCGTCATATTATAGAGTCGCAAAGCAACTTTGAGATATTTTGACTGAGATTCTGGTTTCGCTTGTTGTGGGTTGAATTTTTGCCGTCTCCTCTGGGAAGCTCCGCGCTGCATTAAGAGGGCTGCCCTCATGGACTAGCGCGCTAGGGAAACGTCTGTTTGGGCGGGATTGGCGATCGAACCGTTTTGTGAGGAGCGCTCCGACTCAGCGGGCTCTTCCATTGCAGCGGCGGCAATTCCGGGCGAGATGCGGGTGCCGTAAAAGTTTATGCGATAGTCCCCGATGCGAACGCCGGTTTGCCGTTCGATTTGCGCGATTAGCTCCTCTGGCAGTTCCACATACACGTCTATAATCTCATCCGTGTCGAGGCAGTGGACGTGACTGTGAGCCTCGTTGACATTGCCGTACAGGCAACCGTCGGCTCGCTCGATACATTCAATGATGCCCTGACTCGAGAGGGCTTCTAAATTCTGGTACACCGAAGTGTGACCGATGGCTTTGCCTTGCTGGTTTAAGCGATCGTAAATCTCTCGCGCTGTCATGTGTTCTTTGGCTTGCCAGAGCAGTTCCAGAATGAAGCGGCGCTGGCGAGACAGGCGCATACCCAGTGCCTGACAGCGTGAGAGAGCATCTTCTAAAGAGCGTATTGGTTTCACAGCTTCCGCCTCATTTTTCATCCTTGTTTTTTGATATTGTCTTTCACCAGTCGCGTTGGACGACCCTTTTGTTGTTCATTCTATCCTAGGATTTTAAAGGCCGTCGGGGAAAACGCTGCCCCGGAGGCAGGTATGGCAGCTATCTTGCCTGTACACTGGCAGCGATCGCCCCCCAATAGGAGGGCAAGCGTTGGCTGCGAGTATGGGGAAAGCTGACCGCCGCACTCTGGCAGTCTGATAGACTACAGGGAAGCGAAAAACGTCGTGATTTTCTCCCTGCCTTCTCATCGGTTGCAATGGCCATTACTGTCAAGCTGAATTCTGAGTGCGTGTATCGGCTCGATCTCGATCCGGCTCGAGCGGCGATCGAACAATTGCTCGCAAAAGGGGCGATCGCAGCCTGCGAAGAGCAGTTGTGTTTTGAGATCGACTTCGCCACCGATCCTGCCGATCCCCGAGAACTTTCGGAAATCCCGGAGTTGCGGCTGTGGTTTCTACGTCTGGACGCGCGCTATCCCTGGCTGCCAGTGTTGCTGAGTTCTCAAGCGAGTGAGTTTGCCCGCTATGCGGCGATGTTGGTGCCGCATCAGTTTCACCGCACGGAGGGCATCCAGTACAATCCCGAAGCTTTAGAAATTTTTTTGATGGGCAAGATTTTTGCGATCGCCGACTGGCTGCAGCAGCAGGGGGTCCCCAGCAAGTCCAAATTGCAATCAATGGCCCTGCTTTTGGGCTACGAGCTGGATGATGCGTTTTTTGCCTCTATCGGCGCGCGCTAGCCTCTGTGCCGCCCCTCTCTCCCGCTGCTTTCAGGGTGTTCAATCAATCACTGCGGTTGCGGACGTGCAACCGCCAGAAAGGCGATCGGCGAGAACTAAAAATATTACTTGCGGTTATGCAGTCATTAAACTTGACTCGGACTCTAAATTGCCTATCAAGTTATACTGCCAAATCATAACCTAAGTAAACAGTTGGATTTTATATGAAGTAAGTGTAAGGCTTCACCCAAAACCCTTTACCCATTATCGATGTGACTCATCGCCGATCGCCGGCAGCGTGAAAGTAGAGAGTGCCTACTGCTGGGGCAGAAAGGCGATCGGATTCTGTGCCCCCTGACCGGGCCGGTGAATCTCGAAGTGACAGTGAGGGCCGGTACTGAACCCGGTACTGCCCATCTCCGCAATTTGCTGACCTTGCTCGACCGATTGCCCTTGCCGCACGAGAATGCGTTCGTTATGAGCGTAGCGAGAGATGCTGCCGTCGGGGTGCTGAATTTCGACGAGATTGCCATAGCCCCCCTCATTCCAGCCAGCATAGATCACAACTCCAGAGGCGGCAGCCACAATCGGCGTGCCAATGGGGGCGGCGATGTCAATCCCATTGTGCATCCGTCCCCAGCGCCAGCCATAGCCGGAGGTGAGCTCTCCCTTTGCCGGCCAAATATACCCGTTAAAAGCAGCCGGCTTTTCAGGCAGGTATTTATCTGCGGCATTTAAGGGGGGCAGATCGGGAGAAACCATAACAGGCTTAATCGCGGGTGCATAGGTTTCAGATGAAAGCGGTGCCGTTGCCACCCTTTGCTGCCCGTCTCGGGCGGGGGCGGTAGCGGTTGAGTTATATTCGGATTCGAGCGGCGACGCAAGAGATCGCTGGCGTGCCCGCAGCTTTTGAATGTTGGCTTCCAGGGTGTCGGTATATCGCTCGAAACTCATATCTGAAGGAGCAGGCTGGGGGGAAGTATAGGAATCAGCCGGGGCAGAAAGTGCGTTTGCCGGCGAATGGGTGGAGCGGCTGGATTGGCTTTGGCGATACTTCTGCCGTAGGGAAGCGATTTCGTTTCTCAAGTTGTCAACGTAGTAATGATTGGGGTTATTGAGATTTTCGAGGAGGGGACGTGCCGACTCGGGCCTCTCCACTGGGGGAGTAATGGCAGGCGTTGCGGCTGTTTCGGTGCTGCTGCTGTCCTCGATTTCTATGACTGTAGGGTTTGGCGTTGGTGATGGGCTCTCGGCGAGGGGAGGAATCGCGATCGCTTGTACGGACAACTCGCCACTTGTGTCTATTTGCGAGAAAGACGATTCCTCCTGTGAGGTTTGCGGAATTCTCAGGAATTGATTGACTTGCAGCCGAGAGGGATCGCTTAAGTGATTCGCCTGTTCGAGCTGTGCCAGAGAAATACCGTAGGAAATCGCGATCGTTTCGAGGGTTTCTCCTGGCTGTACTCGGTGCAGCAACAGGCGGGTGAAGGTGGGCGAGCTCCGATCGCTCGTTGCGCTTGCAGCCTCTTGGCGTTCAGAAGTTGGCCGTGTTTCAACTGCACTCTCCCGATTTCGATCCCTCGGGAACTCGGAGGAAATTGTCTGAGTCTGAGATAGCATTCCATTCACCCCCTGTTGCGCGGTTTGCTGTTTCGCGAGTTCGGAAGGGGTTGCGGAGGGTAGTTCTGGCGATGAATCGGCAAGCTCTGACTCGCGGACGGGGCTTGACGATCGATCTGCTGCGGCATCGGCGGTTTTCGTCTGATTCAGCGGCGTCGCGATCGCCTTCGAGCCTTGTTGCGGCAGCAAAAGCGTCGATGCTCCCACAGAAATGGCCAGTCCGATCGCAGCGGCTGATTTATGAGCCTTGTAGTTTGATTCTGCAAGAACCGGCTTGAATTGTTCCACGATTGAATACTCCTGTTCTGACTAGCACTGATTTGCAACTGGACGAGTCCAGTCTAGGCAGATGCACCGTGGGAAAAATTACAGGCTTTGCTTCAGTTGGAGCGAGGATTGCACCGCCGCTCAAAGCCTATTGCTATCGCACCCGAACAACGCTGATTCGCTAAAGCCCCTGATCTGTTGAATCAGCGATTCGCCTTGCGGCGATAGCACTTTCTGCACGCGACCGACATTCACTGTGTAGTTCTGTTGAGTTCGCTGAATTGAATATCTCGTAGTTTTGCGGAATGTTAAGTGATGCGACTCCTTAGAGTTTGTGATAATTCCCGTTCGCTCCTGCGATCGAGATCACTGCTTTTCCGTGACGCCATACTGCTCTTGACGCGATCGAGATCGCGCGTCTAGAAGACGCGATCCAACCGGCTCCCTGGTAAAGGGTCTTTTAAAATGCCCTGCTGTGCTTAGTCTCTATTTTTTTTCATAAAACTTTATCAGTAAAATCACCGATCTTTCGGTAGGGTCTTTATAAAATCTCTGTACAATTATCGGACTTTTGCTCGCCTGTACCTGCGGAAACCCGCTGTCTTCAAAAGTTTCAGCGCCTGTTTGCGATCGATCTGTTACAGATCGATCTGCCGTCAATCCTGCGCCTGTTAAATTTTCTTAAAGAAGCTTGCAAGCCCGTCTAATTGCATTGAGGTTGCATCGATCTGAGGAGTTGACGAGCTGTTTTACATTTAACTGTTAAAATACATTCGCATTGTTTGAAAAGCGTTTGCTGGCAGAACGAATGGCGATCGCCTTCCTTTTTTCCGAGCGCTTTTCCTGTGGGTTCAGCGCTAAGCGGCAAAGGCGATCGCGCAGAGCATCTGCGTGGCCCTCCTGAGAGGCTAGTCTCCCCAAATTTTCTCGAGAACCATTTGCGGGGAGATGTCCGCCATTTTGCCCGTGGGGGATTTGATGCCGATATACTTGTCACTTTTCGGCAGCAACTGCGCCGGATCGGTGGGGCCAAACAACGCTATCGTATAGGTTTGCACGGCAACGGCTAAGTGCATCGGGGCGCTGTCGGTACACAGCATGAGATTGGCAGCAGCGACGATCGCCGCCAACTTGCCAACATCATCGGGGGCGGTGACTTTCAAGTTAGGAGACGCCTGCAAAAGGTCGGACGCGAACTCGCGATCGTCTGGCCCTTGGATCGCCACGACTGGCAACTGGGGCTGGCGCTGCTGCAAGTCTTGAATAATCTCCTGCCACTTTTCGGCGGGGTAGATTTTGTCAAGTCCCCGAGATTTAGCCGACTGGCTGGAACCGCCGTGGATGAGAATGTAGCCGGTGTCTTTAATTCCCAGCCGTTGCTGTTCTACCTCCGCCCACTGGATGTCTTCTTTGAGCAACGTCACCGACAAATCCGGGCAGGGAGTGGCAATGCCGAAACCTTGCAGCAAGTCGTGATCCATGCAGGCGACATACTGAGAGGGTTTGAAGGGGACGGAGTTGGTGAGGAAGATCGCGCCGCTGCTGCCGGAGAAGCCGACGCGCTGGGGAATGCCCGTCAGCCAGAGCAGGAAACCCAGACTCCAGCTCTGTCCCAGGGACAAGACGGCATCGTACTCGCGATCGCGTACAATTCCCAGCAAGTTCGCCCAATCTGCCATACCGTTGCGATCTTTGAAATCGAATCGAATCAGATCGAGAGACTTGTCGTGCAAAAACTTGCAGACGCGATACGCTGCCATCGCACGAGGTTCCACGATCGCGTCGATCTCGGCGTTAGGATACGACCGCTTCAGGTCGTCCAGCGTCGGGAAGAACAGGATTTGGTCGCCAATTCCGCCTGGGACAAGGGCTAGTATGCGCATCTCAATCAATGAGCTTTTTGAACAGATACATTTTACGCTGAAGACATCCTCTGCGGCGCTTGTATTCTGCAAAATCTTACCGGGTTGGGTACGGGGCATGGGGTATGGGGCATCGGGAATGGGGTATGGGGCATCGGGCATAAAAATTAAACCAATTCCATGCCTGCCCGATTCCATGCCTGCCCGATTCCCAGCTCCACAGGGGGAGTGACGGGCGTTAAGTGTAAAATAGAAATTCTCATCAAATTGAGAGGAAAGCCGTGCATTTATTGATTCCAGCAGCCGGAATGGGACGCCGCATGGGGAGCGAGTTCGCTGCGCGAAGGCTTCGCCAACGCAACAAGCTCCTGCTGACTTTGCTGGGCAAACCGCTGATTGCCTGGACGCTGCAAGCGGCGGAAGCCTCCAGCCAAATCGGCTGGATCGGGATTGTGGGCCAACCCGAAGACTGGCCCGATTTTAAGGCAATTTTGGCCGATCTCTCTCTCAAAAAGCCGGTGCAGCTCGTACAGGGAGGAGCGACGCGCCAGGAATCGGTCTACAATGGCTTGCAAGCGCTCCCGGCTGAGTGCGATCGCGTCTTAATTCACGACGGGGCGCGGTGTTTGGCGACGCCGGATCTGTTCGATCGCTGTGCGGAAGCCCTGCGCGACTGTGCGGGTTTAATTGCCGCCGTGCCGGTGAAGGACACGATTAAAATTGTCGAACCCTCAACCGATCTCATTCAACAAACGCCGGATCGGCAAAATCTGTGGGCGGCTCAGACTCCCCAGGGATTTGAGGTGTCGCTCCTCAAACAGTGTCACGAGCAAGGGAAACAGCAGGGCTGGGAAGTAACGGACGATGCGGCTTTGTTTGAAAAGTGTTCTGTGCCGGTGCGGATCGTGCAAGGAGAAGAAACGAATTTGAAGGTGACGACGCCGGTGGATTTGGCGATCGCGGAATTTATCTTGCGATCGCGGCTGCAATAATTTTCAGTTTTGGCGAAAATCCGGGATTGGGGGATTTGGGGATTTTCGATCGCGGTGACTATTCAAAAACCCGGCTTTTTTGAAAAGCCGGGTTTTTAAAACTCCTCTTGTTTTCTAGGATTTTTCTCCGATCTAACTCTTCATTTGCGGCTTGGCGAGCTGTTCTGCCGTTAGCAATTGGCTCGGTAAAAAGCGCAGGGGAGTCCCGGCAATCAGGCGTTCGATTTCAGCCGTGGGAGTTTTCTGGCTAGTTTCTTCTGCTATCAGCAATTTCAGAATTGCAAAGGCGGGGGTATCGGTTAAGAAATAGCCTCCGTGAGTATTCACTTTTTTCAGCAGGGAAAATAGGGCATTAAGGGTATCAATGACTGCGCTGTTGGCGGGAGTCAGTGGCAGGTTAACTCCGTTTAATCCTTTGATTTCAGAGCAATCGATATAGTTGAACAGTTCAAACAAGTCGCAAGCAGAGGTGGGGTTGACTGCGGGTTGGGAGCGAAACATATTGCGGACAAACGGACGATAGGGAATGTCGTCTGAGGGGCTGGTTGGTTGCAGGTAGAGATTGCCGAGTCGATAGCCGGACATTTCCACGCTGGGTTCGCTGAACCAGTTGCCGAGGGTGGAGAGGTAGCGCAGCACGAGATCGCGATCGCTCGAGAGCAGGTAAATTTGGCGGCAGCGGCGCATCGCCGAGCGGACGTAGTTATTGCGCCCTTCGCGCAGAAATTCTAGGGGGATATCCGGGGAAGCCAAGATTAATTTATCCAGAAGGAGGCGATCGCCGATTTTTTCAGCGCGATCGGGCGAACTTTCAGCCTGGGCTGTTTCGTCGTCTTTGCCAAAGCGATCGGACAGAATTTTCAAAGCGTTAACTAATAGCAATCCTCCCATACTGTGCCCTAGTAAATTTACGGCTATCAAGTCGGAATGGGGGATTAATTGTTCTGCCTTCTGCCCATTGTCCAGCTTGCTGAAAGCTTTATCCAGACGCCAGAAAAATTCGGCCAAATCGGGAGCGCCGTAGTGAATCGAGCGGTAGCGATCGCGCTGGTAGGCGACTAATCGCAGAATTTGCATGAGCAGCAGCCACAGGACAAACACCACTGGCCCGATTCGATACCACGTTGCCGACACCTCAACGGTGCGGTAAAAATCGCTCCACTGCGCCAGTAGTTCCCCTCCTGGCAGGAGGGCGAATATTGCCAGGAGGGGAACGAGAAATAGTTTCAAAAAAACGTATAAGATGGTGGAAAAAATAACCGAACATCCGGCAATAAGAAATAAAAACTTGAGAATGACTTCCCAGTTGTAGCGAAAATCTACCCACAAGCCGGGGCTGAAAATGGGCTGTTCGCTTGGCCAGTGGTAGCCAATATAAAAGTGCCGGTCGCGTAGGGGCGGTGCCCCAGGGAGAGCCCCCGATGGCTGAGAGTTTTCTGCGACTGAAGTGCGGTTATTTAGCGCCTCGGCTTCTGCCATAAAGAACTTGTAGAATAGGTGAGAGGGGCTGGCATAGCCGTGGGCGCGCAGGGTGAGGCGATCGCACTCGCGATCGCGCATAATTTCTGCTAATTCATTAATATTGAACAGGGGGCGGAAGCGATCGGAGGGCGGCAGTTGTCGGTCTAGATGCAGGGAAGCGGGCGCGGTACTGGTGACGAGAAAGACATTTTTGAGCAGGCGATCGGCATACACTTCAAAATTGCGCGCGATCGCCTGCGTGAATTGTTTATTTTTCCAGCGGTTGAGCGTGTCGGTGACGTATTCTTCACTGACGGCTGTGGCGAGGCAGGGATATTCGGCGAGATCGTCGCACAGGGAGAGTATAGCTTGCGCGATCGCCGTTTCAGAAGTCAACCCCTGGTAAGTCGCCAGCAATTCGGGCGTCGGTGCGGCATTGGGCGGCGCGGGATAGGCTAACTGCACGATCCGCGCCTTTACCCACCAGTCAGAAAATGGCGCAGCATTACGGACAATCGATTCCAACCACTGGCAGTCATTCTGCACGGTTTCCAGAGATTTTTTTTCCCAGGAAAAGGGCAAGCTGTCGTAAATAGGCTGTATAGTCATAGGGACTCGGTGTGGTTTGGGAAGTGAGAACTTTTTATCAAAGCATCTTTATATAAAAGACGGGTAGAGGGGGCAACCATCCGCAAGGTAGGGAATCGTCTCAGAAATTGAAGCCTTGAGGAGGGCTCAAAGCTCAAATCGCTTTGATTGACGGTCAATCCCCCCACTTTTACTACTGGGCAGCCTTGATTATAATTGGTGAGGGTCTGTAAATAGTCGGGCAGTAGGGCGTACTGAAAGCGCACCTAGTGCTGAGAAGCGAAACCTGATATCTGAGGTGAAAGATGCCGCGCATTAAACGCCGTCAATTTTTGCAATTTACCGGTTCTGCTTTGGCAGGATTGGGTTTAACCTATCTGGATATTCAAAAACAAGGGTATAGAATTGGCCAAGCATTGGCTCAACAAACGCCTCGGAAATTAGCTTTACTCGTGGGAATTAACCAATATCCAGAGACGGCGGGATTTAGTGCGTTGCAAGGGTGCGTGACAGACGTAGAGTTGCAGCGGAAGCTGTTAATTTACCGATTTGGCTTTCATCCAAAAGATATCCTCACGCTCACTGACGGGCAAGCCACCCGTTCTGCCATATTGGGCGCATTTGAAGAACACTTGATTAAACAAGCCAAATCAGGGGATGTGGTGCTTTTTCACTTTTCCGGGCACGGTTCTCAGGTTATCGATCCGGATAAAGATTTTCCCGACGGGCTAAATAGTACCTTCGTACCGGTGGATAGCAAGCTACCTGCTGACTTTCCGGCGCAAGGCGGGATCGTCGATGATATTATGGGACACACGCTGTTTCTATTAATGAGTGCTTTGCCAACAGAAAATGTCACGGCGGTGCTGGATAGCTGCCACTCCGGGGGCGGCACGCGGGGAAATATGACGGTGCGATCGCGAGCGGGCGGTAAAAAACTGCAAGCCAGTTCTGCTGAATTTGAATATCAAGAGCAATGGTTGAAGCGCCTGAATCTGTCTAAAGAGGAGTTTGTCACGCAGCGGCGAGCGGGTATTGCCAAAGGGGTTGCGATCGCAGCCACAAAACGCAACCAACTCGCTGCTGACGCACCTTTTAGCGACTTTTTTGCCGGAGCGTTTACTTATGTAATGACGCAGTATCTCTGGCAGCAAACTGGCAGCGAAGCCTTTGGCAATGTGGTGCCCAATGTTGCTCGCACTACGACGCGAATTTCTTTCAGCCGACAAGAACCGCAAATCGAGGTCAAACCAGGCAGCAATAATGACAGGGAACCGCTCTATTTTATCAGTCAAAAAACGCCGCCAGCGGAAGCAGTTGTGACGAATGTTAGCGGCGATCGCGCCCAATTGTGGCTCGGAGGGCTCGATCCGCAAAGTTTGCCTGCATTCGGGCAAGGTGCCATCCTCAGCGTTGTAGACGATCGCGGGCAGGAAAAAGGATTAGTACAGCTCGAATCCCGCAGCGGATTAATCGCAGAGGGCAAATTGCTGCAGCCGGCTCAACCGGGGGCGCTGCTGCAAGAACGGGCGCGGGGAATTCAGAGGGATTTGGCGCTGCAGATTGGTTTAGATCCGTCTCTCGGCGGCGAGATGGCTGCAGCGAAACAAGCACTAGAAGCGATCGCCCGCGTCGAAGTTTTGCCGCTGCAACAAGGCGAGGTACAGTATATTTTGGGGCGCATGACTGGCACTTACCGTCAGGAATTGCAGTTGCGGCAAATTGCCAATATTCCCGCTGTAGAGAGTATCGGTTTATTCACGCCCGGATTGGAAGTCATCCCCGATTCTTTTGGAAAGGTTGGCGAGTCTGTCAGGGACGCGATCGCCCGCCTGCAATCCAAATTTAAATCCCTGCTCGCGGCGCGAATTGTGAAACTGACGCTCAATACCAATTCTTCGCGGCTGAATGTCTCGGTATCCATGACGCCAGAAGGGCAAACCTCGCAGATTTTGGCGCAATCTTTCACCGTGCGGGGAGGCGATCGCGCCAATATTCAGCCCGCTATTTCCCCAGCCGCTAATCAGCTTACCCTGGGAACGGCGATTCAATTTATTATCAAAAATAACGAAGTCCGCGACTTGTATTTTAGCGTACTCGTGATAGATTCTGCCGGAGAAATTGCCGTAATTTTTCCGAATCAGTGGACGGCATCGGATGACGTGACGCGCATCGCTGCTGGGCAGGCACTTCAGATTCCCGATGCCAGCAAGGATAATTTCCGGCTCGTTGCTAAAGAACCGAAAGGCATCAGCGAAGTGCTGATTGTTGCTAGTAGTTCGCCCCTCAGCCAAGCTCTAAAAGCGCTGCGGCAAATTGCACGAGCCGATCGCGGGCCGGTGACGCTTAACGATCCGACACAAGTTGTCAGCGATTTGATTGACGATTTGGGAGGAGGAACGCGCGGCGTTTCCGGAGCAACGAGCGGCTCTGTTGGCAGCGTCGATACTACGCAAATGGCGGCGATGTCGATTGCTTTTGAGGTGATTTGAGAAGAACGTAATCTGTCCGCGTTCCCGGGTGGGCGGACGAAAATGGGGCGATCGCCTCGCGATCGCCTGCACAAAGCGAGTAGGGGCGTCAATAACGGCTTTTAAATACATTACCTGCAGGCTGCCGATCGTCGGCGGCTATCCGTTTTCTCGTATTTTTGCGGAAAGCGATCGCCCTAAAGCCGGACGCTGCTCTCTCTTTCATCTCTTCCTTACGGTAGATGTACGCAAGTCTCCCCTTTTAATACATAGGGTAGTAAATCGAGCATCAGTGGATTTACTGAATTATCAGCTCGATCGAACAAATTAGAGAGGTGACTGCGGTGAAAAGCGTGAGGCGATTTGTGAATATGCTGGTAATTGCCCTGGCTTTGGTGGTGGGTGGCGTGGTGGAAGGATTGCTGATTATAAAAATAATGCCAGATACGCCGCCAAATACAGCAACGGCGATCGCGGACGTGTCACAGCCACAGCCCGCGCGGTAATCCCGAAATGTTTTGCTCTTTCATATCAAACGACGGGCGTTTCCTCTGGAACGAGTCAGCCCGTCGCTGGCTCTAGCAGCGCGCTCTCGACAAACCGCCGCAGGGCTCAAGGCTTGACGAAGGGCTTTTCGGCAACGTCTTTCAATCCCACTTGTGTCAGCAGGCTCGTCCAGTCAGATATCAGCTTCGGATCGTCGGGATTGGCACGGCGCAGCTCGGCGAGGGTGGCAACGGCGTCGTACCAGATGCCATTGGCTGCATAGGCGTTGACGCGATCGCGCCCCGTTGCTGGCTGCAACTGCTGCGCGAGAGTCGCGCTCGGTTCGACTCGTCGAATCCACCCATCGGCTGTCACCACTTCGTTGTCACAGTTCGTCGCAAAAGACCACTGATAATCCTTGCCGATCGCCAGCGGCGGGATTCCAGCAGTCGCCGGCAGGCTGATGCTGACAATCCCCTCTTTGCCCGAAATCCTGAAACTGGTTTTATAGACTTCACCTTTTTCGTCGAGCAGAGTAAAAGTCACTGTCTGTTCGGCAGTTTCGCGCACGGCTATCAAGAAGGTGGGATATTCGGCTGTTGTCAAACCAATTTCGCTACTTTTTGGCAGCAGCGGTACAGCGCAACCGCCGCGCTTGAGATCGCTTCCCCCGCGAGGACGCTGTATGTTCGGCGGCGCAAATAATGGCCCTCCCGATTCCGTTCCGGCTGGCAGCCCGGGAGGGGGCGGATCGGTTGGCGCGACCATTGGCCCTCCCGATTCCGTGCCTCCGGGAAGACCGGGAGCTTGCGGGTCGGTGGGGTCTGCCAGGGCGGCGATCGGCAAGCTGCTGAAAACCGCTATCAGCAGCGATGCCCAGGAAAGCGCTATCCGAATTGTGCGAGGCTTTGTTCGAGACATTTTTGAGAAACCTATCGCAGTTCTATAAACCAGACAACATCCGCAGTAAAAATTGTTCGCTTCTGACGGTCGGACGGAGTGGGAAAGTCGGAGAGGGGAGTAGGAGAGGGGGGAGTGGGAGAAATATCAATTCCGGTTAATCCCTAATTGATAGGGGAAACTAGGGAGTTTTAGGGAGGGGGAGAGAGGGGAAGAAAAATCAATTATGGAGGAGCGACAGAACCCTATAGAAAAGCATAATTCAGCGAAAAGGGGCGGGGAAAAAGTGTTGCAGTATTGCCGAGTTTAACGTGCAATAACAGCGTTCAATCCGCGCCAAATTGGTCTTGTCGATACCAGTACCGATAAAATTTATTCATTCGATTTTACAAAAGAAAAAAGAAATTGGCAAGAAACGCCAGAAAAAGCGCCTCGGCAATCCTTGCAGGGTGAATGCCTATGCAGAGCGAGTGTCAGGTGTTCTACCGAGGACGCGGTAGACATCGACTTCCTGCTCTCTGCCCCGCAGTTGCAGCGCGCCCCAGGACTCTACCTGAAACTGCTCGTGAATGTGAATGAGGGTTTCTTTGGCGATGAGGATGCGGCACAGGCAGGGCTGGCAGTCTTTTTCGCAGCTTTCCAGACGAGCGGCAATATTTACGCTGTCCCCAATGACTCCGTATTCCAAGCGGTCTTTGCCTCCCAAACTGCCCACCATAATCGGGCCGGTGAAAATCCCCACGCGCATCTGGACTTCAGGCAAACCGCGCCGCTTCCAGCCCTGGTTGAGTTCCGCGAGGCGATCGCCCATTGCCAGGGCACACGCCACGGCTCGGCGGGCGTCTTCGGCGATTTCTTTGTCTGTCTCGCGGGCGACGGGGACGCCAAATACAGCGAGGATGCCGTCGCCGGTAAATTTGTTGATCACGCCCTGGTGGTTTTGGATTAATTCGGTCATTACGGCCAGGTATTCATTTAACCAAGCCATGACCACTTCTGGCGGCTTTTGTTCCGATAGGGTACTGAAGCCCTTGAGGTCGGTGAGTAACATGGTCGCCGTCAGCCTTTGTCCCGGTAAAAGGCCGGCTTGCAGGAGGCGATCGCGGTTTTTCCAGAGAGCATCGGCAATTTCGGGGGAGGTTTGCTGTCCCAAAAGTTTCATGACCATTCCCTGCTGCTGTCTGGCTTGCTGGAGGCGGTAAGCGACGACAAACGAACCGGCGATCGCAAAGGACGCTGCCGGTGCGAAAATCGGTATCCATCCCCCCTGCAAAAAGAGGACAAAGCCAAAACCGCACAGCACTCCCAGCATTCCCGCGCTGCTCAGCCACAGGGAAACGGGATTGTCGATTCGCCAAGCTAGAACGCTGCCGATCGCTGCCCAGGCGACAATCCACAGCAATTCTGCCCATTCGTCCCAATACCAAAACAGCGGGCGATCGCCCTTGACAGCACTGAGGATTTGGCTGACCATCTGAGCGTGTATCACCACTCCCGGCATGGTGCGCTTGCCGGTTTCCGTGGCGCTGTAGGGAGTGTAGAAGCGATCTTTGATGCTGGGAGCCGTCACGCCGATGAGGACGAGTTTGTCTTTTACCCAGTTGGCATCGATTTTGCCCTCTAAAACCTCTGTCAGAGTGACGGTGCGGGCGACATCCCGAGGCGATCGGTAATTCAACAGGATTTGATAGCCTCGGGCGTCAATTGTTTGATAGCCGCCAGAATTCGACTGCAACCGGGCAAACACCGCGTCGGCTACTTGGTATTCTCCCGCCTGGGTGACGCGACGCTGAATTCCTTCTCGCTGCAAGTAAGAAAGCGCCAGCTCGAAGGCAAAGGAGCGCAGGGCGACTGTGCCGCTAGAGGCATACATTAAATTGCGGCGAATTAAGCCATCGGGATCGAGGATGAGATTGTTGAACCCGATTCTTTCTTTGGGGACGCCGCGCGGCGGCGGAACCGTTTCTTCATCGGAACTGCCGATGTAGGTGATGGCTAAAACTTTCGGGTTTTTGAGCTGAGCCGCTAGCTCGGCATTGCCCGGTTCTATCGGCACGCTGCGGAGTACGTCCAGTCCGATCGCGGTGGGTTGCATCTCGGCCAATTTTTGCAGGAGTTGCGCCAAAACTCGGTCGGAAAGTGGCCAGTGATTTTGAGTTTGGATGTCTGTCTGAGTAATTTCAACCACGAGCAGCCGGGGATCGGGGCCGGGATCGGGGCGCAACCGCACCATCAGGTCGAAGGCGGCGAGTTCTAGGGGCTGCAGCCCTCCTAACTGCCGCACGGCGATGACTAGACAGGCGATCGCGCCTGTGGCGATCGGGACTGTCGCCCAGCCTTTGGCGACGGGTATTTCTCGGCGCGATCGCCACGCCAGCAGTTGACGAAAAAACTTGGGAATCAAGGAAGTTATAACAACAAATTTAGTGCGTCGAACTCAATTAACGCCCTCGATCGCGCCTTCAGAAACCCGGTTTCTTTCTGAAACCGGATTCCCAGAATGTTAACGAGCTGACGTTGAATTTTGTTCTGCTATTTATTCTGACTTACCCACCCGGCTTGTGCGTTGTTGGCTCTCTGGATGCGGGTTTCGGTTCCGTTGCCCCCTTCCGCCTCTTTACCACATTTTATTGATTTTGTCAAGCTTTGTTTGGGTGAGGCAAAAACCGGGTTTTTCCACAAAACCCGGTTTCTGACTGTTCAGAGCGATCGCTGGATCGCCTTAATTTAAAAGTCGGTTGGGAGTGTTGCCGGGATTAGGGGATTGGGGGATTGGGGAAATAGGTGAGAAAATTTTATTCCCCATTACCTCATTACCCATTCCCCGTTCTCAATTCCCCATTTCCATCACCCATCGGGCGAACCGTCGCGCTCGAAACAGTAAATCATTTGAGCTTCCAGGCGATCGCATACTGACGAAGGCAACTGAGAGAGCGGGTGTGTTTGACGGTTGAGCTGCACGCTCAGGTTGGCAAGGGGATCGACGCCGGGGGAGACGAGAAATTGCAGGGTTTCGACTTGCTGCCATGTCGCTACGCCGTCTAAAATTTGGGCGATCGCGCGCAGGTAGGGATGCTCTGCCTGGAGATACCAATCTGCTGATGCCAGTTGCGGACTGTCTAAGCCCAATTGCACTGCCAGCGCCGGTTTGCCGAATAAAGGGGCGATCGCGGCGCGAGCTTCTTCCCGCAATCGCAAGTTGTGACTTTCTGCCAACAGGCGCAATTTCTCCAGGCGATCGGAGCGTTCTTCCTGCGATCGCGGTTCTTCGTTCCAGTGAATTGCCACCGTTGCCAGATATGTCTGTAGGAGCATGTGCCCCAGCTTTTCGGCTTTTGTCGTTAAATAGGTGCAATTGTAGGGATTCGCTTCAATCAACAACGGCACGCGATCGACAATCTCTATGCCGTACCCCTTCAACCCGGCAATTTTGCGGGGATTATTCGTAATCAGGCGGATTTTGCTCACTCCCAAATCGTTTAACATTTGCGCGCCGACGCCGTAGTTGCGCAAATCCGCTGGAAAACCGAGGCGCTCGTTTGCCTCTACCGTATCGAGCCCCATATCTTGCAGCGAGTAAGCTTTTAACTTATTCACCAGCCCGATGCCTCGCCCTTCTTGGCGCAGGTAAACGATCGCCCCAGATCCGGCATTTTCGATCATTTTCAGTGCGGCGATGAGCTGCATCCGACAGTCGCAGCGCAGGGAACCGAGGGCGTCGCCGGTGAGGCATTCCGAATGCACGCGCACCATCACGGGTTTGTCGCGAAATTCCGCCGGATCGCCTTTGACGATCGCGACGTGTTCGGTATTGTCGAGCAGGTTGCGATAAGCGTAGATGTGGAATTGCCCGAACTCCGTCGGCAGCAATGCCACCGTTTCCCGGCACACAAAGCGATCGTGTTTCAGCCGGTAGCTAATCAAATCGGCAATGCTGATAATTTTCAGATTGAAGGCGCGGGCGTACTCGATCAACTCCGGCAACCGCGCCATCGAACCGTCGGGATTTTGGATTTCGCAGATGACGCCAGCCGCATACAACCCGGCGAGTCTGGACAAGTCTACTGCCGCCTCCGTATGGCCAGCCCGTCTCAAAACGCCGCCGTCGCGGGCGCGCAGGGGGAAGATGTGGCCCGGTCGGCGCAAGTCGCTGGGGCGCGTGTCGGGGTTGAGGGCGATTTGGATGGTGCGAGCGCGATCTTCTGCGGAGATGCCGGTGGTGACGCCCAGGTGGCTTGCGCCGTCGATGCTGACGGTAAAAGCTGTCTGATCGTAGGCGGTGTTATTGGCAACCATTAACGGCAGTTCGAGGCGATCGAGGCGATCGCCGGTCATTGCCAGACAAATCAGACCCCGCGCATTCACCGCCATAAAATTGATGATGTCCGGCGTGGCGAACTGCGCGGCACAGATGAGGTCGCCTTCGTTTTCCCGGTTTTCATCATCCACCACCACGATGCACCGACCCGCCTTTAGGTCTGCCAAGGCGGCGTCTATGGAGTCAAATTCTACAGTTTTGGTTAGGGAGCTTGGGGGCGCTTGCACGATCGGGCCAGTAAGTCGTAAAGTTTTCTAAAGCTTATCGCTAGCTTATCTTTTTTCGATTGTAGCCCGTTTCCCGGCAGTCAACGCGGCGAGTCGGGAGGTGCTAAGCTTTTCGCTGAATCCTCCAGGCATCGCAACGGGCGATCGCAGTGAGTCATGGAATCTCCCCCTCTCTTGACTGACATCGTTAGGCGGCCTCACCCTTCCTCGCGGGGCTTTTTGGCTCAACTTGGGCTATCTGTCAATTCGCGGTAAGCGCAGCTATGCCGCAGGCTTTTCGCGCTAAAGCGATACCGATTCCCTACCTGCTTTGGGACAAAATTTCTTTTTCTCTGATTAACGACTGCTGCTGTCTGTTTGGGTTGACAGCGCCGCGTCATTGGATTTGAAATTCGCCAGGACTATTGCGATATAGGGGCTAGTCACATAGACGATTTTCTCCGTCAAAATCATCGCAGTGAAATTCAATTATAGCAGTTTATTTTCAAGTGATGGACGTCAGAAACCCGGCTTCTTTAAGAAGCCGGGTTTCTTGTCTGTACTGCAAAGGTGATTTGCGTCAAGGTGAAAAATAAAGTTGGTATAAGGCTATACCGATCGCCCAATTTTCTCCAGCACTAAGTCGCGTGAAGCGCAGCTTTCCGCCGCCGCTGCCAAAAGGCTTGCCTTGGAGAAGGATACTCTACAGGCGTTCAAGTCCGGGTAGTTTGGCTGGGTTTTGTATTGTAAAATTTTAGCTTTTTTTAATATCTATCGGAAGCACTAAATGCCTTTAGCTCGACATTGGCGCTGCCGCCTGTTTTGGCGGGTAAAGACTAAAAATTTACGGGCAGTGAATGTTAATCTTGAACTTGGCAGCGGCTAGGGTGTTCGGGAAGCTCTCCAGAAGGCAAGTCGGGATAAAATGCAGCAAACGCTAAGCTATGGTTGAGGAAAACGCTTTAAGAGGAAAGCATTATGAATGAGACGGGGCGCGTGTCTGTTGGGATCGTCGGGGCATCAGGGTATGGCGGGGTGCAGCTAGTCCGGCTGCTGATGGATCATCCGGGGTTGGAGGTGGTTTATCTGGGAGGCGACAGCAGTGCTGGCAAGCCTTTTTCAGATTTATATCCCCACCTGGGGCACGCCGTTAATTTCCAAATCGAACCGGTAGACGCGCACGCGATCGCCGATCGCTGTCAAGTCGTGTTTCTCTCCCTGCCGAACGGTCTAGCCTACAAGATGGCACCGACGCTGTTAGAAAAGGGATGCAAGGTGCTCGACTTGTCGGCAGACTATCGCTTTTCTAATTTGGAAACTTATAAATCTTGGTATGGCGGCGATCGCTCTGATGCAGAAGTCGCCGCTACCGCTGTTTACGGCTTGCCGGAACTGTACCGCGATCGCATCAAAGAAGCCCAATTAGTCGGCTGCCCCGGTTGCTATCCCACCGCCAGCCTGCTTGCTCTCTCTCCCTTGCTCAAACAAGGGTTAATCGTGCCGGAAACCGCCGTCATTGACGCCAAATCCGGCACGTCTGGCGGCGGGCGGCAAGCGAAAACCAATCTCTTACTCGCGGAAGCCGACAATTCCGTCGCTGCTTACGGCGTCGCCCGCCACCGCCACACCCCGGAAATTGAAGCGATTTGCAGCGATCTCGCGGGGCACGACGTTTTCGTACAATTCACCCCCCACCTGATGCCGATGGTGCGCGGGATTTTGTCCACCGTCTACGCCACCCTGCGCGATCCGGGGCTGGTGCGCGAGGATTTGATTACGATTTACTCGGCGTTTTATCGCAACGCTCCCTGGGTGAAGGTGTTGCCGCCTGGAGTCTATCCGCAAACGAAGTGGGCTTGCGGGACGAATTTGTGCTATCTCGGCGTGGAAGTCGATCCCCGCACCGATCGCGTTATCGTCATGTCGGCGATCGATAATTTGATTAAAGGGCAAGCCGGTCAAGCTATCCAGTGCTTGAACCTGATGATGGGCTGGGAGGAAACTTTGGGACTGCCCGCGATGAGTTTTTATCCCTAGTTGCTAGGGAGTAGTAGGGCGCGCGGCGGCGCGTTCTACTCGGCTCTAAGCGGGTTGTGCTGTTTTGATGCCGGCGTAGCGCGCTAAGAATCGAATCGCGTCGCCAGTTGTGGGAAATTCTCGCCCGATGAAGGAGCGGGGCGTGTGGGCGATAATACAGCTTCCGTCTAATTTTTCTCGGATTCGCCCGATGTAGAGAGGTTTTTGCGCTTCTCTGGGGAGGGCGGCGGTGAAAACTTCGTGTTCTCGAACTTTCGAGTTATCGGTTGCCAAGAGCCGGAAGCCGTGCGGGCAATCGTCGCGATCGAGGGAAATGCGATCGCTCGGCTGTGGAGAAGCTGCTTTCGCCGCCAGCTCGTCGCCCAACTGCTGCAGTTGCTGGATATGTTCGCAGGCGGGCTTTTTCCCGGAAGAGTCCGGCTGGGAATGGGCGAAAGTCTCGCAGGTGCAGGAAGTGAGGCTGACTTCGTATTGCTTGCCGGTGGCGAGGTTCGTGCAAGTGACGCGATCGCCTTCAAATTTGAAGTGATAGCCCTGGAATTTGGAGCGAGCGATAAACGTTGCCCAGCGCCGCCCCGTCTTCTTGGAGACGTAGAGCGCCCACGGGCACTTGTTGCGAATCATCAGGCGCACGTCCACAACCGAACTGGCGATGTCTTCCAGGATGCAGGAGACGATATGAATCAGGCTGTCCCAGGACTCGACGTTGAGAATGCACTCCATAAATGTTACAATCCTTCTAGCTTATATTTTGGGCCGGGTTATTTACCCGGTTTTTCCTCTACTACACTATCTTAACTCGTATATATACGATTAAAACTTTTAAGTTATACATAAAATTTATTTTTTCAAAAAAAGCTATAATAATAGCTTATAAATTGAGAGAAGCGAATGTTGCGTTAGGATCGGGGAGATGAGCAAAAGTAACGATATGGCGGCCAAGAAATTTCAATCTTTAGGAGTTGGCTTGCGTTACAAACAAAAGCCAGTGTCTGTGATGCTTCCTCCTGAACTTGATGAAAGAATTAGAGCACTGCCTAACCGTTCGGAGTTTATTCGGCAAGCGATCGCGGAAAAATTTGCCAGAGAAGACGCGCAGCCAGCATCCTGATTAAAGGCAATATCCCTACAACCCTGGTAGTTTTCTGGAATTGCACCTGTATTAATCAGGCTGTCCCAGGATTCGACGTTGAGAATACACTCCATAAATGTTACAATCCTTTGCGTGTATATTGTTTACCGGGTTTTACCCGGTGTTTTTTTAGAGTTCGAGCCTTTCAGCGTGCCTGCTGGCGAGAGCCAGACAAGCTATCCATCCAAGCCTGTTCTCAGGCTCTATATCTATATTAGATGCCGTAGAATAGATTGGGATGAGGGGTGACACCCTCTATTTTACAGGCCGCTAAATAGAATTCAAACCGGAGATCGAAAAGTGGCGCATCCAAATTCGCTGAAAAATTTGACCTATCACGAGGGTCGCCCCCAGAAATGGGGCGAGAAAAAAAAGACCCGCAAGCTCACGGTGACAGAAACCGGCTGGGAAGGTGTAGTGGCGATCGCGCAGCAGCATGGCCACAGCGTCAGTGAATTGCTGGAAATGCTCGGAAGGGGTCAGTTATTGCTCCAGGGAGCAGACGGAGAGAATAAAGCCTAGTTAATTTAACTGGTTGTTTGGTATGGATTGCACAGCCAAAGATTGCACGGCTGAATGAGAATTACGGATAAATGAAAGGCATGTAAACTAGACTTAGAATAGAAGTCATTGAACTAAAAATGGCCAATCCGAACCCCAAAACCGATCGGTTGGAGCCTTATCACTTTAAGCTGCAAGGAGAGGAACCGCTATCGCAAAAGCCCATAGCGATTCGCCTGCCAAAATCTGCCGACGATCGCATTCGGGCGATTCCGGCATCTCAGCGATCGCTCCTCCTGCGCCAGTGGATTCTGACGGGTTTAAATCAGATGGAAGCTGAATAGGTGCCGGCAGGTAGCTTTAAGGCGATTCGCGTGTAAGGCTTTGCAGGTGAAGGAAATAAGGCTGACTTCGTATTGCTTGCCGGTGGCGAGGTTCGTGCAAGTGGCGCGATCGCCCCGAGGAGCGGGCAGGATGCGCAAGTTAACTGGAGTGCGGTATATTCGCTGAGATTTTTTCGCCTCAAGTCTCCCCGCCGGCATCTAAGCCTTCGCCTTCTCTGGGGAGGGAGAAATAGAAAGTCGAGCCCTGACCGAATTCCGATTCCACCCAGATGCGCCCGCCGTGAAGTTCGACAATTTTTTGACAAATTGCCAACCCGATGCCGGTGCCGGGAAATTTATCGTGGGCGTGCAAGCGGTTAAACATCTGAAAAATTTTCTGATAGTGTTCGCTTTTGATGCCAAGGCCATTATCTTTGACTGAGAAAATATAGAAATCATTTTCTAGAAAGGCACTGACTTTAACAACGGGAGACTCTTCTCGGCGATATTTTATGGCATTGCCGATTAAATTTTGAAACAATTGCTCTAACTGAGAGCGATCGCCCGTCACCACTGGCAAGTCGCCGCCGATAATTGTGGCTTGATTGCGGCTGATTTCTGCGTGCATAGTTCTGCAAACTTCCTCAAAGACTTGAGAGCAATTTATCCGGGTAAACGGTTGCCGTTGTTGCCCGACGCGGGAATAAGTTAATAAATCGTCAATCAGCGCTAACATGCGATCGCACCCCGCGATAATGCGGTTGATATAGTGCGCGCTTTTCTCGTCGAGATGCTGAGAATTGGGTAGGGTTAATAACTCCCCGTATGCCCTAATCGTTGCCAGAGGCGATCGCAAATCGTGAGAGGCAACGCTCGCAAAGCGTTCGAGTTCGGCATTGGAACGCGCCAATTCTCGGTTAGATTTTTCCAGAGCCGCTTCAGCAGCAGCGCGATCGCGGATTTCTTGTTGCAGCCGCGCGTTTTGCTCTTGCAAAGCTTTTTCGGCTGCTTTTCGCGTGCGAATTTCCGATTCTAGCAAAAAATTTTTGCCGGCGAGTTCTCGCTGCAACCTGCACAGGCGCAAGTGATTGTCTATGCGGGCGAGCAACTCTTCTACCTGAAAGGGTTTGGCGATATAATCGACTCCGCCGGCACCAAAAGCTTTCGCTTTGTCAATGCCCTGGTCTTTCGCGCTGAGGAAAATAACGGGAATCTCGCGCGTGCTGGCGTCATTTTTTAAGACTTTACAGACCTCATACCCGTCCATTTCCGGCATCATAATATCGAGCAATATTAAATCTGGCGGCGAAAACTTAACGGCTTTTAAAGCCATATTTCCAGTTAAAACAGCGCGGGCTTCGTATCCTCGATCTCTTAAAATTGTCGATAAAACTCGCAGGTTATTCGGTTCGTCGTCAATAATTAAAATATTGATCGAGGAAGTTTGAAGTGCATTGCTAGTCACGATCGCTCTCCTCAGTCAGACAGATAATTTTCTCGAAACAAAAGTTGTCAACCCATTCTCTGAGGGTGTCAGCGAGATGGCTGTAATTTTCCGGTACGCGATCGAGGAGTTCTAAAATAGCCGTGTCGTCAGCGGAGCTGGCGGCTTGATGAAGCGCGGCAATCCATTCTCGCGGCATCACTTGCAAGGCAGCGGCATCGGTAATGAAAGCCTGCGGCTCTCTGCCTTGGCGGTGCAGCTTTGCAGAAGCGCGATCGCGCGAAACGATTGCAGCCCCAAGGGAATCGCCCAGAGACTCTGCTGTCGGCTTCTCTTCGTATGCGAAACGCGCTCCCAAATGTTGGGCTATTTTTTGCAACAGCACCTCCTCGCGGCAGGGCTTGCGTACAAAGTCATCGCACCCTGTGGATAAAATAATACTGCGATTTTCTTCAAAAGCGCTAGCGGTTAAAGCAATAATCACTGTTGCCTGCCCCTGCAAGTGGCTTTTGATTTGTTTTGTCGCTTCGTAGCCATCCATCATCGGCATTCGCATGTCCATCCAAATCAGGTGGGGATGCCACTCCTCCCAGACGGCGATCGCTTCTCGCCCATTTTCCGCTTCGCGCACGTCAAATCCCAAGGGTTCGAGAAAGTGGCGCAGCAACAGGCGGCTTTCCGGGCGATCGTCAACGACGAGGATGCGATAAATCGGCTGACCGGGCTCTAACCCAACAATTCGCCGCTTTTCCTGTCTCGTTTGCACGTCAGTTTCTTTCGCTGCGGCAGCGCGAATATGAAATTTAACCGTCGTGCCCTCACCCAAGCGGCTGCTAATCGCGATGTCGCCTCCCATCAATTCTACCAGTTTGCGGCTGATAGCTAACCCCAATCCCGTGCCTTCTCTATATTTTTTTCCGGTTTCTGCCTGCACGAAGGGAGCGAATAATTTATCCAGTTCCTCAGCGACAATGCCAGAGCCAGTGTCCGACACTTCAAAAAAGAGGAAAAATTCTTCTTCGAGATTGGCATCGCGAGCATTTTCATCAGCTCTCACGCGCAGCGACACGCCGCCAGTGCTGGTAAATTTGATGGCATTGTCGAGCAAATTGCTCAAAACTTGCCGCACTTTCCCTTCATCTCCTGTCAGGTAGTGGGGAACGCTGACATCGCACTCGCAAAGTACCTGCAAACCCTTGGCTTCGGCTTTGCTTTGCAGCATGGTTTCAATCCCTTCGATGAGAGCATAAATGTCAAAACTGTTGGGATTGAGTGTCAGCCGACCGGCTTCGATTTTAGAGATTTCTAGAATATCATTAATCAAGCTGAGCAAGTGTTCGCCGCTGTTGTTAATAATGGCGATTTGTTCTTGCTGTTTCTGTGTCAGGGAGGAATCGCGCTCTAGCACTTGGGTGAAACCGAGGATAGCATTGAGCGGCGTTCTCAGCTCGTGGCTCATGCTGGCGAGGAAAGCGCTCTTGGCGCGGCTGGCAGATTCGGCGGCTTCTTTCGCTTCGAGGAGGATGGCTTCAGTTTGCTTGCGATCGCCGATGTCGCGGTGCGTGCCGATCATCCGCAAAGGCTTGCCGTGTTTGTCGCGCGCGACGACTTTGCCATAGTCTGCCACCCACTGCCATTCCCCAGATTTGTTGCGGACTCGATAGTCAAAAGCATAGGGAAATGAACTGTCTTTACAATGCGCTTCGAGTATGTTTTTCACCCATACCATATCATCGGGATGTGCGAGATATTCCCAGGTACTCACGTCAAAAGGCAGTTCGTTCGGCTCGTAACCGAGCATTTGCATATAGCGGGGGCTGTAATACACTTCTCCCGTCTCCATATTCCAGTCCCACAATCCATCCCCCGATGCTTCTAGGGCTAATTGCAAGCGCTCCTGGCTTTCTTTCAGGGCATCCTCAACGCGCTTGCGATCGGTGATATCTCGTCCGACTGCTTGGCATTCAAGCAGGCAGTGATTTTCATCAAAGATCCCCCGATTTATCCACTGCGTCCAGCGCACTCCTTCTTTGGCAATCACCCGATTTTCAATGACAACGACGGAATTTTCCCAACTGATAGTCGCCACGAGTTCATTCACGCGATCCCTGTCTTCTTCAAAGATGATAGGGGCGTAAGTACGTCCGATAATATCTTCCCGCTTGATGCCAAAAAATCGACAGTAAGATTCATTCACAAATAGCGGGGTGCCATCGGGGCGATATCGGCTGATCAGTTCTGTCTGATCCTCAATAATCGCTAGGTAGCGAGCCTCGCTCTGCTGCAAGGCGGCTTCTGCCCGCTTGCGATCGCTGATATCCGTGGAAATCCCGCACAGGGCGTAGGGGTTGCCCGCTAAATCGTACAGGAGAAACTTCGCCGAGTAATTGACGTGAATGCCATCTGACTGCAGCACTTTTTCTTCTACATAAACCGGCGCTCCACTTTCCCAAACTGCTCGGTCATTCGCCTCTATTCCTTCTGCAATTTCCGGGGGAAATAGTTCCGCATTGGCTTTTCCGATCGACTGCTCCAGCGTCCAATTAAAAGCCTTGAGCGAATATTGGTTGAGAAATAAATGCCGACCTTCGCGGTCTTTTAGATAGATACACGCGGGAGCATTATCTAAAATTGCTTGTAATTTTGCTTCGCTTTCTCGCACGGCTTGCTCGGCTTTTTTACGAGCGCTAATATCGAGTCCGACTCCCCCGACTAATCGCTCTCCGCCTTCACCGGGCAGGGGAAATTTATAAACTAAAAACTCCACGGGCGAACCGTCTGGACGAAAAGCCGATTCTACTGTTTCGATCGCGCCCTCGCTCTCGCTGGCAAAACGAATATTTTCTAGATGCTGTTCGGCTAGTTCGCAAGGGTGGAGGTCGAAAGGAGTTTTTCCGATCAGTTCCTCTACGGGATGCCCGAATACAGGTTCGCAGTTTTGATTGCAGTAAACGATTTCTCCTTCGCTCGTTGTAATCCAAGCGATAACAGGACTGTAATTCATAAACGCCTGAAATCGCGCTTCACTTTCTCGCAGGGCGCGTTCCTTGCGGATGCGATCGCTCACGTCCTTAGAAAACAAAGAAGCGCCAATGACCTGCCCGCTGTCATCTCGAATGGGGTTGTAAGTCAGTTGGTAACAGTTGCGTTCCCGGCTCGGATCTCCAAATTCCTCAGTCACGCTAAACTGTTCGCCGGAGAGCGTCCGATCCCAAAGTTCTATCACGCGAGCCTTTTCTTCTGGGATATGCTCCAATATTTCCAGCAAGCTGCTGCCGATTTCAATGCGAACCCCAAAAATTTTTTCCATTTCCTCCCGGTTCGCTTGGTTAAAGGCGATATACCTGTACTCTGTATCGACAGCGAGGATCTGATCGGTCGTGCTTTCAATAATGCTATTCAGGAGAGCTTGACTGTCTCGCGCTGCTTGCTCGGCTCGCTGCCGCTCTTGCAGTTCGGCTTTCATTTGAGCGTAAGCTGCACCGAGTTCTGCTGTTCTTTGCGCCACCCGACTTTCTAAAGTTTTGTTTAGCTCTTTCAGGGCATCCTCAGCGTGCTTGCGCTCGGTGACATCCAGGGCGGTACTGACGACAAATCGCCTGCCGTCTGCAGTCCGTCCCAAGGGAGCAGAATGAAAGTTCCAGATGCGAGTTTCCCCCGTTTTGGTGCGGATGGTAAAGTCATTCTCATCCACGCGGCGATCTAAGTCGTACAGTTTATTGACGCCTTCCTGAACTTCTGAAGAACGCTCTCCATAAGCGCGACTGAGCCAGTCGGCAACGGTAGGAATCTCTTCAGCTCGGTAGCCTGTTATTTCCGTCCAACCTTTGCTCAGTTGCAGCACTTCTCCATCTTCAGCGTGGATCATCATCGGCAAGGGCGCATCCAAGATAACCCGAGAAAATTGCTGCTGAACCGCTAGGCGTTTCTGTTCTATCCCGTTCAAGCTGCAAGCGTTCAAGTAAATGAGGATAGAGAAGATGGTAATGTTTGTCACCGTAAGTATGGCGTAGCTGGAAGGTTCGTCGTACCACCCCAGTTTGTATCCCTCAAAAATTGCCCAGTTTAACATCAAGGGCAGGGCGATCGCCCAGGGCAAGAGCTTCCGCGCCAGCACTCCCCCCACGAGCGGACTCGTTGCGGTTTTCATCAGTCCGAGTTGCGGACGGCTCAGTAAAATCCCGATTCCCAAAACCACAAAGGTTACAGCCGTGTGCCATGCCACCGTTGTTGATGCGGGAATCACCAACTGGTAGAAAAAATTCCCGCCGAAAAAATAACCCATCAGCGGCATCGAAGCAGTAAACATCATCAGGAGGCTGAAAATCTGCGCCCGCCACTGGCTGCGATGGGTATTTTCCCCCGCCGATAGCAGCGCAGTGCCTGCTAGAACAAAATTGAACGCCGTGCTTTCCGACATCCGACCGGGATAAATGGATGTCGATCGAGCGGCTGTATCGTGAAACAAGAGTTCGTCGATGCCGAGGTTCCAGTAAAAGATGTACTCGAGTAGGGTGAGTCCGCCAACGGCGACTACCAGCCCTGCCAGCCCCAGCGCCAAGCGATAGCCCCGTCGCGGCAGTCTCTCTTTCTGCGACAATGCCAGGGAGATGCCAGACAGCACGAAGCAAAAAGCTGTGTTTGCCTTCATTGTGGTGGGATTTCCTGGCAATCCCGTTTTGAGCAGCTCGATGTCAAACTGCCAACCGAACAGTGCCAGCACGCCCACCGCGATGACAAAGGCGATCGCTATTTGAGAAACCCGCGAATTCATACCTGCTTCTCCAGGTTTTTTATTCAAAAGTTTATAACTTTTGGTATAAGCTTATACACTTGTGGCGATTTTTGCAACAAAATTTTACATTTAGACTTGAACGCGCGATCCCAAAGTAAACCTTAAGCGAACGGAAACCCGGCTTCTTGGAGAAACCGGGTTTCTGAATACAGCCGTTCCCTGTTCAAATAGAACCGCTATATTACTTAGAACCTTTCGGCCCTAAACCGATCGCGCCGGCATAAACCGCGCGATCGCCCAATTCATCCTCAATCCGCAACAATTGGTTGTATTTTGCAACACGTTCGCTGCGGCACAGAGAGCCAGTTTTAATTTGACCCGCACGAGTCGCAACCGCCAAATCGGCAATGGTCGTATCTTCAGTTTCCCCGGAGCGGTGGCTGATAATCGAACGGAAGCCGCTGCGAGTTGACAGCTCAATTGCTTGCAGCGTTTCTGTTAAAGACCCGATTTGATTCAGCTTGATTAAAATAGCATTCCCAGCCCCCAACTCAATCCCTCTTTGCAAGCGAGTGATGTTGGTAACAAACAAATCGTCTCCCACCAATTGCACGCGATTTCCGATTTTCTGAGTCAATTGCACCCAGTGAGTCCAATCTTCTTCGTGCAACCCGTCCTCGATCGAAACGATCGGGTATTGCGTGACTAACTTCGTCAGATACTCGATGGTTTCTTCGGGCTCGTGAGCGCTGCCCTCGTAGACGTACTTGCCATCTTTATAAAATTCGCTCGCCGCCACGTCCAGCGCCAAAGCCACCTGCTCGCCCGGTTTGTAGCCGGCTTTTTCGATCGCCGCCATCAGAAATTCCAGAGCCGCTTGATTCGACTCCAGATTCGGCGCGAAACCGCCTTCATCGCCGACGCCGGTGAGCAAACCTTTGTCATCGAGCACCTTGCTCAGAGACGCGAACACTTCCGCACCCCAGCGCAGCGCTTCTCGGAAAGAAGACGCCCCCACCGGCACGATCATAAACTCCTGAAAGTCCACGTTATTCGCCGCGTGAGCGCCGCCGTTGATCACGTTCATCAGCGGCACCGGCAGCACGTTAGAGAGTGGCGTGCCGAGATAGCGGTACAGAGGGAGTCCCAGGGCACTCGCTGCCGCCTTGGCAGTGGCGAGAGAAACGGCGAGAATGGCGTTGGCTCCCAGATTGGCTTTGTTCGGGGAACCGTCAAGCTGGATCATCGCCTGGTCGATCGCTACTTGGTCGAGGGCGTCCATTTCGACCAAGTTAGATTCGATTTTCGCCTTGACATTTTCCACAGCCTTGAGGACGCCTTTGCCGCCATAGCGGCTCTTGTCCCCATCCCGCAGCTCGTGAGCTTCAAACGTGCCGGTCGAGGCTCCGCTGGGAACCTGAGCCACTCCTAAAGCGCCGTTGGCTAGGTAAACTTCAGCTTCAACGGTGGGACGTCCCCGCGAGTCGAGAATTTCGCGGGCTTTGATAGATTCTATTGCGGTGTCGTGCATTTCTAGCACTCCCAATCGCTAACTTCGCGATCGCTAGGATACGAGCTAAAACCGGGCTCCCCCCCAATATTAACGATGTCTGTAGATTTTACCCGCACCCCGGCCACAACCGGGCCAACGGCGAGAGGGGGAGAGCGGGAGAGTGGGAGAGCGGGAGAGCGGGAGAGCGGGAGAGTGGGAGAGGGGGGGAGTGGGAGAGGGGGATAATCGTTAAAATAATTAAGAAAAATAAAGCCATCTGGAGAAAGCCATGCGAATGCTGCACACCATGTTGCGAGTGGGCAACTTAGAAAAATCCCTGGACTTCTACTGCAACGTCCTGGGGATGAAGCTATTGCGCAAAAAAGACTATCCCGACGGGAAATTTACCCTCGCCTTCGTCGGGTACGGCGAGGAATCGGACTCAACCGTCATAGAATTGACGTACAATTGGGGCGTAGAAAATTACACCTTGGGCGACGCCTTTGGCCACATCGCCCTGGGCGTGGACGATATCTATGCCACCTGCGCAGAAATCAAAGCAAAAGGCGGGAAAGTCACCCGCGAACCCGGGCCGATGAAACACGGGACGACTGTAATCGCGTTTGTCGAAGATCCCAACGGATACAAAATCGAGCTGATTCAGCGGACGACACTGCTCTCGCCCGAGGAACAGAAACAAGAAGAAAAAATCATGGCAGAGGCGAAATAATTATTAACAGCGATCGCCTGCATGTAGAGGCGCGACGGATAGCGTCTCTACAATTGGCTTAAGCGTGACGAGTGAGTGAAACCGTGAAGCAATATCGTCTGGCACTAACTCTAGGTATCTTAGAAATTCTGACCCTAATTCTACCCGCATTTGCCCAGTCGGTAGAGTTAGTGCCAGAGGCGAATTTAAAAACCTCTCCCCCCAACCCCCTCCCCTACGAGGGGAGGGGGAGTCAGAGTCTTATTCCCCCCCTCTCCCCCTCTCCCCCTCTCCCAATCCCGGCTGCCCTTGACGAAAATTCAGAGCAACCAGACGAAGCGATGGAGCAGGTAACATCTGTCGAGCAACTCTCCGACGTGCAGCCGACGGATTGGGCGTATCAAGCCCTAAAATCCCTGATAGAACGCTACGGGATAAATTTGGGATATGCCGACGGCACCTTTCGCGGCAACAAACCGATGACGCGCTACGAATTTGCTGCGGCGCTCTCCGAGGCGATCGCAAAAATTCAACCCTTAGATATCTCCAATCCAGAAAGACTCCAAGAAGACTTGCTCACCCTACAGCGATTGGAAAGAGAATTTAGCGAGGCTTTAGGGCAACTGCGCGGGCGTCTCGACAATATCGACAATCGCACGGAGACTCTCGAAGACAATCGGTTTTCTGCCACAACGAAAATGGCCGGTCAGCTTATTCTCGCCCCCACCGACAGCAACGATGCGTCTGCATCCCTCATCTCGCGGCAGCGCTTGAAACTGCTGACAGGCTGGAAGACGGGCGGTTTGCTCACAACCCAGTTGGAAATGGGAAGCGGGGGCGGCGATGGGGTGAGTCGCGCCCAAAATGAGGGGCAAAATCTACTCGGCAGTAACGGGTTGCTCGCCGGTGGGGGCGGGTTGGATTACGTCGAGTCGGATAATTCGGTGCGGTTAAATCGACTGTACTATACTTTTAAGCCTTTGTCAAATGTATCGGTATCTTTCGGGGCGAAAATGGTTCCGAGTGATTTTATCGATCGCAACCGATTTGCTAATAATGAAGCGGTTGATTTCAATTCCAGCTTTTTTCTGAATAATCCCCTCATCGTCCAAAATCAAATCGATCGGGAGGCGGGAGCGGGTGCTGCCGTTACCTGGGATGTCGCGGGCACGCCCCTGAGCCTCACCGCCCTTTACATCGCCGCCGACGCGCACAATCCCAGTGAGGATAGGGGATTTTTTGGCGATCGCAACCAAGCCAGCCTCGAATTAAAATACTCTCCCGATCCCCGATGGGCTGTGCGGCTGCAATACACCAACGCCGTTATCGACAACACCGACATTAATGCCTTTGGAATTAACGGCGAATGGGCGTACAGTCGCACCCTGGGAATTTTCGCCCGCCTCGGTGCCAGCCGTTACGACGGATTTAATACAGCATTAAATCGGGATTTAGACGCCACGCCGTGGACTTGGGCAGCGGGCGTCACCCTGCGAAACTTTTTCATACCGGGAACCCTCGCCGGCGTCGGTTTGGGGCAACCGTTTGTTACCGGGGATGTCGGCGACGCCACGCAGACGAATTTCGAGGCATTTTTAAACCTATTACTGAGCGACAATATTAGTTTTACTCCCGCATTGATTTTGGTAACAAATGCCGACAATGACGAATCGAACGGCACAATCTGGCAGATCAATTTTCGCACCGTCTTCTCGTTCTAAATGTGCAGAAGCGATCGCCTAGAAACCCAGGTTTTTCAAAAAACCGGGTTTCTGAACCGGGCGTCTCGCGGGCGGCAAGCCCCTCCCTGTCGCGATAGAAGCGCGCTGCACGCCCCGGTAGCGAGTGCTACAATGGCCAGAGAAGCGATCTGGCAGGCGAAGCGCTTCACGCGCTTCACGCGCAAAAGCCCACCGCTCGAAAACTAATTTTTATGCAGTGTAGCGAAAAGCCGAATCGATTGAGTGTAGCATGAAAGAGGGGAGTTTGTCTGAGATTGCCCTATATCAAAGGGATTCGAGGACAGCCGCAGCCCCTAATTCCAAAGGCGCGTTGAAATCTCCTACAAGGGATGGATACAAACGCCCTACTCTATACCTATATAGATTCTACCAAAAAAAATCGCCCACCCACGCGGACAGGGATTTTGACCACGAGGATCAACTGTGCAGCCAACCGACTCTACTAAATTTACTGATAAAGCCTGGGAAGCCATTGTAAAATCGCAAGATGTCGCGCGCCGCTACCAGAACCAACAACTGGAAGTGGAACACGTCATCCTCGCCCTGATGGAACAGCCGGAAGGGCTAGCGCCTCGGATTTTGAGCCGCGCCAGCGTTCCAGCCGACGGGTTCGTGCAGAGATTGAAGGATTTCACCCAGCGGCAGCCGAAAGTCGCCCAAGTCGAATCGCTTTATCTGGGGCGCGGATTGGATTTGATGTTGGACAGGGCAGAGGAGTACAGGAAAGCCCTAGAAGACGATTATATTTCGATCGAACATTTACTGCTGAGTTTAACCGATGACGATCGCATCGGTCGCCGCCTCTTCAAAAGTTTTAATGTCGATCGCGCCACGATGGAAGCCTCGATCAAAACCGTCCGAGGCAGCGCCAAAGTTCAAGATCAAACCCCCGAAAATCAGTACGAAGCTCTAGAAAAGTACGGGCGAGACTTGACAGAACAAGCAAAAGCAGGCAAGCTCGATCCGGTCATCGGGCGCGATGAAGAAATCCGCCGCGTCATTCAGGTACTCTCGCGCCGCAGCAAAAACAATCCGGTGCTGATAGGAGAACCGGGGGTGGGGAAAACGGCGATCGCAGAAGGTTTAGCCCAGCGCATCGTCAACGGCGACGTACCGGAATCCCTGAAAAACCGCCGCTTGATTTCCCTCGATATGGGCAGTTTGATAGCCGGTGCCAAATATCGCGGCGAATTTGAAGAACGCCTGCGCTCCGTACTGCGGGAAGTCATCCACTCCGACGGGCAAGTCGTGCTGTTTATCGACGAGCTGCACACGGTGGTGGGTACGGGGGCGAGTTCTCAAGGAGCGGTGGATGCGGGCAATTTGCTCAAACCCATGCTCGCGCGCGGAGAATTGCGCTGCATCGGGGCAACGACGCTCGACGAATATCGCAAGCACATCGAAAAAGATGCCGCCCTCGAACGGCGGTTTCAGCAAGTTTTTGTCGATCAGCCCAGCGTAGAAAATACGATTTCTATCTTGCGGGGGCTGAAAGAACGCTACGAAGTTCACCACGGGGTGAAGATACTCGATTCGGCTTTAGTGGCAGCAGCGACGCTATCCGGGCGCTATATTTCCGATCGCTTTCTCCCCGACAAGGCGATCGATTTGGTAGACGAAGCGGCGGCTAAATTAAAAATGGAGATTACCTCCAAGCCGGAAGAACTGGAAACCACCGATCGCCGGGTGATGCAGTTGGAGATGGAAAAGCTGTCGCTGGAAGCGGAAGGCAACCGCCAGACGCGCGATCGCCTCGAACGCATCGAACACGAGATTTCGACGCTGAAAGAAAAACAGCAATCTCTCAGCGCCCAGTGGAAAGCAGAAAAGCAGCTTCTCGAAGCGATCAACACCCTGAAAGAACAAGAAGATCAGTTGCGCGTTCGCATCGAACAAGCCGAGCGGAATTACGACTTGAATACGGCAGCGCAGTTGAAATACGGGCGGCTGGAATTGGTACAGCGCGATCGCGAAGCCAAAGAAGCCGAACTCTTGAAATTGCAATCGCAAGGTTCTACCCTCCTGCGCGAACAAGTCACCGAAGCTGACATCGCTGAAATCGTCGCCAAGTGGACGGGAATTCCCGTCAACCGCTTGTTAGAAACCGAACGCCAAAAACTGCTGCAAATGGAATCGCAACTGCACCAGCGCGTCATCGGGCAGCACGAAGCCGTCGCCGCAGTTGCCGCAGCGATTCGCCGCGCCCGCGCCGGCATGAAAGATCCCGGGCGTCCGATCGGTTCGTTCTTATTTATGGGACCTACTGGCGTCGGCAAAACGGAATTAGCGCGAGCGCTGGCGCAGTCACTTTTCGACAGTGAAGATGCTTTGGTGCGCATCGACATGTCGGAATATATGGAGAAACATTCTGTTTCTCGCTTAGTGGGAGCGCCTCCGGGATATGTCGGTTATGACGAAGGCGGGCAACTGACAGAAGCAATTCGCCGCCATCCCTACGCGGTACTGCTGCTCGATGAGGTGGAAAAAGCGCACCCGGATGTGTTTAATATTTTGCTGCAAGTGCTCGACGACGGGCGGATTACCGATTCTCAGGGGAGAACGGTAGATTTCCGCAATACGGTGATAGTAATGACGAGCAATATCGGCAGCGATCGCATTCTCGATTTTGCCGGTGACGACAGCAAATATGAAGAGATGCGCAAGCAGGTGATGCAAGCCCTGCGATCGCACTTCCGCCCGGAATTTCTCAATCGCGTAGACGATATTATTCTCTTCCACCCGCTCAGCCGTTCGGAACTGCGCGAAATTGTGGGAATTCAACTCAAGCGCATCGAGAAATTGCTCGCGGATCAGAAGATCGCGATCGAGCTGAAGCAAGCAGCTCGCGATTATATCGTCGATATAGGATACGATCCCGTGTACGGAGCGCGTCCCCTGAAACGGGCGATTCAGCGAGAGTTGGAAAATCCGATCGCCACTTATTTGCTGGAGCAGAAATTTGTTGCCGGCGACACGATTGTCGCTGACTGCGTAAATGGAGCGCTGGCATTTACGAATAAGTGGGCAACAACCGCCATTTCCGAGCCACCTGCAGCGATCGTTTTGGCAGAAGTTAAAGCAGAGTAAACCCCATACCCCCTTTTCTCGTTTCTCGTGTTTCTCGTTCCCAGGCTGAGCCCGGGTAGGGTGCCTGCTGGGAGGCTCTGCCTCCCCATGCCTTCCTCTAGAGGCAGAGCCTCTAGCTCCCTTCCTCTAGAGGCAGAGCCTCTAGCTTTTCGTTCCCAGGCTGAGCCCGGGAACGAGAGAAACGAAAACAGGGAGACTCTGCCTCCCGCTACCTTGACTAACTCCCCCCGCGCCATACAAGTTCTGCCGCGACGGGCAAGTGATCCGAGCCCGTTGTCGGTAAAATTTTAGCTGATTTGGCACCCCAATGCTGCGAGTACCAAATATAATCTATCCTGAAAATCGGATAGTTGAATTTCCAGTTCGTTCTTTTCAGAATTAACCGCAGTTCCCAACCGTGAGGCCATGTAAAACCAAAACCGTAGCCTGCTATATGAAACGCATCTTGCAAGACGGTTGTTAAAGACTTGTAATCTTGCGACTGCTCGGTCAGGTTAAAATCCCCAGCCAAAATAAAAGGCAGGGGTTCTTGCTGCAAGCGCTCCACTAAATCTTTGATTTCTGCCGAGCGATCGGAAAATTCGTAAGAGGGAATCGAGAAAAACGGCAAAATTTGCTGGGGGCGAATCCAGGGTGAGGTGACTTGAATATTGTAGATGGCAATCTCTTGCCCGTTCGCCTCAACAATCGCTCGCTGCTGTACTTCTTTATGCCCAGCTAAGTGTAAATATTCGGACGGGCGGAGGGGATATTTGCTGAGAATACTGGCTGAGGCTTTGCCAAATTGATAAGGATAGGAATCTTTCAACTCAACAAACGCTTGTTCGCTGTGCTGTGGCACGACTTCCTGCAAAAAAATCACGTCGGGGTTTTGTTGGCGAATCAGCTCTACCAGCTCGGCGGATTGCGTTTTGTGCCAACTGCAGTTTAGCGAGAAAATCTTGAGGCTGAGGGGCGAAGCTGCTATCTGGCTGGCTTCAGGAGTCCAGTAATTCAGGTGCAGCCAGCCCAACAGCCAAAGGCAAGCCATTGAGGTAATAATCTGAAACCAGCGTTTTTTTATGACAAAAAATGCTAAAATGGGCAGGAGAAATATTGGCAAAAAAATTAAAGGCACAAAGCTGCCGACAAAGGCAACCGGCCAAAATTTATCCCAGAACAAAAATCGCAACAGCAAATAGACGAGAATGAAGGCTGAGTAGGCGAAAGCCAGCCAATGGATAGCTTTCGCCAAAATCCAATAAGGCTTTATCTCAGCCAAAGAGAGTGGCTTGAGCGAGAACTTCTTCATTGTTTTTTCGGCTTTTTGAGGCGATGCGGCTCGGAGCGTCGCTCCAGTTTAATAATTCCCAAAGTCTAGCGCCGCTATAACTCCTCCCCTCAATTATGGAGTGTGGAGTGTGGAGTGTGGAGTCGGGGCGAGTAGGGGCGAGTCGCGACTCGCCCCTACGCTTGCACAGGAGTGTGGAGTCGGGGGGTGAATGCTTTTTATCGGCACTCTGACTTCCTTGAAAGGGCGATTCTGGGAGTCTCTGCCTTTAAGTACATAGTTTTGCAATTTTGTCAACTATCTATTAGGGTAATTTTGTATTTTCTAGAGCGGGCGAGGAACTTTCCCAAGAGGGGAGCGCGGGCGATCCTACCCGGAAAGCCCCTGCCCGGGCATCTAACCGCAGGAGTAGGGAAATCCGAATCGCTGAGGGTGGGGGAATCCCTGACACAGAAGCGATCGCGATCGCGCATGATAAATAACAATCGAAACTAAACACAAAAACCTCTTGAGTAGGGGCAGTGCCCCCGTGCCCGCCCCGCCTCAACATTTAACGCCTTACACTTTCCATTTCAAATTTTTACCGAGGCTAGGAACTATGACCGTACTGGAACAGGGCACTATCACTATTCATACCGAGAATATTTTTCCCATTATCAAGAAGTCCCTTTACTCGGACCACGAAATCTTCTTGCGGGAGTTGATTTCTAACGCCGTCGATGCCATCCAAAAAATGAAAATGGTATCTTTTGCGGGCGAACACTCTGGCGAAGTCGGCGAACCAGAAATTCACATAACCATCGACAAAGAGAAAAATACGCTAGCTATCAGCGACAACGGCATCGGCATGACAGCCGAAGAAGTGAAAAAATACATCAACCAAGTCGCCTTTTCCAGCGCCGAAGAATTCATCCAAAAATACCAAGCCGCCGACGATCGGCAAATTATCGGGCACTTCGGGCTCGGCTTTTACTCCTCCTTCATGGTTGCCGCCAAAGTCGAAATCGACACCCTCTCCTATAAAGAAGGCGCTGAAGCCGTTCACTGGGCGTGCGACGGTTCCCCCACCTTTGAACTCACCGACTCTTCCCGCACGGAGCGCGGCACTACCGTCACCCTCACCCTGCAAGAGGAAGAAAAAGAATATCTCGAACCCAGCCGCATCAAGCAACTGGTGAAAACCTATTGCGACTTCATGCCAGTGCCGATTAAATTGGATGGAGAAGCCATCAACCGGCAGAAGGCAATTTGGCGGCAATCTCCCAGCAGCCTGACAAAAGAAGACTATCTGGAATTTTACCGCTACCTCTACCCCTTCCAAGACGAGCCGCTGCTCTGGGTACACTTAAATACAGATTATCCCTTTTTGGTAAACGGGATTCTCTATTTCCCGAAACTCCGCCCCGACGTAGATGTCACGAAAGGGCAGATTAAACTTTTCTGCAATCAGGTGTTTGTCAGCGAACACTGCGAGGAAATCATTCCCAAGTTTCTGCTGCCAATGCGGGGCGTGATTGACAGCCCCGACATCCCGCTGAACGTTTCCCGCAGCGCCCTGCAGATGGATCGCACGGTGCGGAAGATTGCCGATTTTGTTGCCAAGAAAGTGGGCGATCGCCTCAAGGAACTCTACCGGAGCGATCGCGACTACTACATCGGCATTTGGAAAGATCTCGGCACCTTCGTCAAATTTGGCGTCCTCAACGACGACAAATTCAAAAAACAAGTCGAAGATATCATTATCTACCGCACCACTGCCGATCTCAACCCAGCCAAACCCGAAACCCCAGAAGTACAGGTGCAGTCGGAAGAAGGAGACGCTTGGCAAGATGTCACCCCCGGCAGCAAGAGCGGCGGTGCCTCTTATACCACCTTGCAAGAATACCTCGATCGCAACCAAGCCCGCCACGAAAACCGAGTGTATTACTGCACCGATGAGGTGACGCAGGCAACCTACATCGAACTGCACAAGAGCCAAGGGTTAGAAGTCCTGTTTATGGACTCTTTTATCGACCCGCACTTCATCAGCTTCCTCGAACGCGAGTACAAAGACGTCAAATTCTCCCGCGTTGACTCGGAGATTGACGAGAAACTGCTCGACAAAGATAAGGAAGCCGAAATCGTCGATCCGAAGACGAACAAAACCCGCAGCGAGCAAATTAAAGAGCTATTCCAGCAAGCGCTGAATAAGCCCAAACTCACCATCCGCACCGAAGCGCTGAAGTCGGACGATCCGGCGGGAACGCCCCCCGCGATGGTATTGTTGCCGGAATTCCTGCGCCGCCTGCGGGATATGAATGCCCTCTTGCAGCAGCAAGAATTGGCACAATTCCCCGACGAGCATATTTTGCTCGTGAATACGGCACACCCGCTGATTCAAAACCTGGCGAATATCAGCGCTGGCAGTATCATTCAAGGAGGCGGCAAATCCCCCTCTGCCGAGTTGGCTGAGATGATTTGCCATCACGTTTATGACTTGGCGCTGATGGCGCAAAAAGGGTTTGACGCCGAAGGGATGAAGTCGTTTGTCGAGCGTTCTAATAAGGTGCTGACGCAGCTTACCGATCGCGCTGCTGGCGCGTAAATGTGAGAAATATAGTCCCCACCCTCAAGGGTGGGGCTACACCAACAAAGCCCGCGAAGGCGGGCTAATTTTGTTTGTAGTGAGGACTTCAGTCCTCATCTGGCTTCGCAGTAAGAACTAGCGATCGCAGGCTGATTTTGTTTGTAGTGAAGGCTTCATCTCTCATCTGGCTTCGCAGTAAGAACTAGCGATCGCCTACAATTATACTATCTGCTCATTACCCCTAAACTGACCTATGACAGCAGTCATTCAACCTACCCCCACATTAGAGGAGTTCCTAAAACTCCCCGAAACTAAGCCTGCCTCGGAATTTATCAATGGAGAAATCATTCAGAAGCCCATGCCACAAGGTGAACACAGTTCAATTCAGATCGATCTCTGTGAAGCTATAAATCAAGTAGCCAAACCTCAGAAAATCGCCAAGGCGTTTCCAGAGTTACGCTGCACTTTTGGCGGTGCGTCAATTGTCCCAGATATAGCAGTGTTCCGGTGGGAAAGAATTCCCTTACAGCCATCGGGGAGAATCGCTAACCGTTTTGAAATTCATCCTGACTGGGCGATTGAAATTATTTCTCCCGAACAGAACGCAACCAAAGTTCTGAGAAAATTACTGCATTGTTCGCAATATGGCACTGAGTTAGGCTGGTTAATCGACCCCGAAGGAGAAAGCATTGTGGCAGTCTTCCCAGGGCAAAGAATAGAAGTGTACCAAGGTGCAAGCCCGCTGCCCGTACTCAATGGAATTGCCTTAGAATTAACGGTTGAAACGGTTTTGGGCTGGTTGAGTTTTAGTTAAATTCAGGCGATCGCTTGAATAATCCGGCGCGTGAAGCGCCAGAAGAAGGCGAAAACTTCTCTTCACTCAACCGCAACTGGCTGTTGTTCTGAAAAGTACGTTTCGACAAACTTGCGAACTTCTTGCAATTGCTGCTGGATTTCTGCTAATAGCAATTCGGCTTCTTCCAGGGTGATTTCTCTGGCGCTAATTTCTAGCTGCGCTGCGATCGCTGCGATCGCGCCTGCCCCCACATTTCCAGCCGCTCCCTTAATCCGGTGCGCCTGCTGCTCCAGCGCTAGGCGATCGCTCGTCTGAATTGCCACAAAAGCGGCTTCTACGTCGCTCTGCGTCATTTTCACGAAGGTTTGCAACAACTTCTGCTGTAGCGGCACCTTGCCCCGCGAAATTTGCTGCAAGCGCTCTACATTTATCGGCGAGTTAGAAGCCGGAGAATTCAATATTTCTGTTGCCTCTATCTCTTGAGAAAGCTGCTTTTGAGTGGGATTTTCCCCCAAATCCGCCCCGATACTCTCGCCTTTATACCAGCGCTTGAGGATTCCTCCTAAGTCATCGAGATCGACCGGCTTCGTGATGTAATCGTCCATTCCTGCTGCCAAACACTTGTCGCGATCGTCTGGCATCGCGTGAGCGGTTAAGGCAATTACGACTGTATGGCGTTCTGTCCCTTCGGTGCGGCGCAGTTCTCGCGTGGCGGCATAGCCGTCGAGAACGGGCATCTGACAGTCCATTAAAATAATATCATATTCTCGTTCTTTCAGCCGCTGCAGTGCTTCGCGCCCGTCATTTACGCAGTCGGCTTCGTATCCCAATATCTCCAATTGATTGAGAATAACTTTTTGGTTAATCGGGTGGTCTTCTGCTAGCAAAATTCTCAGCTTGCTTTCATTTTTTTTCTGTTTGCTGTCAGTTATTTTTTCCTGCGATCGCGCGCGGCTGGCTGCCGAGGGAGCCGCCGCAAACCGAGGCGCGAGGGCACTCATCAGGCAGTCAAAAAGCCGCGAACTTCTCACCGGCTTGAGCAGGTAACTGGCGGCTCCTCTTTCTAAGAGGGACTCAGCGCGGTGTCGCTGATTCATCGGACTCATTACGATCGCTTTCGTGACGGCTATTGCCGGATCGGAGGTCATTTTCTGCACGAGGGATTCGACTGCGATATCGCTCAGTTGCAAGTCAACGATCGCCACGTCGTAGGGTTGCGCGATCGCTGCCGCCTGTTTCAAACAGTTCAGCGCAGCACTGCCAGAATTCACTTCCGTTATCTGCATTCCCCAGCCCGCTGTCAAAGCCCGCACCGACTGGCGAATCGCCGCGTTATTCGCCGCGAGCAATACTCTCAATTCGCTGAAGGCGAGGGGATACGTCGGGGAAGCGACTGTTTTGTGCAATCTAAATTGAGCGGTAAACCAGAACGTAGAACCCACGCCTGCGCTACTTTCGACGCCGATTTCGCCTCCCATCAACTCGACCAATTGCTTGCAGATTGCCAGCCCCAAACCGGTGCCGCCGTACTGGCGGCTGGTGGAAGCATCGACTTGCGAAAAGGATTGGAATAATTTCTGCTGCCCTTCTAAGGAAATGCCGATCCCCGTATCTTTAACGGCAAAGCGAACTTTTACAGCATTCGCAGTTTTTTCCTGCAGCGTCGCTTGCACGACGACTTCTCCAGAATCGGTAAATTTGATGGCATTGCCGGTTAAGTTTAGTAAGATTTGCCGCAATCTTCCCGGATCTCCCCGCAATTGCAAGGGAACGTCGCGGTCAATTAGTAGCGCCAATTCCAGAGATTTTGCTTCCGCAGAGGCTGCCAGCAACTCGACCACTTCTTCCAGGCAAGTATTTAATTCAAAATCGATAATTTCCAGTGACATTTCCCCGGCTTCGAGTTTGGAAAAGTCGAGAATGTCGTTGATGAGATTTAGCAAGTGCTGTCCGCTGGTGCAGAGAGTTTGGACGTAATCGCGCTGTTGGGGAGTCAGGTGAGTTTGCAGCAGCAGCCCCGCCATGCCTAAGACGCCGTTCATGGGGGTGCGGATTTCGTGGCTCATATTTGCCAAGAATTGCGATTTGAAGCGGGCGGCTTCTAGGGCGGCTTCTCGCCCTTGCACTAATTCGTCAATGCGATCGCCGACGACGACGATACCGCCAATCTCTCCTTCTTTGGTGTACCAGGGTTGAGAAGCCCAGCGACAGTAAATTTTTTCGCCACTGGCACGCTCCCAAACTTCCTCGGAACTGGAGAGGATTTCTCCGGCGAGCGATCGCTCGTGCAATTCTCGCCAATTCTCCGGCAAGTCTGAGAAGACTTCATAATGGCAGCGCCCGATCAGGGTTTGTCCTGCGCAGCCGCTTTCGACGAGCCATTTATTCGAGTAGGCAATATAGCGCATCTCTCGGTCGAACATGGCTAGCCACACCGGGGCGATCGCGATGATTTGCCGCAGCAGTTGCCGTTCTTTTTCCAGTTCGGCTTCTTGCAGCTTGCGATCGGTAATGTCTGTTACTAACCCGTCCCAAATAATGTCGCCGTTGGCTTGCCTTTCGGGTTGCGCAGATGCCGCGACCCACTTGAGCGAACCCGATTTGTCAGTTATCCGTCCTTCCCACTTCAAGGTGTGCAAGTTTTCAGCAGCCACGGCTGTAGCGTCATCCCAGCTTTGCCGGTCGTCTGGATGAATCACATCGATTAACAGATCGGCATTCTCCAGAATTTCCTGCGCTTCCCATCCATAAATTTCGACGGCTTTGGAGCTGACGAACGAAAAATAATACCTGCCCTGTTTGGGGGAGATAAATCGATAGAGCATTCCCGGCGCATTGGCAACCAGTTTTTGAAACCGGGCTTCGGACTGGCGGGTTTGGGTATAAAGGTGAGATTGGTTAATGGCGATCGCCAGGGAGTCAACTACCAGCAGCAGCAGTTTGATTTCGTCCAGATTCCAATTATTCAGGGACGAGCGATCGCAGATTGGAGACTTGATAGAAGCTGGGGTGATTTTGCTGCAAATTAAATAGCCCCGCCGCTGATTGTCGGTCGGAACGGGAAGCGCTAAGAAATTTTCCCCGGCGATTTCGAGCAAAATCGCTCCCGATCGCCCATTCAGGCGCATCCCCTGGCCCTGTTCAAATGCCTGGGAAAAATCTTTCCATACTCCTCTATCTAATTGGAGATTTTTTTCGGCCTTTTGGGCGTTGGAGTATTCCCACTGAATGGTCAAGGTATTTTGCTGGCAGTCGTGCCACGCAAAAGCCGCCCGCTCTAGATGCAGCAAGGTGGCAACTTCTTCAACCGTTGTTTGCAGGATTTCCTCCAAGTCTAGGGACGCGCGAATCCGCTCGGTGAGGCGGTTGAGCAGGGCTTCGGAAGCGGCGCGGGCTTCAGCCCGTTCCGAGAGCAAAAGCAGCCAGATGGCGGCGAGGGTGGCGATCGCCAGCAGCACTCCCACGACGACAGCCAGCAGGTTGAGCGATCGCAATTCTTTTTCGAGATTCCCTCGCGGAATCACCAGGGCGATCGACCAGTCTGTTTCCCGCAAGGGTACATAGGCGACATACACCCACTTCCCGTGCATTTTGACTAGCTCGATCCCGGTGCGATCGGCAACCATCCACCGGGCTAGTTCGGCTAGAGCCGGATCGCTATTGCGCAAAAAACTCGGTTTTGGTTGGTCGATATTTCCTATGAGGCTGGGATCGGGATGGACGATCGGCACGCCTTCGGAACTGAGGGCAAACGCATAACTCTCCGTGCCATATTTCAGGTTGTTCACCACTGTGGCTATGCGATCGAGCTTGATATTGCCCGTTAACACGCCGAGCGGCTTTTTTACACCAGGTTGGTTTGACCAGATCGGGGCGGCAACTACTACATTCACGACTCCTGTCAAGGGGGAAATCACCGGATCGGAAACGTAGAGTTTCCCCGCCAATGCCTGCTGAATGTACTTGCGCTCTTTAACCTTTCCCCGGCGCTCCTCAGAGGTATAAAACTCTCCGTCTGCTTTCACCATTGAGAGAATGAAAAAGTCTTTCAGCCGCCGGTCTTCTGGTTTTAAATAAGAGTCTACGACTGAGGGATCGAGGGACTGGATCAGGGGAGAGCTGGCGATCGTTTCTATTTCGGCTTTGCGCATCGCCAGCCAGCGATCGATATTGTCCCGCCCTTTCTCGACTGAAAGGAGGGCATTTTGCTTTAACTTTTCAATAATTAAACCCCGCGCATAGGAATAGCTGAGCGCTGCGGTGACTGTCACGGCTAAGGTCGTGCCCGCGATCGGGAGCAGTCGGGCCAGATGGCGGTGCCGCAACCTTTGAATCAAAGATCGCTGCTGCCACAACCGATTTAAAAACAGCCCGTCGCTCATAATGGTGCTCTTTCCTGTCTTCCTCAACCATGATAGAGGATTTTTCTAAAAAAAATATTAAAATTTTTAGGAATCTGGTCATAAAATGTTATTGTTTTCCGTCTTTTGAGGTAAGAGAGGCGGCACGGATAAAACTCGAGGCTCCAGAAAGTTGCTGCTGCACGAGCGTTGCCGAGGGGCGAAACATCCACCGCCTGCCAGTCGGGTGACGGCGGCACGCCGGACGGAACAGATTGCACCGGGGCGATCGCCAAGCGAAAGGCTGCGCCGCCCTACGTCGCCATGTCGGCAGGGGATTCGCTACAATGGGAGATTGCACGGCAAAAAAGCAAACTCAGGAGGTTGCAATGTCGAGAGTCTGTCAGTTGACTGGCAAAAGGGCGAATAATGGGTTTTCGGTTTCCCACTCGCACCGTCGCACGCACAAGCTGCAAGAAGCTAACTTGCAGTGGAAGCGCCTTTGGTGGCCGCAAGGCAAGCGCTGGGTGAAGTTGCGCCTGTCTACCAAAGCGCTGAAAACCCTGGAACAAAAAGGCTTGCAAGCGATGGCCAAGGAAGCTGGGATCGATCTGAACAAGTTTTAAAGCGGGCGGTTATTGGGGGAGTGCTGAGGAATGAGTGCTGAGTGCTGAGTGGGAGAGGAGGTGAGTGGGAGAGAGGGTGAGTGGGAGAGGGGGTGAGTGATGATTCCAATTCTCCTGTCACTCAACATTCCACACTCAACACCCCACACTCTACTCAGCACTCAGCACTCAGCACTTTTTACTCCTTACCCATTCCCGTCATTCGCACTGCTGCCGTTCGATTTCCAGAGCGGCTTTAACCTTCACAAATTCAGCCTCAACCTGCTCGACGAGGGGCGGCGCGTCTGCAGTCGTGCCAGCCCGCCCCATTGCTTCGAGGTGCTTGCACAGCTCGAAGAGGCTGGAGGCTCCGACAGTGCCGCTGGTGGATTTCATCGAGTGCGCGGCATTGCGCAGAGCGGGCGCGTCGTCAAGGGCGATCGCCTCGTGGATGGATTGCAGCAGTAGCGGAACGTTTTCGAGATAGATGTCAATCACCTCGCCGAGGGCTTCTATCTCGCGCAGGGACTGCAAGACTTTTTCATTCAAAAGAGGGGCGGCGTCGGCGGCGGGCTCCTCTGGCTGAATGTCCGGCACGTCCGTATCGAGTTCGCGATCGGGATCTGCCGGTGTTGCCGAGACTTTGCCAACGCTAGCCATTACTTCTGACACCTCGCCGAGAGACACAGAGACTCCCACCTGTTGTGGAGGTTTGGAATGGGGCTGGCACTCGAAAAGCGCTCGCGCCAATTCCTCCATCCGTATTGGCTTGCTGATGTAGTCATCCATCCCCGCATTGATGCACTCCTCGCGATCGCCCTGCATGGCATTTGCAGTCATGGCAATAATTCGCGGACGATTTTCTTTCGGCCATTCCTGGCAAATGCGACGAGTCGCCGCCAGACCGTCCATTTCTGGCATTTGAACGTCCATTAAGACGACATCATAGCGCTGCCTGAGCAGGGCGTCAAGCACTTCCAGTCCGTTGCCAGCGACGTCGGCGCGATATCCCATCCGCTCCAAAGTCAGCAGTGCCACCTTCACGTTCACGGGATTGTCTTCTGCCAAGAGAATTCGCAACGGGATAACAGCCCCCAGAGCGGGAGTCACCTGCCCGATTTGCAGCGACTGGGCGATATTCGGCACGCCGCCAAAAATCCCCACCAAGACATTGTAAAGCTGAGATTGCTTAACTGGCTTGCTCAGAACTGCTGCGAATTCGACATCGCCTTCAGACGCGCCGATATCCTGCCGCCCCAGCACCTCGAGCAGCACCAGGGGCAAAACTTTCCCTTTCGGCGAAGAGCGAATTTTTCTCGCCAGCGTCAGCCCGTCCATTTCTGGCATTTGCCCGTCCAGAATCGCCAGATCGAAGGTTTCCCCTTGCTCGATTCGGCGCAGGGCTGCCTCTGGCGATCGCGCCACATGGGGCAGGCATCCCCAGGCTTGACTTTGCAGGGTCAAAATCTGCAGGTTCGTGGCGCTGTCATCCACCAGCAGCAGCCGCTTGCCTGCCAACTGCGGCGATCGCTCCGCCTCGAAGGGCAGCAAGCCGGGGAATGACGCTGCAGCGATCGTAAAATAAAAACTAGAGCCTTTCGCCGTTTCCGGTGCCGAGGACGAACGCGCCACGAGAAAATCTAACTCCTCCTTCATCCAAACCGCTTCATCCAAAATCGGAGGATTTCCACCGCTCGCCCCCTTACTTTCCACCCACATCCTGCCGCCCATCATTTCGCACAGCCGCTGGCTGATTGCCAAACCCAGCCCCGTGCCGCCATATTGGCGCGTCGTCGAAGAATCTATCTGACTGAACGACTGAAATAAGCGGTGCATTCGATCGGCGGGAATGCCAATGCCGGTATCTTTCACGGCAAAAAGAATTTCGTAAACCTGCGAAGAATTCGAGTTGTTCTCGCTCTTGCCCGCCAGGGTTTCGCCGCTTCCTTCTCGAGTTAATAAATGATGATAATCTTGACTGGCCTTTTTGACTTCCGCCTGTTCACTTTCAGAAAGCAGGCGGGCAGAAACCAATACCACGATTTCGCCGATTTCGGTAAATTTGACAGCATTGCCGAGCAAATTCACTAAAATTTGACGCAGCCTGGTGACATCTCCGACAATATTGGCAGGCGTCTGCGGCGCAATAAAATAAGCCATCTCCAGATTTTTTTCTGCGGCTTTGGAGGCAAACAGGTCGAGGGCATCTTCAATGCAGTTTCGCAGGGTGAACGGATGCTGTTCTAAATCCAGCTTGCCCGACTCGATTTTAGAAAAGTCGAGAATGTCGTTAATAATCGTCAGCAGGGCATCGCCGCTCCGGCGGATGGTTTCGACAAAATCGCGCTGTTCCGGCGTCAGCGGCGTGTCGAGCAGCAAGCCCGTCATCCCGATCGCGCCGTTCATGGGCGTCCGGATTTCGTGGCTCATCGTCGCCAGAAATTCGCTCTTGGCGCGCGTCGCTTCCAGAGCTTGGTCGCGGGCTCTGGCCAAATCTTCGGCGTCTTGCTGGCGCTCGATTTCCCGCCCGATCCACTGAGCCATGAGCTTCAAGAGTTCTTTGTCCACCGCTCTGAAGGGTCTGTTGAGCGGGGAGGGGCTGAAAAAGCTGAGGGTGCCGAAAACTTGGCCGGATACCACCACCGGCGTGCCGATGTAGGCGTCTTGCTGAAAGGGGGCGTCGGGGGGATGGGGCGAGAAACGAGACACCATCACGGACTCGAAGTATAGGGGTTCTCCGTGTCGCACGGTTTCGCGGCAGAACGTCTCCTGCAAGTCGAAAACCTCGCCGCCGGCGAGGGCAAAACTTTGTAGGGAGTTGTCGGGGGATTGGGCGGCGAGGACTTGATAGCGATCGCCTTCGATGCGCGATAAAATCCCGTATTCCATGCCAAACCGCCGCCGCCCCATTGCCAGCAGTCCAGACAGGCGTTTTTCAAAGGAAAGTTTCCGAGCCGATGTCACCTTGTAGAGGGCTCGAATGTAGGACTCGCTCTCTCGCAGTTCTTGCTCGGTTTGCTTGCGTTCGGTGATGTCGCGAGAAACCGTTACCACTTCTTGCACGGCAGCGGTTTTCGCGTCGCGGATGCTGCGGTAAGTCGATTCAAACCAAATATAATCGCCGTCTTGGCGGCGGATGCGATAGCTGAGGGTGTAGGTAGACGTGCCTTGTTGCAGGGCGCTCAGGGATTTGCGAATTGACTTGACATCTTTGGGATGGAAGAACTCGAAGCAGGAACGCCCGAGGAGTTCCTCCGGTTCGTAGCCCAATAGGGCGCGACAGGCGGGCGAAGCGTACAGGAAAATGCCGTCTGGGGTATGTCTGGCGATCAAGTCGGTGGAGTTTTCCGCCATCAGGCGATAGCGCTCTTCGCTCTCGTGGCTCTGGTGGCGGGAATTTTCCAGGGCGTCTAACATGCGGTTGACGGTATCGGCGAGGGAAGAGAGTTCGTCGCTGCCGCTGAGGTTGACTCGCAGGGAGAGATCGCCGCGATCGCCGATGTTGGCGAGACTGGCATTCAGCCGCGCCAACCGAGACAGGATGAATTTTTCCACCAGCAGCAGGGTGACGGTGCTGAATGCCAAACTCAGCACCACCATCGACAGGGTGATGTAGCGCACGCTGGCTTCCCCTTGTTGGTAGATGAGGCGGGGAAAGTCCACTTGCAACAGCAGCGCGGGCTGGTTGTAGAGATCTTTGAGGAGGGCATATCCCGCCATTCGGGGGGGGCGATCGCGCCGGGGAAAGGGTTTGAGCGCAATGGCGGCATCGCGGCTGTCGAGTTGCACGCGCATCAATGCCGGGGAGGGGTTTCCGGTTTGCGTCAGGGCGTCGAGCACCGCCTTTATCTCGGACGTCAGCGGTTTTGACAAAAGCGGGTACAGGGCGATCGACTCAACGGGGAGGTGGAGGGGGCGCGCGATGTCTGTTTTGTCCAGGTAGCGTCCCAAAATCAACCTGCCCCTAGCGGCGTTCTGGCTGGCGAAGATGGGGTGCGAGGCGACTGCTACGGGGCCTTCTGGGAGGAGTAAGATCCCAGATATGCTGTCTTCTGGTTTGGCGCGCGCGATCGGGGGGCTGTCGGCTTTCAGGTGCGGCAGCCAGCTCTGGGGAATGGGGGTTTGGGCATTGCGGGCGCGATCGAAGGCAAGGCTGGAGAGGATTTTCCCTTTTTCATCGGCTACCACTGCGAAGTCGAGCCGCAATTCTGCCAAGGTGGCAGTGGTGAAATTCGAGGGGATGTCGTTGCGGTTGCCGTTGTTTTGGCGGGCGCGATCGCGAACAATTGTTTCTAAATTGGCGACATTTGCCTCGATCGCCTCGAGGGCGCGCGCCATTTCTTTGCCGAGCCGCTGTTCTTCTAGTTGTTGGAAGTCGCGCAGCAAGACGCTGGAGGCGGCGGCGTACAAAATTACGTTGACGACAAGCGCTGCGCCAACAATCAAGAGTGTCTTCTTGCGAAGTTTCATCGAATCGCCCCCTTATGGTGCATTTTGCATTCACGCTTCTGTAACGGGTTTTTCTGTGCGAGGCATTTTTCCCCGATCTTCCTTGGCAGGCAGTCCGCGACGGTGCAGGCGATCGGAATGTTACGTTTTAAGATGGGGGAGCGAACGTTGAAAAGCTCTGCTCGTGTGAGTGCTGCTAGCTTTGGAAGGCCAATCTTGCATGTTTTTGGGATTCGGTAGATGGGAGATGGCGTTTCCCGGGCGACAACTGGCGATCGTCCCCGAGGAAAAAAGGTCAGCCGCAGCCGCTTCGGATCGCCATCGGGCGGGTTTCTCCAAAACCTCCACAGGATTCAGTGGCAGGTGAGGGAGTTCGCCTGACTGGCAAACCGCTCTTGGCGCGTGAAGCTCGATCGAACGCGCCTGCTTTCACGACAGCGAATCGCTCGATGCACCCAGTTCGTGTTTTTTTTATAGTTCCCCTGATGCGGCGACAACCTCTCACCATCTTGCCTCAATCTATTTCAGTCCCTTATAGGGATTCAGTTATTTAAGGGGAGTAGCGATCCCTCTAATATAGCAGGTCGCGCACTTTTTGGAGAACTGGCCGTTCTGCGCCTCCCGGCGATCGCAGCACGCTTGCGATCGCTCTGCGTCCCCACTCCACTCCGCCCCTGGCTGGCGGGGCGTTCTTCAGCGCTTTTCTACCGGCGATCGCTTGTAGATTTTTGTTAGAGTTTTGTTAGAGTATGGATTCATTATTAATTCCCCTTTTTATCTAGCCGCGATCGGGATTTTATAAATAAAAATTACGAGAATAAACTCGGTTGATTGAAGAACCCGGTTTCTGACTTTTACGCTTCTCTTAGAAAGTCTATATAGCGTTTGTAACTGATTGGCAACTTGTCAAAACTGACTGGTTTTTTTCATCGGATTTCGGATTACAGCTAAGCCAATAAAGCCGCTCCTTAACGGTTCAACACAATAATATGATTTTTTTATAAAGCCGCGAACAAGGAAGGAGAAACCGCCCCAAACCTCCCTCACAAGTCAGAGCGATCGGCACTTATCCACTTTGGCTTTTTATTTTATCTTCATCCTCTGTCGTTCTATTTTCATTCGCTTCTCCAAGAGCGCGCTGCCTGAGCTGGTAATTGAGCTGCTTGATTTCTGTGATATCGCGGACAGTCATCGAAAAGCCATCTGCCAACCGAACGGCAATCAACTGATAGCAGCGGTGTTCCTTAAAAGTTGGGTAAAAAAATTCTTTTTTGAGGGAGTGTCCCCTTTCAATCACCTGCACCAATGCTTCAAATAATCCGGCATCAATCAGCGCGAGTAGATTTTTCATTCCCGAGCAACCCGTGAGTTCTTCTCGTTTTTTTTCAAAGAATTTCGCGAGCGCCGGATTGACAGCCAGACAGCGAAAGTCCTCAATCTCTCCAGTAATCGCATTCCGAATTGCCTCGATAGCAGCGATTCCATCCGGCGAATTATTCAGTAAATTCGCCAAAAGAGCGCGAGATTGGTAGAGAACTTCTGCGGTTTGTTGATGTCTTTCGATTTGCTGGCGGAGCAGCATTTTTTGTTTTTGAGCAGTCAAGTGCGTGTGAATGCGGGCTAGCACTTCTTCATTTTGAAAAGGTTTTGTTATGTAATCCGAGCCTCCCATTTGAAAGGCTTTGACTTTATCAATGACTTCATCTAAAGCACTTAAGAAAATCACGGGTATGTCGGCAGTCGCTTCATCTGCTTTCAGGGCTTCGCAGACTTGATACCCGTTCATTTCTGGCATTTTAATGTCCAGCAATATGACGTCAGGCGGTAGGTTTTGAACCGTTCGCAATGCCATTTTACCATTAGTTACGCTGCGAACTTTGTATCCCTCTTTTCTCAAGATTTCTGTTAAAAAGCGCAGGTTTTCAGCCCGATCGTCAACAATTAAAATATTGCCTTTGCAGTCTTCGTCTGGATGCGTCAAGGTGGACAGCCAACCACTTTGAATTTCTCGCGCTTCTGCAGGCGCGAGTCGCTTCGTTGGTGAAAAAGCGGCTTCAGGCGGCGTGGCGGTTCGCTCCTGCACCAGGAGGCGAAAATTATTTTTCGTCGTTTTTTCGCCGAGTACGTCTGAAATGCGCTGCCATAATAAGGAGGCTAGATCTCTCACATGCCCCACACTCAGGTATAAGCTGTCGGCAATGGCGCTGTAGGGTTCGTCATCCCAAGCTGCTTTTAAGATTTCTTTTTCTGGCGCAGTCAGTCGTTTACCTGTTTTGGCTTCTAGAGAACCTTCGATAAATTCCAATGCTTCTTCAAAAGTCATCTGGTGTCAATACGAGTTTCTGAGGTTTTTGGTTCTTGTCGTTTGTGCTTTTGTATTTTACGCTACCAACTGCCGCGCCATCAACGCCTAACTTCATAAAAGTGTAACCGATCGACTGTGGGTGTTTGCTAAAAATCTGACTTGCATGGGGGGCAATTAGGGGCGAAAAGGATAATGAGCGGCAGGCGGGCGCTGCCGGGGACTTTGCAGATCGTGTTTGAAATGAGCGCGGCGAATGTGGAAGGCTCCACCACTATTGCAGCTATTGCGCAAAGTTATCTACTCTAGGAGGGCGCTGTAACGTCCATTCTATCGCGAATCGAAAACCGCTCTCTCACTCGCAGAAGATGCGATCGCGCGACCGTTTTTATTGCTTAGGGGCTCTTGGCGGCAGGAGGCAGGGGCTTTTTCTGCCCCTAAAAGTCGAGGTCGCTCGGTTAGTGACTGTTGAAAACAAAGTCGCGATCGCTCATTTATTATTCGCCTATCACTGAATCAGTCAATTCTAAAATCTTGTCAAACTGAAAGTTATTCACCCAATCCCTGAGAATCTGAATTTCCGGCGTGTCTTGAAGATCGGGAAGTTCATCTAAGATTTCATTAATTAATTCCATATCTACTGCCAGCGTCGCTCGATGCAAGTTTTCCAGCCAGTCTCGCGACAAGTTCGCCAAGAAAGCTTTTAAGGCAGGCACATCGATCGGGCTATACGAAGGCCGCAGAATTGGCGGGGCCTCTTCTTGATAAAGATAGCGAACTCCCAAATATTTTGCCGCGACCTCAAAAATCGTTTGTTCTTGAAAAGGCTTGCGAACGAAATCATCACATCCAGCCGACAAAATCATGGCTTTTTCTTCTTCTAAGGCGCTGGCGGTTAGGGCAATAACAGCAGTAGCTTGACCTTGGATGGTGGATTTAATGCGTTGCGTCGCTTCATACCCGTCCATCACCGGCATTCGCATGTCCATCCAGATCAGATGGGGTTCCCATACCTGCCAAATTTCAATCGCTTCTAAGCCATTTCTCGCCTCTAATACGTCAAAGCCAACGTGGGTGAGAAGTTTAACCAAAACTAGGCGATTGTATTCATTGTCATCTACCACCAGGATGCGATATTTTTGTCGATCGCTGTTTGCCAGGGCAATGACGCGACGGGGTTTGGGCTGCTTTTGAATCTCGATCGCGTCAGGAATACTCACTTGAATATTAAATTTAAACGTCGTGCCTCCTGCAACTCGCGCCCGCGCGTTGGGGTTGACTTCCCGTTCAGATGCAGAATGCAATATTTTTCTGCTGGGGTTGAAAGCTTGACCGCTACTGATCGCGCCCATATCGCCCCCCATCAAGCGCACAAATTGACGGCTAATCGCCAATCCCAAACCCGTTCCTTCCTGAGCTTGCTGACCCGATGCAGTCTGGGCGAAGGGTTTGAATAGATTGTCGAGTTCTTCGGCGGCAATGCCCGTTCCCGTATCTTCCACTTCAAATATCAACTGAACAGAGGGAATCGGAGAGAACTCGTGCCCTCTCTCCAATTCTAAGCCCCTCACTTGCACGCGCAGTGACACGCTGCCAGAGTCAGTAAATTTTATCGCATTGTTCAGCAGGTTAATCAGCACTTGCCGCAACTTGACGCGATCGGTGCGGATATATTGGGGAAGGTTGGCAGCGCGTTCAACACGCAACTGCAATCGTTTATTGCTGGCTTTTAAAGAAAACATTTCTTCGAGTTCGGCGAGCAAGTCGCCCAGGTCGAAGTTACTTTCAGAAAGCGTCATTTGTCCGGCTTCAATTTTGGAGAGATCGAGCACTTGATTGATCAGTGCCAGCAAGTGGTCGCCGCTGCGGTGAATGATGTCCAGGTTCTCTTGTTGTGCTTTGGAGAGATTGGCATCGCTGCCCATCAGTTGGGCAAATCCCAAGATAACGTTCAGGGGCGTGCGCAATTCGTGGCTCATGTTGGCGAGGAAGGCGCTCTTGGCGCGGTTGGCGGCTTCGGCGGCTTCTTTGGCTCTTTCGAGTTCGGTTTCGGCAGCTTTGCGATCGCTGATATCCTCTAAGGAACCCAGGATCTGAGTGGGAACGCCACGACTATCTCTGGCAAATACGACTTCCCGCGCGCTCAGCCAGCGCCACTCGCCATTTTTGTGCCGGAATCGATATTCGCTGTAATAAACGTCGCTGTCTGTGAGATTGGCAAAGCGGCTCGGTAAGTCATCGCACAGGTGGCAGTCATCTGGATGAACCCGCTCGACAAGCCACTGCAGCTCGGCGAGGCAAATTTCCTCGGGAGCGTAGCCCAGCACCGTCGTGCTCTGTTTGTTGAGATAGATAGACGTTCCTTGGGAGAGATCTAAAAGGTACAAAACTTGGGGGATGGCATTGGCTACCTTTTGCAGAAAATATTGGCTCTCCAACAACGCTTCTTCGGCTTTTTTGCGATCGCTGATATCCCGTCCTTCTGGAATGATCAGCGTCACCTGCCCTGCTTCGTCGAAGATGGGGCGGAGCGAAAAATCAATAGTAACGACGCGATTGTTTTTCCCCCATACCTCCACTTCATAGCGAATAAATTCTCCTTTCGCCGCGCTGGCGATCGCGGCTCGTAATTGCTCTTGCGTCCGAGGCGAAATCGTCCACCATTTCACTTCCCAAAACAGCTTGCCCACGGCTTCCTCACGGCTGATGCCTGCAAAATCGAGGGCGGTTTGGTTGGCTTCTAAAAGCGTGCCGTCCGGTTGCAGCAGCCCGACAAACTGAAAAGTTTGATTGAAGATGGCGCGAAATCTTTGCTCGCTTTCGCGCCGGGCTTCTTCCATCTGCTTGCGATCGCTCGCGTCTCGGTGAGTTCCCGCCATCCGCTGCGGATTTCCCTGTTTGTCGCGCTCCACCACCTTGCCGTAATCCGCCACCCATTTCCATTCCCCCGATTTAGTGCGGACGCGATAGTCAAAAGCGTAGGGAACCGAACTATCTTTGAAATGCGCTGCCAGTATTTCCCTCACCCAAACTAAATCCTCTGGGTGTACCAGATATTCCCAGGTACTCTCCTCAAAAGACAGTTCATCTGCCTCGTAACCCAGCATTTCCAGATAGCGGGGGCTGAAATATACTTCTCCCGTAGCAATATTCCAGTCCCACAGTCCGTCGCCCGATCCTTCGAGTGCCAATTGCAAGCGCTCCTCGCTTTGTTTGAGCGCTGCCTCTACGGCGACGCGATCGCTGATATCTCGTCCGACTGCTTGAAATTCCACAATCCGACCGGCATCGTCAAATATTCCCCGGTTGATCCACTGCGTCCACCGCACTTGAGAGCCAACAATCACCCGATTTTCGATCGTGACGACGGGATTTTCTACACTGATAGAACGAACCAACGCAGCGACGCGATCGCGGTCTTCTTCAAAAACAACCGGTTCGTAAGTTTTATGAAGAATCTCTTCTCGCGTCACGCCAAAAAATCGACAGTAGGCTTCATTGGCAAACGTCAGCGTGCCGTCTGGCTGAAACCGAGCAATTAGTTCCGTCTGATCTTCGAGGATAGCGCGATAGCGAGCTTCGCTGCGGCGCAGTGCCTCTTCAGCTTGTTTGGCAGCGGTAATGTCAGAAAACGACGTGACAACAGCGTAGGGAAACTCTTCTCCCTCTTTCCACAGGGGTTGAGAGTTAATAGAAATCCAGGTTAAGCTGCCATCTGGCTTGTGAATTCCCATCACGACATTAGAAAAAGCTTCCCCAGTTTGCAGCGTCAGCATTGCCGGGTGTTCTTCCCCTGGAAAAGGCGAACCGTCTTCCTTGATTGCTCTCCAGCCGCGATCGACAGACGTTCGCCCCATGATTTGCTCTTCAGACAAACCGAGAATGCGTTCGGCGCTGGCGTTGCAGGTGCGGATAACGCCGGTGGCATCTTGCAAGACAATGCCTTCCGCCATCGCGGCGACGACTGAGCGATAGCGTTCCTCGCTCAAGCGCAGCGCCTCTTCGGTTCGTTTGAGTTCGGTGATGTCTGTGGAAATGCCACAAATAGCATAAATACTGCCGTCTGCCTGTTTGAGCGGCACTTTCACAGCCCAATAACTCCTGATTTCGCCCGTACTGTTAATCTTTCCTACCTCGTGCAAACACAATACCTCACCACTTTCAATCACCTGACGGTCATTTTCTCTGAAGTCTCGGGCGGCTTCTTCTCCGAAAAACTTGAAGTCATTTTCTCCGATAATTTCTTCTTTTGGAAAGCCAAATAATTCTTCACACAAGCGATTGATGTAGGTGTAGTTACTTTCTAAGTCTTTAATGTAAATGCAAGCCCCGACATTTTCTAGGATGGCTGTTAATTTGGCTTCGCTCTCCCGCAATTCGGCTTCTAGAAGTTGGCGGGCAGCAATTTCCCGCTGCAGTTCTTGGTTGGCTGCTTCCAGTTGCGCTGGAGAAGGGAGGGCGAGTGCTTTTGGCACTAACGATACCGTTTCGCTAGCGGTGTACAGGGAAACTAGAGCGGTGATGGCTTTGAGAACGCCGCTCAACCAGTAGGTGGGATGCCAAAGCGTCCACACTTCCATCAGGTGGGTGGTGCCGCAAGCGACGATAAAGGCTGCAAACAATAGAAAGATTGCTTGAAAGGGCAAATCGTACCGCTTGCGGATGACGTAGAATAAGGTGATGGGAATTGAATAATAAGCGAGGGCAATCAGCAAGTCGGATGATAGATGGAGTCCCACTAAGCTCGGTTTCCAAAGGTAGCAATGCCCGTGGGGAATAAATGCTTCTATTGTAAAAAATGCTTGTTCAAATCCCATCATTAAATTTCGCTTATGGTTTGACTGATGTTGGCTTGTCAAATTCCGAAGATGCAACAGCCATGCTGGCGCTGTCAATCTTTCTCGAGTTGCTACGGATCGCCCGCCTTGGTCTTATTGTAGATTAATTTTCTAGATTTTCAAGGAGAAGGAAGAGCGATCGCCATCATTACTCCGGCAGCCACTGTCAACCTTAGCAGCATCAGGAGCTACTTGGAGCGCCGAGCTGGGAAGGAGGGTCAAAGCGACCGCGAGCTTATATTATACTCCAGATAGAGCCGACGATCCGAATAGTCCTGAAGAGAGGCTCCCGCTGGCGGGACTTGACAGTTTTTGCATCCGGTGCCGCCTATTTTGAGTTTCACAGAGCGATCGCCAACCGTGAGGCGACACTCATACTCGCTCCTGTACGAACTCCTGTACGCGCTGCCAAACTTGCTCGAATAAATCCGGGCTATCGGCATCAAACCACTCGATATCGGGAACGGCGCGAAACCAAGTGCGCTGTCGCTTTGCAAATTGGCGGGTGTGCAAAATTGTCAGCTCTTTGGCTTCAGCCAGCGTCACGTCACCTGCTAGATATTGCGACATCTCTTGATAGCCGAGGGTATTCATCAGCGGCAAAGAAGCGCCGTATTTTTCTATGAGATATTCTATTTCGGCAAGCCAGCCAGCAGCGAGCATTTGTTCGGTGCGCTGGGCAATGCGATCGCGCAATTTATTCGCATCTGGGCAATCCAAACCGACTTGCAAAATCGGGTAGGCGGGCGGGTTTTCTCCCTGCTGCTCGGAAATAGGGCGACCCGTGATATAATAAACTTCTAGCGCCCGCAAAGTCCGCACTGGATCGTTGGGATGAATCTTCTGGGCTGCAGCGGGGTCAACCTGTTGCAGGAACGTGTAACATTGAGATTGACCGAGAGAAGAAAGTTGCGATCGCAGCTCCGGCTGCGGTGCCACCCTGGGAATCTTCAACCCCCGCACTACCGCTTTCAGGTAAAGTCCCGTACCCCCCACCAGTAAGAGAGGAGGGGAAACTGGGAGAGGGGGCGAAGCAATCAAGGTTTGAGCTTGCTGCTGGTAATCCGCAACCGTGAACGTTTCAGTCGGTTGGCAGATGTCAATGAGGTAATGGGGCACGAGTTCCCGCTCTGCCTTCGAGGGTTTCGCCGTGCCGATATCGAACTCGCAGTACACCTGACGGGAATCAGCGCTGAGAATCGCTGAGCCCAGCCGCTGGGCAAGGGCGATCGCCAGCCCCGACTTGCCAGTCGCCGTAGGGCCGCAAATTGTCACGAGAGCCGATTGGGAAAATTTGGTTGGGTGCATCCCCTAGATAAATTTCTCCGCAAATAAGTCTGTAGTCGCCTATAACCATTTCATGCTATAATTTTTAAGAATTTTGGTTTAAAGGAAGTCCGAGGGGGCTTCTGACCCATTATAGGAGACAACAGCTTTTTATGACCAGCAGTTACAGCGCCGAGCAGATTCAAGTTCTGGAAGGTCTCGAGGCTGTCCGCAAACGACCGGGGATGTACATTGGTTCCACCGGCCCGCGAGGACTCCACCATCTAGTTTACGAGGTTGTGGACAACTCTATCGATGAGGCGCTCGCTGGCTACTGCACCCACATTGAGGTTGACATCAATGCGGACGGTTCCGTCACCGTCACCGACGACGGGCGGGGCATTCCCACCGACATCCACTCGAAAACCGGCAAATCAGCCCTGGAAACGGTGATGACGGTTCTGCACGCCGGCGGCAAGTTCGGCGGCGGCGGCTACAAGGTGTCCGGGGGATTGCACGGGGTTGGCATATCGGTAGTGAACGCCCTGTCCGAGTGGGTAGAAGTCACCGTCTGGCGCGACAAAAAGGTACACAACCAGCGCTACGAGCGGGGCAAGCCGACAGGCGATCTCAAGTCAAAGGCTGACAAAGAAAAACGTACCGGCACTTCGGTACAGTTCCTGCCGGACACTCAGATCTTTACGACGGGCACGGAATTTGACTACACGACTCTTGCCGGTCGCCTGCGAGAACTCGCTTATCTGAATGCGGGCGTTAAAATTACTTTTACCGACCACCGCCTGGAATTGCTCAAAAGCAGCACGCCGAAGGTAGAAACGTACTGCTATGAAGGCGGCATCCGGGAATACGTCGCCTACATGAACGTTGACAAGCAGCCGCTGCACGAGGAGATTATTTACATCCAGGGCGAGCGCAATAACATTCAGATCGAGGTAGCGCTGCAGTGGTGCGTGGATGCCTATACCGACAACTTGCTGGGTTTTGCGAATAATATCCGCACCATTGACGGCGGCACCCACTTGGAAGGGTTGAAAACGGTGCTGACGCGGACGATGAATGCGATCGCCCGCAAGCGCAACAAAATCAAAGAAAACGAAGCCAACCTGGGCGGCGAAAACATCCGCGAAGGCTTGACCGGCGTGATTTCCGTCAAAGTCCCCGATCCTGAATTTGAAGGGCAAACCAAAACCAAATTAGGCAACACCGAAGTGCGGGGGATTGTCGATTCCCTCGTCGGCGAGGTGTTGACGGAGTATCTAGATTTTCGCCCCAACGTGGCAGACGCGATTTTGGAAAAAGCCATTCAGGCATTCAAAGCCGCCGAAGCCGCCCGCCACGCTCGCGAATTAGTGCGGCGCAAGTCGGTACTGGAATCCTCGCCGCTGCCGGGGAAATTGGCAGATTGCAGTACAAAAGACCCCTCAGAATCCGAGATTTTCATTGTGGAAGGCGACTCCGCAGGCGGCAGCGCCAAACAAGGACGCGATCGCCGCTTCCAAGCCATCCTCCCCCTGCGCGGAAAAATCCTCAATATCGAGAAAACCGACGACGCCAAAATTTACAAAAATACAGAAATCCAAGCGCTAATCACTGCCCTCGGCTTGGGTGTCAAAGGTGAGGAATTCGACGCCTCACAACTGCGCTACCACCGCATTGTGATTATGACGGACGCTGATGTCGATGGCGCTCACATACGCACTCTACTTCTGACTTTCTTCTATCGCTATCAGAGATCGCTCGTCGATCAGGGTTACATCTATATTGCCTGCCCTCCCCTGTACAAAGTGGAGCGGGGTCGCAATCACCACTACTGCTACAGCGATCGCGAGCTGCAGGAGTACCTGCGGCAATTGCCCGCCAATGCCAACTACACCATTCAGCGATTCAAAGGGTTGGGCGAAATGATGCCAACTCAACTGTGGGAAACGACGATGAATCCGGAAACCCGCACTCTCAAACAAGTTGAAATTGAAGACGCGGCGGAAGCCGATCGCATTTTTACGGTGCTCATGGGCGATCGCGTCGCTCCCCGGCGCGAATTCATCGAAACCTACGGTCCCAAACTCAACCTCACGGATTTGGATATCTAATCTCTCGTCTAAAGCGATCGCTTGCGCGTGCCCCTCAACGATCGCCCGAGTGCAGATAGCTTCGATCGCAGTACGATTAGGAACTCGTCACCTAACCGTATTTTTTTGCCGCGATCGGGGCCATTCCTGCCCGGGCCGCCAAATCCCCCCGGTCTGGCGCGGCCCACTTGCTTAAGAATTCTTAACGTAAATTCTCATCAAAGCGCTCTAACCTATATATCTTGAGTGGCTGTTTAACCATTTGCCGCATCAAAACTCCTGCACCGTCAATTGAGCTGAGAAATTTAGCATGAGCTGTAATCTAGCGACCAAATTGCGTGAAGGGACGAAAAAATCCCACACGATGGCAGAAAACGTCGGTTTTGTCAAGTGTTTCTTAAAAGGCGTTGTCGAGAAAACCTCTTACCGCAAGCTAGTGGGGAACCTCTACTTCGTCTACTCCGCAATGGAAGAAGAGATGGAGCGCCACAAGAATCACCCGCTCGTGTCGAAAATCTACTTTCCCGAACTCAATCGCAAAGCCAGCTTAGAGCAAGACTTGTTTTATTACTACGGTGCCAACTGGCGCGAGCAAGTCGCTCCCTCAGCGGCGGGCGCTGTTTATGTGCAGCGGATTCGGGAAGTGTCTGAAAAAGAACCCGAACTCCTGGCAGCCCACTCCTACACCCGCTACCTGGGCGACTTGTCCGGGGGCCAAATTCTCAAAGGCATTGCCCAGCGGGCGATGAATTTAGAGGGCGAAGGCACGGCGTTCTACGAATTCCAAGATATCGCCGACGAGAAAGCCTTCAAAAATACCTACCGCAAAGCGATGGACGAGCTGCCCATCGACGCAGCCACCGTCGATCGCATCGTGGATGAGGCGAATGCCGCTTTCCACCTGAATATGAAGATGTTTAATGAACTCGAAGGCAACCTGATCAAAGCGATCGGGGTGATGCTGTTCAATACGCTGACGCGCCGCCGCACGCGGGGCGCGACCGAACTGGCAACCGCTGAGTAAACCAAATTTAACGCTCAGCCGTCTGCTGTGAGCTTTCAGCCTCGTGCTGGGAGTTGAGAGCAGACGGCTGACTGTTTTTTCGGGCGAATCCCTACAAATACGCCTGCACGTCTACGCCGCACTCGTCGGCTAAATAGCACAGCGCGCGGAAACGCAGCCCCACCAGTTCGTCGTAGAGGGGATTGAGCTTGCACAGGGGGGGAATGTGGAAGACTTGGCGGTTGAAAAGCTTGATATCGCGCTCGAACGGACATTGCGCGGGTATCGCCTTGGAGAAGAATACGGCGACTTGCGGGTTGCGAATCTCTATGCCGTCGAGCCACTGACGCAGCGGTTGCAGGAGAGCAGAGAAAAGTTGACGCATAAGTTCACCTATCGGTGAGTGGGCACTTGAGATTTTTAACGGTTCCTATTGATTAGGATACAAATTGTAATAAAACTTGTTGTGAAGGGATGAACAAAAATCCCTGGTTTTTGATGAAGATTCAATAAAGTCAAATGGACAGTTTTGTAGCTGTTGTTACCGTCGCCTCCGCGATCGCTCGCTTTGCCACGACTGGCGCGTGAAGGGCTTTTCCCGCTCGTCGCGAATCGCCTGCATCTCCTACTGAAATTTTCGAGCGATCGAGAGCGCGGCGAGTGTGGAGTTATAGCGGTTTTCAGTGAGGTACACTTCAACTCAGTAACTTCGGATCGCACCGATTTTCTTCCCTGTCGTTCATCCAAGTGAAAACCGCTATATAGTGCGTCTAAATGATTCGTACACATCGAGTACACACCAAGACGGGGCTTCTCCCGGGGGCACCCTCGCAGTACAGAATTTGTACAAATCAATTAGGAACGCTATATAGCGCGTCTAAATGCCTTGGATAAATCTTACAAAAGTGGGAGCGTCTCGCTCCCGACTCTAAGAGCGCGAGAAATCAAGATCGCACTCCTGTCTTCAGGTTAGACCAATCATTTAGACTAGCTCTATATAGCGCGTCTCAATGATTTGTAAAACATCCAGGAGCCAGAAACCCGGTTTCTTTGAGAAACCGGGTTTCTACGCTTCCACTACTCAAATAAAACCGCTCTAGTTAAAATTGCGATTCGCTACCCTTGATAGCTTGACCTTCACGCGCGCTCGTAAACCCCTGAAAGAGACTGAGCGCTCGACTGTTTGGAGGACGTCGGGAGCGAAGTCTCGGAATTGGTTTGATTGAATGAGAACCGAAGCGATCGCCTTTTTCTCCAGAGGCGATCGCCTGCCCTCAAGGAATTGCGTCTTGCCTATTCAAAATAATAATGCTTTCTGACAGCACTGCGAATCTTCCAAGTGCAAGACATGCCTGCTGGGAATGTCACCAAATCGCCTTTTGTGATTTCCACTGGCTCCCCTTCGTCAGGCGTCACGAGTACATCTCCTTCCAACAAATAGCAGATTTCCGTCGCGTCATAAGTCCAGGGAAATTCCGACACTTCCTTCGTCCAAATTGGCCAACTTTTGACGCGCATTTCGCTGAGGCGCGCCTCATCGGGGTCGCGCTCTACTTTTATTTCCATTGTTTGTTCGACTTCCACAGTCCGGTTCCTCCGCAGTTCATTGATTTACCCTATTATCACATACTGGGAAAATTTTGCCCAAAATAATCGGCCAAAATCAAGCAGCATTCTCGAAAATAAGGGGGCATGAAAAATAGGGCAGAGAAAACAGGACATCGGACAGAGTGAATGGGGCTTGGGAGTTTCTGCTTGTTAGCAATTCCCCGTTACCCATCACTCACGCTCCATTTTCCTATTTCAGGAAACTTGAATATCCAAACCGCAGCGATCGACTAAATAGCACAAGGCGCGAAAGCGCAAGCCGACGAGTTGATCGTACAGTGGATTCAGCTTGCACAGGGGTGGGATGTGAGCGATCGCGCGTCCGAACAGCGTGATATCCCGCTCGAACGGGCACTGTCCCGGAATGGTTTTGTAGATAAATTCAGCAAACTGGCGATCGCGAATTTCTATGCTATCGAGCTGTTGGCGGAGGGGTTTTAGCGGATCGACCTGCAGCCAGGACAGTTTGGCACTTCTGCCTGCTTGTTTGCTGCCTCTACAAGCAACTGGCGAACCAGATAGGATAGCCCGTTGATGAGTTTTTTCGCTGGTTAACATGGTTTTACCTCTACAGCGACCGTGTTCTTCTTACTTGCCTGACCTTATTCACTTCTACTTATTAGAAGCCGATGAACAATAGATTGTTCCTGATTTTTCAGAAAATATCGCGAAGTTCGCCGAGGACATTCTCGTCAATAAAAGTGTTGCAAATCATACACTTTTGAGAGAAGACTCTGAAAAAAGTGCGTAAAAAATTAGCGGACTTTCTTTTGGAAAGTTCAAAAATGGTTGAAAATTCGATTGTCCCTAGAAAAGCAATGCGCGTCAAACTTGGAACAAGCTTACAGAAAGAGGTGGCATTGGCAGCCGCCTCTAGACGGCGGTCTGGCAGCTCTATATACTATTTACAAGCATTTGAGGGGCGCTGAGAAGTACCAGAAGGAAGATATTGCCCTCGTCGAGCGGTGGAAGAGGGTATGACTTGAGATTTACAGGTTGTAGCTAAAATAACAGCAGAATAAACGCAATAAATAACCGACTTTGCAGGAGAAGGGCGCGATCGCAGTCACAAAAATAGCGCGATCGCAGCAACGCAGCGAATCGGGCAGGGGGCATAGGGCAGAGGGGATGGGCAAGAATAATTCTGCCAATTACCCATTACCCATTACCTATTACCTATTACCTTTTTGCCAATGCCCAATCCCCTCAAGCCAGAATCGGTTCGGGCAGGGCTCCCTGCATCTTGCCCAGCCAGTCGATGAGGCGATCGAGCTGTTTGTCAGCAGTCAGCACGCCCATACCGCGTACCGTCACCTTGCCGGGGGTGTAAACGCACAGCGATCGCTGGTGTTCCGGCAGGTTCGCCGCCAAAAGATTCCAGGCGGGTTCCTCCATCGGCGTTTCTAAAACGACGTGCTGCTTGCCCTCTGGCTTGATGCGCGAGAAACCGAGCTTTTTGGCGATTTGTTTGAGTTCCATCACCCGAATGAGCTCCCGGGCAGGAGGGGGGATCGTACCGTAGCGATCGCGCCAATCCGCCTCAATCTGCGCCAGCTCCTCCTTAGAAGCAGCAGACGCCACTGCCCGGTAAGCGCTCATCTTCTGATCCAAATCCGGGATGTAATCCGCAGGAATAAACGCCGTCAGGTGCAAGTCGATCTGGGTATCGTCCACCTGCGGAATTTCCTGACCGCGAATTTCCCGAATCGCCTCTTGCAGCATTTCCATGTACAAATCAAACCCGATCGCGTCCATCTGCCCCGACTGCTCGGAGCCCAACAAATTGCCGACGCCCCGGATTTCCATATCCCGCATCGCCAATTGATACCCAGAACCCAACTGGGTGAATTCTTGAATCGCCCGCAGCCGCGCCCTCGCCGTATCCGTGAGCTGACTTTGCTTGCGGTAGAAAATCCAGGCGTGAGCTTGAATCCCCGATCGCCCCACCCGTCCCCGGAGCTGGTAAAGCTGCGCCAGCCCGAACTTGTGGGCATCTTCAATCAGAATCGTATTGACGCGGGGAATATCCAGCCCCGATTCAATGATGGTAGTACACACCAAAATATCCGCCTCGCCGCTGCTGAACGCCAGCATCGTTGCTTCCAACTCCGACTCGTCGAGCTGCCCGTGGGCGAGGGCGATTCTGGCTCCCGACACCATCTGCCGCAATTGAGAAACAACCTCCTCGATCCCCTCAATGCGCGGCACGACGTAAAACACCTGCCCGCCGCGATCCAATTCTTGGCGAATGGCGCTGCGCACCGTTTCCGGATCGTATGGGGCTAAGTGGGTTTGAATCGGGCGGCGCGATGCCGGCGGCGTCGCAATCAAACTCATCTCCCGAATCCCGGAAAGCGACATATACAAAGTGCGGGGAATCGGCGTCGCACTTAGGGTCAGCACGTCCAGTTGCGTTTTCAGGGATTTGATTTTTTCTTTCTGCGCCACGCCGAAACGCTGTTCTTCGTCTACCACCAGCAGCCCTAAATCGCGGAAAGAGACGCCCTTGCTCAAAACCGCGTGGGTGCCGACGACGACATCCAGTTCGCCGGTGGCGAGGCGGCGCTGAATGTTTTTGCGTTCCTCTGCGGTGCGGAAGCGGTTGAGCAATCCGAGTTCGATCGGGTAGGGGGCAAAGCGTTCTTTGAGGGTGTGGTAGTGCTGCTGGGCGAGGATGGTGGTGGGCGCGAGCAGGGCGACTTGTTTGCCTGCGGTGACGGCTTTGAAAATGGCGCGGATGGCGACTTCGGTTTTGCCGAAGCCGACATCGCCGCAGACGAGTCGATCCATCGGGCGATCGCTTTCCATGTCGCGCTTGACATCTGCCGTGGCTTTGAGCTGATCCGGCGTAGCTTGGTAGGGGAAAGAATCCTCTAATTCCTGCTGCCAGGGCGCGTCGGGCGGGTAGGCGAATCCTTCTTGCTGGGCGCGTTTGGCGTACAGCTTCAGCAAGTCAACGGCTAATTTTTTAACCGTCTTGCGGACTTTGCTCTTCGTGCTCTCCCACGTCTTGCCGGTGAGCTTGTTGAGTTCTGGGGGCTTGCTGTCTGCCGTGCGATAGCGCGAGAGCGAACCCAACTGATCTGCCGGGACTCGCAGCAAGCCGTCGCCGTACTGAACTACCAGATATTCGCGGTTTTCCAGCCGTTCGAGTTTGAGAAATTTGCCGATGCCGTGGTGGCGGTGGACGACGAAATCTCCCGGGCGCAGCTTGTTGGGATCGACTTGTTTGGAGGCGGCGCGGCGGCGCTTGCGAATGTAGCTGGGGGTGGCGAGGGAGTGCTGCCCGAAAAATTCGCGATCGGTGACGACGGCGATGCGGAAGGTGGGCAGGATGAAACCTTCGAGTTCTGCAAGTCCCGAGTATTTCAGGGCGATGGGGGTTTTCTGAATTTGCAGTTTGTCGATGCTGGGGTAGTCGTTGGGATTGACGACGAATTGGGCGGGGCAGTCGTGCTCTTGCAGCAGGGAGACGGAGCGCGACGGTTGGGCGGAAACGAGGAAGACGGAGAAGCCGCGATCGCGCTCTCCCCTGACGAGTTCTGCCAGCTTGGCGAATTGGTGCGGCATCACCGGCAGGGGGCGGCTGGCGAGATTGAGGGAGTGGGGAGTGGGGAGTGGGGAGTGGAAAGTGCTGAGTGCTGAGAGGGGAGTGGGGAGTGGGGAGTGGGGAGTGGAAAGTGCTTGATGCTTCGGCTGAAGTGCTTGATGCTTCGGCTGAAGTTTTGAGTTTTGAGTGGGTGAGTGGGAGGATGAATGCTTTTTATCGGCGCTCTTGCTGCCCTGGGATTCTGCCAGTTCCGACAAGTACAGGCGATCGAAGCGTTCGGCATCGGCGAGGGAATCGGCAAAGGGGCGGTGAATTTTGGGCAGATTGGCTCTGGCGCTGACGGCTTGCCAGTGTTCCTCAACGTGCTGAAACCAGCGATCGCCGTGCCCCAGGCACTGTTCGGGTTCGTCGATGGCGACGAGGGTGTCGGGCGGCAAATAATCTAATAAAGAGGCTCCGGCGTCGAATGCCAGCCCCAACAACCGCCGGGAAATCCCTTCTTCTTCTCCCTCTGGGATGGCATGACCTTTTTCTTTCAGGGCGGCTGTGACAATCGGGGCAAAATCCGTCGGGGTTAAAACGAGCTGCTCGATTTTGTCGAGCGATCGCTGGGTGGCGGGATCGAATTCCCGCAAGTCTTCCAGTTCGTCCCCGAACCAATCCAGACGCGCCGGCAACTCCGCAGAGACGGGGAACACGTCAATGATATCCCCGCGACGGCTCCACTGTCCCTCGGTTTCCACTTGCGGCACCCGCTCGTAACCCAGAGACGCCAGTTTTTCGCTGAAGGTGGCCAAATCCCACATCATGCCCCGATTCAGGGTGAGGCAGTAGGGTTGAAATGCTTCTTTTGGCGGCAAGTGGGGTTGCAGCGCCCTTTCGGCGGCGACAATGGCGGCATTTTTTTCCCCGCGCGCCAAGTCGGCGAGTACCTGCATTTGCCCCCAAGTCATCTCGGATTCGGGATCGAATGGCTCGTAGGGAGAGGCTTCCGAGGTGGGGTAAAAGTGTACGGTTTCCCAGCCCATTGCTTCCAGTTGGGCTGCCCAGCGACCTGCTTCTTCTAGCGTGGCTGTCACCACCAATAAATTGCGTCTCTGAGCCGTGGCTATCGCCGAAGCTACGAGTCCTTTCGGCAGGCGAGGGATGCCATTTAACTGCACGCACTGGTGGCGCTGCAGTTTGGCCAGCAATTCGGCGGTTAGCTGCGATCGCCCCAGAGTCCGAATAATCGAAGAGAAGGCCATGCGTTTTGCGTTTTTCTTGACGGGTTGTTTTGAAAAAACAAGTGGGTAGGGTGCCTATCTCGATCATTTTAGAGGGCTGCCTAGCATTGCTGCGAGGGAGATCGCCCTACTGGCAGATGGCAGGAATTCCTACTAGCGGTATATTTGTCCTTGACAGGATGCTACCTTTTGTATATTAAAAGCCTTTGCTCGTGTCAAAGGTCTTTAGTCGCGATCGCAGGTGCATTCTCGTTCGATCGCCGCTGCCCTCGGCAATTTTACACATGTCCCCAACTGTGGAATTCCTGATTATTTTCTTGCTGATCCTCGCCAACGCCCTTTTTGTCCTGTCAGAGATGGCCATCGTCTCGGCTCGCAAGGTGCGGTTGCAACAGATGGCCAACCAGGGCGATGCCAAGGCGCGCGTCGCCTTGGATTTGGCCAATGCCCCGAATCAATTCCTGCCCACCGTTCAGATCGGGATCACGCTGATTGTCATCCTCTCCGGTGCCTTCGGCGAATCGACGATCGCCCGGAGGTTAGGGCCTCTCTTGGCGAGCATCCCCGGGCTGAAGCCGTATTCGGAAGCGATCGCCTCGACAGTCGGGATTTTAACCATCACTTACCTGACCTTAATTATCGGCGAACTGGTGCCGAAGCGGCTGGCGCTCAACAATCCAGAACCCTTTGCCTCTGCTGTGGCAATACCCATGCGGATGTTAGCCACGATTGCCGCCCCGATCGTTCACCTGTTGGGCGCTTCTACAGATTTGGTCGTGCGCCTTTTGGGCATTCAACCCTCTTCCGAACCGGAAGTCACTGAGGAAGAAATTAAAGTCCTGATCGAGCAAGGAACGGAGGCGGGAACTTTCGAGCAAGCCGAACAAGATATGGTCGAGCGCGTCTTTCGTCTCGGCGATCGCCGCGTCAGTGCCTTGATGACTCCCCGCCCCGATATTGTCTGGCTCGATCTCGACGACACTGCGGAAAAAAACCGCCAAAAAATGCTCGACAGCAACCATTCTCGCTTTCCGATTTGTCAGGGCGGGCTCGACAATGTTCTCGGCGTCATTCACGTTACCGATTTATTGTCGCGCTCTCTCTCCGGCTTGTCTCTCGATTTGACGGCTTCTTTGCGGCGACCGATCTACGTCCCGGAAAGTATGCGCGGGTTGAAAGTTCTGGAGCTATTCAAGCAATCCGGCACTCACCTAGCACTGGTGGTAGACGAATACGGCGTTATTCAGGGATTGGTCACGCTCAACGACATTTTAGTCGAAATCGTCGGCGATCTTCCCTCGACCGATCAGCAAGACGAACCGCAAGCCGTGCAGCGCGAGGATGGTTCTTGGCTGTTAGATGGCATGTTGCCGGTTGAAGAATTTTTTGAGTTGTTCGATATCGAGGAGTCACCGGAAGACCGACACGGCAGCTATCACACGATGGGCGGTTTTGCGATCGCCCACTTGGGACGCATTCCCGTCGCGACCGATCGGTTTGAATGGCAGAACTTCCGGTTTGAAATTATGGATATGGACGGCAATCGCGTCGATAAAATTCTCGCGATGCCGATTCCCCCTCAGTCTCCTGCTAACTCGACCGATCGCGGCTAATCGGTAACTGGGAATTGCGAATAGGTAATTGGGAATAATTCTGGGTTCCCAGGAGTACGCCTGGGAACCAAAAACCTTCATAAAAAAATCGTAAATTCTTTAATTTTTTTAACTAGCTGCGCAACACTTAACAGTTAATAATACACCCTATCTACATGAGCGATTCACATTTGTCCGAGAGCCAACGCCAGCAACTCCTACAAGCAGCGCGGGAAGCAATCCAACGCGCCTATGCCCCCTATTCTCAGTTTCGCGTCGGAGCGGCGGTTCTCACCGAGCAAGGGAATCTTTTTAGCGGCTGTAATGTCGAAAATGCTTCTTACGGGTTGAGTATCTGTGCCGAAAGGGTGGCAATCTGTTCGGCAGTGGCGGCTGAAGGGAAAGACGTGAAAATCCGCGCGATCGCTGTCTTAGCACTATCGGGCGAAGAATATATCCCGACGTCTCCCTGTGGCGCTTGCCGGCAATTTATCTCGGAGTTTGGAGTCAATGCGATCGTTTTTTTTCTGGGGCGCGACGGGTTACAAGAAGCAAGGGCGGCGGAGCTTCTACCGGAAGGCTTTCGGTTGTGAAACACAGCCTGCCGCTTCAGAGAGCGGGAACGTGAACGCAGACATTGAGAAACGCGACAAATTCTTCTACAGTCGAGAGGTGGCAAACATCCAAGCGATCGCTGATATCCACTCCAAAACAGTGCAGAAAATCTTCACAAAGATTTAACTGCCAGTCGAACCAGCAAATCAAGCTGAAGTGCAAATCTCGATCCAAGCGATCGCTCGGTCGAACTCTGGCCATCGGCAAGCCAGAATATTTTTCTAAGTAGATATAGACAAAAGCAACCACCGATCTAGAAACGCCCTTCTGCCGCCAAAAACACTCAAACCAATCATCTAGCGACAGGGCAGCTCGGTGAAGCAATGCCTGATTCACCAGCCGCCTGATTTTTACATCGGGACCGAGGTCAGTGTAGGTGCTGACACTGAATAAGAAATTTTTGAGTCTGCGCCACATCTGCTGGTAAAATAAAGAGTCTAAAGTTGAGCCTTTCCTATAGTGTTCCCAACTCAACTTTCAGCTATCAGGCTTTGGCAAATTGTCATTGGTCAAAAGTCCGAAAGTCAGGCACAGATAACCAATGACCGGCAGATAACCGCACAGAGATGGCAATTAAGCGCAAACTTGCTGCAGGGTGGCGGTGAAGTCAGGGTAGGAGATGGCAGCGCACTCGGCGCGGTGGATGGTGGTGGTGCCTTTGGCGTTGAGCGCGGCGATCGCCAGACTCATGGCCACGCGGTGGTCGTCGTGGCTGTCTACGTCGGTGCCGGTGATAGGCTCTCCGCCGACAATCTCTAACCCGTCGGGCAATTCCGTAATGCGGGCACCCAGTCGTTGCAGTTGCGCCGCCATCACGGCGAGGCGATCGCTCTCTTTTACGCGCAATTCCTCCGCATCCCGGATAACTGTAGTCCCTTTGGCAAACAGCGCCGCTACTGCCAAAATCGGAATTTCATCGATCAGGCGGGGAATAATATCGCCGCCGATCGTGCAACCTGTTAACTGGCACGATCGCGCCCGCAAATCCGCCACCGGTTCCCCCGCGACGACGCGCTCGTTTTCTAATTGAATGTCGGCACCCATCATCGCCAAAGCTTCCAAAATCCCCGTGCGGGTGGGATTGACGCCGACATTTTCAATCACTAGCTCGGAATCGGGAACGATCGCCGCCGCCACCAGCCAGAAAGCGGCGGAGCTGATATCCCCCGGCACGATCACCGGCTGACCGTGTAGCTGAGCTGGCCCGGTGACGGTGACGCTGTTGGTTTCCGGATCGGTAGAAATTTCTGCCCCGAAGGCTTTGAGCATCCGCTCGCTGTGATCGCGGGACAAAGCCGGTTCGGTAACGGTGGTTTGGCCCTCTGCCGTCAGACCGGCGAGAAGGATGCAGGATTTCACCTGAGCGGAGGCGACGGGGGAATTGTAGCGAATCGGCTGCAACTGCTGCCCGCGAATCGCCAGGGGTGCCAGGGCTCCGTCTTGACGCCCCCAGATTTGGGCTCCCATTTGCCGCAGGGGTTGGACGACGCGGGACATGGGGCGCGATCGCAGGGAACTGTCGCCGGTGACAGAGAAAAACCGTCCCGACTGTCCCGCCAGCAGTCCCAGCATCAGCCGCATGGTGGTGCCGGAATTGCCGGCATTGAGAATATCAGCAGGTTCTTGCAGTTGGTTCGCGCCAATCCCCCGCACCCGCACCAGTTGGGTATTGAGTTCGGAGATTTCCGCGCCCAGCGCCCGGAAGCAGCTCGCGGTGCTGCGCGGATCTTCTCCCAGCAGCAGCCCCTCTATCGTGGTTTCTCCAGAGGCGATCGCCCCGAGCATCAGAGCCCTGTGAGAGATTGACTTGTCCCCCGGAACCCGCACCCGCCCGGAGAGAGAATAACCTGCATTCGGTCTTTGAATTTGCAATTGCTGGTGCTGCGTGACTGCAATCATAACGGTGGAGACTGGCATTGAGATACACTAAAGGTGAATGGCGCTAGCGATCCTACCGTTTTCTCAACTCCTCTGGAGCTTTTAACTGATAGCGCCTTTTGGCCTTGATAAAGTCCGCCAGAACCGACGCGATCTGTTATGGTATAGGAATTGGTGCCAGCTTGCGATGAGTGAATCCCTGTGAGGGACTGAAATATTGGCAATTCACTGTTAATTTTTATGGGCCAAAGGCTTTCGTGCTGGGGCAAGTGCTGGAGCGAGGAACGAGGGAGGGTGAGGGCGAAAAAGTTTCATCACCTCTGTTGCGATCGCGTGCCTGCCGCCTCGAGCCTCCTGCTTCGCGCCTGTAAGGGTTTTCTTCGCCCAGCCGTCCCCGCGACAAGCTCTCACCGCCAGATCGTCCAGAAAAACCCTCCTCAAAAACGGCGATCGCCCCAGTGTCACAACCGCTCTTTTCCTGCAAAACACAACAGTCCTCTGCAGCCATGCTCACCCACCATCGCAAGCCCGTTTCCCTCTCTCTCGTTTCCACAGACATGCCGATCTGGTCTGTGGTGGAAACGGCGGCTACTATCTACCAAAAAGATCGCGATCGCTATCACTTGCTGCTCAACGAACCCGCCATTCACGAAAAAATCGCCCCCCCAGGCACTCCAGAAGTCGCCACTTTACCAACAGCAGCAACCACCCGCCTGCTCTGGCTGGAATTCTCGCCCTACCGAGTCATTATGACCATGCAAGGAAATGGCCCTTTTAGTTACCGCCACCTCTGGGAGCGCGGCATGTACGGGCTCAGCCGCTACTGGCTCCAAGGCGACTCGTTCGGCAAAAATGACCAAATTCGCCTGCGAAATTTCACCCGCAATCTGACACTCGCCGGCAAACCCTTACCCGAACTGTTGCGTTTAGAATACGAGCTGTGGTCGGAAAAAGTGCAACTCGGGCGATATATTTTAAATCTGGAGATTCATCACTGAAATCTTTGATTGAGAACTCGCAATTTTTTAAGCACTTAAGCCTAAATCATTGCACGCTTTCCGGCAGCCTTCAAACCGGGTTTTCCAAAAAACCGGGTTTCTTTCCCGTGGCTTTATTTCTGCCTGCCTACTTACAAAGATAGAAAGCTGCCTGTACTCCCCGATCGCAAATTCCCCTTTTCTCCCTATCCTATTCCGCTTTTTTAGACGAGGAGCCGAGGCAGTAGCTGTTAATCTCAGTTGCTAAAGCGTCTGCTTTCTGAGCCGCTTGCTCGGCGATTTTACCAGATGCTTCTACCTCGGCTTTTGCCTTTTTCACTTTTTCTGCACCTGCTGGCGTGCTGTCAGCGCTTTTGGCGGTGACGAGGGCTGTTGCCGTGGTGCGAAAGGCTTTGCTCAAATCTTGATAGATTTGGGTGAAGCGACTCTGAAATCCTTGCAGTTGCTTGTCTTTTAACTCGATTTTCTCTAACTGAGCGATCGCGCCGTCGAGTTCGGTTGCCAACTTTTTAGCCGCTGCTGCATCCTTGCCCTGAAAGTTGGTGACGAGGGCGTGCCCCTTGTTGATGCCGTCAATCAATTGATTGCACTCAGCGGCTCTGTCGGAGCCACAGGCAGCCACAAGCAGCGTCACGGCGGCGCTGAGTGAAACCATAGAATATCTGTGAAGCAACTGCATCAACGCGCTCCTAAAAAAAGTTAACAATGTATAATGGCCTTTAACGGGGATCGCTCGGCCAACGCAGTATTATAGCAATGAGTGGCGTTCTTGTAAAGGGGTACTTGGTAAATGCGGTGCGATCGCCCTCACGGAGAGTAGGAGAGGGGGAGGAGGGGGAGAAAGTTTATTTTCTAATGGGAGATTAAAAGTGTAATCGCTGCCCTCCTCTTCGTTCGTAGTGAGGACTTTAGTCCTCCTCTTCGTTCGCAGTCAGAACTCTAGCCCTCCTCTTCGTTCGTAGTGAGGACTTCAGCCCTCCTCTTCCAAAGATATTGCATGGAGGAAATGGCAATATAGCGTTGTTCACTCAGATGAAGTACGCAAAAGAAACCCGGCTTCTTTAAGAAGCCGGGTTTCTCAGTCCCTCACGAGGATAAAAACTGGTATAGGTAATGGCGAATCGCGAAGAATCCTCTCAACAATTACCCATTACCCATTCCCCAACTAGAAACTAAAAGTCGTGCGCAGTGCCCCAATCACAATATCTTGATTGTCGTTATTGTGGTCGGGAGCTGTCAGCCAAATGATGCCGGGGGTGATGGCAATATTGTCCGTCAACTTGTACTGATAAAACGCTTCTACATGCAGGGAAGTATCCTTATCTGCTCCGAAGACGTCAGGCAGCCCCGGCACTGCGGCGGAGACGCTCGACTTGCGCACCATTGGCTCTACCCCGACGATAATCGCTGCGACATTTCCTTCTTTGCCGAGATCGGGAAATGTCAGCGTGACCGCGCCATTCCAAATATCCATATCGCCCCGGTCTATTTGCCCGCCGAGAGTGGATAAAACCTGGGTATTGGTGTAGCCAACCCAGCCGCCGATAATAAACCGCTTGCTGAGTTGCAAGGAGGCTTCTAAGCCGTAGGAGTTGCTGGAAGTCGGCAAATCCAAGCCGGCTTCATTGGAGAGCACTGTCCGCAAATTGGCGCGGTTGCTGCCGGTGAGCATGTCGTTGTTGTAGGAATTCAGGTAAGTCAGCCCGACAGTAAAGCGATCGCTCGGCTTGAAGGTAACTTGTGCCAGAGCGCCGAAGGGGCCATTAAAAAAACCATTGCCCGGTGTAGGATCGGGGGCGTTTGTCGCTAAATATCCCAAGCTGACTTCTAAGCGATCGCTGAATTCGTGCCTTACCCCAATCCCGGCATTATTAATCAGGTAATAAATCGAGTTGCGGGTGGCAAAGTTAGAAAGGGCACCGCTCGATCCGTCGCCGTCGATGTAAGGATTGACGGTATTGGCAAAGTCATCGGCAGCGCCCGCATTCGCCTCAATTGTTACCGTTGTCTTCTCGCCAAGGGGGAAAGCGTACAGCAGTGCATCTAAAGAAACGTCATTGCTCCCCGTGCCATAAGCGCCGGCAGCAAAACGCAAGTCCCCCTCGGGTGCGGGGTGGGAATTGGCAGAAAAGGCATCCAAGCCGACGATTTGCAATCGGGTTCTCAGGAGATCCTCGCCGGTGAAGCTGGTGTCGAAATTCAAGCGAGTCCGGTGCTCGAATATCGCGGTGGTATTGGTTTCTTCACCGAAACTATCTGCCGCAGCAAAGATGATTTCGCCATTTAGCTTAGTGGTGGTAGAAAATTGATTGGCTTCTAGTTCGGCGGCGCGGGCTTCTAAGGAATCGACGCGCCCCCGCAGGGTGGCGAGTTCGCCGGAGAATTCCTCCATCAGCCGCTGCAGCACGGCTAAATCTTCTCGCGTCGCCAGTCGGGAGGTATCGGGAGAGCCGATGAGTTGCGTAATGGCTTCCAAACAGGCGTTTAACCCGGCGGCGAATTCGTAGCGCGTCATGGCGCGATTGCCCCGGAAGGTGCCGTCGGGATAGCCGGCGATGCAGCGATAGCGCTCGACGAGGTTTTGCAGGGCTTGAAATGCCCAGTCTGTGGGGCGCACGTCGGAGAGTTGGGAAACCGAGGTGACTTGCTCGATCGCGGTTTCGTCGAGTTCAGCGGTTGTGTCGGCAACTGGCTCAAGAGCAGCGATCTCGCCCCCGCCTGACACGACGAGGGCTGCAGCCAGCGCTCCCGGTGTTACTTGCAATAATCTTGAGGAGATTTTCCCCATTGTCTTTATCCTCACACCCGTAAAGTTGCTTGCTATTTGCGCTTGAAAACCCTCGCCAACCTTTATTGGGTACAGTTTCGGCTGATGTTTCCAGCTTTTCTAGAACAGCATGGGATTATACATGCGAAGTTTACATTCTATATAAAATGATAATCGTTATCAAGTTTTTCTGGGAATGTGGGTGGCAGCCAAACCGAACCCAGTTGATGAGTGGCAGGTTAGCAATCGGCAATTCAGCAGAGACGCCTGCGAGAAGCGCAAATCCCGTGGTTCTGCAACAGGAGCGATCGCGGGATGCTAGCCCCGAGAGGCAGGTAAAGTTCTAGAATGAAAGCGAGAGTGTCCGTGCCTTGCTTTGGCGGCGAATTCGAGGAGGACGTGCCGAGCGTGCAGGCACCAGCACAGGTTGAGGGGACAAAGAGATGACCGCAGACAGCAAAGACATCAAGAGCGTCGAGAAGGGTTCTGGGGCATACCTGCCCCTGCTGATCCCGATCGCCCTAGGCATTGTGGCGATCGTCGGTGCCGAAGAAATTTTGCTGCCTCTGGTTGCGATCGCCGGGATCGGGTGGGCGTGGAAGCGCTACCAAAAACAGCAGCAAAAAAAACTAGCGCACCTGAACGCCGTTTTCTACAAGCTGATTCAGGAAAATCAGGGGCGCGTCACCGCCCTAGACTTGGCCATGAAATCCAACGTGCCCGGTTCAGAAGTACAGAAATACCTCAACGAGCGGATGAGAGAATTCTCTGCCCAACTGGAAGTAACCGAGCAAGGCGGTCTGTTGTATTACTTTGAAACGGCTTTTTCGCCAGTTCTCAACGAATTCGCCCTCGATGACTCCTTGTACTCGCCGCTGACGCAAATCGAGCTGGCGAAACGCCTGAACGTTCATCCCACCACCGTCAGCAAGTGGAAAAGCAAGCCAGAATTTCCCGAATGGAGCCGCAGCAAAGATCCGGAGGCGCGGGCGTGGGAATACGACGCCCTCTCAAAGCGGTTCGCTCCGTGGCGGGGCGATCGCGGCAAGAGATAGGGCAGGCGCAGGCGCATCCGCGATGAAAAGCAATCGCCGTCAATTTCTGAAAATGTCTGGAGTGGCTGCGATCGCCGCTCAGATGTCGGCCCTTGGTGCCAGCAACCCGCCGCCAACATGCCCCATCAAGCCGCCCCGCTTGCGAGTGGGAGATACCGTTGGGCTGGTGAATCCGGCGGGTTTTAGCGACCCCGAAGATATCGACTACGCGAAAAAAGCTTTAGCACAATTGGGATTAAAAGTCAAGGTCGGAGAAAGAGCGCTGAATCGCTACGGGTATTTAGCGGGAACCGATCGCGATCGCGCCGACGACTTGAATGCCATGTTTGCGGACACGTCCGTCGCGGCGATCGTGGCGCTGCGCGGCGGGTGGGGCTGCAATCGAATTTTGCCGATGCTGAAATACGAACTGCTGCAGAAGAATCCCAAGATTGTCATGGGGTATAGCGACATCACGGCGCTGCTGTTAGCAATCTATGCCAAAACCGGAATCGTCACCTTTCACGGGCCGGTCGCGACATCGATATGGAATCCTTTTTCGGTGGAATATGTCAAGCGCATCCTGTTCGAGGGGGAGGCGATCGCCCTGCAGAGTCGAGAGCGCCCGATCGCGATCGCCTCGGGCAAAGCCAGGGGAGTGCTGATGGGAGGCAATTTGTCCGTGCTGGCGGCGATGGTGGGATCGGCTTACCTGCCCGACTGGAAACAGGCAATTTTATTCGTGGAAGAAATCGGAGAGGAGGTTTACCGCATAGATAGGATGCTCGCGCAGTTGAAACTGGCGGGAATTTTAGAGCAGATTGCCGGATTTATTTTCGGACAGTGTATCGACTGCGAGCCGGAGAAGCCCGACGAGTCGTTAAGTTTTATGCAAGTGCTGTCGGAATACATGCAACCTTTGGGGATTCCGGCGCTCTCCGGGGCGGCGATCGGCCACGTCCGGGATAAAATGACGGTGCCGGTGGGGGTGGAAGTAGAGATAGACAGCGATCGGGGAACAATACAGATGCTAGAGTCAGCAGTGGCATAAATCAGTGCTGAGTGCTGAGTGCCGAGTGTGAGTAGGGGCGAAAAGCTTTCTCGCCCCTACAGGAGTGAAAAGTGCTGAGTAAAAGAAGAGTAAAGAAATAAAAAAGTGACAGAAAAAGTGAGAAACACGGCCAGATTTTCATCAGTGGTGGTGCAGGCATTTTGTCGCGACTCTATGAAAATCTCGGTGTTGAAGGGACTCAGCCGAGCCGAAAAGCACTCTTGCCCGAACACTTTTTAAGACCAACAAAATTCACAGGAAGGCAAACCATGACCGAATCTCACAATAGCGACGGACGCGAGAGCGCGCCGGCATCGCCGGAGAATGGCAATATCGAGGAGCGATTCTGGGGAAAAGTGACCGTTTTAGAAGAAGGTTCGCGCTACCGGATCAATCACATCGTCATCAAGCCGAGCCATACCATGACGACGCAAATTCACTATCACCGCAGCGAACACTGGGTCGTCGTTTCGGGTACGGCTAAGGTCGTCTGCGGCGAAAACGAGCTGCTGCTCACCCCAAACCAATCAACCTATGTGCCGCCTTGCACGCCGCACCGCGTTGAAAATCCGGGAACGATTCCGCTACAGATTATTGAAATTCAGAATGGCGAATACCTCGGGGAGGACGACACGATCCGGCTGCCAAGGGACGAAACTCGTCCAACTGAGGAGATTTTGAGCCGGGGTGCGGGCACTTGAGGGACTGGGAAAAGGTCGGAGCCGGTCGGGTGGGATTGGCCCACCCGACGCGATCAATTGCCCTCCATCCGGACGGCAGAGGAATTGCCCGAGTTGTCCTCCGGCATAATCGTTCCTCGCAGGGAGACATTGCTGAGGTCAACATCGACCAACTTGGCACCGGCGAGGTTAGCACCCGCGAGGTTAGCGCGGGCGAGATCGGAGCCGTTGAGGTTGGCACCGGCGAGATCGGAACCGCTGAGGTTGGCACCGATGAGATTGGCACCGCTCAGATCCGCATCGCGCAGGTTGACACCGTGCACGTCAAGCGGCATCGGAGTGCCGCCGATGAGAACGACAGTTCCCATTTTGGCGGTAGACTGCTGAGCGTTATGGAGGTTGGCACCCGTCAGATCGGCACTTTCCAAATTGGCTCCAATCAGATTGGCTCTAGTGAGATTGGCATTTTCCAGGTTGGCAATTACCAGACCGGCCATGCTGAGATTTGCACCGCTTAAATTCGCCTCGTTCAACTGGGCACCGTGCAGTTTGGCTGCAACAAAAGAGGCACCCTCGAGTTTGGCCCCAGTCAGGTCGGCTTTATTGAGATTGGCTTCATTGAAATTGGCTCTCTTGAGGTTTGCACCCTGAAGATTAGCTCCCTTGAGGTTGGCACCGCTGAGGTTCACCCCGACTAACTGAGCTCCGCTGAGGTCGCAACCCTGACAATCCTTGGTTTCGAGCAACTGTTTCAGGTGTGCGGGATTTTCCGCTACAACCGGAGTTGCCATAGCGATTGCGATCGACACTGCTGTTGTTGTCAAAATCCCTAGTTTCATTGTCACTCCCCTCAACAAGCCCACATTTATTATTATGAAATATTTTTGCATCTTACTAAGCGATCGGAATCGTCAGGCAATGTGACGCGCTCGCTCCCTTGTTTGTGATTCAAAACACAGGCTTCGGGCGATCGGCGTCTTCTCCCCTGCCACTGAGGTCATTGACGGGCCATTGATCTGTGCAGGTTATCCCGCAAAGCTCCGCAACGCGAAGGTTTCAGCCGCAAGCAATGCCAAAATAGAGAGTACCCGTTCTGGATTCGGGCTATTTTTCCAGAATAGCTTTTGTCTGGTACGGTTCCGGTTGTTTATATAGCTTTACATTTGATGAGGAAAGGTTTTCACATAAGCGATCGGATTTTATGAATGTGGAGAGATTGACAAAATCGTCAAAACAAGCGCTAATAC
>CAYOOD010000028.1:0-81036 GCA_964405435.1 uncultured bacterium
TCCTTATGGACTTCTTTTTGGCTATTGTAGCATAACTTTAGAGAATTGGTATAACCAGTCATTATCTCGGCCACCGCGCAGGGTATCATTATCTTGGCCACCATAAACCGTATCGCTACCCTCGTTGCCGTCGATAAAATCCTTATCTTGGTTGCCAAACAGCAAATCATCCATTGCCAAACCGCTAACGGTGTCGTCGCCTGCTTTGGCCGAAATAATGTCTGCATTCAGCGTCCCTTGTAGAAACTCGCTCTCGTGGGTTCCTGCAATCACTGCCATTGTTTAGCGTCCTCACGGGAAAAGGATTCTATTCATTCTCAGCTTAAACTCTCGATTTTGTTTAGCAATTGACGTAACTCTTCAGCAAAAGTGACAGCGATCGCGATCGGGTTCCTGTACTACTTTTACTTCAACTGGCAACACCGGCTGAAATGACTTATCATTAATCCCCTGCTTTTCTCGCCATCACCCAGGCTCAATCAATTGGCATTTCTAGAAAATTTCAATATTCAAAACGGAAAAAAAGAGGCAAGAATAAGTATTGTTGCCTCTTGTTGCGTTAATTCTTGCTTTTGTAGCGAAGCGTCACGCTCAAATTTCCCGGACTAGGGGTTGGCCATCTTTAATTTCCCCAACCAGCACCAAGTCGGTTACGCCGACAAATAAGCCATTTTCCAAAACGCCGGGGATGTTGTTGAGCGTCTTTTCTAACTCGGCGGGATTGTCGATCGCCTCAAACTTGACATCGATAACAAAATTGCCCTGATCCGTGATCACCGGCCCCGCTTTTTTGACGCCCATGCGCAATTGTGGCTTGCCGCCCAGCTTTTCGATCGCTCGCATCACCGGCGTCATCGCCAAGGGCAGCACCTCGACTGGCAGCAGGAACGTCGAACCCAGCTTATCGACTAGCTTTGACGCATCCACCACGACAATAAACTGCTCTGCGAGGGAATCCACGATTTTCTCGCGGGTATGGGCAGCACCGCCGCCTTTAATTAAATTTTTGTTGGGATCGACTTCATCGGCTCCGTCAATGGCAACATCAATGCGATCGACTTCATCCAGGGTGGTTAGGGGAATGCCGTACTCCTTGGCGAGGACGATCGATTGGAACGAAGTGGGGATGCCTTTGATATCTTTCAGTTCGCCACTTTTGAGGCGTTCCCCGATATACTGAATCGCATACGCCGTGGTTGACCCCGTGCCCAGCCCTACAATCGTGCCCGACTGCACGCGATCGGCGGCGGCTTTGCCGACTAGCTGTTTCATTACTGTAACGGGGTCTGCTGCTGTACTCATTGCGAAAACTCCTCCCTGAAATAGTCGTGGTGGCAGGAACGCCAAAGTTTAGTTTAGTACCCAGCGGCACGCATGGAAGCGATCGCGGCGACTCTAAAATCTACAATATGAGGGATCGAGGAAATGGCGGACACTCAGGAACTTCAAGAACAGAAGCATCCCCAGGCTAGGGGCGATCGCGAGATCGTCAACGCGCTCCTCAACGGACAACCTATCGACTACAACCTCGCGGAATTAGCGCGGCTGCTCGTTCGCTATCGCGGCTTTCCCGGTGCCAGAGATATTCAAGCCGACTTGCAAAAAGTTCTCCGCCTCTGGGGATTGACAGAAGAGCAACTTTATGCTAAGACGCGACAAATTCACGCCGAAGCCAAAGTCTATAAAGGTCGCGGCAAGAAAGCAGAAGAAGAAGATGACGGTTAATTAAGGGATCGGCTGGGGTGTGGGAGGTTCCGAATTGAGGGGATCGGTTGCGATTCTTTCCGCCGGCACGGGTTCGGGCGATCGCGATTCCAAGCTTTCCGCCGGCGCGGGAGCGCTGAGAGCAGCGGGCGGGCTGTTGGTGTGCAATTGCTTCTTCAACGGCGGCTGTGGCTGGCTTACCTGTACTGCTTCCATTTCTCGCGCCTCGATCGCGTCGGCGTAGGGCGCTAAAGTTTGCGCCACCTCTACTTGCTGCTGCAACTGCTGCGTCGAAGACACCAGCCCGCTCAGCCCATTAATCAGCCTGCGGAGATTGTTGCGAAAATTCGGATCGCCCGTGAGATCGTCCACGTCAGAAGTAATCTTCTCGGCATTTTTAAACACCGCCCGAGCCGAATCCAAAGTTTGCTGCAGCGTTACTAAAGTCGAGGGATCGGAAAGGGCGCGCAAATTATCAGTCGTTTGAACCGCATTTGCAGAAGCGAGTTCCAGATTGCGGATAAATTGCCCTTCAGAAAGCGCGCGAAACCGGGTTGATGCCGCCGCTGCATTAGCCGACAGCATTTCTAAATTTCGCAAAAATTCTCCCTGTTCCACCTGGTTGAGAATCGGCGACAAACCGCCCACTGCAGAGCGAAGCTGAATGCTTGTTTGGCTGAGATTTTCCAGAGTGCTGACAAAAGTTGCTCGGTTGGCGGCGATCAAGCCGTTAATATTGCCTGCCACGCGATTGAACTGAGACGCACTGGCTCGGATTTGTCCGGCTGTTGCGCCGAATTCATCGGCTGTTGAGGCAAATTTTTCCGAAAGGTTGTCAACTTGATTGGTCATCCGCAACAGAGAATAATTCACTTGATTCGTGGTTCGATCTAGCGAATTTGAAATTTGATTGGTCGCTCTATCGACTGAATTTCCGACGCGATTTGCCGTACTGGCGAGGGTGCCTGTAGTCGATGAAAAGTTTTTGAGTTCTTGCCGGACAGATTGACTCAGCGCCGACAGTTCTTTTGTTAACTGAGTGATGCCTTCTGTAGCCGATGCCGTATTTTTTACAACTGAATTTATATTTTCCAAGAAAATCGGATTGCTGAAGCGTTGTGTGAACTCGACAGTGGAGCGCATCAGTTCAGCAAAGCTAACCCCGCTCTGTCCTTGCAGTCTGGATTTGTTGCAAATGATAATATTAGGATTGCAATTCGGGTCGAGGGGTTTGGCGACATTGGCTTCATTTTCCAGCGGAGTTCTGGGGGTGATATCAATAGAAGTTTCGCCGATCAGACCGGATTGATTGGTTTCGATCGCCACGTCGCGAGGGATTTTCAGATCTGCCGGGGAAATTTCTAGCGTCACGTCTACGCCATTGGCTCCGGGCTTGACGTCAACAATTTTACCGATCGCGACGCCGCGATAGCGAACGGGCGCGCCCACTTGCATCCCGCCAGCGTCCTTGAATTGAACCACAAACTGATAGTTGCGGTTGCCCAGAGTCAGTCCGCGCAACCACAGCACTAAAGCACCAAAGGAGGCGAGCCCCAACAGGAGCAACAAACCAACAGAGCCTTCTCGGAGCGATCGCGATCGCATATTTTTTTCCTCAGTAGTATTGAATGCACTCGACCCGGGGCAGGAGTCCGCCATCCGGCTGAGGCCACGTCTAAGCCACCGCCTGAATAGGGCCACTGACGCTGCCGCTGAAGAATTGTCGCATCAGGGGATTGTCGGTCGTGTCAATATCGGCGACAGTGCCTTCCCAGTGTACCTTGCCCTGATAGAGAAACAAAATGCGGTCAGCGGTGCGGCGGATGGTGCTGTCTTGGTGCGTCACCATCACATAAGTGCTGCAACCGCCTTGATTGCGCTGCAGTTCGCGAATTAAATCTTCAATCACCGTCGAGGCGATCGGATCGAGGCCGGCGGTGGGCTCGTCGTAGAGGATGACTTCTGGAGTATCGCGGGGATCGTCCGGGTTGCCGACGATCGCCCGGGCGAAACTGACGCGCTTGCGCATCCCGCCGGAGAGTTCGGCAGGGTAGCGATCGCCAATTCCCGGCAATCCCACCATTTCCAGCGTTTGATTGACGATCGCCCGAATGCGGTGGGGCGGCAGTTTCGAGCGCTGATACAGCAAGAAGCCCACATTTTCCTCCACCGTCAGGGAGTCAAACAGCGCCGCCTGCTGAAACACCATGCTGATCCGGATCGGGTCATCCACATCTCCGATCAGCCCGTTGCGGCGCTGCCCGTGAACGTAGACTTCGCCCGCATCGGGAGCCAGCAAGCCCGCCATAATTCGCAGGCTAGTCGATTTCCCCGTTCCCGAAGGCCCGATTATAGCCAGCGCTTCCCCCCGATAGACGCTAATATCCGTGTTATCTAATACCATATTGTTGCCAAAGGACTTGCAAACGCCCTTTAGTTCGATGGACGGTTCAGACATAGTACGCGATTTCTATTGGTTCCAAGGAGGTAGAGCGCCCCAGATTCTCGTGCTTGCTGATTGCCAGCTTGCAAGCAGTATATCGTGGATGGGCTAAAGATGGCCTCTAAACGGCAGCAGTTGCAGCTTCAGACACAGAATCTCGGTCAAATTTGCCTTAAAAGCGTAATTATATTCCTGCCCGCCTCAACATCATCTAGTCTAAACTGGTCTGTCAAATCTTTTTATCCCTCTGCCCTCTCACAAGCACCATGTCAATTGGCATATTCAAACAAGCCCTTTACGTCCTCAAGCAAGAATCCCGAAGTCGGACTCCCGTTCGACTCAGCCAGTGGTTTAAATGGCTCGCCCCGGGATTGCTGGTCAAACGCTGGCTGCTGTTGAGCGCTGGGGGCGTCATCCTCACCAGTCTCGGTTTGGCCATTTGGATCAAGCTGACTCCGATTTTTTACTTGATTCAACTCACTGAAGACGTGCTGGAATACATCACGACGGTCATCCCCAGCTATATCAGCGGGCCACTCGTTTTGCTGTTCGGCTTGCTGCTGATTTTCTGGGGGCAAACCCGCACGGTGGGATCGATCGCCCAAGTGCTGATGCCAGAAGGGGAAGAAGAACTGATTGACGTCCTGCTCACCCACCGCAAGCTGCATCGGGGGCCGAAAATTGTCGCCATTGGCGGGGGCACCGGTCTTTCGACTTTATTGCGGGGACTCAAAAAGTACAGCGCCAATATTACGGCGATCGTAACAGTGGCGGATGATGGGGGGTCTTCCGGGCGGTTGCGGCGGGAAAATGGCGTGCTGCCCCCCGGAGATATTCGCAATTGTTTGGCAGCCCTCGCCGATGAGGAAAAGTTACTGACAGAATTATTTCAATATCGCTTTCGCGCCGGGAATGGCTTGAGAGGACACAGTTTTGGCAATTTGTTCTTGACGGCGATGAGCGACATCACGGGGGACTTGGAACAGGCGATCGCGGCGAGTTCCCGAGTCCTCGCCGTGCGGGGGCAGGTTTTGCCCGCAACCCTCACCGATGTCAACCTCTGGGCTGAGCTGGACGATGGCCGCCGCATTGAGGGAGAATCGAGCATTACGGAAGCGATGGGGACAATTGTGAAAATTGGCTGCACGCCGTCGAATCCTCCCGCTTTGCCCAAAGCCGTACAGGCCATTCGCGAAGCCGATTTTATTATTATCGGCCCTGGCAGCCTCTATACCAGCGTCATTCCTAACCTGCTGGTGCCGGAGATTGCCGAAGCGCTCGCCGCCAAGCAGGTCCCCAGCATTTATGTCTGCAACATTATGACGCAACCAGGGGAAACCCAAAACTATTCCGTTGCCGACCACATCCGGGCGATCGACCGGGCTTGCGGCGGCAAAAAGCTTTTCAGTGCCGTGCTGGTACAGCGCAAAGTCCCTTCAGCGCAAGCCCTCATCCGCTACGGACAGGAAAAATCCCACCCCGTTTTTCTCGATCGCGAAGTCGTGGCGCAACTCGGACGCCGCATCGTCTTAAGCAACGTTATGGAAGAAGACGAGGAAAGCGGTTACGTCCGCCACAATCCTCACCAACTGGCACGAGTTTTGCTGCGCTGGTACAGCCGCGCCCAAGGTTTATAGGAGTGTTGAGTGTTGAGTGTTGAGTGTTGAGTGTTGAGTGTGAAGTGTGGAGTGTGGAGTGTGGAGTGTGGAGTGTGAAGTGTTGAAGAGTGAAAAAGTAAGTAAATTAGGACTGATTGCTGAGAAAGAGATAACAAAGATTTTCATCGCTACTGATATCCGTTTCTAGCAACTACTTAAAAATTCCCAAAAATGACAGTACAGTCGGTGAAACTTTCTCTCCCAGATGCCGAGGCAACTCGCGCTCTGGGCGCTAAGCTGGGGCGATCGCTCCCGGCAGGCAGCGTCATTCTCCTAGAAGGAGACTTGGGCGCTGGCAAAACCACCCTCGTTCAGGGCATTGCCGAAGGCTTGGGCATTGCCGATCCGATTGTCAGCCCGACTTTCACCCTGATTAACGAATATCTGGAAGGACGCTTCCCCCTTTACCACCTCGATTTATACCGATTGGAACCGCCGGAAGTCTCGGCACTGCAACCTGAAATTTATTGGGAAGGAATAGAAACGCCTCTCGGACTTGTCGCGATCGAGTGGGCGGAACGGCTGCCTTATTTACCTGCGAGCTATTTGCGCGTTGGCTTGACTTATTCGCCCGATCGCGGTCGTTTTGTGGAATTGAGTGCGATCGGTGCATTGGAGATGGAAGGGATTTTTTAACCGCAGAGTACGCAAAGGGCGCGGAGGGAGGAGAAGAAGAGAGGCAAAGGCAGGAATAAAATCGCGGGATAGTCTAAATTTTGTAGGGGCTAGAGACAAGCGAATAAATTTTTGCACCTACCCGACAAATTACCGACGCCAATACGCAAGCCCCTACAGCCAGATTTAGAAAATTGGGATGTTCCCGTATTGTTGGCCTCTTCGATCGCAAATTCATTCAAAAGTCAAGGCTTCGCCGCGAACTTCTGTATTTAATTTGCCATTTTCGTAAACCACCTTCCCGCCGACAATGGTGAAAACTGGCCAGCCGGTGAGGGTCCACCCTTCAAAGGGACTCCAGCCGCATTTTGTTAGGAGTTCTTCGCGCAAAACGGGGCGGTAAGTATCTAAATCTACGAGGATTAAATCGGCATCGAAATCGGGGGCGATCGCTCCTTTGTTGGGAATTTTGTAAGCTTTGGCGACGGCTGCTGACATCCAGTTGGCCACTTGCGCGACGGTACAGCGTCCCTGTACGGCTTGGGTGAGCATTAGGGGGAGAGAGGTTTCGACTCCTGGCATCCCGGAGGGGGTGTTGGGATAGTCTTTCGCTTTTTCTTCTAGGGTGTGGGGGGCGTGATCGGTGGCGATAAAGTCGATGACGCCATCGAGCAGGGCTTGCCAGAGGATTTCGTTGTCGCGGGGCGATCGCAGGGGGGGATTCATCTGCGCGAGGGTGCCGATCGTTTCATACGCACTGACATTCAGCAGCAAGTGCTGGGGCGTGACTTCTGCAGTCACCCAACTGGGCTTGTCTTGGCGCAGCAGTTCGGCTTCTTCGCCGGTGGACATGTGCAAGATGTGCAGGCGTCGCTGGTATTTTTTGGAGAGAGCCATAGCCCTCTGGGTGGCGATGAGCGCTGCTTGATTGTCCTGAATTTGGGAGTGAACGGCGGGATCGGTGATGCCTGAAAACATTTGCCGCCGTTCCTCGATGCGGGTTCTGTCTTCGGCGTGAACCGCAATCAAGCGATCGCCTGCTGCGAAGATGGCCTCCAGCGCCTCCTGGCCGTCCACCAACAAAGGGCCGTGCATCGAGCCCATGAAAATCTTGATTCCTGGCGTGGGGCTGGCTGTGTGAAGATCGGGTAAATTTTCCGGAGTTGCCCCGATAAAAAAGCCATAATTGACCAAGCACTTCTGGGAAGCCCGCTGCAGCTTGTCATCCAGAGCCGCTTGGGTAATCGTCAGGGGGCGCGTATTGGGCATTTCCAAAAACGAGGTGACACCGCCCCGGGCGCACGCGCTGGAGGCTGTGAACAAATCTTCTTTGTACTCCAGCCCCGGTTCTCGGAAGTGTACCTGGGGATCGATGACCCCGGGCAACAAAGTCAACCCAGAAGCGTCTATCTCGCGGGCGTCGGGTGCAACGTCCTCGGAAGCAATCTCTGGCGCGACTTGGACGATAGAGCGATCGCGCGTCTGCACGTCGCCGAGCATCCACTCACCGTCCGGTAAGAGGATGCGGGCGCGGCGAATCCACAAGCAAGGAGTAGCGGACATGACTGTGAGCTCCCAAACGTGAAGGCAGTATTCTTTTGATAAACTGAACTTTAGAGAGGGATTTCTCGATTTGGCTGGGTTCGATGACTGGCTGCGTCGGCTGGACGCAATCTGCAAACCAGACACCGTGCGAACCATAAAGCGAACTTATTAGGAGGGCAGTACAGCAGTTAGGTGCTTTGACTTAAGCTAAGAATTATTACAATTGCTTGAGAAATAGTTTTTTTTCTGTCTGAGCGTTCTCAATGACCCTTTCTCCGCCTCGAAAGCCTGCCACTCTTAAGTTACCATACCATAGCGTTTCAAATTGCTTTGCTCGAAAAGCACTTGCAGCAATGCAGAGCTTTTGATTTTATCCATTTCGCGACAGGCAAGGTCGGCCTTCTCATCGATTGCGTAGGAGGCAGGAGACAAGCGCCTTCCGGGTTGCCCGACCAAGGTAACATAAGTGCGAAGAAGTTTCTATTTTATCGCTTGCATCTCTCTATTACAGACTCACTATCACCGTTAGTTAACAGACTATGACTCGCGTGCAGCAAGAAATACCGGACAACCAGCCTCAACAAAATACTGAAAATCCCTGGATAGAAGCACTCAAGACGATTGGGCTGAGTGCCGTATTGGCCTTTGGGATTCGTACTTTTGTCGCCGAAGCTCGCTACATCCCATCGGGGTCTATGCTGCCCACCCTACAAATCAACGATCGCCTGATAGTCGATAAATTAAGTTATAAGTTCCAAGATCCCCAGCGGGGTGACATTGTGGTCTTTTCTCCGACAGACACCTTGGAGCGGCAAAATTTCCACGATGCCTTCATCAAGCGGGTGATCGGGCTTCCAGGCGAAACTGTGGAAGTGAAAGGGGGACGGGTTTACATTAACGATCGCCCCCTGCGGGAAAACTATATCGACGAGGAACCGTTTTACCAATATGGCCCCGTGACGGTGCCGGCTGGCCAGTATTTAGTCCTGGGGGACAACCGCAATAACAGCTACGACAGTCACTACTGGGGTTTTGTCCCCCGCGACCACATTATCGGTCGAGCGGTGGTGCGCTTCTGGCCCCCAACTCGCCTCGGCGAACTCGATCCCCAGCCGCTTTATCGCTCCGAGGAAAAACCGCAGTAATTTGGCTGGCTATTTGCAATCGATAAAAAGTGACGGTCGCTCTGTGACGTCCGTCGCTTTTTTTTGCGAAATAAACGCCCAGCGCAGGCGGCTAGTTCCATGTTTGCAAAACGCGACCGGTTAGGGTTTGTCCCAGCCAAGGAGTGTTGTGAGAGCGGCTCTGAAGGGTGTGCGTTCCGACTGTCCAGGTTTTGAGCGGGTCGAAAAGCGCCAGTTCGGCACGAGCGCCGGCGGTTAGGGCTGGCGGTTCTTGCTGCAAGCAGCGGGCGGGTTGGGTGCTGAGACTGCGCCACAGTTGTAGAGCGCTCAACTCTCCCGTTTCGACGAGTCCCTGCCACAACAGGGGCAAGGCGAGTTCTAAGCCGATGGCACCGACGGGCGCTTCCCCAAAGGCGACGGTTTTCTCTTCGTAGGTGTAGGGGGCGTGGTCGATCGCGATCGCCTCGATCGCCCCTTCCCGAACGGCGGCAATCAGTGCGGCGCGATCTCTGGGATTCCCTAACGGCGGTTCCAAACGCAAACTGGGATTGTAGCTGCTCATGGCACTCGTGTCAAGTAACAAGTGCATCCAAGTGGTGCTGGCAGTAACCGGCAAGCCGCGCGCTTTCGCGTCTCGAATCAGCTCGACGCTGCGAGCCGTGGAGATGCGCATCAGGTGGACGGGGGTGTCGGTGGCGGCGACGACTTCCAGAAGGGCGGCGAGGGCAGAAGTTTCGGAGATGGCGGGATTCCCCGGCAAGCCGAGGCGAATCGAATCGGCTCCCTCGCGCATGACGCCATTGCTGGCCAATTTCCGATCCCCAGGCCAGAGGGCCACGGGTTTTTGCAGCGGTTTGAGATATTCCAACATCCGGCGCAGCAGGGCCAAATTGCTGACGGGTTGCCCGTCGGCAAAGCCCGCCACCCCGGCTGCAGCCAATTCCGCCAATTCCGTCATCTGCTGCCCTTGGACGCCTACAGTCAGGGCACCCCAGAAATATAAATCAGGGGCGGAATTTATCGAGATTTCGGAGGCTTTTCGCAACAGCGCCAGTCCGGATGGATTATCGACTGGGGGATTGGTATCGGGCAGGATGGCAAGGCGGGTAAACCCGCCCGCCGCCGCAGCGCGCCTCAGGGATGCGAGGGTTTCTCGTTCTTCAAACCCCGGTTCGCCGCTGTGACTGTAGAGGTCTATTAACCCAGGCCCGAGAATGAGTCCTCGGCAATCGCGACGGTGAGTGTCGGCGGGAATCTCAGAAATTCCTGGGGCGATCGCCTGGACAACTCCACCGGCGATCGCGACGTCAGCAATCCGATCGGTATCGGCGATCGGATCGAGCACCCGTACTTGTTCAAGCAGTTCGATCATGGCTATAGCGTTTTTTGGCCTTTATGAAGTCCGCCAAAATCTACGCGATCTGCTATCCTATATTATTTCGTGGCAGCTTTCGATGATTGAATCCCTATAAGGGATTGAACTAATCGCGGCGATCGCGTTCTGGGAGTATTCAGCCAGAGCGCGATCGCTTTTTACCCCATCCCCGCTACAGAGCCCCTGCCGCTGTCTTGTCAAGGACGCCCCCACTTAAGTGAGAGGTAATATTCATCGCTTGCAGGACAGGAGGGCCATCGGCCCCCTGGGGATAGTCGATGACGGTGACGGCACCGTTGCCCTGTTTGAAGCACCAGAAGGATTCCGGACTCAGATCGAAGAGGTGGCAGAGTATCGCTTTGTTGATAGCATCGTGACCGACGACGATGCCAGTCGTGCCGGGAGCTGATGATTCCACGATCGCCCGCCAGGATGCGATCGCCCGCTCCCACACCTGCTGCAAATTTTCCCCTTCCGGCATTTGTACCGTTTCCGGGGATTGTTTCCACTGCAGCAACATGCCCGGGAATGCCTGCTCGATTTCCGATTCAAACTTCCCTTCCCAGAGCCCGTGGCTGATTTCCCGCATCCCATCCTCGAGCTTTAGCTCCACCTGCGGGTGATGTTTCAGAATAAGTTCAGCCGTTTCTTTCGGACGCAGCATCGAACTGCTGACAGCAAAATCAATCCGAACATCTTTGAGAAACTCGCCCGCCCGCCGAGCTTGTTCCCTGCCGTTGTCGTTGAGAGGAACGTCAATTTGCCCTTGAAACCGACTTTGACGGTTCCACTCAGTTTCCCCGTGGCGTATCAGCAACAGGCGCACCCCGCGATGATTTTCCCTCGGCTTGGGAAAAATTTCTCCCACATGAGAAGTCAGATTCATCGACTCCAACTGCACCGCGCCTCTCGATTCCAGTGCATCCGCACTGGCAGGCGCGAAATTCAGCACGCTAATGCCGCAGTTCGACTGCTGAATAGAATGGTAAAAAGCCGGCGGAATGCCAACAGCGGTACTGAGCAAAGCCCGATTGATGCCATTGTGGGCGACAACCAGAATCGTGCCGCCGCTGTGGCGGGAGAGAACGTCTTCCCAGAACTGCTGGGCTTGCTTGTAAATCGCCAAGACGGGAAAGTGTTCGGTAGAACCGCTGGCATTTGACACCACCATCCGCAACTCGTGGGGGCGTTCTTGCCAGCAGCGATAATCTTCGGGATATTTCTCGATTACTTCTTGGCGCAGCATTCCCTCCCACGCCGGCAAGTCAATTTCCATCAGGTGAGCCGATGGCTCCAAGGGGGGATGTTGCCCGTCGGCTTGCAAATGGGAAAGGATGACGGATGCAGTTTCTTTCGCCCGCTGCAACGGACTGGAATAGATGGCATCGAAAGCGATACCGCGCAAGGCTTCAGCCACTTGCCGTGCCGTTTCGCGGCCTTCTTCTGTCAAAATAGACGCATCGAGACGTCCTTGGATGCGGCGCTCTTTATTATAGGTGCTTTTGCCGTGACGGACTAAGATAACGCGGGTGCTCAGGGTTTTGTCCTCCACAAGATAAGGGGCAGTGTCCCTCGCGGTGCTGAGGGGAGCTGGGGTGGTAAAGATCGGTCAATAAGATTGTACCCTTTTTGGGATTCTCTCCGATAAGCAGAAAGTGGGGAGTTTGGGATACTGCTAGTTGCCAGAAAGGGGGGGATGCGATCGCTTGAAAGTTTACCTGCCTTTCGAGATAAAATTCCCTTGCAGCTACAGTAAAATTATGGAAGCACAACCGAGGGATATTCAGCGTTACGTTACGCCAGATGGCAGAATTCCTTTCGACGAGTTGCTTTATAGCGTTTTTCAGTCTGATGAATACAGGCAAGAAACCCGGCTTCGTAGAAGAAGCCGGGTTTCTGAAGTCCCTCAGTAGCTTGAAAACTGCTATATACTTTGGACAAGTAGGCTCTACCCTCGTGCTTCTCCTCTGTGGGGGAGATAAAAGCACTCAAGATCGAGACATTCGCACCGCTCTGTAATACTGGGCAGATTATAGGAGTTAAGACAATGCCTAAAAGTGTGAGTTACCATCCCTATCTGATTGAATCGCTCAAAGATCCTGAAGAAGCCGCAGGATACATTGAAGCGATAATGGAAGAAAAAGACCCCGAACCTCAACTGCTCCGACGCGCCCTAAGCAATATAGCAGAGGCGCTGGGGGAAATGTACATGCCAAAGGAGCAAGCTCATCAGCATTTGGAAAAATTAGATCGCATTCTTTCTATAGAAGGAAGTGCAGAAATTTATAAATTGGGATTGTGGCTGAACGAGCTGGGTTTAAAGCTAACGGTAACAGTCAAGTCAGATAAGGAGTGAAGGAGGAAGAAGGCGATCGCATCTTTTCTCCGCGAGGGGGGATGGTGCGGGGAAATACGGAACAAGCTATACTAAGCCGTAGCGAGGTAGGCGGGGGGTAACATGTTGCGCACATTTAAGGCTGTATTGAAGGGAAACCATTTAGAATGGGTTGATGAAGTGCCCCAGATATGGGGGAGCGCGCCATAGAGGTTCGCGTCACCCTTTTAGAGGAAGAGTCAAACTCCAACAACAGCGATCGCGGCAAGAGAATGGCAGAGGCACTGGAGAAACTGGCTGCGATTAATGCGATCGCTGAAATCGATCCGGTGGCGTGTTAGCGCGAAATCCGACAGGATCGTCCACTTCCCCACAGAGACGACTCATGCTAATTGACAGCAATATTATCATTTATTCGGCGCAACGCGAACACGCGGCACTGAGGCGATTCATTGCTGAACGCGATCCGGCTGTGTCAGCGCTGAGCTATGAATAGCTTGTTAAATGTAGAGCGTGCCTTTTGGAAATAGGGAAAGAAGGGCGATCGCTTTTGCAGGCATGGAAAAAAGGGCGTGACAGGGCACCGAGGCGGGCGCTTTCCACTACGCGCCCCTACAAAGAGACGTGCAAGTTAAATGCAAGAGGCAGCTTGTTCAACTGCACCTGTATGATGAGATACGGGTAAAAAAGGCTTGTGACGGGTTGCGGAGGCTGCGGATGACACTCGAACAGATAATTTCACGGGGGCTGCCCGCTCTCAAGCGGTTGATTTTGAGCGGGCTGACGGTTTTGGCGCTTTACCTGATTGCTGCGGATTTGATACAAAGCTTGAATCAGCCCCAGATTCAAAGTCGCCTGGAATTGTACCAAACCAATCTGGTACTGCACGCCGCCGAGTGGCGGGGCGGCACTGTAGCAGGCGACAGTTTCGATGTTGCCCGCAAAAGTCTGATAGGCGAAGATGCCGTTGAAGGGGCGCTCAAACAGTATCGGGAAGCTCGCGAGACAGCCGAGAAGTCGGCAGACAGGATGCGATCGCAATTGCAGCAACTCGAAGAAGAAGCTCGGCAACTCCAGCCCGCACCGGCTGCACCCGCATCCGACGTTCGCATTGTCCAAATTTCCCCGACGCTAGAGCAGCGGAAGCAGTTACAGGCGTCGCTCTCCGAGCAAAAAGCCAGAATTGACGAAATCGACTTGCGGTTGGGCATTTTGCAGGTTCAGCAAAATCAAACTGCCGAGGCGCTGGCAACCTGGGCTAGTTTGAAGGATGGCGCTGCGCCATTGGCGAAAACGGCTGAAGTGTTGGCGGCTCTGTGGAGCGAACCCCCCCGCACCCTCCCCAATGCCGAAACGCTCCTCAAGCGCCATCTCGACGGATGGTTTCGCTATCGCGCTTTATCGCGCCTCTACGAAGTACAGGAGAATTCCGACGCGCTGGCAGGGCTGCAAGCAGAGGAACAAAAAATCGCCGAGCAAGCTGCGGTGAAATTAGCTATTGTCGGCGGTATCCCGGCGTTAGGATTCTTAAGCGGTACGGGCGTGCTGATTTTTGTCGCCGTGCAGTGGCTGCTCAAGGGCAAGCAATCTCTGCTGGCGCAAAATGCAGATGTTGTTTGGCAGACTCCTTGGGATGGCGAAACTATCTGGCAAGTGTTTGTCGTGGGCTTTTTCTTTGTCGGACAAATTGCAATTCCTTTGGTGCTGTCGATTTCCAGTTCGCTGTTAAACTTCAACCCGGCAGTTCTGGATGCGCGCCTAAAATCATTTTACATCCTAGGGAGTTACGTTCTGTTGGCAGCCGGGGGATTGCTGGTACTTTACCTATCCGTGAAACCTTTTTTGCCGCTGCCGGAAGGGTGGTTTCGCATTGACTGGCGGGGCAAGTGGTTTTGGTGGGGACTGGGCGGCTATTTGGTGGCGCTGCCCCTAGTCATTTTGGTGTCGCTTGTCAATCAAAAGATTTGGCAGGGGCAAGGCGGCAGCAATCCGATTCTGCCGATCGCTCTGGAGGGGAAAGATAGCGTGGCGCTGGCGGTGTTTTTTGCGACGGCATCGATCGCAGCGCCGATTTTTGAGGAAATTATGTTCAGGGGCTTTTTGCTGCCGTCTCTGACGCGCTATGTGCCGGTATGGGGAGCGATCGCTTTCAGCAGTTTGCTTTTCGCGATCGCCCACCTGAGCCTTTCTGAAGTGCTGCCCCTCGCGACATTAGGCGCGGTGTTGGGTTTTGTCTACGCGCGATCGCGCAATCTCCTCGCTCCCATGCTGCTGCACAGCCTCTGGAATAGCGGCACTTTGCTGAGTTTGTTTGTTTTGGGGAGCGGTTCTAGCTGATAGGAAAGAGTGCTGAGTGCTGAGTGCTGAGTAGAAGAAAACAGAGAAAGCGATGGAGTCAGAAGGCGGGAGTGAGAAAAGAAAAAAGATTTTGATGTGGAGGTATACAGGGTTCAGCGCGACTGCCTGCTTTGCGCCTTCACGAGTTCTTCACAAGTTCTTCAGATTTGGCTGGAAAATTTTTCTCAAACATTCACGAGTTCTTCACGTTTGGCTGCTAAGTTTCAATCAATTCTGATCAAATTGCAGCGGTAAATTTCGCTTGCCAGTAGGTTTGAGGAAGATTCAGCTTTCACGGCGTCTAGCTCGGCAGTAGCGGCTTTTTAATGGCGATCGCTCCCGAACTGCCACGACTCCCGACTAGACGGGCTTATCTGTAGAAATTGGGAGGCAGACAAAATGGACGCGACGAAACTCCGCGATCGATATGCAGGAGGAGAACGGGATTTTAAGGGCGCGTGCCTGCATCAGGCGGATTTGAGCGAATTTGACTTGAGCGGAGCCGATTTGAGCCGCGCTGATTTGAGTTCAGCCGATTTGAGCGGGGCGAACCTGAGTGGGGCAGATTTAAATCGGGCTAACATGACAGATGCCGATTTGAGCGGGGCGAATCTGAGCGGGGCGAACCTGAGCCACGTTAATTTAATTGCAGCCGATTTGATTAGCGCCAATATGCAGGGAGCGAACTTGAAAGCGGCTGACTTGCGCAGTGCGAACCTCGTTCGCGCCAACCTCACCGGAGCGAACCTGATGGGAGCTGATTTGGGGGGAGCCGATTTGAGTGGAGCGAACCTGACTGATGCGATTTTGACGGGCGCGGAAATGACAGGAGCGGAAATGATAGGGGCAATTATGCACGGGGCAAAACACGCTGCAGCCGATAAAACTGAAGCGATCGCCTCCGAAGAAGTATCCCATGACTGGGTAACTTGGGGAAGCACTGGCAGATAGGGGGATTGGGCATGGGGAATGGGGAATGGGGCATTGGGCATTGAACGCTGATAATGCTCTCCTTCTCCTACTCAGCACTGAGCAATGAGCACTGAGCACTTTTAACTCCCTATGCCCGATGCCCCATGCCCCTAGTAGTGCGTGCCGGTTTTGCGGTAATGTACGGCAGTGACGCCGCTGGATTGCAGCAGGTGGCCATTTTCCACCACGGCGTAAATCACCCAGTGATCGCCGCAATCCATGCGGTTTTGCACGACGCATTCCAAATACGCGAGCGCGCCGGTTAGGATGCGGCAACCGTTAGCGGCTGCTTCTGTCTCCAATCCGGCAAATCGGTCTTCTCCGGGGGCAAAACTTTTCATAAAGTGCTTGCGCAACTGTTTGCCCTCAGCCAAAATATTCAAAACGAATTTATCCCCCGAGTGCGTCAGGGTTTCGATCGCCCGATCTTTGGCGACGGCAACCGTCAACCCAGGCGGATTAAAGGTTGCTTGCGACACCCAAGACGCCAACATCGCACTGCTAACCTCTCCTCGGCGAGCCGACAGCACGCACAGGGAACCAACCAGCCGCCCGACTGCTTGTGCCGTGCGATCGGATTGCCCCGCACTCACGGATTGTCGGGGAGCGCGGAGTCGCTGAGATTTTTTCAAAGATTGGGCAAAATCAGTACCGATTTCTTCGCACTCTTGCAGGGTGACGTCGGTGGGTTTGAATTTGACGCGAATCGGTTCAAACCCCAATTTGTAACCGGCATCGAGCAATTTGCCTTCTATTAAATCGATCGCTTCGCCACTCCAGCCGAACGAACCAAAAACGCCGGCGAGTTTATTTTTCGAGGCAGTCGAGAGGACAATTCCCAGGGCGGTTTGTACTTGGGTGGGGGCGTGCCCGCCGAGGGTGGGAGAGCCGATAATAAATCCGTCGCATTTTTCTACCGCGCTTTGGATTTCGGCGGGTGTGGCGGCTTCGCAATTGATCGCTTCAACGGCGACGCCTGCTTTGGAGATGCCTTTTGCGATCGCCTGCGCGAGTGTCGCCGTATTCCCATACGCGGAAGCATAAATTAGAGCAACTGTCGAGTCTTTAGAATTTTGCTCCTCGCTCCACTTGCGATACAGGTGAGTGAGTTCCGTCAGCCCGTAGCGCACTAACGGCCCGTGACCGGTTGCGTAAAATTTTACCTGAAAATCAGCTAATTTGTCGAGCGCCGCTAGCACTTGTTTCGCCTGGGAAGCGTGCAAGCAATCGTAATAAAATTGTCGGTCTTCGCTGTAAATTGCCCAACCTTCATCAAATACTTGGTCGCTGCAAGCGTGGGCTCCGAAAAACTTATCAGTGTAGAGGATTTGTGTTTTCGGATCGTAAGTACAGAGTTCGTCTGGCCATCGGGGGGTCGGCGTGGCGATGAATTGCAATTCGTGCCCCTTGCCTAAATCGAGCGTATCTTCTCCGCGCACGACGGCAATATTCAATTCTTCGTTTTCAAAGAATTGACGCAGGGCGATCGCTGCCGGATTGGAGCAAAAAAAGGTCAATTGCGGTGCTAATTCTAGAAGCGCTTTGAGGGTAGCTCCCCGGTTGGCGTTGAAGTGTCCGAGAATGACATAATCTAGCTTATTCAGATCGAAGCGTTCCCGCAATTTAGCCAGATAAATTTCGGTAAACGATTCACCGGGCGGATCGAGCAGGGCGATTTTATCGGCTTGAATCAAAAACGAATTAGCTGTCGTGCCTTTAGCGAGAGAATATTCTACCTCAAATTTGAGTCTATCCCAAGTGCGCGATCGCACTTCTAGGGTATCTTCAGCAATGTTAATCGCCTGAACATCTCTCGGTTTGCTTGCCTGATTTTGTGCGAGTAAAGTTTCTGGCATAGTTCCTAGTAAAGTGAATGGTGAACGATTTAATTAGAAAAGTAGCGTTAAAACTTCAATTTATATAAATTCAACTTTTGACTGAGCTAGTAAAATTTTTCCTAGACCTCCTAGCGTCATTTTGACCTCTCCCCCCTGCCCCCTCCCCGTTTCGGGGAGGGGGGAAATTTGGTTTTCCTCCCCCCTTCCCTAGTAGGGAAGGGGGGGTTGGGGGGTTAGGTTTTTCGCCTAGTAGTGATTTCCTACTTTGCGGTGGTGAACTGCCGGCATCGCATCGGGATTGCTGACGCGCCCCTGATCGACGACTGCGTAAACAATGTGGTGATCGGAAAGCTCCATGCGGCTTTTTACCTCGCATTCGAGGTAGGCAACGGCATCCGTCAGAATCGGGCAACCATTGCTCGCCGGCTGGGTTTTGACACCAGCAAAGCGATCGGCTCCGGGTGCAAAGCGCTTCAAGAAGTGCTTCATCAGCGCTTGATAGTTATCTTCGGCGAGGACATTGAGAACAAATTTGTCACCAGCGTGGAGGAGGGCTTCGATCGCCCGATCTTTGGCAACTGCGATCGTCAATCCCAACGGTTTGAAGCTTGCTTGCGCAACCCAGCTCGCCAACATGGCACTTTTCACGTCGCCTTTCTGAGCGGTGATAATATAAAGACCGCCGCTGAGACGTCCCAAAGCCTTGTCAAGCTCGTTGTCGATGGATTTCATCTGCTTGACGGTTTTCTTGAGGCTGAGCAATTGCCCCAAGTCAGTTCCCGATTCTTCGCAGAGCTGGTAAGTCGCTTCGGTGGGGGTTTCTTTAATTAAGATGCTGGGGAATGCTTCTTTCAACCCCAACTCTTTGAATTTGTTTCGCAGGGGATAAACCGACAAGTCATCGCCGCCGCCGGATTCGCACAGCCCGAAACTTTGCTTGCTTTCAGCAGCGGCAAAAATCGTATTGATAGCCGCCTCGGCATTGGCAGCGCCGGGAGCGGAAACCGGGGGAGCGCAGAGGATTAAACCGGCAGCAGCGCCGACTAATTCCCGGACTTCTTGGGGTTCGGCTGTTTTGATATCCATCATTTCCACGGCGACGCCAGTTTTGGTGATGCCGTGGGCGATCGCTTGGCTGAGGCGATCGCTATAGCCGTAATCGGAGAAATAAAAGACTGCTACCGTAGTTGCTGCCTTGGTTTGCTCTTGGCTCCAAGTTTTGTAGCGCCCGGTGAGTTCTCCCAAATTGTAACGCAATAAGGGGCCGTGACCGGTTGCGATCGTCGCAATTTCGCCGAGTTCTGCCATCCGTTTCATGGCGCTGAGTACCGAGCGGGCATTGGGAGCCATCAGGCACTCATAATAAAAGTGATAATCTTCTTCGATCGCTGCTAAATCTTCATCAAAGGTTGCATCTGAGCAGTAGTGCATCCCAAAGGCGTCGCAGGTGAACAGTACCTGCGTTTTGGCATCGTAGGTAAAAATGGTATCCGGCCAGTGCAAGTTGGGGGCCGAGACAAATTCTAAAACATGGCCATTCCCTAAATCCAATTTGTCGCCGTTTTTCACCAACAGCCTCTTAAATGGCTGATGCACCAAATTTTCTAAAAATTGAATGGCCACTTTTGCGCCTACGACCGTGGCTTGCGGAGCCAGTTGCAGGACATCGCGAACCAAACCGCTGTGATCGGGTTCGGTGTGGCTGATAATCAGGTAGTCTATGTCAGCGGGGTTGACGAGGCCGGTGAGGGTGTCCAAGTACAACTGGCGAAACTTTTCGTGGGAGGTGTCCACGAGGGCCAGTTTTTCGCCGCGAATGATATAGGAGTTGTAAGTGGTGCCGTTTTTCAGCCCAAATTCAATGTCGAAGCGATCGCGATCCCAGTCGAGCGATCGAATCGCCGTTGTTTCCAGAGCAATTTCGCTGGTTTCCACCGTGAGCCGGCGTTGGGCTCGGTCTGCAAGCACAACCATCAGTGGCCTCCTTTTGAGCAACCGTTCTCAGTTCTTTTACATATTGTTACATGACTTCCCGATCTCGCTGAATTAAAAAATCTATCAATACGGTAAGAAACGTAAAACTCACCGCCTTTGGCTCGGCTGCCTAACTTTGTGAGATTGGTGGTGCGACTATCTGTGAGATAGCGGAAACGATGTACCTCACTTTTGGAGGGGCGAAGCATAAAGCCCTGCCGCCCAGGCTTGCGCTAAGGCGTCGAGAATCTTGCGGGTGATTCCAGATACTGATTCGCGAATGCTTCGCCCTTCAAGGTATGTAGGTAAAAGTGAGATTTTATTAATGTGAGAACTGACGGAAAAGTGCTTTGCAGCGCTTTTCGCAGTCTCAGATCGAACTGCGTCTAGAGAGCTATTGAATTCTGACAGGTATCATAGAAGTATCAGACTCTTGCTCTTAGCGCCATGTTAAAGTACAATACTTCGGAATATTTGCCCTCAGCAAAAGACCTGCCCGACTCAGACGACACCCCTGTGGACAATCAATTACAACATTTAATTCCGGCTCTGTTGGAAGCAATACTGGCTTTTGTTTGGGCGCAGCGATGGGATTGGTTCTTTGGCGTTGACATGGGGATTTACTACGATCCTAACACGGCGGCGATCGTGCCAGATGGGTTTCTCAGCTTGGGGGTACACCGATTAATCGATGAAGACTTGCGCTTGAGTTATGTAATCTGGGAAGAAAAGCGCGTGCCAATTCTCGCCCTAGAGGTGGTTTCCCAGAAACGGCGCAAAGAATACAGCAACAAAAAGCAAAAATATACCGATCTGGGAATTTTATATTATGTAGTTTACAATCCCATGCGCCGCAAAAAACCCCGATTGGAAGTGTATAAGTTGGTGAATGGGGTTTATGAATTGCTAGGGGGAGAGCCGGTTTGGCTGCCAGAAATCGGATTGGGAATTGGCAGAGAACGGGGAACCTATCAAGGAATTACGCGGGAGTGGCTTTACTGGTATGACGAATCCGGGCAAAGATATCTGACGCCGGAAGAGAGCGCCGCCACCGCCGAGCAGCGCCGTCTAGAAGCCGAGCAGCGCGCCGCCACCGCCGAGCAGCGCCGCCTCGAAGCCGAGCAGCGCGCCCAAAAATTGGCAGAGTTACTGCGCAATGCGGGAATCGATCCCGATATACATTTGTGAAGTTTCTTTTTTGGCTTTCTGGCGATCGCACCTTCGCACCCCACCCCCTGCACACCAATAAAAAACCGCCTCCCCACAAAACAGCCAGAAACCCGGGTTCTCAAAGAAACCGGGTTTCTAACTACCTTTATGTTAGATTTATTGACGTCCGCCTACTTAGTAGTCGAAATCGCCGCCGCCCGCGCCAGCAGCCGCAGGAGCTTTCTTGGGTTCTGGTTTGTCAACGACGATGCACTCAGTTGTCAGCACCATGCTCGCGATCGAAGCGGCATTTTGCAGCGCCGAACGAGTCACCTTGGCAGGATCGACGATACCGGCTTCAAACATATCGGTGTATTTGTCATTCGCCGCATCGTAACCGACGTTGAATTCTTTCTCTTTCACCCGCTCGGCAACGATCGCCCCATTTTGACCGGCATTATCCGCAATCCGCTTCAGGGGCGCGTACAGAGCGCGAGCAACTATCATCGCGCCGATTAATTCTTCCCCCGTCAAGTTGTCAGCCGCCCAGTCTTCCAGTTGCGGACCGAGGTGAATCAGCGTCGTACCGCCGCCGGGAACAATTCCTTCTTCTACTGCCGCTTTAGTCGCGTTGATAGCATCTTCCAAACGCAGTTTCCGATCCTTCATTTCGGTTTCCGTGGCGGCACCGACTTTCACCACCGCCACACCGCCGGAAAGTTTGGCGAGACGTTCTTGCAGTTTTTCCTTGTCGTAGGAAGAATCGGTTTCTTCCATTTGACGGCGGATTTGTTCGCAACGAGCTTTAACGGCTTTTTCGTTCCCTTCGGCAACGAGGGTGGTGGTTTCCTTGGTGATGGTGACGCGGCGAGCTTTGCCGAGCATGTCGAGCTTGGCATTTTCCAGCTTCAATCCGGTGTCTTCGCTGATGACTTGCCCGCCCGTGAGCACGGCGATATCTTCCAGCATGGCTTTGCGGCGATCGCCAAATCCAGGCGCTTTCACTGCCGCGACATTCAGCACGCCGCGCAAGCGGTTGACAACCAGAGTAGCGAGGGCTTCTTTTTCAATATCTTCCGCAATAATCAGCAGCGGCTTGCCAGCACGCGCCATTTGCTCGAGTACCGGCACCAAGTCTTGCACCAGGGCAATCTTCTTGTCGGTAATCAAGATGAAAGGTTCTTCCATCACCGCTTCCATGCGCTCGGTGTCGGTGACGAAGTAGGAAGAGATGTAACCTTTGTCAAAGCGCATCCCTTCGGTGATTTCGATTTCGGTAGTCATGGATTTCCCTTCTTCCAGAGAAATCACGCCTTCTTTGCCGACTTTATCCATTGCTTCAGCAATCATTTGACCGACTTCTTCGTCGTTGCCGGCAGAGATGGCGGCGACTTGGGCGATCGCTTTTGAATCTTTAATCTCGACCGCGTATTCTTGTATCTTCTCGACTAAAAATTCTGTGGCTTTGTCAATCCCCCGCTTCAGGGCAATGGGATTGGCTCCCGCCGCTACGTTCCGCAGCCCTTCTTTCACCATTGCGTGAGCCAGCACCGTTGCTGTTGTCGTGCCGTCACCCGCTGCATCATTCGTCTTAGACGCGGCTTGACGAATCAAAGACACGCCCGTGTTTTCGATGTGGTCTTCTAGCTCAATTTCTTTAGCAATTGTCACGCCGTCGTTGATAATTTGCGGAGCCCCATATTTCTTTTCTAGGACGACATTGCGACCTTTGGGACCGAGGGTAATGCCTACGGCTTCAGCCAAAACGTCAATCCCTTTTTCTAGGGCGCGGCGGGCTTCTTCGTTGTAAATAATGGATTTAGCCATGTGAATCGTCTCCTCCTGAATTGATCGCGATTTTGAGGATTTCTAGAACTGATGCGATTAGCGTTTAGCGGTTGGCTAATGGCTAGTCAAGGGTTGCCAGAATGTCCTTTTCAGAAAGCAGGACGTATTCTTCGGAGCCTAATTTAATATCGGTTCCTGCATATTTGGAATAGAGGACGCGATCGCCGATTTTGATTTCCAATGTCTGGCGCGAACCGTCATCATTGCGCTTGCCGGGACCGACTGCCACCACTTCCCCTACTTGGGGTTTTTCTTTGGCGGTGTCGGGCAGGAGAATTCCGCCAGCAGTTTTTTCTTCAGATTGACTGACTTTGACGAAGACGCGATCGCCAAGTGGTTTAACAGTAGAAACGCTCAGAGATACGGTTGCCATCACAATCCTCCAGGCGCTTAAGTCTGAATCTGGTTAGGTCTAATATTAGAGATTTTACAGAGAGCGCGAGATGGCTTATAGTTTTCTAACTCTTCCGTGAATCTAGCGAAAAACGATGATTTTCGAGTGGCGATCGTCGTCAGTCGCGCGGGATTCACTTCCGAGTTAGCACTCTCAACTCTCGATTGCTAATTTAGCGGAGAGAAAAGGCGATCGCAACACTTTTTCGTGTACGGCTTACCGAACTGCCAGCGTGCAGTAAACCCCACAGGCTGAGGCGATCGCGCCAAAGTACAGGGAGCGCCCGGGCACGTCAACGCTCATTTCTTGCTGACTGGCAATTCAACAATAAATTCACTCCCCTTGCCGCCAGAGCTGAGACAGCGAATCCGCCCCCCGTGCCCTTGCACGATCGCCTGATAGCAAATCGACAGTCCCAAACCCGTCCCCTGCCCGACGGGTTTAGTGGTAAAGAAGGGGTCAAAAATTCGGTCTTGAATCTCCACAGGAATGCCAGCGCCGCTATCTCGAATAGAAATCGTTACCCAGTCGGGCTCGTTCTGCGCGGTACTAATGACTATCTCACCCGCTCCTGTGGTTGCCTCAACGGCGTCTATGGCGTTATCCAGCAGGTTGAAAAAGACTTGATTGATTTGGCGGGCGCGACATTCCACCAATGGCAAGCTGCCGTATTCTTTGCGAATCTTTATACTGGCTGTAAGGCGGTGCTGTAACATGGCGAGGCTGCTTTCTATCCCCTCGTGCAAATCTACGGGCTTCGATTCGGATTCGTCGAGGCGGGAAAAATTCCGCAGCGCCAGCACGATGCCGCGAATCCGCTCGCTCCCTTCCTGCATCGACTCGATCATTTTGGGAAAGTCTTCTCGAATGTAATCGAGTTCGACTTCGGCGTTGAGGGAGGCGATCGCCTCTGCTGCTTGCGGACAGGCGGCGGCACAACTATCGATCGCTTCGCTCAAAGTTTGCGCGTATTCCCGCGCGTGAAACAAGTTGGCGTGAATGAAATTATTGGCATTATTGATTTCGTGGGCGATGCCCGCCACCATTTGCCCCAAACTGGACATTTTCTCGCTCTGAATCAGTTGCATTTGCGCCGATCGCAGTTCTTCTAAAGTCGCTTGCAACTGCATCGCTTGCGCCTGGGATTTGGCAGCAGCGTCTTGCACTTGTGCGTAAAGCTCGGCTTGGCTGATGGCGATCGCGATCTGACAGCCCAACTGCCCGAGCAACTTGGTTTCTGTAGACTGCCAGCGGCGGTTACTGCGGCACTCGTGGGCAATCAAGAGCCCCCACAGCTTTTCCCCGATCGCGATCGGCACGATTAAATTCGCTTTAACCTGCAAACTCGCGAGAAAATTGGCGTGGCAGGTGTCTAAACCGGCATTGTTAATGTCATTAATCGCCCTGACTCGCCCTTGTTGGTACAAGTGGGCATACTCCCCGGAGAAGCAGTCATCTGCGCCCATGTCCCCCAAAACGGACTGCCACGGGCTGACGACATCCTCCACCACGACGGTTCCGCGCCAGTTGTCCTTAAATTGGTAGATGACGACGCGATCGGTGTCGAGCAGTTCGCGCGCGCCCCGCACCGCTGTTTGGAGAATGGTATTTAAATCGAGGGTGCTGCTAATTTGTTCGACGACCAAGCGCAGCAATGACTCGCGCTCTGCTTGCCGCCGGCTTTCCCTGTAGAGCTGCGCCTGGTTGATGGCGATCGCGAGCTGGCTGCTGACGCCTTCCAAGAGCTGCGCCTCCCACTCCGTCCACTCTCGCTCCCGATCGCACTGGTGCAGTCCGATTATCCCATTGACTTTTCCTTGGTAGCGCGTCGCGCACGCCAGCATCGACTTAATATCCAGAGATGCCACCAGTTCTCGGGCGCTCTCCCCCATTCCCGGAAACTCCAGAAACCGCGTCACTGCCAGCACTCCCGGCTGCTCGATCAGCCTTTTCAGGTGGGGATTGTCCGCAACTGGCACCTTGACGTCCAGTTGCATCGGATAGTCGCCCGGGTTGTACTCTCCCTTAGTTGTGAAGCTGTCGTCGTCTTCTGATTCTTTGACTAAAATGCTGACGCGACTGCATTTGAGCGTAACGCCCAGCAACCGACAAGCAGAGTTGAGAATGTCCTCTAACTCCAACGTGCTGCGGATCTGGTTGTTGATCTCGTTGAGGCAATTTGAGAGCTGAACCTGTTGTTGCAACACCTGCAAGGTTTGCGCGTTTTCTTCCGAGTCGCTTTCTGTAAAAATATGCGAATATTCCGACAGAAGCGGCGAATTTGAGCGCGGCCAGGGGCAGGAAGGGGCTTGCACGTTCAAAGACATAGAATTTTTCACAGCAAAGGCTGGGGAACTGGATTTGTAGCTGCGGCGATTTTATTTCGACCCTGATTTTTAAATCTTTACAAAAATTTTAAAATATTTATATTATTATTTTCTGGTATTAAAATTAGTTTTTCTGAACTATCTCGTTAACCACATACTTCTGGCTGAATTATTATAAACTTTTTATAGTTTAGTTAATAAGCTATTAGAAAAAATAATAAAGTTTGCCTCGATCGCGCCTTTCTTTGCAGACAGCCGCGAGGGTTGTACGATCCGGCTGATGGCTGGAAAAATGATTTTTTTGAACAGGAAAAAGATAATAGCATATAAAAACAAAAATAGCAAGCAGACAATCTCATCCAGAATGAAAAATTTAAAAGCAACATGAGGCCACCAACCCCGACAGATAACTGCTGGCTAGCCCTGGCGATCGGCAATTCGCGATCGCACTGGGCTGGGTTCAGGGGCGACACCCTAGAGGATGCCTGGGAAACCCCGCACTTAACGAGCGAAGCGATCGCCCGGTTGATTGAGGCGGGGTTTGATTTCAAAGTTTGGGCAGATGAAGGGGTGGAGCAACCCAATTGGCAACCTTCTCAAGTCGCCCCTCCCCTGTGGATTGCCTGCGTTGTTCCAAAACAGCGTGAACTCTGGCAAAGCTACCCGGGCGCTCGCGCCATCACCCTAGAAGAGATTCCCCTGCAGAAAACCTATCCCACCTTGGGAATCGACCGAGCCGTGGCATTGTGGGGAGCCGGGACGCAGTTGGGGTGGCCAGTGCTGGTCATTGATGCGGGCACCGCCTTAACCTTTACGGGAGGCGATCGCGACGGCGCGCTGGTGGGAGGGGCGATCCTGCCCGGGTTGGGCTTGCAGTTGCGATCTCTGCAGCAAAAAACCGCTGCCCTGCCCCTCGTAGAAGCGCCCCTCGGAGCCTCCCCTCCCGATCGCTGGGCGTTGAATACAGAAAATGCCATCGTGAGCGGCGTCACCTACACCCTTGTTGCAGGCGTCCGCGACTTTATCGAGGCTTGGTGGCAAGAGTTCCCCGAAAGTGCGGTAGCGCTAACCGGCGGCGATCGAGCCTTCCTCCTCAACTACTTGCAAGCCCTGTATCCTGAAATAGCCGCGCGGGTGACATCTGAGCCCCATTTGATTTTTTGGGGAATGCGCGCGGTTGCTCGCAGGTCAACAAAAAAAACCGGTTACTCGAAAAGAAAAACCGGCTCGTAAGCTTCTAAGCCAGCGCTGTCTTATTGCTGAGATAGTCTTGCAGTTGGCGATCGTGATCGTGGGAAAGCTCACCCAGAGGCAGCTCGGCAGGCAGAAAAGCTCTGACTTCGCTGAGTTCCAGGGTATCGCGCACCTGCATCGTTCCTCGTGCCTGAACTTCAACCAGCACGCAGATCGAGTGCATTCGCGGATCGCGATCGAAAGCCGAATAAACCCCAACCAACCGCCCGATCGCCACCAATTCCAGCCCAGTTTCCTCAGCCAGTTCGCGGCGTATCGTCGTCGGAATATCCTCGCCCCATTCCACAATACCCCCCGGCAAGCTCCAGCACCCATCATCGCGCCGCCGAACCAAGACAATTCGCCCATCCGGCAAAACGGGGATGAAAGTCGTGCCGGTGACGGGATGGCGAAACATAATTCCCAGCACCGTTTTTCCAATCTGCCACAAGCGCCGCATGACTTTTAGCCTTTAGGTTTGAGATGAAAAAAGCCAGTTTTAGACCGGGCCAATCACGCAAAATTGACAGAAAAATTCGCAACAGCCCGGTTTTTCCGCAACCGCTCTACGCTGACGGAGCGCTCAGATCGGCAAGAATCTCCCCGGCGTGGGATTCGGGTTTGACTTTGCGATAGATTTTCTCTATCCTGCCATCGGGGCCAATCACGAAGGTACTGCGGTGAATGCCCGTGTATTCCTTGCCCATGAATTTTTTAAGGCCATAGCTGCCGTAAGCCGCCGCCACGGCACCGTCGCGATCGCACAGCAACGGGAAAGGCAGTTGGTATTTCCGAGCAAACTTCTCGTGGGACTTGGCATCGTCAGTGCTGACGCCGAACACCGCCACGTCCCGATTTTGATAGTCCGGGTAGGCGTCCCGAAAGCCGCACGCTTCCTTCGTGCAGCCCGGAGTATTGTCTCGGGGGTAGAAATAGAGAACCACCCGCCGTCCCCGCAAAGCAGCCAGACTGTGAGTGTTGCCCTCCGCGTCTGGCAGGCTGAAGTCAGGAGCAAGATCGCCGATTGTGAGATTCATTTGTGAGATAGAAAAGAAAGCAGCATGGGAGAAATCTTGGGTGTTTGCCCACAAACTGATATCATAGACCCATAGAGATCCGAAGCGCGATCGCGTCAGTTGCGCGGCCAAAGTCTGGCCAAATGACAAAAAGCTTGCTTCTGGACAACAGCTAGAAAGCGGGGGTTATTTTGGACAAGCCCGTGATTATTTTATCGAAGAGGTAAACATGGCAAAACGCCGCAATCCGAAAAAAGAAAAAGCACTGCGCAACCGGGCTTATGCCCGCCAGTTTCGCAAACAAACTAACACAGGTCGTTTCTCCCGGAGACGCCCCGGTGGTGGATTCGATCGCCGGGAAGAAGAAATGGCAGCAGAATCCCCCGAAGATCGGGAGTGATGTTCTCCGGGCGCAATCCCGGCATCTTGCTGCCATCACGGAATTCCCCCACAACCAGGTGAGCTGAAGGGGGGAGCAAAACAGGGCGCTATATCGAGGCGATGTATCGATGAGAATCAGCTACAGGCGATCGCTCCCTGTTTTCCCGCAGCGTGCCGGTGACATTCAGCCGGCACCCAGTTTTAAATTGAGAATTAAAAGATTTAAACTTTTTGAAAGATTCGAGCCAGAAAAAACTGGTTAAATAGAAAATCATCCCTGCCCGATTTCGAGCGATCGGGCAAACACAAAAAGAGCCGTGCAGTCGTGCGAATCCAGCACGAGTGATTTTAGATATTCAAACTTGCCCGCCCTCCATGTCAAACCTCTATTCCTTTAAATTCCAGCCCTCCCCAGCCTTGCAAGCGCTGCAAAATTTGCAAGCAGACTCCCTGGAATACTACGAAGCCCGACTCGCACTCTTTAATTTATCAGTGCTAGCCGATTACGATCAATTAGTTTGCTTGCCAACCCTCAGCCACATCGATAAATATTGGTATCAAATCGAAACCGCCAAAAAAGTTATCAAACAATTTGGCGGGCGGGCATTACTCGCCGATGAAGTGGGATTGGGGAAAACCATAGAAGCGGCAATGATTTGCAAAGAATACTTAGTCAGAGGGATGATAAAATCTTTACTGGTTATCGCCCCAGCCTCTCTCGTCTCCCAGTGGCAGCTAGAACTTTCCGACAAATTCGGCATCGCCACCGTCACCACCGACGAAAGGCAAGGAAACCCAGAAGAATTTTGGCAAGCCAACGATCGCATTATCGCTTCCATCAATACAGCCAAGCACAAAGCCCATTGGGAGTATGTGACGGCGCGGGAATGGGATATGGTAGTCGTAGACGAAGCGCACCACTTAAAAAACCGCACCACCCTAAACTGGAAACTCGTCGATGCCATAAAAAAGCGATTTATTTTAATGCTGACAGCAACGCCCGTGCAAAATTCCCTAGTAGAATTATTTAATTTACTAACACTTTTAAAACCCGGACTTCTGAAAACAGAAGCCCTCTTTAAAAAAGAATATGTCGATTCCAAAAACGGGCGAATTCCCAAAAACCCCGAAAAATTGCGGCAGCTCATGCGGGAAGTCATGGTACGCAACACCCGCAGTTTAGTAGACGTGAAACTGCCCAAACGATTTGCCTCCACCATCACCGTGCAGCCTTCCCCTGCCGAGCAGGAATTGTACGAAGCAATTAATGCTTACCTGCGCCAGCACCAGGAAGAAAAAGGCATGGATAGATTGACGCGCAACAACCTTTTGATGCGGGCGGGCAGCAGCCCGAAAGCCCTCGCCGAATCGCTGAAAACCCTGGAGAAAAGGTTTGAACACGACGAACTCAAATTTTTACTGAAGCGAACCTCAAGTATCAAAAAATTTGAGAAAGCAAAACAGTTGGTAGAGCTGTTGAAGAAATCCAGCCAGAAAACTTTGGTGTTTGCCAATCATCGGGAAACTATGTTATACTTGGCGTCGTGTTTTGCCGAGGCAGGGATAGCCTTTGCGGAATTCAGGGGCGACATGTCGCTGAAAGAAAAAGACGAAGCGATCGCATCTTTTCGCGATACCGTACCCGTGCTGCTTGCCTCCGAAACCGGCGGTGAAGGGCGGAACATTCAATTTGCTAATGCCATTGTCAACTACGATTTGCCCTGGAACCCGATGAAAATCGAACAGAGAATCGGGCGGATTCACCGCATCGGGCAGACGCAAGATGTCTTCGTGTTTAACTTTTGCATCCAAGGCAGCATAGAAGAATACATCCTGGGAATCTTGCACGACAAAATTAATATGTTTGAATTAGTTGTCGGCGAAATCGAAACCATCTTAGGAAATGTAGAGGATGAGTTCGATTTCAGCGAAGTCGTGATGGATATTTGGCTGAAAAACCAATCAAAGCCCGAATTGGATGCTGCTTTTGCCAATCTGGCAGAAGATTTGTTGAAAGCGAAAGAAAAATATCGCGAAACTAGCGAATTAGACGAAAAAATCTTCGGCGAAGATTTTGAGGCGTAATCGAACAGTAGCGGGCGGGGCGGGCACTTTCCACTCCGCGCCCCTACAGGCAAAAGATTTTCAAGTGAGGCAGAAAGCATGACAGACGATCCCATTTTAAAAACTATCGAAAAAATCGTCTATCTTCACGATGGCGTTGCAGAATCAAATCAGCCGAATACACTCAACGTGCTGCTTTCGGAAAACGTGGCAAAATCCCTAGAGGTAGAGGAAGAAGTCACCTTTACAACAACCGCAGAGGTGCGAGACGGTTATTTTGTTTCTTATAATTCCGACATTTTAAAAAAATTCGAGACGCTGTTGGGGCAAAAAGGCTGTGTCGCGACTTTGGGCATAAAATATGACGGATATTTAAAAACAACCGGATTTGAAAAACAGATTGCCGACGCCCTCACGCCCTTAAATGGATTGCTGCGGGTGAAGGAAGCGAAAATCGAGACAACGCAATACCTGCTCTGCAATATTGCCTATGAAGCAAACGCCGATGAAAATCGGCTGGGGATGGTTTCGTTTTTTGTTAATGAATTGACGGGAGTTGCGCCGGTTGATATTGGGGATGCTCTGTTGTGGGAAGCAGACAGAATTGAGATGGCTGAGGGAATGACTCAAGCGGCGGTTGCTTTTGAGAACTTGTCGCAAGCGATCGCAAAAACTGCCGAGAGCTTTGTAGAAAAAGATATTGAAAAATGGCGAACCAGCTTAAATCGCAAACAGCAGCGGGATGAAGAAAGATTGAAAACCTATTACGGAGCAATCGTGCAAGAAATTCGTGCTAAAATAAAGAAAAAACACCTAGCAGGAGAAGAGGAAGAAAAAGAACTCAGCCGGATTGCAGCAACAGAGCGGGAGTTAGAGCGGAAATTGGCAGATATTCGCGATCGCTACGCCCTCACAGTAGAAGCACAGTTGCACAGCGCTCTTGCGATTCAGATGCCAACCGTACACATAGAGTGCGAATTAGTGCGGAAAAAACACCGCCGAATTGTCACAGCAGTTTGGAATCCTTTTTCCAAACAGGTTGAACCCTTGCGCTGCGAAAAATCAGACATGCCAGTCTATTCATTTTACCTCTCAGACAACGAAGCGCAAATAATATCGCCGGAGTGGTGGAAAGGTTAAGATAGTAAAAAGTTCTATAGCATTTCTATTTGAGTCGTGAAACCTCAGAAACACCATTTCTTGAAGAAACTGGGTTTCTAGCCGTCACAGAGACGCGATTCATAGCGTTTCATTCCCGCCAATTTTTGCTATCATCATAGAAAACCTCCTGCTTGATTTCTATGCCTCTTCTGGCGCTATCAAAGCCATTGCCTGCTTGAGAATTTCTTCTCGGCTAACTAGATTCTCCAATTCTTCTGGCTCGTGACGCCCCTCGTCTACCTCCAGGGAAGCCTCGTCAAGAGCATTGAGATAGGCTTCTTCGAGAGTTTCAAACAACTCTTCAGGCGTGAGATAAGAACCTCCTGCTTTGCGGCGTTTATTTTCCCTGCGAATTTCTCGAACTGAATTGCGAATCGAGACATCCCAGGAACGACTGGTGCGATTTTCGGCTCGTTGCTTGATGAGATGCAACAAAAGAATAACAGCATAGCTGCGAATCGTTTTAATTATATCTTGTTTGCTCATTTCTTCCAGCGCTTCAACGATAAACAATGCCCCTTTGACATCCCCTTTGAGGAGTAAATCTTTGAGTTCGAGTAATTCTTCCATGAGAAATACCTCAATATCGATCTATGTTTATTATAATTGAAGTCGCCGCGATTCAGTGCTGGGAGACAGAAGCGCGAGGAAAAAGCGATCGCATTCTTTGCAATAATGGCAAGATGGGTAATAGCGTTTTGGAAATCGTGCAATGACAGATACACCCAATCAACCCAGAGAATACGATGCCGTGCTGGGCGGTACAGCCCCAGCTCTGACAGGTGCTTTGGTGTTGGGAGGTATAGAAGGCGTCAAGCGGCGTTTGGCGAGTCGCGCCGTCGAGGAACGAATAGCAGCGCTAAAAGACGCCCTCAAATATGGGGCAACTGGTTTAGATTTAGTCATTCAAGCGCTGCAAGACAAATCAGATGCGGTGCAGCGAACTGCTTTCGCGCTTCTCCGGGAAAGAAAAGAGCCGAAAGTCAAGCAAGCTTTGCAAAAATTCGAGTTTTATCGATTTTTTGAATGCCTGCGTGCGGTTAAAGCTGGTTCAAATATTGCGATTAGTCACGGGGGAGAAGCGATCGCATATTTGCGCGGCAAGACGATTCGCGTCGAGAACCTGCACTCCGGGGAATTGCTTTACTCGATTCCGAAATATCCCAGAGCGCAGGAATCTTTTGCCCTCAGTGCCGATGGAGAAATCCTGGTTAGGAGTCTCAACGGAGTGAGAAAGCTGGTGGAGGTTTGGTATCAGGGAGAGCTGCAACACAGCCTTTACGGGCACGAAGATAGAATCAGCGCGATCGCATTGAGTCCCGATGGAGAAACCCTGGCAACCGGCAGTCAGGATAAAACTATCAAATTGTGGAATGTGGAGACGGGAAAACTAATTTGTACCTTTGGGAATTACCTGACGTGGGGAGCCCATACAGAAGGAATTTGGAGTCTGACTTTCAGCCGCGACGGAGAGATATTGGCAAGTAGCAGCCATGACGGTACAATAAAAGTGTGGAACCTCCGCACGCGCGATCGCCCGCGCACGCTGAAAGGGTACTCAACTCACCTCGCGATCGCGCCGGATGGAGAAGCGATCGCCTCTACAACCTGGGATAGAAAAATACTCCTCTGGAATGCCAGCACCGGGGAATTAACGCGCTGTCTTGAGGGAGAATTAGGCTGCATCACTTGCCTTGCTTTCAGCCCAACTCATCCAATTTTAGCGAGTGGCAGCAGCGACAGCTCGATTCACCTTTGGAATCTGGAGACGGGGGAAATCATCGCCGCGCTACAGAAACATGAAAACGCGGTAAATAGTCTGGCGTTTAGCTGGCACGGAGAAAGTTTAATCAGCGGCAGTGAAGATAATACAGTTAAAATGTGGGGAGTAGCGTAAGGGGCTGGGGTAATTAGGGAGCGATCGCTGTTTTGAAGGGGAGAGGTGAGGAGCGATCGCCCGCCCGTGACTTGGCAATTACAAAGGCAAGTATTGAACCCGACGTGCTAAGTCTTCAGGATTTGAGACTTTAGCAATGATTTCCAAGTCCCGCACGCAATCGCCAACCGAAACGCGCAGTTTATGAGCGTAGATAACGCCTGGAAAATTCGCACCTTCAACCTGACGGCGGTTTGCTTCAGCCAAAAAATCCTCATCTTGTGAAAACAAGATTCGCTGTAGTTCCGTTGCACGGTCAAGTATGATGGGATCGGGGGAGCCGCTAAATCCATCTTCTTGAACTGTCAGGACATCTACACCTCGCTGGCGTAACCCAGATGTAATTCCTCGATGTACATTCTCATCCATATAGAGGGCTAGCGTCATTTGATTATCCCCTCGGCTCGAAGTCTTTTAGCCAGGGGAGATTCTCCAGCTTCTAGTCGTAACCGTTCTGCATACTCGAATCGCCGTTGCATATCGGCATCAATTTCCTCTTTATGCTCCCAGTAATAAGCCAAGGCAGAATGAATCTGGCTCATGCTCAGGTGAGGATACTGATAGTGCAGTTCTTCGGGACTCCAACCGTAAGCGTGTACGGACGTGATTAATTCCACCACTTTCATTGTAGTTCCAGCAATGACAGGTCTATTGTGTTCGTCGATGAGTATGTGTTTGTACTCGGTTGTGGTTGCGTTGCTCATATTCATTACCTTTTGGATGGAGTCTATATATATTATAAGCGATCGCTTTTTTGAAGGGGAGAGGTGAGGCTCGTTTCCCGGAAGCCGTGGTGCGATCGCTCCTTTTAGAAGAAACTACATATCGATGCGATCGGTCAAGTCTTCATCTTCTTTTGGAAGTTCTGAACCTGCTTCGTCTGCTAGTTGCAGCAAGTCTATCTCAATGGTTATTTTATTTTTCTTAATACTGATATTGGCTATCTTTCCTACAATGTCAACAGGGATGCAGTTACCTGCTTGTTCTTGAGGAGAAGATTCTGTTTTATATCCTTCATTCTGAAGCCATTCACAGATGTTTCGCCAGTTTTCCATCTTTTCATTGCTTTTACCGACAAGGTTCTTAACATACTGATACACAGTGTTACAACATTCCACCTCAACACCCTTGACGCTCTTGCCAAGCCTTTCGGCGATTTCAGCGGGGCTGTACCCGCAAAGCAACCCCCGCAGGTGCAGCTTCTCCACGGGCGTGAGGCGCTTGCCCTTGGCAGAAGCTAGGTCTGCATAAAGCGTTTCTAAGTCCCACTCGCGAGCCGCCCGGGCAAAGCGATCGTCTATAGTGGCCATAGCGCGGATTCTCCCTGAGAAAGTTACCTAGTCTAATCCTAGCGTAACTGCCTAATGCTAACTAAAGTTTATTTTTGAGTTTTGCCTTGCCGACGAGCTGGTGGTTAGTTTATACTAGGCTCATGTTAAGCAGTAGGGTGCAGGCACACATCGCTACAAGCGCAGCAGAGGCGGTAAAGCCGGATAATAGTAGCATTTGATACACAAGTGAGGCGATCGGCACATCCCTAGCCTAGTATTAATCAGAAGTTAACATGACCAGTTAGCTATGAAGTAAGGGTTGGACAAGACCAATGGCAGAAAGTCCCAGCGAACTAAAAGCGCGGATAAGGCAAGATTTGAATGCCTGTCAAGCGCAGCTTAAAGAGAAATTAGACCAACTTTTGGAGCGAGGTCTAATTTCCCGTACAGAGATCGAGCAAATTGTCATAGAAGCCAAAGTTACAGGTCAAGAAGTTGTAAATGCCTTAAATGCGCCCGCGAGTCAAGTAGAAGAGGTAACGGAAATCTACGTTTATAGCTTGTTTGAACGCTACAAAGAATCAGTTCAGCAGAAAATAGTGGCGATTGAGAGCAAAAGCTTAAATAAGCCAACGTCACAAAGGGAAGATAGTGAAAACAAAAAAGAACCCAAATCCGAAAAAGGAATTATTAGTGATTTGTTTGGATGGTTTAAATCTTTCTCGAAACCAGCCAAAAATGCAGGCAAACCACATCGGGATGTAAAAGAATAAGATGGTAGACTTTTGTCTGGCCTTTTTGTGCATTATCGTCTTGGTAGGGCCAATCATAACACTAATGCGCTTTCTAGCCGATTATATCAGCGAAAATATGGATGACTGGCCATTTTTACCCTGGCTCTTTGTGAAACCCTCCACGGGGTTAATAAAAGGAAAATTTGGTTATGCTAGTCCCGAAGAACTCAGACATGCCGTTCGAGTAACCGTCGTCATGGCGGGGTTGATAACAGCTCTTTTGCTGCCTCGCTTATTATTACCCGTCATTATCTGGGTAATAGCAATTTCTTTTTTAGTAAGTTTTGTGGACTCAAACTGAAAATCGTTGAAGAGGCTAAACGCTATGTCTTTAGGAAGAAGAGATGAAGTTCCGATAAATGGAAAACTTGTGCCTGTACATTATGAAAATGAGAATGGAAGAGCCATAGTACCCAGTCAGGTCGAAAGAGACATAGCTCTTAGCTTCATCGGCAGCGTGCTATTCATTCCAGTTACAGCAATCACTATTATTGTTGGACGGGGTTGTCGAGATATGCGCATAGCTTATGAAGGTTTTTTAGAAGATGGCAACATTGAAGTCCATAAGATTCGCGTTCAAGGCACAGCCGAAAGAATGCGACGTGCTTATCAGACCTTCGGAAGGGAAATAGACGAGCTAGAAAATAGTAACTATCCTGAAGAGGTTAAACACCATGCCAGAGAGGCGTTCCTAACGAAAATAAAGGAAATGCTTGCAGAGGGCTAGACTGGCCTTAAAGCTCGATAAAATTTTACCGATCTGCAAACTCAAAAAATGTTGATGAGGTTAATTTACCATGAAAGATAACGAGAATCTAAACAGCTATTTGGCCCATACAACTAAAGAAGGCATCCAGAAGTATAACAGCAATCCTGCTATTCAGCTTATAGGCGGTCTGGTTGAGTTAGACGAGTCGCTCAAGACTTTTATCACTGCTGAAAAAATTAAAAGCAGTGTTATAAGCATTGATCATAAAGCTTGGTCTAAATATGACCGTCAAAAAGGCTAAGTTTGAATGGAATAAGTAATTGAACGCAAACCACCCGACATTTTAGAAACCCGGTTTCTCAAAAAAACCGGGTTTCTGACTGCCTGTTATGTTTATTTATGTCCGCCTCCTGACTTCTCATGCTCTTTTGCTGAGATCTGTTGTAGTGAGGCTCAACTATTCTTTGAAAATCGATGAAAAGGCAGAATGCGTCAATATCAGGTGTGTCTTACCCTCAATTTTTGTGGTTGATTGCCGGGATAGGGGTGTTCTGCATCATTTATTTAAGTTGGCATTATGGGCACCAATGGAATGCCTTATATCAGCAAACTCTACAGTCTGAAAATATTGCTAAAAATTCTGCTTTTAATGTGCCCCTGAATTATTGCGGCGATACAAGTGCTGGCGGAACTAACACCTGGTATCCGGTGTATGTCGCTTACAGCGAATCCAATTTGAGAATCATCCGCCAGTCTCTCTGCTGCGATGCTTTTTATGATTCGTCGGTTGGCATGATTCAAGTGGCTTCGTTCTACAACCGTTCGAGAGCTTATCAAATGCTGGCAGCCCTGAAAGCTCGTAATTTTACCAGTGCTAGTGTTGGAAATGGGGAGGTAGTAACTGCGTCGCCCTCTTCGCGTCGGAATACTTGCAGATAACAGATGTAGGGGCGAAGCATTCGGGGGACAATCTCTCTCGCTCACCAGAAATCTTCCTATCCGAATGCTTCGCCCAACCACAACCAATAACTGTCGTCTGCACTAAACCTTCTGTACACCGCACCAATAATTATCTCGCCAATCACCCCAACCCTACAAAGCTTGTAGGGGCGAAGCATTCGGGCGACTATCTCTGTCGCTAAGCAGAAATGTTTATACCCGAATGCTTCGAGCTGCCCCACAAACAATGTTCAAACGGGCTTACCCCATGCAAGGCATCACAAAGAGTTAGCTTAACTGCGGAGCAGGGCGAAGCATTCGCCAATGTAGATATCGGGTAAGATAGAAACATTAATGACGCGAATGCTTCGCCCCTACATAGCTAATGGAATAATAACAATAAATCTCTCACAATCTCCCTTTAAATCACCGATAATCTCAGGATGCTTGTACTGCGGGAGAGGATTCGGGCGACTATCTCTGTCGCTCAGCAGAAATGTTTATACCCGAATGCAACGCCTAAGCCCCACAAACAATGTTCAAACGGGCTTATCCCATTCAAGACATCACAAATAGTTACCTTAACTGCGGAGCTGGGCGAAGCATTCGCTAATGTAGATATCGGATAAGATAGAAACATTAATGATGCGAATGCTTCGCCCCTACATAGCTAATGGAATAATAACAATAAATCTCTCAGACTCTCTCTTGGAATCACCCATAATCTCACGAGGCTTGTAGGGGCGAAGCATTCGGGCGACTATTTCTGTCGCTAAGCAGAAACGTTTATACCCGAATGCTTCGACCAACCACAACAAATAATCTCTCCGCACGAAAACCCAGGGGCAGGGCTCAGAAGAAAGCGATCGCAGATATCGGCTCGGATAGAAACGTTAAGGGCGCGAATGCTTTCATCCCCTACATTGATAAGATGAGATGAGAGGCAACCCGCGCCCGCTCGCCTCTTCCCCGCTCCCTCCCTGCGCGTCTGTCAAGCGATCGCACCCCAACCAATCTCAGCAGACTTTCGATTCTTCATTCCCCGCTCTGCCTTCCGCTTTTTTTGCCCGCTCTTCTTCCTCGTCTTCCCCCCACTTTTCCAGCCAATCCCCGTTTACCCCTGCTACATGACGGTAAACCCGATTCCCGCCCCAAATCATCCTATCTCGTTCGTACAGCCGAGCTGCGTGCAAAGAAGCTAGAAAATTATTCATTTTTTCTTCGTTTCTAATCTTTTTTTCAGTTTCCATGCCGATTTGACTATCCGAGGCTGGATTCATTGTAACATGCTGGGGGCAGTTCGTCACTCTGTCGGTAAATCTCTTCCGCGAGACGCAGAAGAATGTCGGGCTGCTTTCCCGGATTAAAACTTAAAAACAGCGATCGCTCTATCCCCCAATAGCGCAGCGTCATCTCCCAGGCTTGTTTCTTGTCTATCGACAGTTCCTCAGACACCGTAGTTATTTGAACGCACAGCGGTATCCCTAAGTTCCCGCTGACTGCCATATCAGTCGCCATTGATAAATCCATGATATAGCGCCGCAACCCACTTCCCCCACTTCTCCCCACTTGATATAAAAGGATTTCCAGCAAAGTTTCATCTTCTTGGATGAACTCGCCTGCCATCATTTTTTGCTTCCAGATAGAAATTTTCGGATCGGCTTCGTTAAACCATCTGGGAAAAAGAACTTCATACCAGTACCTTTCACACGGCGTGAGCTGTTCAAAAGCAATTTTCCTTTCTTCGCTGTCAAAAGATTTCAGATCGAGCCACACTCGCGCGTCTCTAATTAACTCTACCAGAAAATCCATGAGAAATTTTTTACTGGTGAGCAAACCAGGTTTTTTATCTTTTATCCACCGCATCGTCTCTTCTAGTCTGTAGGCTAACCCGGGCTCGACTGAGGCGGCGAGACGGCTGATGCGTTTTAGCTCGTTTTTGATGTCTTCTGCTCTCACCCCTTCCTCCCTTTGCCCCGCGATGACTTCAGCTTCGTCAGGCAGAGCCTCCCAGCAAAGCACCCCACCCAGGCTGTAGGGGCAACCCCCTGTGGTTGCCCTGGGAACGAGAGATTTAGGCTGCCTTCGCAGCCTTTGTTCTTGTTGCCGCGCCCTTTACGGTGCAGATGTCTCTACGCGATCGCGCGCCTGTTTTATCGCCTTGCGCACCTGCTCGAACCCCGTACCGCCGTAACTGTTGCGAGCCGCTACGACTTGACGCGGCGCGATCGCATCGTAGATATCCGCCTCAAATGCCGGGTGCAATTCCTTCCACTGCTCCAAGGTTAAATCCTTCAGCAACTTGCCAGCCGCTATGGAAGTTTTTACCACCTTACCCACGAGATTGTAAGCCTCTCTAAACGGCACCCCTTTCGCCGCTAAGTAATCCGCTACATCCGTCGCATTCGAGAAGTCTTCTTCCACTGCTTGTGTCAAGCGTTCCGCGCGAAATTCTATCCCCTCCCGCATTAGAACTGTCATCGCTTCCAAGCAGGCTCTCACGGTTTTCACCGCATCAAACAGCGCCTCTTTATCTTCTTGCAAGTCTTTATTATACGCCAGCGGCAAACCTTTCATCAGCACCAGCATAGCTTGCAAGTGCCCGATGACGCGCCCGGTTTTGCCCCGCACCAATTCCGGCACGTCGGGGTTTTTCTTCTGGGGCATGATGCTCGAACCGGTGGCGCAACTGTCTTTGAGGGTGACGAAGCCGAATTCTTGGGAAGCCCAGAGAATGATTTCCTCAGACAAGCGGCTCAGGTGTACGGCAATCAAGCTGGCAGCGCTGAGGAATTCGATCGCAAAATCGCGATCGCTTACCCCATCCAAACTATTGGCATACACGCCGTCAAATCCCAGCAATTCTGCGGTATAATGCCTGTCAATCGGGAAAGTCGTACCCGCCAGAGCGCCGCTACCCAAGGGGGAAATATTCACCCGCCGGTAAGCGTCGCCCAACCGTTCCCAGTCTCTCTGTGCCATTTCAAAGTAGGCTAGGAGGTGATGCGCTAAACTCAGGGGTTGCGCTCGTTGCAGGTGCGTGTAGCCGGGAATGAGGGTTTCTACGTTTTTTTCCGCTAAGTCGAGCAAAACTTTCTGAAATTCGCGAATATCTTCGCGAATCTGGTTGATTTTGTCGCGCAGGTAAAGTCTCGTGTCGGTGCCGACTTGATCGTTGCGCGATCGCGCCGTGTGCAGTTTCTTGCCCACATCGCCGACGAGTTCCGTCAAGCGGCGCTCTACGGCAAAATGCACGTCCTCGGCATCAATTCCCGGTTTGAAAAGTCCCTGCCGGTATTCCTTGAGCACCTGTTCTAAACCGATGAGCAGTTGTTCTCCTTCTTGCTCTGAAATAATGCCAGTTTGTGCCAGCATTCTAGCGTGAGCCAGAGAACCGGCAATGTCGTACTCTATCAGCTCAATGTCAAAGCCAATACTGGCATTAAACCGCGCGATCGCCGGGTGCAGTGCCGATTCAAACCGCTGGCTCCATGTCTTCTGTTCAGTCACGGCAGTTCCTCACTTTGCCTGATTTTTAAATGCTATTGTTCGCCTATAAAAAAATTAAGACGCCGTTATATTCCGAATGGCATATCCAATAACAATGCCGATGAGCATGGCCCAGATTTGGCCAGTCTGTACGAAATTATTCCAGAATTTTTGCACGTCAGTAAAAAGACTTGTTTCGCTCACTTGTTGCGCCAGCACCGCCCCATTAAATAGCGCCTTCCAAACAAACAACTGCACCGACTCGCTGCCACCCGTCGCGGTGGCTAAGCCAGTTGTCACTTCCTGTATTAAATTCAGTATCATCTTTTTTCTCTCCTGTACGAAAATGAAGCGTCGCTCTCCGCGCGCTGCCTCGGACTCGGGCTTCCCTCTCCTGAACCGCTAGAACGCGCCGTGCAGGCAGCACATCTTTAAATTTCGCTTTCTTTTCGCCGTTTGTCAAAGAGGGGCGCGAGACTCTTGCCTGTGTGTCAGTTTACCTTTGACGCCCGCCCTTTGACGTGTAAGTGCTGAAAGTTTTAATCTTAAGTTTGCATTCTAAAGGATAAGAGGGGGCGCGAGGGTTTCCCCTGGCTGCCCCCTTCTTCACTGTTCTTTCCTCAACCGTTCACTCGGCGTCCGCGTCCGTCTCGGGAGTTTGCACCTGCATGACCACCAGCGTCATGTCGTCGCTGTTGCGGTTGTTCGGGCCAATAAACTGCTGCACCCGGTCGAACAGGTACTCCAGAATCGCTTGAGGCCCGCTGCAGTGGCGGCAAGCCCACTCAAACGCTTTAACCAGGTTTTCCTCGTCGAAGCGATCGCCGTTTTTGTTGGCCGCATCCGTAAACCCGTCGGTGTAATAAATGATTGTATCGCCGGGATAGAGCTGCACTTGCGCTTCTTGATAAGGGCTGTCCGCATCCAAACCGATCAGCATCCCCAGCGTATCCAGGCGCTCGATCGCCCCGGTTGCCGCTTGCCACAGCAGCGGCGGATTGTGGGCAGCGTTGCTGTACGACAGCACCCGCGTCGCCGGGTCAAACTCCGAATAAAACAGGGTGACAAACCGATGGGAATTCTCCAAGTCGTTGTACATGACTCGGTTTAAATGCTGCAAAATCCGCGCCGGCGAGTGGCCGTTGAGGACTTCTGCCCGCAGCATTCCGCGCGTCATCGTCATAATCAGCCCAGCCGGAACGCCCTTGCCCATGACATCCCCGATCACCACGCTCCAGGGACCCGCTGGGTTGCGGGAGTTTTTTTGCCCTACCTTGTCGTGGCTGGTAGGAATGAAATCGTAGTAGTCTCCGCCGACGCGGTTGGCTGTCTGGCACTTTGCCGCCAGTTCGACGCCCTGAATTTTGGGACATTGGCGGGGCAGCAGCCGCAGTTGGATTTCTGCGCCAATTTCTAGCTCTCGATCCAGGCGCTCCTTCTGGCGCAGCTCGACGGTGAGTTCGTCGTTTTCAATAGCCACTGCCGTCTGGTCGGCCACCAACCGGACTAACTTCTGGCGGGTTTCCGTCCACTTGTATTCGGGATCGCGGCTGAAAACGTACAGGCGTCCCCGCTCGGCATTTTTGATCAGAATCGCCGTTCCGAACAACTGCACGTCTGGCCCCAAGGAACGGCTGACCTGATAGTCCAGGGTTGCCGTGTTGGGCGTGACGGGGGTGGCGGTTGAGAAAGAGGCGGCGAGCTGGCGGGTTGCTGCCTCCAGCGCTTGGCGGATATCCTGACACTGGCGACCGTCCTGACAGTGCAGCCGCTGCAATCTCACTTGGCCATTGGGTTTGTAGAGTACCAGAGCGCCTCCGTCTGCATCGGTGACGCGACTGGCTACGAGGGGAATCAGCTCTAAAAACTGATTTAAATTGTTGAAGCTTCGCAGGGCGAATCCTAGAGAACTCAACAAATCCTGTATCTTGTGCTGTTCCCGCTGCAACCGCGCCACCAGTTCTTTGAGGGCAAAAACCGGTGTCACGTCGCTCGAAGCACTACTGTTGGCTGGATTCACAGATTGCGATGGCCGGCGAGGCAGAGGTACAGCAGTCATCGGGGTAGCCGTGATGGGGTTCAAGGATGCTCGGTCTAAAGGATAGTAGGAACTGAGAAAGTTGAAAGCAGTTGCCCGATCGCGCGGCTGCATCAGTGCAGTCGGCTTTCTTTTCTGCTCACTATAGCGGCTTTTTGACAAAAGAACTGTTACCAGAGTGTCGATCGCGTCCACTTTTTGGACTTCGCGGAAGGATACGCGCTGCGAAAGCTGCTTATTTATGGAGAAATTCTAGCGAATGCCAAGAGGGATAATCGGAATATGTTGTGGCAGTTCCGGACTCTGCACCTTTGAGCTGAACCCACAGACGCGACGAGAATAGACGAGATGCACGAAAAGCGATCGCCTGCATCTTTTCGCGCTCGTGAAAAGCGCGCGCGCTTCGCCATACCCGCAACGCAACGAATGCTGCTCGAAGCCGAGGACTGAACTGGTCAACTTTTGACAGCCTGCCAACCTCAAATCTCTCAAGACATTAATCATAGCCTCGATAGAGCTTCCTGTTTGCTGACAAACAGGGTGCTTCTCCCGCTCATTGTTACCGGATTCCCGTACTTCCGTCAATATACCTACGGGAGCATTTTGGCAATTTTTGCTAAATCCTTTCAAATCCGGGTGAATGCGCTTTTTTTCTCGCCCCTGCTTCCGGCCCCCGGCAGCAACCCACGGGCAACCGGACGGCAGGGGCTGCGTCCTCAGCCACTAATCAGGGCCTCGACAAACTCGTAGCTGGAAAAGGGGCGCAGGTCTTCTATGCCTTCGCCGGCACCGATAAAGCGGATGGGCAAGCCCAACTGCTGCACGACCGCTAGGGCAATCCCCCCTTTAGCAGTTCCGTCTAATTTTGTCAAGACCACTCCCGTCAGTTGCACGACTTCGGAGAAAACTTGCGCTTGGCGCAGGCCGTTTTGGCCCAGGGTGGCGTCCAAAACCAGCAGGGCTTGAATCTTGGCATCCGGGGCTCGTTTATCGACAATCCGCCGAACTTTTGCCAGTTCGTCCATCAAATTTTTCTTGTTCTGAAGCCGTCCGGCGGTGTCGAGGAGCAGCAGTTCCGTTTCCCGGGCTTTGGCGGCTTCGATCGCGTCGTACACCACTGCCGCCGGGTCGGTATTCTTGCCGGGATTGGCGATCACCTCGACCCCGCTGCGCTGGCCCCAGATTTTCACCTGCTCCACCGCCGCTGCCCGGAAGGTATCCGCCGCCCCGATCAAGCAGCGATAGCCGGATTTTTGGCCGAGGTGGGCGAGTTTGCCGATGGTGGTGGTTTTGCCCGCTCCATTGACGCCGGTCATCAGCCAGATATTCAGCTTGTCTTTTTCTGGGACAAAACCGGCACTGTCAGCGTTGGCGGCAGGACGGTCGAGCATGTCCCGCAGGATTTGTTTCAGGTAGGCGATCGCCCCCTCCGGCGGCAGTGCTTCCTCTCGCAGTTTGTTCTGCAGCGCGCCGATAATATAATCCGTCGCCTCAACCCCTACATCGGCCTGCAATAGCAGCGCTTCGATTTCGCTGACAGCCGCCTGATTTAGCGGCCCCTGACCGACGATCGCCTTGAGTTGGTTGATCAAACTGCGACGGGTTTTGTCCAAGCCCTGCCGCAGCTTTTTGAGCCAGGTAATTTCTTCAATAGAAATGTCGTCGGGACGCCGCCCTTGAGCCGCCAAAACTTCCGCCGACCAGACGAACCCGTCGTCAAACGCCAGCTCGGGCATTCCTTGGCGCTGTGCGGCGGGGGCGACGGTTTCCGGTTCCGGCGTTTCGATCGCGCTGGCTTTGAGCCGTTCCATGCGATCGAGTCGGTCGGCTTCCGCCCGCGCCCAGAAGGGCACTGCTGCCGGCACGGCTTCCTCGCTGCTTTCGGTTTCGGCAGTCGTTGCTTCTATCGCTGCCTCTGGTTCGGTTGCGGCTTCTATGGCTGCGGGCTGCTCAGTCTGGGGCTCCTCCACTGCCGGCTCGGCAGGAGGCGATTCCGAAACCGCCTCGGGTGCCTCTGTCGCGGCCTCTCCTTCTGGGGCGATCGCGGCAGTTTCGGGCGCTGCTGAGGCGGTTTCTACCTGCGGCTGTTGCTGTTTCTGAACATTTTTATACGCCGCCTTCGCCCAGCTCAGGTAATCTTCCGCCGTGGCTGGAGCGCTTGAAAGCTGCGAGGCTGTTTCAGGGGCTTGTGCTTCAGGCTCAGCGGCAGCCGAGGAAGCTGCTTGCTCGTCCTGTTTTTCCTCAGATTTATCGCTATACTGGCGGCGAAACCAATTAAATGCCATATATTTACCCGACTGTTATGCTGGCGACTTTAGAGTTTAGTTTTTAGAATTTTGATTTTAGATTTTAAAGGAGAAAGGGGCATGGGGAATGGGGAATTGAGAATTGGGAATTGGGCATTGGGAATTGGGCATTGAGAATTGGTTCTCGGGCATTGGTTGGATTATTTTTTTCTATTTTCCACACCATCAGAGCCATGCCCCATGCCATGCATGCCCATGCCATGCATGCCCATGCCATACATGCCCATGCCCGATGCCCCATTTCCTAAACGTTGGGCAATTCTTCTTTGAGGCGATCGCTCACCCGGCGCAAGACGCCATTGATGAAGCGGTGCCCTTCTTCGCCGCTGTAGGTTTTGGACAGTTCCACCGCTTCGTTAATCGCCACGCGATCGGGGACGCCCATATACATGATTTCTGCTGCGGCGATCCGCAGGATATCGCGATCGATTCTGGGCAAGCGATTTAACTGCCAGTCTACAAGGGATTGGCTGAGGACTTCATCGATCTGCTGGCGGTTGGTATTCACCTTGGAGAGAATCTCCAAGCTGTAGGCGCGGACTTCTTTTTGGTTGGCGAGATTGATGAATTCCGGCAGTTGAACTGCCGCGCCCATGCGGTTGATGGCCGATTGGGTCAATTCTATGGCTTCTTTGACCATTGCTCGGGCACTGTCCACATCTGCGCTGCGCGTCTGGCTGCTCAAGAGGCGATCGCTGCCTCGTTTCAGTTCGGCGGCGGCAGTTTCGAGATTTTCGTGGACTTCTCCCGTCAGGGTGCGGACAGCCGCCAGCACCACATCTTGCATCTGAGATGCGGCTAATTTTTCTAGATTTCCACTGAGCTGGCTCAAACTGAGCAGCGCTAGTTCGCGAGCGATTCGTTGGGCTTGCATGGCGGCTGACTTTAATCTCCTGATATTCGGTTCAATCTTCTTCGGCGGGAATCGCCTGCAAGCGATTCTCCAGCCGTAACGGTTCCAGTTTCTTGTCGGATGCGCCGAGCGAGGAAGTCACTGCCGATGAGTTTGGGCTGACGATGCCGCCAGAGATAATCACTTTAAAGGCATCTTCAATGGACATCGACAGCTCGATCGTGTCTTCCTCTGGCACGATCGTGTACCAGCCGGTGGTGGGGTTGGGCGTGGTGGGGATGAAAATACTCAGCATCGGGGTGGTGAGGTGCGATTGGATGTCGCTGCCAATCGTATTGGTGACAAAGCCCAACGACCAGACCCCTTTTCGAGGATATTCTACTAAGACTACCCGGCGAAACTTCTCGTTAGAATCTTTCAGCAGCGTTTCGAGCAACTGTTTGAGGGTTTTGTAAACAGAGCCCGCTAGCGGGATGGCTTGCAACAAGCGTTCGCCGAAATCTAGCAGCCAGCGCCCGACTATATTGCGGGCCATCAGGCCGATCGCCAGAATGCTCACCAGTGGCACAGTCAGCCCTACCACTAGATTTAGTATATTCACCAGGATAGGGTGGAGGCCGTCAAAGGGGTTGATCTGCTTGGGGATTTTGGTGAGCAGGTCGATCACCCAGTTGGCGATGGTAATCGTCAGCCAGATGGTCGTCGCTAAGGGAATCACCACCAGCAGCCCTGCAATCAAGTCATTTTTTAAGTCCTGCATGAAGCGATTGGTCACGGCTAGCCTACTCTCCTTTAACTGGCTGTTGTAATCATTGCACTAGAAGCACGCTCGTTGCGCTCGGCTGGCTGTCGGTGAAGGACCTCCGATGCCCTGCAGGCTGGCCGCGCGGCCAACTGCCATTGATTCGGCCCTCTTCTGCCGGACATCTGGCTTATTTTTAGCTGGCATGTCCGGGAACTCTGTTAATTATTTTGGCAGATTTGTAAAGTTTTGTTTCAATCTTAACTCCACAAGCGCTACAGCCTACTCGGGCTTTTCGTTTGGCTAGCTGCAAATAGTTATCGACTGTAAGCCTGATGACAAGCCTCCACTGCTAGACTTCGACCCCGCCGTCGGGCTTTTTTCCCGTCTGAGTTTCCAGCTTGACAAGCAGCCCCGTTCCTTAGATAGCTTAAAATAATTAGTATCAAATTTAACATTTATTTTCAGACGGCTTCCCGGTTCCGCCTTACTGGCCCGAAATAGCGGTCGCTGAATCGGCGTTTGATTCTCCTGTCGGGCTGGTTGGGTCTGAAGCGGGCAATGGATTGTACTTCATTTCCCGGACTTTTAGCAAGATGAGATACTCGTAAAATGCCTGCAAGGTACACCAGGCAAACCCTGCTTGTCCGTCCAAAAATCCCCCCAGCAGAAAGTACATGTAGAAAAAGCGCAGCAAGGGTCTGCACGGCAAGCGCAGTGACAAATCTTTCAGGGCTCGCCGTCTGGCTACTTCGGAGTGGCCAAATAACAGGTCGCGCAAGCTGACGCTTTCCCCCTTTTCCAGTTGGCGCAGAGTTTCGATCGCTTCGTCGGTGGAGTAGCGGTTGTGTTTTTCAATCCACCGGCTCAATCCCTTGGAGCAGGTGTAGTGGGGGTAGCTTTCTCGCAAAAATCCGGTAGGCCCATCGCAAACCTCCCGTTCGGTATGGCCGTAATCGGTGAACCACACCTTATCTTTGCGAAACAGCCGCATTTGGTAGCGGGGATACTGGGTGCTGTGGCGAATCCACCGATTCATAAAGATGACGCGCTCGGCGACGTAGTAGCCGATATAGTCTTTGGATTGGATCGCCTGCAGGCACTCTTGAAACAGCGCTGGGGTCATGCGCTCGTCGGCTTCTAAAATGTAAACCCATTCGTGCTTGACGGGCACGGATTTGAGCATCCACGTCCTCTGCCGCCCGTGACTTTCAAATGGATGTTCTGCAATTCGGACGGGATAGCGGCGAGCAATTTCTAGGGTGCGATCGCTGCTGCACGAGTCCACGATCGCAATGTCATCTGACATCAGCGCTGACTCAATACATGCCGCAATGTCGATCTCTTCGTTGTAGGTCAGAATATAAATAGAGAACATTTCCAGCGTCACAGCGTGAAGAAAATTTAGGAAAGAATTAAAAAGCAAAACTCCAACTTCCTAAAGTTGAGATAGCCTCTCACCTTTGACGGGTGAATTTCGCCTTTTTAATTCATTCCCTGGCACCGAGAGAAGCGCCGAGAAAGCCGCCCCGAATCGCAGCAGTGCAACTTAGCGAACGGACGCTTTGCGACGCCCGACTTTGAAATATCCCATATTTTTTAAGCCACTCCAGCCAATGGCGATATATCCAGCAGCCAAGAGCAAACTGCTAATCCCCGTCTGCAAACCAGCCTTTAAAGAAGTCATTTTGGTTTGTTCCATCAGTTGTTCTTTCTGACCCCGAATCTGTGTCAGTTGTTGATTTTCCAAGGTTTGCGTGTTGAATCGCTGCTCTACAAACTGGTCGATCGCGTTGGGGTCTTCTTTGGACTTGCGCAGCACCTCTTTCACGGGATCGGGGACTGCCGGACTGTTGAGTGCTTCGTTAAGTCTCTGCTCGTTTTCTATTACTTGGCTGAGCTGGCTTTTCAATCGGCTTTGTTCGCCTTCTATTTGCTTTTTCACGTCCTGGTTGTTCAACTGGGTTTGCAGTTGAGATTCGAGCTGCGACGCCCGCGCGTTAATCTGATCGAGCTTTTCTGTTCTGTCCAGACGCACGTTGTTCAGGTGTAGGGGAAACAGTAACAAGAAGATTAATCCGAGAAAACTCGATAGCAAAAGTGCCCAAAATTTACCATCTAGCAGGGTTTTTCGGTTGGGGTAGCTGCCGGAAAGATTGCCCTCAAGCCCAAACCCTGCCAACAGTAAAGCCAGTCCCACCATCGGGATGATTCCCCGATCGACGAGCTGGGTGGTTAAGGCCATTTGCCACTGCCGCTGCAGAAAGTTCGGCGGAAATAGCAAAATTAAATAGTCTATCAGAGAAGATACAATCAATATAATTCCGACAATCTTCAGGGTTTGAGCAGCTAGAGAATACGGTTGACGGCTATCCATCGCTTTCAGTTGGCTTCTGTGTGAGTGACTTGTTGTCTATTTCAAACTTAACGGATTGCTATTAAAAGTATGCCCTCCATTCCAGAGAAAAAAAGCAGTCTCTCGGAAACGTGGGGGCAGCGGCAGCATCGCGGTGCGGGCTCCGGGCTCACGGAGCGGATCGGAGAGTGTAGGGATTTTCATCGGTCTTCGCAGCCGTTCGTCGCGACTGTCTGGAAAATAGGGGGTTGGGGATTGGGCCAAAGAGCGGGCCAGATGTTCATTTTCTCCTGGGGTCTGTTGTTGTCGTGAAGGTCTGTGCTGGAAGGGAATCGCCTGCACTGCCGCCTCGATCGCCGCAGCAATCAGCCGCGCGCGCCTGCCGTCTGGGTGCGTCTGACGAAAAATTACCCTCGGACTTGCGAACGTCCCCACCCCCGACGATACCAGTCCGCAAGCCGATGCGGCGGCACCCCCAGGAAATAGGCAATAATCACCAGTTGGTTGAGGAGTGTGGTCTTCAGCACGCCCAATTTCTGCCACCGACGGGCGGAGGTTAAGACGCTGCACGGTATAATGTTAATCTTTCCCAGGCGTCGCAATTGGCGCATCAAGTGAAAATCTTCCATTATCGGCATCTCTGCAAAACCGCCGATACTTTTAAAGACGCAAGCCCAAATAAAAATGGCTTGATCTCCGTAGGGCATCTGCAAAAAGCGCGATCGCCAATTGGCCCCTTTTTCAATCAGCCGCAGGGAACGCCCCTCCCTGTCAATCCCTAACTCAAATGCACCGGCGATCGCTCCTTCCGCCGAGAGCGCCTGTCGTACCATCGCGTCGAATCCCTTCGGCAGTTGGGTATCGGCGTGGAGAAACATCAGGATTTCGCCCGTGGCAGCTAAAGCTCCGGCATTCATTTGATTGGCTCGACCGGTTTTCTCGACGAGGATCTGGACGCCCATCGCCCGGGCTAGCTCCGCTGTTCCGTCTTGGCTGCCGCCATCCGTGACTATCACCTCTGTATTGACGGACGCTTTCGCCGCAGCCAGGGTTTTTTGGATGTTGGCGGCTTCATTGAGCGCGGGTATGATTATGGATATTTTGCATTCTGAATTTGGGGTTTTGGATTGGGAATCTAGATCGGGTAATCCCATTTTGCTATAAATTTACAGGTTTTCAGAGGTCTGGATGTTTGAATTTTTAGAGAGTGCCTGCTCGATCTCGGGTTGAATATCTAAAATTGCCAGATCCTCTGGACGGTCTATATCCCTCAGTTCGGGCAAGAGGCTGTAGGATAGCTCCATCTGGAGGGCGATCGCTAGGGTTTGCTGCAACACTTCGCTCGTGCCCCAGCAGATGCCCCGAAATAATTCGGGTATCGATCGCTTCAGCCCTATTAAATAATAGCCTCCGTCTGTCGCTGGCCCTAAAATCAGGTCGTGCTGCTGCAGTCGCTCGAATGCTTCGCCGATGCCCGGAGCGTCTAAACCGGGGCAGTCGGTGCCGATGAGGATTGCCCGCTTGGTGCGGGTGCGGAACGCCGAGCTAAACGCACGCGCCATGCGATCGCCCAAGTCTCCCTCGCTTTGCGGCTGGCAAATTATCCCATCCCCCAGCCACTCTCGCATCAGCTCTGGGTTTCCGCCCGCATACCGGACTTCTACCGTCAGCGATTCGCCTGAAGGCGATCGCTTCGCTTCACGCATCTGCGCCAGTTCTCTCGCTCTCGCTAGGGTGTTCTCCGCCATCTGTCGGTGTAACTCGGCAGCCCCTCGCGCTCCTAGGGCTGGAATCAGCCGCGTCTTTGTCTTTCCCGCTTCTGGATAGCGGGCGAATACTATCAGGCGATCGCTTTCCTTCTGTGCCACACTCACTTTCTGCCCCTTTTTGACTCCCTACTTTCCCCTCCTATTTTTCCCGATCGTTTTGTTTTTTTGAGGGGCGGGGGCTTGCATGTTGCCTTTCAATCTGGTAATTTAAACTTAGAATGGAAATATTGACAAGTTTTTTATTAAAGCACGGATTTCCATTATAAAAAAAGCCTACCATGCCGAAGGCTGGGTAAATATAAAGAATTGTAACTCTCCAGGCAACCGTGCGATCGCCACCGGAGGAGAGCCCCCTATAGAGAGAAAAAAGAGAGAACTCAGATTTTATGGCCAAACCTGGTAATATAATTTTATACTTAGAATTCTTCTAAAATTTTTACAAAAGCGCAAATTTACATTCTCTAGCTGTGACGGCTAGAAACCCGGATTCAACAAACCTGGTTTCTGAAGTTTCGCCACTCACAGAGAAACGCTACATCAGTAGATGAGCAGAAATAATTGCCATCATTTGGAGTGGAGAAATCCCCGAACTCTACAGAGCAGCGCCTCCAGCGCCCGCCCTACCAAGTCTAACTGTACAATTGATTGTGCACGAGGGCTTAATCTGAAAGCAACTTAAGCGACTGAATCAGAAAAAATTTTACAAAACAAACCCGTAACCCGATAAAAACCAAGGCAAATGAATAATAATTCAACCCTTCTCGATCGCCTCTTTGAAAACCAGCAAATCAATATCAAGCGCAGCCCCCTGTTTGATATTCCTTTTCCCTCTTTGCAATCTCAAGAAAGCTTTAGTTGGAGCCGGATTGAGGGCATGATGCTGGGTTTAGCCATTGGAGACGCGCTGGGAAAAACAACCGAGGGAATGCTCCCGCAACAGCGGAAAAAGCGCTACGGCGAAATTACAGACTATCTTCCCCATCCTCATGTGGGGTATCGCCCGATTGGCTTACCTTCCGACGATACCCAACTCTCTTTCTGGACTTTAGAGCAAATCAATCAAGATAGGGGGTTTAATCCAAAAAATGTGGCTGACAAGTTTTGTCAAAACAAAATTTATGGCATCGGTTCTACCGTTCGAGAATTTCTCAGCAATTATAAGTCAGGGAAACCCTGGTATCAAAGCGGGGTGAAATCAGCCGGAAATGGGGCTTTAATGCGAATTGCTCCTATTATTATTCCCCATCTCAAATCAGGAAAATCTGACCTTTGGGCGGATGCGGCTCTCTCCGCTATGCTGACTCACAACGATTCAGCTTCTATTGCGGCTTGTCTGTCATTTATTTATATAATTGGGGAGTTATTTCAAATGAAGGCTCCCCCGAAAGCTAGCTGGTGGTTGCGAACTTATGTTGGGATTGCGCGAACTTTAGAAATCGACAGTGAATATCGCCCTCGCGGGGGTGAGTTTTCCAGTTATTCGGGATATCTTTGGCAATTTGTTCGAGAAAAAGTCCCCCAAGCGTGCGATCGCAAGCTTTCTGTAGTAGAGGCCTGCAACGAGTGGTATTCAGGCGCTTATTTACTGGAAACTGTGCCTTCAGTGATTTATATTCTGATGCGATATGGCAGCAATTTAGAAAAAGCCATTATTCGCGCCGTGAATGATACCAAAGATAATGATACGGTGGCGGCGATTGTCGGTGCCGTTATGGGGGCTTTGCACGGGAAAGAAAAAATTCCCGCTCGATGGATTTCTAATCTGAGTGGGCGAGTGACTGGCGATGAGGATGGGGAGGTGTTTGAAATTCTAGAATTGGCGCGTCAAATTTGGTGGCAATAATTTTTTTAATTAACCCAAGTTGCTACCGATAGCGTTCCTTGCAGGATTTGTGAAAATCCGAGTGGGGGCGTGCGGGCTTCTAGTCGGCGATCGGTCAGATCCGGGGAGAGAGCCCGCACTCCTGATATAAACATCTTTTACGACTCAACTAGAACCGCTATAGTTTCTGAAAAAATAGGCTTATTCTTCAGGAGGTGGCGGCGGCGGCGACACGGTTTCCTCAGCAATCTCTATTTCACCGGGCGGTGGAGTCGTTGGCTTCGGAGCTTTCACTTCAGCGATTTTTTCATTCGCTTGCTCGCGTACTTCTTGAACACGTTCTCTAGCTTGTTCGGCTAAGGTGTGAGCGCGTTCTTTGGCTTGTTTGGCGAGGGCTTGAGCGCGTTCTTGGGCGTGTTCGCGCACGTCTTGAGCGCGTTCTCTAGCTTGCTCGGCAAAGGTTTGAGCGCGTTCTTGGGCGTGTTCGCGCGCGTCTTGAACCCGTTCTCTGGCGTGTTCGGCAAAGGTTTGAGCGCGTTCTTGGGCTTGTTCGCGCACTTCTTGCGCTTTTTCTTTGGCTTGCTCGGCAAAGGTTTGAGCGTTGCGTTTGAATGTCTCTAAGTCGCGCCTGGTTTTGTCGTAATCTTCCCTGAGAATTTGAGTGAGTCCCTCGGCATATTTTTGAGGAACTTGGACGGCGACATCTGCAACCATGACCCGCTTGCTGCCGATGCTGGTAATATCTGCGGGCGAGAACATGTAAATCCCATCCAACACTCCGCGCCAGCCATTGGAACTGTAGAGGTAGTTAACCACAGTGCCAGTGTGGGGAAGCAGCACGAAGTCCACGAGCTTGCCGGCTTTGTTGCCCGTCTCGGTGAAAACTTCGCGGCCAATGATAGAAGCGACTTGAGCCGGCTTTTCGGGGTCTTCAGTTTCGTGAGGGTTGTTGACGACGATACTGTCGGTGCCGATGCTGTAAATATTCGCCCAGGTAAATGCCCGCTTTTTGTTGCTGAAAAGACCGGACTTGCAAGTAAAGCCCAGTAGCCGGTGAGCTTGGGGATCGAGCCAGAGTTGCTCGACGCGACCGACTTCTTCGGCTGTCTGGCGATCGATGACCAGGCGATTGATCAGTGCATTACCCCTAATGGTCTGTTGTTCTGCAGTCATGTCAAACCTCCGGCTCGGTTTTCAGTGGTTTGTAGTGAGGACTGAAGTCTAGTTTGCGTGTAGGGAGGAGGGAAGTCCTCCCTAGAAATCGCTTTGATGGAAAACTCAGACGCGATAAACGGCTTCCTGTCAACTGAAAGCTCAGCCTCGTTTTCGATGCAGGAGAGCGGAAGAGCCCATCTAAGCTGGCTTGTTTTTTGATGCCTACTTATTTATTTTGCCTTTAAATTCCGGTGGATTGCAGGGGCGTTGGCGAGTGGCTTTGGGGCTGGCGGTTCTCGAAATGTAAAAATCCAGCAGAACCGCAGGGATTCGGGAAGCGGGTGAGGTTCTGCTGTGAAGGCAGTTTGGCGAGGATTGCAGAAACGGTTGATAGTTCCCGATCGCCCTGGCTCCAATCCGAGGCGATCGCTGGCTAGAGCGGGGCTTCTGTTCTGGGCAGCCTGTCTTTTTCCAGGGCTTTTTCCTGGAGATTAAATGGAACCGTGGCGGTTTCTTCCTCGGCGATCGCCTCAGTCGCTGGTAAATGGCCCTTTACCTGCTGAGCCATTGTTTCTTCTGCTGAAAGCCTGTGGAGTTCTTCCACGGCTTTTTTGCCAAGACGAATTTGAATTTTCGGCCCCGATCGCGCCAGGTGAATAATCATCCCGTCTTCTAGGGGCATTTGCGAGATCGGCTTGCCATTGACATAAGTTCCGTTGGTGCCCAAGTTCACGATCTCCCACTTAGTTCCCCGGCGGCGCAATTCGACGTGGTGGCGGGAGACAACGGCGCTGTAAAGCATGACGTGGTTGTCTGTGGCGCGCCCGATCCGAATCGCTGATTCGTCCTCAAAAGACCAACTTTGAACCGGAATAGTTTGAAACGGATGCAGTAAAATCAGTGTAATCACGATCGCATCTCGATTTTGCAGATACACCTGATGAACAATTTGGGGGCGGGTGGGGGATAGAACCCGATTTTTTCAGGATACGTCCCCCATCAGATAGCATTCCCGTTCAGTTGAAAAGTTTTGCTTCGATCGCCCGATCGGACGCTATTTTTTTACAGCGTCCTTTATGAGAGGTGGAACACGAAAGTCATCAAATCGCCTTTCCCCAAAGCGATGCGATCGCCCGGGCGCAAGCGGTGGCGGTTGCCCCTGCCCAGGGGAAAGTTATTAATGTAAGTGCCGTTGGAACTTCCCGTATCTTCAATGTAGTAACCATCTCCCTCGACGCGGATGTCGGCGTGAATGCGAGAGACGATTTCTGAGCTAGGAAATCCCGCCACGTCGATGTCGGGAGGCACCATATCATTTGGCTTGCCGATGTGAATCACCGACAAGTGCTGGGGCAATTCCAATTCGGCATTAGTCTGGACGTGCCGCAGCATGGCTACTTGCACTTGCAGTTGCGTCTTGGATGGGCTGCGAGGCGGCGCGGACTGCGGCGCTGGGGCTGCGGGGGTGGGCGCGGGAGGGGGCGGCGGGGCGCTTGTGGGTTGCTGGGCGACTGGCTCGCTAGCCGGCACGGGGGGCTCAGCTTCGGCTTCTGGAGCGCTAGATCCCGAGTATCCGCCAGCAGTGCTGCCCGCAGGGACTAGCGGTTCGGGCTCGACTAAGGGATCGGGTGGGGCTAGGGGCGGTACAGCCACGGTGGGTGCTGCTGTGGGTGCCGCAGAGACGACGGTGGGAGGAATGTGGACAGCAGATTCAGGGGATTTCTCCTCGCTAGCTGCAGCGTTGGCACGCAAGTCAAATCCACACTGTCCGCAGAAGGTGGCGTCCGTTTGAACGGATGCGCCGCAATTAGGGCATGTACTCATAGCGGGTAAGGGGGTTAAGCAAGCCTCGCACTGGATTGCTCCATCGGGGTTTTGGTGGTTGCAATTTGGGCAGACTATCATAGAAATTTTCCTCCCATCGAGATTATCGTAGAGGAGTTTTGAGTAAATGGCTCTTGCGAGTGGTCAGTTTTTAATATTGTCCTTTTAAATGTTCGCCTGCCGACGCTTCCAGCAGCCACCAAAGTTCTCCTTTTGGCTGAATCAGTCGGGCTGGATAGGTGAAGTCGTCGGCTGAGGGTGCAAAAATTTGGGATAGGGCGTGTTGTTTGCTGGCACCGGCCACCATAAAGATAACGCAGCGGGCATTGTTAATCAGGGGGACGGTAAAGGTGATGCGTGGTTGGCCATCTTTGTTGCCGACGGTGACGAGGCGATCGCGGACTTTCAGCGCGTCGGTGTGGGGGAATAGGGAAGCCGTGTGAGCGTCATCGCCGATTCCCAGCAGGATGATGTCGAAGGCTGGAAACTCGCCGTCACTCGCGCCGAAAAACTCCCGCAACTCCCGATCGTGTTGCTGGGCGTCAGCAGCGGGATCGCCTGCCCCGGTTGGCATGGGGTGGACGTTGGCGGCTGGGATGGGGACGCGAGAGAGCCACGCTCGGCGAGCCATTCCCTGATTGCTGTCGGGATGTTCGGGGGGCACGTAGCGTTCGTCGCCCCAGAAGACGTGGATTTTTTCCCAGGGCAGTTCGCGGGCGGCGATCGCTTCGTACAGGGGCTCGGGGGTGCTGCCGCCGGCTAGGGCGACGGTACAGCGATCCTGCTGTTGGATGGCTTGTTGGATTTTATCGAGGACGACAGACAGCGATCGCGACACGATCGCCGCCCGATCTGGCACTACTTCAATTATTTTCTTCATATCCTCATGTTACTCTAGCTTCATCTCAGTGACGCGACCATTGCTGGGCTCTTTTTCTAAGAAAGCCACAGTCAAGCCAGCGCCACTCAATTGCATTCGATAGAGGGCAGCGAGTTCTTGACGCCCGCACCAGACAACGGCTTTTCCTTCTGAGTGAACTTTATGGGTGAGTTGCCACGCGCGATCGCTTGTCATGTTGGGGATGTATTTACTCAAGCAATGACTGACGCGATCGAAAGTATTGAAATCGTCATTCAGGAGAATCACGGAATAGGAGGCGTTGACTTCTTCATCTGAGGATCGTGCAGGCTCCAGTTGCAAGTCTGTCGAAGATCGGGAAGTGTAAGTCAGGGATTGTGCGAGATGGGGATTGATCTGAGCCGCGCGATCGTAATCCTCTACCACTCCCGCATACTCCCCGAGGAGATAACGAGCCCGACTCCGCGACGCATAAGCCTCAGCCAAGTCAGGATTAATTTCTAGTGCCTGGGTGTAATCTTCGATCGCACCTTGACAGTCGCCGATTCCCAAACGGGCATTACCGCGCTTGAGATAATTTTCGGCATTATTCGGACTCAAGCGCATACTATCAAGGTAATTTTCCACTCCCAAAGACGCAAAATGCTCTAGCAGCAAGCGGTGAATGAAAATGTAACCGCCTCCCACTTTTTGCAGAAAAGTGCGCTCTGCCGCAAAATCCAAGAAACGGGCTAAATTCCAAGGAATGTATCCTTGCAGGTAAAGAACGAGGCGCAGCATGAAGTGTTGGATGCACGCTTTACCGCCTTTACTCAGCCCGACGTACAGCCCCACTATCCCCGCCGTAAACGTCGAGAGACTTAAAATGTAAAGTTCCGGTATGATAATGGCATCGGCGAGGCCGGCTGCGCCAATCAGGCAAAGACCAATTCCGCCCAGCGTAAAAGCGATCGCGTTTTTGAAGGACTGCCAGATTCCTTGATTGGGAACTGTCGTAGTTTCGACTGCGGAACCCATCAGCCCGCTCAGGAGGACGCCAGAAGCTCCCACCACCAAACCCCACACCAAACCGCCGCCCAACCAACCGGAAAGAAGCGCGATCGCTGCAAAAGGAAGCCATTTTTTCGTCTTTTTCCACGACCATTTTAGGGTTTCAGCAGGTTCTATAGGTTCGGTTTTTGTACTCAGCCCGATAATTAACCCCCCGACTAATCCATTGATCAGCCCTGTGGAGGGTTCGACAACAAGACCCCAGCTTATCGCAATAATCAGCGCCCAAATCAACCCGTTAACGATCTGTACGCATCGGGTATAGGTTTGGTAAGCTTTGGATTTGAGTTTGCCACCTCCTAAAAATGGCAGATTCAAGCCATCCTGAAGGTTGAGACGCAGCCAGCTCGGTTGGATTCTTTCGATTAAAAAGACCGTTTGAGACTGCTGAGACATTCGATAAGCGATTTCACTCAGCCAGCGCAGGGCTACTTCTTGTTCGCGGGCACCGAGGGGGATTCCGCTCCCGGTTCGGCGGCGTGCAAACATGCGTTGAATGTAGGCATTAAAGAGGTGTTTGCGGCGCTTTTCTGTCGAAGAATTCTCGGACAACTCCTCAACGGACATTTCCCGATAGGCGAGGGCGATGATGCTGAGCATCAGGGGCGTGGAGACTAACTCTCGCAGGGTGGCATCTTGCTGGAATACGGTACTGACTGCGGCCATTTCCGAGCCAAAACTGGCGAGATAAGTGTGAATTTGTTCCCTGGTGAGAGGCATCAGGTAGAGGGCACCTTGAAATCGCAAGCGATCGCTAAGGGCTTCGTAGTCAGCAATGCGGCTGCACGCGACGATTTCAGTTCCTCCGAAGTCCTGACAAAATTGATTCAAAGCTTCAACGCACGCCGCGCGATACTGCTCGTCAACTTCATCTAATCCGTCCAGCAATAATAACAATTGCTGTTCTTTCAGCCAAGCCTGACTGACTGGTTTGGGGATTTGATACTGGGCGTGGAGTTCGGAAACTAACCACTTGTAAATAGATGGCTTGGCAACTGCCCAAGATGAGAGGTTGAGGACAACCGGAATCGGGTGAAAAATCTCTCGCTGGGCGCGATCGCAGAGTTCGCGAGCGAGTTCGAGTAAAGTTGTGGTTTTTCCGGCTCCCGGTTCGCCTAAAATCAGCAGCGATCGCCCCGCTCCCATTTGGTCAAATTTATCGATCGCCCGCGTGCCCGCTGGTAAAATTTGCCTGGGTTCGTCCGGTGTTTCCCACGCTACGCAAGAGGGACACGCGATCGCGTCGAGGCGTTCTTCTAAACCCAGCTCGAGGAGGGCTCTGCCGTGCAGGGATTTTTCCAGCACGCCGGATATCCAGTAATTTTTGACTTTATTGAGCAAAAGCTGGCGGTTGCGGTAGCTGTCTCTGGATAAAGTTCCTTCGCGATCGTGCTGAGCGCGGGAGACAGGGGGTTGCTGTTGCGTCATAGATGCGTCTCACAGCCAAAGGTGCTATCTTGTGACGTTATAGCAAGATTCTCCCGCAAGAGTCGAGCGCTGAGGGGGGTTTCTTCAAAAATCATTACTATTGAACTCACAAGCACCGTGGAGCGCGTCCCGACTGCTGAAATTTACCGCCGATGTTTAGGTAATATTACTTACGGCTGTTGCCCGATTGGTTGCGCGTCGAAGCTGGCAGGTGATACCAGTTTTCTTTAACCGCGAAACAGATAGTAAGCCAAAAATGCCTAGTTCAAAGGCTTTCAGGGTTTCTATCTGTTTCGTGCAAAAAGAAAATTGATATGAGAGGAAGCAGGCGATCGCTTTTGTTTGCAGAAAATTTTTGGGAAAATTATTGCGGTTTAAAAGTTCTAGTTTTTGCGTCTTCTAGAGCATTTAACAAGCGGGCGGCATTTTTAGGCGATCGCAGCAAGCGTACTGTCAAGAGCAAGCTTTCTAATTCGTCAGCGGCAATAAGAGCGACGCTTTCGCCTTCCGATGGCGTAATGATGATAACATCGCGATCGTCAATGACTTTCTGACAAAGTTGGGCCAAATTGGCGCAGGCATCGGTCAAACTCACGCGATCGTATATCATAGTAATAAATTGTCTGTCCCCTATGACTTACCGTTATAGCCGATAATTGTAGCAAGAGCGCCCCCGGTTGGAAACGCCCTTACCTTATTTTAGTTCGCCGACGCCATCACGCGCCGACTGCTTCCTTCGCGGCGTACATCACCTCAACCGTGATTTGCGCGATATTGCGATCGCGCGCGAACTTTTCCGTATTGCGCTTCACTTTGCCGCGCACGAAACCAGGAATCTTATTGAGTTCAGCCTGAGCCTCTTTCGTCCAGCTCAAATCAGAATCGGCAGAAATACTCTTCGTTACCACTTCCTTCGTATCGTGCCCGCCGAAAATTTCTAACAGGTGGTCTTCCATTCCCAGCGTAAAGGAATTATACACCAAATCGGCAATCTGATTCGTACCTTCGTAACCCATGAACGGCTTGTAACCGATGGGGAAATTTTGAATGTGAATCGGTGCCGCAATCACGCCGCAGGGAATATCCAAGCGCTTGCCGACGTGCCGTTCCATTTGCGTGCCGAAGATAGCAGACGGTTCGACGCGGGCGATCGCATTGCCGATTTCCGTGTGGTCATCCGTCACCAGCACTTCATCGCAATACTCGCTCACCTGTTCCCGGAACCAGTCCGCGTCGTACTTGCAATAAGTCCCCGCCCAAACGACGTGAATGCCCATTTCGCGAGCCAGAATCTTTGTCATTGCTGCCGCATGGGTATTGTCGCCAAATACCACCGCTTTTTTGCCGGTCAAGTTCTGGCAGTCAATGGAGCGCGAGAACCACGCTGCTTGAGAAACGTACAGGGTTTGCTCGTTGATGTAATCCTCATAATCGACATCAGCCCCTCGCGCATTCACAATTTGCTGAATTTTGCGGATGCAGCGAGCCGTTTCGACTACGCCCATCGGCGCGATATCGACATAGGGCATCCCGAATTCTTGTTCGAGGTAGCGCGCCGCCATTAATCCCAATTCCCGATAAGGCACGAGGTTAAACCAGGCTTTGGGCAGGGTTTTCAGGTTGTGAACGGAAGCCCCTTCGGGGATAACTTGATTGACTTCTATCCCCAAATCTGCCATCAGGCGCTTGAGTTCGGTGCAGTCGTGGTGGTTGTGAAAGCCGAGAGTAGAAATGCCTAGAATATTAACGGAGGGCTTTTCGGTTTTGCCTTCGGGGAGTTCGCCCTTCTTGCGGGCTTTCTCGATGTAAAACTGGACGATTTGATGCAGGGTGCGATCGGCAGCTTGCAGTTCGTTGACGCGGTAGTGATTGACATCCGCCAGCATCACGTCTCCTTTTGCCTCCAGTTGAGCGCGCTCGACGAAGTTGTGCAAGTCTTCCTGCAAGATGCTGGAGGTGCAGGTGGGGGTGAGGACGATTAAATCGGGGTGTTCTTCCTTATCCTTGCGAGTAATATTATCGACCACTCGCTCCTGAGAACCGCGCGCGAGAACGTGGCGGTCAACGATACTGGCGGTTACCGGGGTGAAATTCCGCTCCCGCTCCAGCATCGATCGCATGACGTTGAAGTAGTCATCCCCGAGGGGGGCGTGCATGATGGCGTGGACGTTCTTGAAAGAACTGGCAATGCGGAGGGTGCCGATGTGGGCGGGACCTGCATACATCCAGTAAGCCAATTTCATAATCTTCTCCCTTCTGGTAATCGAAAAAAGCCCGATCGAGATTAGGTGGGCGCGCTGAAAATGTGTACTCGTTTCCGATCTTCTCAGACTTGCCGCCCCTCGGTGCAGTCGCTCTCTGAGAGGGGGCGATCGCCTGCAAATCGCTGAAAGGTTTCTGCAGCTTGGGATTAGCGCTCTATTAAAAGATGATTTTGTTGTTTTACTGGAATGATTCTTAATTTTTGTTCACATTTTGTAAAAAATCTGCGAGTAATGGCCCTCAACGCTTCTATACTGTTAGAGGTAGGGCCATACCCCGGAGGTAGCGATGCTAACTAAACAAGATTGGGAATGGTTAGCAGCCAGCTCTCACGATCAAACTGCCGTCATAGTAGGTTGGGTGGAGGCAAAAAACCTAACATAAGGTTTGGGTGAAAGCTTGCGCTCTACCCAACCTACAAAACATCAGAAATGTTGCGTTTAATATTGCGTTTATTGACGTCCGATCGCTTATTTAAAAGAACTGCTTAGCGCTTCGCGCTGTGCGGCGAACAATTGCTGAATCCCTTTTTCTGCCAAATCCACAATCTGATTCATCTGAGTGCGGCTGAAACTGCCTTCCTCAGCGGTTCCCTGGACTTCAATAATGCCCAATTGGTCATTCATCACGACGTTGAAATCCACGGTGGCGGCGACATCTTCGACATAGTTGAGGTCTAAAAATGCCTCGCCCTGCAAGAGTCCGACGGAAACAGCGGCGACTTGGCGGATGAGGGGCGAAGTCTCTAATGCCCCCTGCTCGATTAATTTATGGACTGCCTCGGCGAGGGCCACGAATCCGCCGGTGATGGCTGTGGTACGGGTGCCGGCATCCGCCTGCAGCACGTCGGTATCTACAATAACCGTGCGTTCCCCGAGGGCTTTCATATCCAGACATGCCCGCAAGCTGCGCCCGATCAAGCGCTGAATTTCCTGAGTACGCCCGGAAAGTCTGAGAAATTCCCGTTCCTGCCGTTGGGGCGTCGCTCCGGGCAACATCCGGTACTCGGCAGTCAGCCAGCCCTGACCGCTACGTTCTAGAAACTTAGGCACCCCGGGTTGAATGGTGACGGTACACAGCACCTGGGTGTCGCCGCATTTCGCCAGAACCGAACCGGCGGCAAAGCGGGTGAAGTTTCGCTCAAAACTAATCGGACGCAGTTCGTCGGGTTGCCGACCATCGGGACGCTGCCAAGCCATTGTACCAGCCTCAAAATCCTCAACTACAATACAGCAGTGATGGGAAATTGGGAATTGGGCATGGGGAATTGGGCATGGGAAATTGGACGTGAGGCTAATCCCTCAAATTACCAATTACTAATTAGCAATTACCGAGTGCCAATTACTGATTATCAATAATTAATTACCTATGCCCCATGCCCGATTTACCATGCCCCATTACGCAAGTTTCTGGACAATCTCCTGATGTACCCGTTCAGGGGGTTGGTTGCCATTGACGGTTAGCAGGCGATCGCGGCGTTCGTAATATTCGAGGATGGGCACGGTACACTCGTGGAACAAATCGATCCGCCGCTGCACGATTTCCGGTTGGTCATCCTCGCGCGATCGCGCGATCGAGCGGCTCAGCAGCACGGATTTGGGCACGTCCAACCAGATCGCCCAGTTGAGCCGCTGTTTCAAATCGTCCAGCAAAAAGTCCAGCTCCTCCGCCTGAAACGCCGTGCGGGGATAGCCATCCAGCAACCATCCATTTTTTGCATCGTCTAGCAGCAGGCGCTCCCGGATGAATCCGATCATCGTGGTATCGGGTACTAACTCTCCCTTTGTAAAATACGGCTCCGCTTGACGTCCCAGTTCGGTTTGAGCCGCGATCGCCCCTCGCAGGATTTCCCCCGTGGAAATCCAAGGTGTCTTCAGGTGGTTGCACAGCAGTTGCGCTTGCGTTCCCTTACCCGCACCCGATCCTCCCAGAATTACCAATCTCACAAATGAACTCCTAGTTTCGTCCCATCCTGCACGAGTGTTCTTGGCTTCAGTCGCCATTATCTTGAGGACTTACGCCGAAACCGGGTTTCTTTACGAAATCGAGCGGGCTCTCTCCCTGCATCTGAAACCAGAAACCCGGTTTCTTTCGTTTAGCGCGCGCAAGTCCTATGTATTGTAAAGCTCTCGTCCCACCCCTGACAGCCTGCCTCAAAGCAGGGCCGCCCGCAGCATCGGGCCAACCCTCTGTCCGGGGGCCTAGAAAGCCAATACATCTAGCGTTCTATTCGATACTAACTGGATCGACTACACTATATATTGCATGTCAATTCTCGGCAAAACTGCCGCATCGCCGGCGGACAGACATGCTCTTGAGAACCCTCGCGCGTTAGAAATTGCCCTATGGTCGCACAGCTAGAAACCCCTACTCTCAGTTCTCCGGCTCGCCCTTCTTACACCATTGAAGGACTGCTGCAAGTCTTCACCAGCACCCAGCGCAGCTTTTTTACGAACGTAATGGCTCAAGCGCTCAGAATTGCCGGTCAGGGAACCCAGGTGCTAGTCGTTCAGTTCCTCAAAGGCGGAATTGGCCAAGGCCACGAACGTCCCGTCCGCCTGGGGCAAAACCTGGACTGGATGCGCTGCGACTTGCCCCGCTGCATCGATACCCCCAATCTCGACGACATCGAAACCCATTCGCTGCGCCAGTTGTGGCGGCATACTCAGAAGGTAGTCGCGGAAGGGAAATACGACCTCGTGGTTCTGGATGAATTGAGTTTAGCGATTAATTTTGGCTTGATTCCCGAAGAAGAAGTGATGGCGTTTTTAGAAAAACGCCCGCGTCACGTCGATATCATTTTAACTGGCCCTGACATGCCACCGGCGCTGTTGGACGTGGCGGATCAAGTCACGCAAATTCGCCGCAGTCACCGCCCCTAGTTGGGGAAAACAGAGCGGCATCGATCGCTACAAACAGGTTCGTAATGAGGACTTTAGTCCTCATGTCGGGGAAGAAAGCGCTTGCATCGATCGCTACAAACAGGTTCGTAATGAGGACTTTAGTCCTCATGTCGGGGAAGAAAGCGCTTGCATCGATCGCTACAAACGGAGCGATCGCCGTCTATTTTTGCTTCGACGCCAGCTCCTTGCTCTTTTCCACCAGACGAATAAACTCGGCGCGGTAGCCTTCTAAATCGACACCCTTCGCCGATCGCGCCCGGTTCAAGGCATTCTCGAAACTCGCTTTGCCCTTGTAGGGAGAATCTCGCAACAGCATCCCAAATTCGGCGATCGCTGCGGCAAATTTGAAGTTATCCGAGGCTTTTTCCAGTGGAAGGCTGCGATCGCTCGCGGGCAGCGAAATCAGCTCGGAAGTCGTTCCCTTTGGCTGCTTGTAGCGCAACTTCACCAGCATCAGCTCGTCGCTTTTGTACGCTGCCGTCGCCTCTGGCTGTTTTTGATATCTCAATTTATCCACATCCGGCAATTTGACATCACTCTTTACCCCAACAGGGATAATTTCATAGAGCGCCGTCACCGCATGTCCCGCGCCCAACTCGCCCGCATCTTTTTTGTCGTCGTTGAAATCTCGCGCCTGCAGCATCCGGTTTTCATACCCGATTAACCGATAGGCTTGGACTTTGGCGGGATTGAACTCTATTTGGATTTTCACATCTTTTGCGATCGCCAGCAGCGTCCCCCCCATCTCCGTCACCAAAACCTTTTTCGCCTCTTGAAGATTGTCGATATAGGCATAATTCCCGTTGCCTTTATCCGCCAATTGCTCCATCTTCGCATCTTTAAGATTTCCCATCCCAAATCCCAGCACCGTCAGAAACACATTGCGCTGGCGGTACTCTTCTATCAGCCGCACCAGTTCGGCATCGCTGCTCATGCCGACATTGAAATCCCCGTCGGTTGCCAGAATGACGCGGTTATTGCCCGATTGCAGAAAACTCTGCCTCGCCACCGCGTAGGCTAATTTAATCCCTTCCCCGCCTGCCGTCGATCCCCCTGCCTGTAACCGGTCGATCGCCGCCAAGATTTTCGCTTTCTCATTTCCCGGTGTTGGCGGCAAAACCAAACCCGCTGCCCCGGCATACACGACAATCGACACCCTATCTTTTTCTGTTAATTGATTGACGAGCAACTGCAGAGCCGATTGCAGCAAAGGTAGCTTGTTAGGTTCGCCCATCGAACCCGAAACGTCTAACAAAAATACAAGGTTGCTGGGCGGTAAATTTTCGCTAGAGATTCGCTTACCCTGCAAGCCAATTTGAACGAGCTGGTGAGTGGGATTCCAGGGAGCTTGAGAAATTTCTGTATTGACAGAAAATGGGCGATCGCCTTGGGGCTGGGGATAGTCGTATTTAAAATAATTAATCAATTCTTCTATTCTCACAGCATCTTTGGGCGGCAGTTGCCCTTCATTAATAAACCGCCGCACGTTGCTGTAGGCAGCCGTATCTACATCGATCGAAAAAGTTGACAGCGGGCTGGCACTCACCAGATCGAAAGGATTGTCCTCAATGCGGTTGTATTCTTCTGCGCTCGGTTCCGGTGGGGCTGGCTGAGAACGATCTCCGGCGCTGGGCTTTGCCTCCTGCTGCGTTGCCACTTTTGACGCTGGCATCTGCGGGTTCGCTGGCGCGCTTGCCGGCTGTGGAGCGCTTTTCGGAGCGGTACTCGTTGGCGCGTTCCCAGCCCTATCCCCGCAGGCTGCCAGCAGCAGGCAGGGGACTAAGCCCGCTAGAAGCCCGACTTTCCAGTCGCTGACCGATCCAATTTTTTTAATAATCATGCTATCCTCTATGAAAGGCAAGCTAAATGAGTATTTTTACTTATTAACGGGAAATTCTTTCCGGAACCATAGCAGCGATCCTAGCTCAGAGGCTTGCCAAAACGCCGCGATCCCTGTAATTAACGTATGTAAATGCAACCGTTCACATCGCACTTAAGGAGTAAATATGTATATTGTGATGATTGCATCTGAATGCGCTCCTGTGGCCAAAGTGGGCGGTCTGGGGGACGTGGTTTTCGGGCTCAGTGGAGAGCTAGAAAAGCAAGGTCACGGGGTAGAAATTATTCTCCCCAAGTACGACTGTATGCGCTACGACCACATTTGGGGGCTCACCGTTTCCTATCAGGACTTGTGGGTGCCTTGGGACGGCGGATCAGTTCACTGCACCGTTTGGTTTGGCTTCGTACACGGACGCAGGTGTTTCTTCATCGAGCCCCATTCTTCCCAAAATTACTTTAACCGAGGCCACTATTACGGTGCCTTGGACGAATCGAAGCGATTCGCCTTCTTCAGCAAAGCCGCCCTGGAATTCATGCTGAAGAGCAACAAGCGCCCCGACGTCATCCACTGCCACGACTGGCAAACCGGACTCGTTCCCGTGATGCTGTACGAAATTTACAAGCACCACGGCATGTGGAATCAGCGGGTGTGCTATACGATTCACAATTTCAAACACCAAGGAGTAGCAGGGCCGCAAATTCTGTGGGAAACGGGACTCAATAACGACGCCTACTATTACGATTACGACCGACTCCTCGACAACTTCGACCATACCGCCATCAACTTTATGAAAGGCGGAATCGTTTACGCGAATTATGTGAACACGGTTTCGCCCCACCATGCCTGGGAAGCACGCCACGGCAACGACGGTTACGGTTTAGGTCATACGCTGCACGTTCACCAGCACAAATTCGGCGGCATTCTCAACGGAATTGATTACCACCTCTGGAATCCGGACACCGATCCCCTGATTCCCTACCACTACAGTACAGATAATTTTGAAAACAAAGCGCTCAATAAGAAAGCACTGCGGGAACGGCTTTGGCTGCGGCAAGAAAATAAGCCGCTAGTGGCGTATGTGGGGCGATTGGACGATCAGAAAGGCGTTCACCTGATCCGGCACGGGCTGTTCTACGCCCTGCACAGACAGGCGCAATTTGTTCTATTGGGTTCGAGTACGGAGCCGTGGATTAATTCCGACTTCTGGCACCTGAAACACCACCTGAATGAAAACCCCGACTGTCACCTAGAGCTGGGTTATAACGAAGAATTGGCGCACCACATTTACGCGGCGGCTGATATCATTATCGTTCCCAGTAATTACGAACCTTGCGGGCTGACGCAGATGATTGCTTTGCGGTACGGGACAGTACCAGTCGTGCGCGGAGTTGGCGGGTTGGTGAGTACGGTATTTGACCGGGATTATGACCAATTCCACCCGCCCGAAGAACGCAACGGTTATGTGTTCTATCAACCCGATTACCATGCCATTGAATCGGCAATGGATCGGGCAATTGGGTTGTGGGAACACTATCCTGAAGAGTTTCAGGAACTCGCGATCAATGGCATGAAGTGCGATTATTCTTGGGCTCGTTCCGTTCAAGATTATGTGAATACTTACGAACACATTCGGCACAAGTAGCCCGCTTTTTTCAAGCCTGGGGCTATCGGAAATTTCGCCCGCCTGCGCGGGCTTTTTTCGCGCCAGCCAACCCTTGAGGATAGGGGATGTTTTATCTGGATTTAACCGAAGTGGGGTTGAGGAGAACGGCTGCTGCTTTTTGAGCGATCGCCTCTGAGAGGTGAATTTGTTTTAGACTCACCAATCCTTCGGCAATAAAGGAATCTCGGACGATCGCGCTTTCTCCGCTGTTGAAGGAAGTCTCGTAAAAAACTTCGCGGATTCCCGCTGAAATCACTAATTTCAAGCAAGACAGGCAGGGTTCGAGGGTGACGTAAATGCTGGCACCCGTGGTGGCTATGCCGTGTTTAGCCGCTTGGGCGATCGCGTTTGCCTCGGCGTGAACCGCTCGCGAGGGCATCGACTTGCTGGCGTCGCAACTGCTCAGCCCGGGATAGCAATATCCCTGAGAGGTACAGTGGGGCGAACCCGCCGGCGAACCGTTGTAACCGGTTGCCAAAACTTGCTTATCTTTCACAATCACCGCCCCCACCGGAAAGGCGAGGCAAGTCGATCGCGTGGCGGCGAGTTTCGCCAGCATCAGGAAATACTCGTCCCAATTCGGTCTTGTAAAGGCTTCAGAATTTTTAGTCGCTTGCATGATATTCTAGTGCAGGAAGGTTCAATCTATCCAACGATAGAGCAGCCATTTTAAGTTTAATTGTGTCCTCCTGCTCACTACCCATCACAATTTTAACCAAACGTGAAACTGAGAATACATCTTTTATATCCCGATGCGCTACTGCCGAGTTATGCCCACGAAAATGATTCAGGCATGGATTTATTCGCGCATGAAGCAGCCTTGATTCAGCCCGGAGAGCGGAAGCTAATCGGCACGGGTATTGCAATAGAATTACCAGCCTCTACAGAAGCTCAAATCAGACCCCGCAGCGGTCTAGCCTACAAGCACGGGATAACGGTACTGAATACACCGGGCACGATTGATGAAGGGTACAGGGGTGAAATCAAAGTGCTGCTCATCAATCATTCCTCAGAAAATTTTCAAGTCGATAAAGAAATGAGAATAGCGCAGATGGTTATCGCCCCTGTTTTGCGCCCCGAAATAGAAATTGCTAGCGGCGGGCTGGCAGAAACTTTTCGGGGAGCTAACGGTTTTGGTTCTACGGGCGTGTAAGTTAGGCGTTTAAATTAGGGAAGCTATGGGTTTAGGGAGCTAGCCGAGATTTTTTGGCGCGATTCTTGAAGTACCAATCAGCGACAGCGGGCATCCAACTTTCAAAATGGGGCCAAATTGCATCGCAGAGTTTTTGAGCTTCGAGCTGAGCATCGGCTTTCCAGCGCAGATCTAACAAGTGCATGAGCGATCGCGCGTTCAAAGACATCACCCAATGTTGCCTCACGTCAAAGGGAATAATTCCTCGAGCATGTTCTTCGGAAACGCCTTCTTCGAGCAGTTGCTGGTAGCGTTTAGCCGCTTCCAGACACCAGGCTAAATCGCGATCGCGCTGCTCTTTGGTATATTCGTAGCGTTTCCCCTGACGGTCATTGTAATAACCAACCGGGCGCAAATAGAAAACTTCTTCAATTTCTTTCAACCCGATCGCTGCTTGAACGATGCGGTTGCCCGTATAGCGGTTGGATTGGACATCGAAAGAAATTCCCACCCTATGAGTCCGCACTTGTTGCATAACGCTGTGGGGAAAGTAACCGCAATTGAAAACAATGCTGGGATGTTCTAAAGGGCCATAATGTCCGCGATCGCTCGCTAAAAGGCGCTTGACAATTAACTCGCCGCACTTTTCTTCTGATGGCCAATGTTCGCGCTCGTCAACGACAAAATCCTCGCTGTAGTCTTGGTGCATGGCTGCATAGATTACCTGCTGAGGATTTAATGTTTTGGCAATTACTTCTACTCGGAATCGCTCCATGACACTACCCCAACTATTTGACTGCGATCTCAGGCACTTCGCCCCGTCTCCCGCCAGTATTTATTACCCTAAAAAATTTTCTTTGTCAATTTTTTTTATTGTCTTTTAAGAATTCGAGCTTTTTGAAACAATTTATAAATTTATATAAAGTTTGAGTTTTGGGTATTGACAGAAAGCCAAAATACTGTACAGCGGCGATTGGCTGCGCTGCAAACGAGTTGAGGGCTGAAGCCCTCACTACGAACGAGAGTTATACTTGGAAAGTATTTATCAACGACGCCGCCAATTAAAAAACCATTCCAAAAAATCTAGAAGGTGGGGATTGCGATCGCGCTGCTGTCGGTGCCATTCGGCAGCAGTTTGTCCGGCGATCTCGGAAAAAGTGGGCCAGACGTGGGGCAGGGAAGCGATCGCCCCCACTTTGATTTTTTCCCTCACTGCCAAAGCAAAAACGTGAATCAACTCAGTTGCTTGTGCCCCCACGACAGATACTCCCAGAATCTCCCCATTGCGACGGGCGATAATTTTACAAAATCCGGTGGTTTGTCCGGCGATCTGGGCTCTGGCGATCGCCTTAAAATATTGCCGCAGAACCACCACATCCCCACCGTATCGGGCGATCGCTTGCGGTTCCGTCATGCCAACCCGCGCGAGCTGGGGATCGGTGAAAACGGCTCTGGGAACACCGCGATAATCCGCTTTCAACCAAGGGAAAAATAAGGCATTTTTTACGGCAATATCGGCTTCATAAGTTGCTAAATGAGCCATCTGACAGCCATCGGCAAAATCGCTACAGGCATAAATGCGGGGGTTCGTCGTTTGCAGTTTTTCGCTGACTTCGATGCCCTGGCGATGCCACGTTACCCCCACCGATTCCAGGTTCAAAGATTCTACATTCGGCACCTGTCCCCCGCCCAGTAAAATTTCATCAGCTTCGATCGCTTGGTTGCCCGCTTGAACCCATTTTTTCTCGTCAATGCGCTTCGCTTGCGTGACTGCTGTTTTGGTGAGAACCCGCACGCCCTCCGCTTCCAGGTTCGCTTGAATCAGCAGCGCCGCTTCGGGATCTTCTTTGGGCAGGATGTGGGGGCTTTTCGTCACGAGGGTGACGCGACTGCCCAGGCGGGCAAAAGCCTGCGCCAGTTCTACGCCGCTGGGGCTAGCGCCCAGCACGATTAAACTTTCAGGCGGTTGTTCGCGCTTGGGCTTTTGGGCGATCTCGTCGCCTGTGAGGTAGCCCGTCGCTTCCAGCCCTTCGATCTCCGGCATCGAAGGGCTCGAACCGGTGGCGAGCAGGTAAGCGCGCGATCGCAGGCGTCGCTCTTTGACTTCAAAGCCGAGGTGGGGTTTGGGATAGAATTGCCCCCTGCCGGCGATCGCGTCCACGCCCAGACTCGCCAAAACAGCCAGCGAGTGCTGTTCTTCCAGGTTGGCGCTGACACCTGCTGCCCACTGCACGGCTTCGGCAAATCTTATCGAGATCGATCGCGCGGCTTCTTCCTGCGCGCTACAGTGGATGCCAAATTGACGCGCTTCTCTGAGCTGCTGGGCGGTTGCGCCCAGGTAGGTGAGGGTTTGGCGATGGGTAGAAATCGGATAGGTTGCCTCCGACGCTCCAGCCGGCACTGGGGGTGCCACGAGGGCGACGCGGGCTTTCAGGGCGGCGGCGGCGGCGGCGGCATAGAAACCGGCAGGACTGCCGCCTATGATTACTAAATCGTAGTCAACTGTCATTGGATGGATTCAGCAGATAGGGGAAGGGAGTTTGTTGACTTTGGGGTAAATAGGTGCTATGTATTAGGCAAGTGAAATGTAGGATACTGGCACTCTTTAAAGTTGCGTACCTGAAGAGAGAGGGTTGCGATCGCCACAGTTTTTGTGGCAACATTTCCCTGCAAGTCGGTTAAGAGAAGGAGATTTTTATAGAGAGTCGCTATTTACCTCAAATGCCTTCTTTTATTATCCACCCTTGTACGGGCGAGCAAATCTATCGCTGGTTAAAGGTTTTGTAAAATGCTGCGATTTGGCAGCTCAGTCTCGATGTCGGGTCAATTTTTAAGAATTGTGCAATAAAAATTAATCATAATTCAGGATAGCGGCCAGACCTTCGAGGAGGCGCTGGTTTTCGGATTGGCAGCGCACTGCTGCGCGGAAATAGCGATCGCCGAGTTCGGGAAAGCTGAGGCAGTCGCGAATTAAAATTTGGTGCTGCCGGAGGAGTTTTTGCTGGAGGAAGGAGGTGGAGTATTCCGACTCGACGAGGAGGAAATTAGCGGCGCTGGGATAGGGGCGCAACCCTGGCAATTGGGCGAGTCCTTCAAACAATTGCGATCGCGCGGCGGGCAGCCAAGCCCGAGACACCTGCTCGAAGGCGGTATCTCGAACCACAGCGGCACCGGCGGCGGCAGCTAGGACATTTACCGGCCAGGGATCGCGGCGAGACTGCCACCGCTGCAGGCGATCGGGGTGGGCGATCGCGTATCCCAGGCGCAATCCCGGCAGGCTGTAAAATTTGGTGAGCGATCGCACCACGGCCAAATTGGGATAATCCGGCACGTCTAGAGCCAAACTCTGCTGCTCCTCTGGCGGCAAAAAGTCCATAAAGGCTTCATCCACCACCACAAAAGCAAATTCCTTTAAATACGGCAGGATTGTCTCGCGGCGGAACAGTTTTCCCGTGGGATTGTGAGGATTGTTGAGCAAAAGACCGGCATTCGCTAGGCAATCTGGAGGGATAGGGGGATCTGAGGCAGTGGCATTCGTACCGCTGAATCGATGCACGAGCTTCGGTTGTAAAATATGGCCCAAGTCTGCCGTCAGCTCAGTTGGTTCTGTGACAGAGACAGAGCTCGGAAGATTGCCCGCCAGAGAGAGAGGGCACTCCGACACATTCGCAGCGAACGCCCTGAGTGCCCGCCAGTAGTCGCCAAATGCCGGCGTAATTAAGTAAGTTTCTGCCAGTTGGGAAAAATCCCAGCTAGCCAAAGTCAATAGTTCAGCCGAGCCATTACCAGGTAGAATCCAGTCAGGATTCACCTGGTGAAGCTCAGCCAGAACCGAGCGCAGTTCCCGATAGTCGGGATCGGGATAGGCTGTGAGGTCGCCCATGCGGGATTGAATGGCCGCGATCGCGCTTTGGGGAGGCCCCAGGGGGCTAATGCTGGCAGAAAAATCGAGAATAGCCGAGGGAGAACAGCCGGCAAGCGCCGCTGCCCAGGCTAAGTTGCCCCCATGTCCGGGTCGGTTCAAGGATTAGTTCCGCAACAGCAACACCCTTATTCTTCCGGCGCGACTTTTTCCTTGAACAACTTGCCTGCGGAAAAAGCAGGCACCTTGGTTGCCGGGATTTCCATCTTATCGCCGGTTTTGGGATTGCGCCCCTCGCGGGCTTTCCGCTCGCGGGACTCAAACGAGCCAAAACCCACCAAGGTCACTTTGTCTCCCTCGGCAACAGCACTCATAATCGCGTCCAGAGCAGCGGTTATCACGGCATCAGCCTGCTTCTTGGTCACGCTGGCCTTTTCGGCCACGACATCCACTAATTCGCCTTTGTTCATGTGAAAGATCCTAAGCGTTTGCAAAACGTGTGAAACATTTCTTGGCCATCTCGTCAGGGAGAGGTGGGCCAGAGTCAGAGATAGGCGTTTTTTCCTAACAATAGCTGAACATCCCACTGACTCTAGGTTTCACTGCATTATTCTAAAGGGTGCTTGCCGGATATGGAAGCTTGAAACCTTTAATTTATCTTGATTTCGGTATTTTGTTCGCGATCGCCCTCTTCAAAGTAGCTACTTCTACTTATGGGCCATTCGCGATCGCCCGTTTCGGGCCTCCGCGCGCCCGCCAAAACCCAACCCGATCTGGAAATTAAAAAATATACATAAAACACCTTTTTTGTCAAGAGTTTTGAGAAAACTCTCCGGTTTTAAGCCCCAGATCGGAAATCGAGGCGCGATCGTCACTACAGACTAACTTAAAAACCCGGCTTCTTCAAAAAACCGGGTTTTTGAGCGATCGAGACAGCGACTAGCGATTGCCACCCGTGGGCAGATTTTGCCGCTGCAGAAGCGGTATCACCTCCCGCCCAGGTCGGTAGCCGTAGCCAAACGTAGAACGCTCCGAGTCATCCAAGATTTGAGGCGTCACCAACACGATCACCTCAGCCCGTTCGTTATCGCGGGTTGTCCTTCTGAATAGCGAACCGATCAAAGGCAAGTCGCCCAAAATGGGAATTTTGCTGACAGTGGTTCGCTCCGTATCCTGAATAATTCCCGACAGAATCAGAGTTTGACCGTCGCGCAAGCGAACTTGACCGGAATTGAGCGATCGCGTCTGCACGAGAGTCACAAATGCGTCCTGACCGGTTTCTTCCTGACGAAGAATTGAGCTGATTTCTGGATTGACGGTTAGCGTAATAAAGCCATTGTCGTCAATCCGACTGACTGCAACTGACAGAATTAAGCCCACTGGCTGTTTCTGAACCTGTCGCGTTGTCACGTTCACGCCAGCCGTTACCTGGTTCTGAACGGTAATGTTCCCCACGACTTCCTGAGTCAGGTTGACTGTGGCAGTCTGTCCCTCTTGGACAATCAAAGTCGGGTCAGTGAGAATCTTGGCATTCTGACTCAAAATCTGAGCTCTGAGCGAAGCGAGAAATCGTTTGGGGAACTGGAAAACGTCTGCCAGAGCGAATGTCGCATCAGTATCATTAACCTCTGAAATCCCTGGTTGCAAAGGATTCCCGCTCGGAGGTGTCGCTGGCAGAAGTTCGCCGTCCGGCAGTCTGATGAACCCTTGCGGATCTGATTCCCCAAAGGGATTGGTGATAGTAGGGCGTCCGGTCAAGCTAGACCCTTGCGCGGGACTGAGTTCAGTAGCTGTTGGGGGACGATACGGGCCATAATTGACGGCAGCTCCTTGATCGGTACTGGCGAAGAACAAGTCACCGACTCCGAAGGAGAAGCTGGTGTTGACGTTATCCGTATTCAACAGGTTGACGTCAATCACCTTAACATTCACCGCGACTTGGCGCTGGCGCAAATCTAGCTGACTCAGCAGTGCTGAGGCGATTTCAACCTTGCGAGGATCGCCGACTAGGGTGATGGAATTGAGCCGTTGGTCGGCCACCACGGACAGACCCGTCAGCAGTAACGGCCCTGCTCCCTGCTGGGCTTTGATGACTTTAATATCCGGTTCTTCGATGCGGGTGACGGTTTGGTTAGCTCCGGTGCCGATCGGGACGAGCTGCACGCGAGTGATGGGCAGTTGCAGCTCGGCTCCTTGTCCGACGAGAAAGTTAGCCGCTGACGTGGCGCTGGCTTGATTGAGGCGCAGGCTGCGCATCACCGTATTGCGAGCGTCCAGGGGCAGTGCAGTCCCCACAAAAATCGTCCGCCCCACTCGGTTGGCTTGCAAGCCGCTCAGGCGCAGGATGGTATTGAAAACGTCTTGCACCGACTCGTTTTCGATATCCAGAGAAATCGTAGGGCCTCCCGAGCCAGTTCCCGCCTGATCGGGCTGAGCTTGCTGACCGGGCTGAGTTTGGGCCGCCGCTCCTGTAAAGGCCAAGTTGAGCCCAGCGGCGCGAGCCAGCAGCGCCAAGACCTCGCGCACGGGTGCATCCCGCAGGACCAAGCGGGGCACGCGCTCGGCAGTTCCCAGGTCGAGGATGGTTGGAGAGGAATCGACATTCGAGATCGCAATATCGCCCAGTGGCGGCGCGATCGCCCGGGGCAAGAAAGGCGGCGCGGCACTGGGACTGATAGCCGGGGGCGGCGCGGCAGCCGGCCCGGGCACTGCCGGAGCGCCGTTAATCGTCACTTCTGGATTGGGAACTAGAACGCCCTGGGAGGGCACCCCGGGAATTTGAACCGATTGAGGGGGCAAGGGCTCTGGCGGCATTTGAGGCGGCATTTGAGCTGCCGGCCCTGGCGCGATCGAAGGCAAGCCGGGAGGCGGCGGCGGCGCGCTGGATAAGGGCGCGGGTGGCACTGCTGCCGTACTGCCGCCCGCTGAATTGAAACTAAAGAGAATTCCCTGTTCGCTCAGGGCTGCAATTTGCCCAGACGGCGTGCTGCTGGTGCCGCTGACCACCACCCGAACGCTGTTGGCATCGAGCTGCGTCACCACCACCGACGCAATGCCGGGGGCGGGATTGTCCTGACGGAACATATTGCCCGAGGGCAAGCGCAGTTGAGTATTGATGATAGTAGCAACCTGAGCGTTGCCGCTGCTGATGGTGAATACTTGCGGGCGATCGCCGCTTTGCGTTTGCAATAAAACTTCAAGACCGCCACTGCTCGGTCGGAGCTGTACCCCTGTTATCTGAGTCGGAGCCGCCCACGCTGGCGCAACTGCCAGCAAGACCGTCACCCCTCCCAACAGGAGACATCCCAAGCCCTGATACTGTTTCACGATTCCCTCCTCATCCACAAACAGGCTAGTTTACCGCAGGCACCCAAACAGAGCTATTGTAGCTCCTGCCTGTGAGAGCCACTGCCAGAAAGTGCCCCACGCTTTTGTTTACTTCTTCTGTTGTTTGGCTGCCGCTTCGGCGGCGGCGGCGGCAGCTCGTGCAGCCGCCAATTCCTCCTGAGATTTTGGCACTATCACGGCCAAATTCAACTTGGTTCTCAGAATGGGTTCTGTTACCCGCTTCACTTTGCCTTGCGGGTCTACCTCCACCTTGATTTTCGTGTCCTCCGCCTGCAGGTCTGCGACTGACTCAAATTGTCCGACCATAACGAGGGGCTCTAACCGCTCTATTTTGCCGAGGACTGACTGAGTTTGAGCGAAAGTGCCTACCAGATCCAGCGATACGCTCAGAACGTCAAAGTTCGCCAGACTTCCCAGACCTTGCTTTTGCTTGGTTTTCGGATCTTCGACAAAGAGCGCCCGCGCAATCTCATCTTGATCTGCCGGATTGAACCCTACGAGTTTCGCTCCGTCTTTTTTCACCCACTTGTTGATATCAAGTAGCAGCGTATCTAAGGTTTTTGAATCGCCGAATAAAGTATTGACCTCGGCTTGCAGTTGTTTTTCGCGATCGAGAGTTCTCTGAGCCTCTTCCTTCTGGGCAATGCCGCTTTTGAGCTTGGCAATTTCGTCTTTCTTGGTTTGAATCTTGCCCTTGAGTTCTTCCTGCTTAGTCCATTCTGGCTGGAGCAAGTAAATGAATAAGCCCACCGATGCCGCCACCCCTAGGACGGCGACCAAGATGCCGATGAGTTTTGGAGTTGGTTTAATGCCGAATAAACCACCGCCGCCGCCCTCTTGTTCGCCTTCGCCGGGAATAAATGCTTCACTGACTGTCATGGTTGAATGACCCCCTTCTGTTTCAATGTTTCGATCCGAGTGGCTAGTCCGATCGCACCCTTGCTTCTAGTCTGTGCAGTGATTTCAGAGGCGAGCTTCTTGTTGACGTCTACTTCTATCTCGTAGTCAACAACATCGGGCAGTTGAACCTTTGGAGGGGCTGGATTCTGTCCCGGATTTTTGAATTCGGCAGCCAGCACCACATTCTGTTGGAGGGGATTTTCTTTTAACTCCGATTTAGTCAGCTTGATGGCGTCAGCGTCCAAGAATTCAGATTGTTTGAGGCTCAGGACAAAATCATTCACGTCGTCAAAGGATCTAGCCGTGCCCGCGATTGTGAGCTTTTGGTTAAAGCCCGTCCAGGGGACTGGGGGAGCGGCTGGTGGCGGTGCAGGTGCAGTCTGTCCTCCTTTAGCGGGATCGGCGGGGGGGGGTGGCGGTGGCGGTGGGGGGGCAGCCGCTTTCATGGCTTCTGGATTGGCTGCGATCGTTTGATCGATCTGGCTAATTTGAACGCCTGCCGGGACGCGATCGCGGATATCTTGCAAAAGCGCCACAATTGGCTTGATGGAAGTATTGAAAATACTCGCGATTCCGTCCCTCTGTGCCCTAATCTGAGCGGCTTCTGCTTGTATGGCTTTGACTTGTTGATCTTGGGACGACAGCTTGGTGGCGTCTTGCTCCAGTTTGCTTAGCTCCTCTGCCAGACTGGTATTTTCCGCCTGGGCAAAGAACCACAATCCCCCCACCACCGCTAGGGGAAAAACGCCCGCTGCTACCCCAGCCACGAGAGCCGTGCGATCGTTCACCGATATGGCAGCACCGCCAACCTTATTGGGAGTTGGGGGCTGATATTCTGGGCGATCTCTGAGAAAATTAATATCTAGGCTGTACATGGCATTACACCTCTCGCATTCCTAAACCCAGTACAATCCCCAATCCCGGTCGCTGCACTGGAGTGATTTCTTCGCCAACCTCTAAAGATAGACTTTCCACGGGATCGACTCCAGAGGTTGGCAGGCTCAAGCGTTGCATGAAAAATTCGTCGATTTGTCCCAGAGCAGCCCCTGGCCCTGCCAGCAGCAGTTGGGCCACCTCTAGGTTTTCGCTTTGATTCAGGTAGAAGTCGAGCGATCGCCGGATTTCATCGGCTAACTCCCCGAGGACTTTCAGCATAGCAGCCGCACCCGGGTTATTATTCCCCAGGGAAGTCGCCCCCAGTCCCCCCGACGTATCCACCGGCGTAACGGGAATGGTCATCCCCGCCAGCAAGTCGGTATTCCGCGACGGCGGCAAGTTCATCGCTTTTGCCAGGGCACTCTGGATGTGAAAGGTGCCGATGGGAATCGTGCGAGAAAACTGCGGGATGCCGTCCACGACAATGGCGATCTCGGTGCTGTCAAACTCAATATCCGCCAGTACGGCGGCTTCTTGGGGGGTAAACTGCTGCAGTTGCTCTCGGATCGTCCGGATCAGGGCAAAGCTCGTCACCTCTATCACGTCGATCGCTAATTCGGCCTCCTTAAATATATTGATATAAGTATCTATAATTTCCTTGCGGGTGGCCACCAGCAGCACCTGCACTTTCTCGATCCCGTCTTCGTCTACGAACAATCCCAGTTTTTGGAAGTCTACATCGGCTTCTTCCCGAGGAAATGGCAAATACAGCCCCGCCTCCTGGTTCATGTAATCGCGCAGTTCTTGATCGTTGAGTTCTGCCGGCACCGGGATCAAACGGATCACGGCTTCTCGCCCGGGGATTGCCGTAGCCACTTGCCGGGTCTTGATCTTGTTTTCGGCTAGGGTTTGCTTGATGAGATCCGCAATTTGCGGGGCGTCAACAATCTGACCTTCTTGAAAAACGTCTTCGGGAACCTCCACAGTAATAAAAGTCTCCATTTTGTAGCCCTGACCGTGCTTGCGCAACTGAACGATATTGATTCGGTCAGGGGACACTTCTATACCGAGCCCTTGCTTTTTTTTGGCAAATAGTTTTTTTAAGGCGTTAACCACGGCTGATGTCCGCTGATTTATCTAAGTTGGTTGGGTGGAAAAAATAACAGCAGTCAGAGCGATCGCAATTTAGGGTATCTCACAAATAGTACCCAATTTAATCGAGATTCACCAAGCTGCCGCGAATCTTTCCCCAGGCACTGCTAATCTCCGTCTTCCGGCACAAGCCAAATCCCCTTAGTATTTTCTAGGTGGCGCGCCCCCTGGAAAGTCGGGAGCGGGGGTTTTAGCGCATCCAGCAGTCGGGGCGGGACACGCTCCCTCTCAGGCGCGGAAAATCGAGCCTGAAAGATTGCGCCATAGCGGTGAGAGTAACCGACGAGTAAGGAAAGCAAAATGAGCAGGATTAAAACCTGGAAAAGGTTGAGTATTTTTGCGCTGTTGGGACTGGTGCTGAGCTGGGTTGTCAGTTGCGGCACCGGCCCCAATTCAGGGCAGCCGACAGCGGGACGTCAGGAGGTCGAGTTCTGGACGATGCAGCTCAAGCCGCAGTTTACAGACTATTTCAACAACTCGATCGCTACCTTTGAAACCGAGAACCCTGGCGTCAAGGTGCGCTGGGTGGACGTGCCCTGGACGGCGATGGAACAGAAGATCCTGGCAGCAGTCTCTGCAAAAACAGCACCGGACGTGGTTAACCTCAACCCCAACTTTGCTTCCCTGCTGGCGGGACGCAATGCCTGGTTATATCTCGATTCTAAAGTGCCCGAGCAAGTCCGTCAGCAGTATTTGCAGAATATTTGGAAAGCCACCACGTTCGAGGGGAAGAGTTTTGGAATTCCCTGGTATCTCACGACTCGGATAACGATTTACAATCGCCAACTCCTAGAACAAGCCGGCATCAGCAAGCCACCCGCTACCTATGCAGAATTGGCTGCCGCCGCCAAGCAGATTAAGGAAAAAACCGGCAAATACGCTTTTTTTGTCTCTTTTGTACCGGAAGATGCGGCTGAGGTACTCCAATCTTTGGTGCAAATGGGGGTCGAATTGGTGGACGCTCAGGGCAAGGCGGCTTTCAATACCCCCGCTGGCAAGGCGGCTTTTCAGTATTGGGTGGACTTGTACAAGCAAGGGCTGCTGCCCCGGGAAGTCCTCACCGAAGGACACCGCCGCGCCATCGAGCTTTATCAAGCCGGCGAGATTGCTTTGCTGAATTCTGGCCCTCAGTTTTTCAAGACGATCGCTCAGAATGCGCCGGATATCGCCCGGGTGTCGGTTGCGGCTCCTGAAATCACGGGCTCTACGGGCAAGAAAAATGTGGCGGTGATGAATCTGGTGATTCCCCAAAGTACCGACCAGCCGGATGCAGCCGTAAAGTTTGCGCTGTTTGTCACGAATAACGCCAATCAACTGGCTTTTGCCAAAGCGGCTAACGTGCTGCCGTCCACCACGGAAGCCCTGAAAGACCCTTACTTCCAGTCCTTGCCTGCGGATGCGACGCCCGCAGATAAGGCGCGCGCCATCAGTGCGGCTCAGTTGCAAGACGCTGAAGTGTTAGTCCCCGCGATGAAGGATGTCAACCAATTGCAAAAGTTTATTTACGAAAACTTGCAGGCGGCGATGTTGGGCCAAAAAACGGTAGATCGAGCTGTTGCCGATGCGGCGCAAGCCTGGAATCAACGCTGATCGGTTTGTTTTCCGGGTTTAAGAAACCCGGTTTCTCGCAGAAACCGGGTTTCTGAGTTTTTGAATCCCTTTCAGGGATGAGAAGATTTTGCGATCGCTAAAAAATAGCCGATCAGATAAAGCGAACCGCACAAAACCGTTAACTTGTCAATATCTCTCACGGCTTCTTCAAGTGCGGGCACCAGATCTGCAAAACACCGACACTCAGCTAATAGCGGGCATATCTGCACGGCTTGCTCGGCAAGTTCTTCTGGAATCGCTGAACTCGGATCGGGCACGGGCAAGAGGTACAAGCGATCGCCCGGGCGCAGCAGCGCTTTAAAAATCCCTTCCCGATCTTTGGAAGAGAGCATTCCGAGTACCCACGTCACGTTGTGAACGTCCAAAGTATCCACATACTGACGCAGAACAGCAGCAGAAGCGCTATTGTGGGCACCGTCTATCAGCAAGAGACGATCGCGCCAAGGGAACCACTGCAAGCGTCCCGGCCACTTCGTTTTCGCCATGCCCTCGGCGATCGCCTCGTCAGAAATCCCCCAGCCGCGATCGCGCAAAATCTGGACAGCCGCGATCGCCAGCGCCGAATTTACCAACTGTACCTCTCCCGCCAGGGGCAGCGGATACTCGATCCCCTGATAAGACGCCCAGCGGGGAGGGGGAGAGGGGGGGAGGGGG